>NZ_JBHLYT010000176.1:110990-396790 GCF_042431665.1 Mesorhizobium kowhaii
TTCGAACTTGTCCTCAAGCTCGATTTCCTTGGCGACGGTCACGCCGTCCTTGGTGATGCGCGGCGCGCCGAACGACTTGTCGATGACGACGTTGCGGCCCTTGGGGCCGAGCGTGACCTTCACCGCGTCGGCGAGGATGTTGACACCGCGCAGCATGCGCTCGCGGGCATCACGGGAGAATTTTACGTCTTTGGCAGCCATTTTTAACTCCTGGCAAGGGCTTGGATTGAGCCCGGGAATTCAGTTGACGGAAAGGCCTGATATCAGCCGATGATGCCCATGATGTCGGATTCCTTCATGATCAGAAGGTCTTCGCCATTGAGCTTGACTTCGGTGCCCGACCACTTGCCGAACAGGATGCGGTCGCCGGCCTTGACGTCCAGCGGGACGAGCTTGCCGGCTTCGTCACGAGCGCCGGAGCCGACAGCGATGATCTCGCCTTCCTGCGGCTTTTCCTTTGCCGTATCGGGGATGATGATCCCGCCGGCGGTCTTGGATTCGGATTCGACCCGGCGAACGACCACGCGGTCATGAAGCGGGCGGAACTTCGACTTTGCCATTTTTTCTTCCTCGATGAGAACGGTGAGAACAGTTCCTCCGTCCGGCGGCGCCGGACATATGGTTAGCACTCACCAATGGCGAGTGCTAACGTGGCGCTGAAATAGGCTGCTGGCCTGCCAGTGTCAAGGCGCGACACGCTGCGCAAACGCGCGAAATTCGCATGAGGCGGTGTCGCCACGACCACTGAGCAGGTTCCGCAAAAGTGTTCTACGGTTTTGCGACAAGAACCTGCGGCAAACAAAGAAACCTAAGCGGACGGCGCGATGGCGAAGCGAGCGGAGTCTGCTTAGAGAAAGAGCCGCAGTTGGGTGTGGATGATCGACCGGTAGTCCTCGATGGTCTGGCGACTTTCCGCTTTGCCCTCGGCAAGCGCCAGGCGCACCACACCACCGGCTAGCTGGAAGATCAGGAGAACCATGCGTTCGAACTGCTCGCGCTTCTCGGGTTCGAGCAGGGCGATGACATGGTCGCAGAACATCTTGGCTTGATGCCGGGTTTCGGCGATGTCGAGATTCTTGAGCGCCTTGTCGGCCTGGATGGCGTTCTGCAGATCCTGGATGGCCGGATCGCCGGCGACACGGCTGAGATAGTCGTCAAGCAACCGGTCGGCAGCCACGATCACGTCCTTGGCCTCGCGGATGTCGGTGATGATCGCAGTCAATCGTGCCCGGCTGACTTCGGAAAACCGCTCGTAGAGCATCGCCAGGATCGCCGATTTGTTGGGAAAATAGTGGTAGACGGTGGCGATCGGCCCGCCCGCCAGCATGCCGACTTCCTTCATGGTGACGGCGTCGATGCCCTTTTCGCCGATCAGCCGCATGGTTGTCGACAGGATCGCGTCGATGCGCTCGCGGCTGCGCTCCTGCTTGGGTTTGCGCCTGAGCCTAGTCACTGTTCGCCTTGCTTCCGTCATGCACCGATCTTCCCCGACAATTCCGGCTCCATGGTTGACAAAATAATATGATCAAGTATCAGTTTTTGAATACTGATAGGTTGTCAGCTTTTTTGCGGCACGGCAAGGGACGTTGGGAGGCGGCTTTGGCATCTGGTGACGCGCATACCGGAAGCAGCGACTGGCTGGTCGGCAATCCGACCGGGGGGCAGCTTGCCTCGGCCCTGTGGATCGGTTCGGTCGGCCTGCTCATCCTCGGACTGCAGCCGGTGCTGCTCGGCGCCCTTTACACCGAAGGCCACGTCAGCGGCGACGAACTGGCGCTGGTCGCCACCGCCGAGATGATCGCCATCGCCATCGGCTCGGCCGTTGTGGCGATGCTGCTTTCGGCGCACAACATGCGCTGGAAAAGTGCGATCCTTTTGCTCCTGCTGGCGCTGGCGAATTTTTGGACGGCTTATGCCGCTGGCGCCAACATGCTGATTGCGGCCCGCGCCCTGGCTGGCCTCGCCGAGGGCGGCCTGGTGGCGGTCGCCACCGAACTGATTGCGCGTTCGCGGCGGGCCGAGCGCATCGGCGGCTATTTCGTCACCATGCAGACCCTGGCGCAATGTGCGCTTGCCCTGCTGCTGGCGCTCTATGTCATCCCGGCCGCAGGATCGGCGGGCGGCTTCATCGTTCTCGCCGTCGTCTGCATTGCCTCGCTGGCGGTCGCCGTCACGGTCCCTGGTGACTATGCTGATCTGCCCAAGGAAGAGAATCTGGCCAATGTGCTGACTGTTCCTTCGATCACCGCGCTGCTGTCGGTCTTCTGCTACTTCATGTTCTTCGGCGCAGTCTGGGCCTTTCTGGAGCCGCTTGGCGCACAATACGGCATCGATGGCCGCACCGTCGGCCTGATCGTCTCGGCCAGCCTCGCGGTTCAGGTCCTGGGCGCGATGACGGCGACCGTGTTCGAGGCGCGCATCGACTACCGCATTGCCATCGCCGTGATCGGTGCCGTCGCGTTTGTCAGCGCGCTGGTCCTCGCCAGCGGACCTGGCCTCACCACATTCTGGGTTGCCGCCTTGGTCATGGGCTTCATCCTCTTGTTCATCGTGCCTTACCAGATCCGCTT
Source organism: Mesorhizobium kowhaii (assembly GCF_042431665.1). NCBI lineage: Bacteria > Pseudomonadati > Pseudomonadota > Alphaproteobacteria > Hyphomicrobiales > Phyllobacteriaceae > Mesorhizobium > Mesorhizobium kowhaii. The sequence continues at coordinate 113,561 of NZ_JBHLYT010000176.1, forward strand.
GGCGATCACCGCCGACGAGACGCGCACCGCCGTGCTGCTGGTGCCGGCCGCACAGCTTTTTGGCCTGGCGATCGGCCCGATCGCGGCGTCGCTGCTCATCGACGGCAAGGATTTTCGCCCGGTGCCGGAATTCGCCGCCGCCAGCGCCGTTGCCAGCGTGGCGCTGCTCGGCCTGTTCCTCCTCGTGTCGCGGCATCGCCGCGCCGTTGCCTGAGGAGGCGACATGTCGAACACCTGGAGCAACTGGTCCGGCTACGTCACCGCAGAACCGCGGCTGGTTGCCAGTCCCGCCGATGCCGGCGCGCTTGGCGATCTTGTTCGCACCGCACCCGGCCCGGTCCGCGTTGTTGGCGCCGGTCATTCCTTCACGCCGCTGGTGAAATCCGAGGGCACGATCCTGTCCCTGGAGAAGCTGGAAGGGCTGGTCTCGCACGACACCGAAAAACATCAGGCACGCGTGCGGGCAGGGACCCGGCTCGGCTCGTTGATGCACATCTTGCAAGACATCGGCCAGGGGCTGCCCAATATGGGTGACATCGATCGCCAGGCGATTGGTGGCGCACTCGGCACCGCCACGCATGGCTCGGGACCGACGCTCGGCGCCTACCACACGCAGCTTGAAACGGTGCAGATCGTCGACGGGCTGGGCAAGTTGCGTGACTTCAAGCGGGCAGGGGATCAGGAGACGATCCATGCCGTCGGCGTCGCGCTCGGCGCCTTCGGCGTGATGACCGAGGTGACGCTGAACAACATTGCGACCTACCGGCTGCGCCGCCGCAAATGGGTGCTGCCGATCGCCGACATGCTGCGCGATTTCGAAACGATGATGGCCGCGCATCGTTCGGCCGAATTCTACTACATTCCGTTTTCCGGCTATGCGCAGTTCATCGCCAGCGACTTCAGCACGGCGGCGACCACCACGCGTCCGACCGAGGATGACGAGGGTGGGTTGAGGACGCTGCGCCGGCTGCGCACCGGGCTCGCCTGGCTACCGTCGCTCCGCCGCCGGCTGATCCGCGACGCCGTCGCGAAGGTGCCGGCCGAGGACTATGTGCAGGATTGGCTCAACGTCTATGCCAGCGACCGGCAGACCAAGTTCAACGAGATGGAATATCATCTGCCGTTCGATGAGGGGCCGAAGGTACTGGCCGAGATCATCGAACTGACGGAGAAGCGCTTTCCCGAGGTGTATTTCCCGATGGAGGTGCGCTCGGTCGCACCAGACCAGTTTTGGCTTTCGCCATTCTACAACAGGCTGACCTGCTCGATCGCCATCCACCACGATGCGGCGAGCGATCCGCTGCCGTTCATGCGGGCGGCCGAGCCGATCTTCCGCAAATATGGCGGCCGGCCGCATTGGGGCAAGATGCACAGCCTGAAGGCGGCGGAGCTGAAAAAGCTCTATCCGCGCTGGGACGACGCCATGGCGGTGCGCCGCGACATCGATCCGCAAAACCGCTTCATCTCGCCCTATTTGGCAGGCCTGTTCGGCATCGAACGATGAGCGCCTATTTCGCCACTCTTTCGGGCGCGCTGAAGGAAGCCGGCATCTTTCAGCCCTGCCTGCTGCTCGATCTCGACCGGCTGGACCGCAACATTGCCCTGGTGAAAGCGAGGCTTGACCCCGGCCTTGCCGTGCGGCTGGTCGACAAGTCGCTCGCTTGCCTGCCTCTGCTGTCGCACATCGGCAAGGCTCTAGGCACCAATCGCTTCATGACTTTCCATCCGCCGATCAGCGGAGCGGTGTTGAAGGCATTTCCAGATGCCGATCTGCTTTATGGCAAGCCGATGCCGGTCCACGCGGCAAGGGCGGCACTGGTGAAAGGGGACGCCGACTGGTCGCGGGTGTGCTGGCTGATCGATACGCAGGAGCGGCTGGCCGCATATGGCGCGCTCGCGGCCGAACTCGGCACTGAGTTGCGCATTGCTTTCGAGATCGATGTCGGGCTGCATCGCGGCGGTTTTGCCAGCCCGGAGGCCTTGTCGCAGGCTCTTAAGTTGCTGCCGGCTCATAAACGGCTGCATTGCGAAGGCGTCATGGCCTACGAGGCGCATGCGCCGCATATTCCCAGCCTGTTCGGCGGGCCCGCCAAGGCGTTGGCGAAAGCCTCGGAACAGGCCACCGCCTTCGTTGCGTGCCTCGGCGCCGAGCAGCGCCGTATCTTGAACATCGGCGGCAGCAAGACCGCGCTGCTTCATCATGGCAGCGTGGCCAACGAGGTGTCGATGGGCTCGGCCTTTGTGCTGCCCAGCGATTTCGATACGCCCGGCCTCGAAGGCTTCCAGCCGGCAGCCTTTATCGCGACGCCGATCCTGAAGGTCGTCGAGCCGATGCTGCCCGGCCCGCCGGCCGTCACCTGCCTGCTGCAGGGGCTCGGCCGGTTTCCGCGCAAGGGGTGCTATCTCTATGGCGGCAAATGGATGGCCCAGCCGGTCTTTCCCGAAGGGATGAAGACGAGCGGCCTGCTCGGCCTCTCTTCGAACCAGCAATTCATGGGCCTTCCCCACGATGCGACCGCAAAGCCCGGCGACTACGCGTTCCTGCGCCCGACGCAGAGCGAGGCCGTGCTGCAGCAGTTTGGATCGATCGCCGTGTTTTCCGGTGGCAGGATAACCGATCGCTGGCCGGCACTGCCGATGGGATGACGGGGTCGCCACGGCCCGATCACAACAAGCCGCTTCGCCAAATACGTGCGCGATGAACGCCAATTGCTGCCAGCGGTCGGCAATGCTATGCAAAAAGAGTCGAAAAGGACCTTGGAGCGGCAAACGGTAAGCCCGCTCCTTCCATCGGATGGAAGCTCCGTTCTCATCTGGGAACCCACGGCAAGCCCAGGGCGTGCTTTACGTCCGGCTTGGCGTTCGGGGTTTTCGCGGATCGGCGTTCCTTCGTTTGCCAGGCGCCAACGAAGGAGAAGAAAAATGCCCATCATTCGTGCCAACACTGGCGTCATCACCCAGATCAACGTCTTCACCGTACCCGAGGGCGGCCAGCAGGCGCTGATCGACCTGCTGCAGGAGGCGGCGATGAGTTGCCGTGGCATTCCCGGCTGGATGTCCGCCAGCCTGCATCGAAGTCTCGATGGCACGCGTGTCGTCAACTATGCGCAGGCGCAGGATCACGCTGCCATGCGGCACGTCTTCGAGCATCTGCAGGCAAACGGCTTTCTTGAGCGGAACAAGGCCCTTGGGCTAGCCCATCCCGGCCTCTATGAGGTCGCTCTCACCGTGGAGTAATCCTCGCGGTCGCCGCTCGGCGGGCTGGTTCCCTAATGGAACCCAGCCCGTCTCCGAGCCTACGCCTTCACCGGTATCCAGATCTCCAGCCCGCCATTGCCGGTCCGCGGATCGAATTCGGGGCCGTAGCGCTCGAATTCGGGAGCATCCGCGATCTCGTGGCCGGAGGCCGGCAACCACTTGTTCCAGATGGTGTTGACCGTGCGGCGGATGGTCGAGATGTGCTCGCGGTGGGCGAATACGGCATATTTCTGCGCCGGCACGCGCACACGGCTGAGCTCCTTCGGCAGGTCGGAAAAGTCGGAAACCTCGACGCCGGCGATGTAGTCGAAATTGCCGGCATCGTCGCCGTTGACGCAGACGCCATAGGCGACGTTGCCGGTCTCGCCCGGAATGTTGCCGATATAGGGGCCGAAACGTTGCCACTGCATCGGAATGGCGGCGCTGGTTTCGCAGTTGTAGCGTTCGCCGAGGCCGGCGATCAGGAACGGCCGGCTGGTTTCGAAGCGCGGCGGTTCGAGGTTGGCAAGAAGGGACTGGTTCATCAGGATTGGCTCCACGAGGTCGAGATTGTCGAGCGTGCCTTGTGCGCGCACCAGTTCCGGCGTGGTGCCGAACTGGTCGCGGAAGGCGCGGGTGAAAGCCTCATGCGAGTTGTAGCCGGCGTCGAGCGCGACCGAGAGGATGTCGGGCGCCCCGCCAGCCAGCTTGCGTGCCGCCTCGGTCAGCCGGCGCGAGCGCATGTAGCCCATCACCGAACGGCCGGTGGCAGCACCGAAAGCCCGCGTCACATGAAAGCGCGACACGCCGCTGCTTTGCGCGACATCGTCGAGCGAGACCGCTTCGGGCAGATGGCTCTCGACGAACCACAGTGCTTTTTCGGTCGGGTTCATCGAGCTCTTTCCCGCATTGGCCAGATCATCTTGCCGTCTTTCTGCGGGGCCAGTTTGATCGAAATTGCGCCTCTCGTGCAATCGAAGGCGACTGCGATCTCTGGATGGCGCAAGGCGGTCGACCATCAGTCTTCCGCAATGCGGGATCAGGAAACAGCTGGGGCGGCGCAGGAATCTCTGACAACAAGGGTTGATTTCAGCCTCACGGAACGTGGTGCGGCGGACAATCCGTTGATCCGTTCGACAAGCATCTGCGCGGCCCTGTGGCCGATCTCATTGCAGGGCTGCGCGATCAAGGTCAGCCGAGGTTCGAAATAATCCGCCCACTCGAAATCGTCGAAGCCGGCAAGCGATATGTCTTGCGGTATTCTCAGGCCTGCGTTGCGGATCGCTGCCACGGCTCCGATCGTCGTCAGGTTGTTTCCGGTGATGATACCGGTCGGCGGATTTGCCAATCTCAGCAAGGATGCCACCGCGTTCTGAGTGGCCTCGAAATTCTGGTTCGAAGGCTGCAGGAGATCCGGGTCGAAGCCGATGTCGTTCCGCTTGAGCCCTTGTCTATAGCCTTCGATGCGCTCTCTGGTGGTGCTGAACCCCGCCTGGGCCCCGATCATACCGATCCGTTTGTGGCCAAGCCCTGCCATGTGCGAAACCAGATTGGCGACGGCCTGCTTGTTCTCGACGCCGACATGGTCGAAGGCGGACTCGGCAAACCTGTCGACAAGCACGGTCGGAATGCCGCTCTTCTCCAGATAGCGGACGGTCTTGTTTTCGGGATCGCCGCATGGGGCCAGGATGATGCCGTCGACCCTTCGCTCCTGCAACGCCTGCACCACGGCGAGTTCATGACCGGGCTCGTCGCGCGTATCGGCGAGGAAGACCAGCAGGCCGAGGCGCGCGCACTCGCTCTCGATGGCGCAGATGATGTCGCTGAAATAGGGATTGGTGATCGCCGATATGGCAATGCCGACATAGTTGCTGACGTTGCGCGCGAGTGACCGCGCTAGTGCATTCGGCTGATATCCCGTTGCAGCGATCGCCTCGTTCACCAAGGCGGTCTTTTCGGGGCTGACGAGGCGCGTGCCGTTGATGACATGCGATACGGTGGACGTGGACACACGAGCACGGCGAGCGACGTCGCTGATCGTTACAGTCGCTCTCGCCATCCCTCACCTCAATCCGGCGCCGGTCTGCCCGGGAACGTCCCGCGGCCGCCGATCCGCGCGCCGACTATTCATTGTTGTCGGCCATAATCAATGAGGTTTCTGCCGCTCTCGCCGTCGAAATAGTGGACATGGTCCATGTCGATGGAAAACAGCCGGCTTTCCCCAAGCTTGGAACGGTCGCTGGGCGGCAGCCGCGCGATGCACCTGTGATCGCCGATGCTGAGGTCGAGAAGAATTTCGTGGCCGAGATGCTGGACCACATCGACATTGAACGCGATCGAATCGACGCCTGGGATGGCGCCGGGCTGCAGGATCCTGAAATGTTCTGGGCGCACGCCCAACGTGACCATCGTTCCCTTCTGGCCAGCAAGCGCCGCGCGCCGGTTCTCCGGAACCGCGATCCGCAGTCCGCAGGCCTGGTCCGACAGGGAACTGCCATCGTACACAAGGCGCAGGAAGTTCATGGCGGGCGACCCGATGAAGCCGGCGACAAACTGGTTGGCAGGCCGATTGTAGACTTCGAGCGGCGCTGCCGCCTGCTGGATCTTGCCGCCATTCATGACCACAATCTTGCTGCCCATGGTCATGGCTTCCGCCTGGTCGTGCGTGACATAGACGGTCGTTGTTCCGATCTCCTGATGCATCTTGGTCAGGAAACTGCGCGCCTCGATGCGCATTTTCGCGTCGAGGTTGGACAGAGGTTCGTCCATGAGGAACACGCCGGGGCGGCGAACCAGCGCGCGCCCGAGTGCGACACGCTGCCGCTGACCGCCGGAGAGGGCCTTGGGCAGTCTGTCGAGCAGGTCATAGATGTGCAGCCGCTGCGCCACTTGCCGTATCTGCGTTTCGATATCGGCTTTCGGGGTTTTCCTGATCTTCATGCCGAACGCTATGTTGTCGCGAACCGTCATGTGCGGAAACAACGCATAGGACTGGAACACCATGGCGATGTCGCGATCCTTCGGCGGCAGCCCGGTAACGTCGCGCGCGCCGATGCGCAGCGTGCCGCCGGTGATCGATTCAAGCCCGGCGATCATGTTCAGCGTCGTCGTCTTGCCGCAGCCGGACGGGCCTACCAGCACGGTGAATTCGCCATCTTCTATGTCCAGGTTCAACCCGGACAGAACCGGTACCATCGCGTAGCGCTTCTCGACGTCCTTCAGGGACACTTCAGCCATTACAAATTCCTTATTGCAAAAAGCCCGCGGACATCAGCCCTTCACGGCGCCCGAGAGATTGCCGCCCGAGATCTGCCGGTAGGTGAGGATGAACAGCAGGACGATCGGCAACTGCGAGATGACGAGACCCGCGGCCGGCAGGTTGAAGACGGCGAGGTAGCGGTCGCTGTTCAGTTTCAGCATGCCGACCGTCACCGGAAAATTGTCCTCGCTGTTGAGGAACACCAGCCCGAACACGAATTCCTTCCAGATGGCGATGAAGTTCAGCGTGTAGCCGACGAGAATGCCGGGAACCGACAGCGGCAGGATCACCTTCCAGAAAACCTGGAAGTCGGTCGCGCCCTCGACATAGGCGGCCTTCTCGATTTCCGGTGGAATTGTCGTCATGAAGCCGCGCAGGATCAGAACCTGCAAGGGCATTCCATAGACGCCGTGAACGATGATCAGGCCGATCTTGGTATCCAGCAGGTGGAATGTGCGCAGCGTGTCGTAGAGCGGGATCAGCACCGTCTGCTGCGGCAGCATGAGGCCGGTCAGCAAAAGGCCGAATATCCACTTGCGCCCGGGAACGTTCATACGGCTGAGCGCGAAGGCGGGTACCAGCGCCAGCGCCACCGCGAGCGCCGACCCGGCCGTCGCATAGATCAGGCTGTTTCTCAAAAGCGTGCCGAACCCAAGTCCAAACCAGACGTCGATGTAGGGCTGGATCGTCGGCGACTTCGGCAAGGCGAACGGCCCCGCCAGAAATTCGGCGTTCGACTTGATCGACGTCATCACGATCAACAGCAGCGGTCCGAGCCATACGGCAGCTAGCACCAGCATGAGGGCGGTTGCGGCGAGTTTGGGCAAAACCGCAAGGAGGCGGCTGCGGCCAGCGGCGTTCATGGTCGTGTCAGACATCGAAAGCACCCTTCAGGACCTTGCCGAGCAGGACAGCGGCCAGCGACCCGGCAATCACCAGGATGACGACGCTGAGCGCTGCGCCGTAGCCGAAGCGGGAATTCCAGAAGCTCTCCATGTAGACGAGATAGCCAAGCACGTTGGTCATGCCGAAAGGCGCTCCTTTGGTCAGCACGGCGATCAGGTCGAAAGCGCGCAGCGATTCGAACAGCGTGAGCATGACGATGATCGCGGTGACAGGACGCAGCTGGGGCAGGGCGACGCTGCGGATCATGCGCCAATGTCCCGCGCCCTCGATACGCGCGGCGTCGAATGTTTCCTTCGGAACGTCGCCGAGGCCGGCGAAGTAGAAGATCATCGGCATGCCGGTGAATGCCCAGCCGGAAATGACCGCCAGCGTATAGAGCGCGATGCGGTAGTCGCCGAACCATTCATGCACCAGGAAGCCGAGGCCGACCGACCGCAGCAAGGTGTCGAAGGCGCCGAATACCGGATTGAGGATCAGGAGGAACATCAGGCCGACCGCGATCAGCGACATGGTCACCGGAAAGAAGACGATGGTGCGCAACAGCGACGGGGCAAACACCAGGCGCGCCTTCATCACATAGGCGATCAGGAAACCGAGCGAGACGGGGAAGACCAGCGAAACCACCAGCCACTTGGCGTTGTTGACCAGCGCTATGTAGAAATACTTGTCGTGGAACAGGTAGGCGTAGTTGGCGAAGCCGACGAATTTCTTCTGCGGCGCCATGCCGTTCCATTCGAAGAAACTGAGGTAGATCGTGTAGATGATCGGGTAGCCGATGAAGCAGGCGAACACCAGCAGCGGCACCGCGACGCCGAACACGGTTACGAACACATGCTGGCGGGCGTAGCCGATAAAGGTGCCATCATCGAAGCGCTTTGCGCTGCTGGCCATGGTGTCGCGCCTTTCGATTGGTTCAGGAAACGGCCCTTGGTTCAGGAAACGGGTTGGGCAGCGTCGTTGATGCGGCGTCGCCAACATCCCGGCTCCGGCGGTTCGGATAGCGGCCTTGGCGATGAAGCACATGTCTGTCGTGGCAGACACGGGAGAGGCGCATGGCGCCTCTCCCGGTTCGTTCGCGCTTACGACTTCTTGACGCGCGCCGCCTCGTCCTCGGTCAGCTTCATCGCGTCTTCAGGCGACATGGCGCCGGCCAGAACGCCCTGGACGCCATCGAGGAACTTGTCCGAAATCGCTGGTGGCGTGGCATGGTCGACATGCATGAAGGTGAAGGAGCCGGACTCGGCCATCGCCTTGCCGAGGCGCTGCTCCATTTCGCTCAGCTTCGACAGGTTGGAATTGACGTTCGACGGGAAAGGCTTGTCGATCTCGAGCTTCTTGCTCATCGCTTCGTCGGACACCATCCAGTCGAGAAACTCCGCTGCCGCGTCCTTGTTGGGGCTGTTTTCGTGGATCATGATTGTGTCTTCGGCGAACACCGACATCACCGGCTTCTTGCCCGGAAATGCCGGCATCGGGAAGAAATCCATGGGAACGACGCAGCATTGCGGCTGGTCGCCACGGAAGCGGCCGAGATTGAACGAGCCCTGATACCAATGCAGGCCCTTGCCCTGCGTCCACGGCACCATGGCAGGTCCGAGATCGATCGAGTTGAACGACGGCTCGAACATGCCGTCCGTGGCCAGCTTCTGCATCATGGCCGTGACATCGACGGCACGCGGATCGGTCCACGGAATGGTGCCGTTGATCAACCCGTCATAGACGTCCAGACCGTGCTTGTTGACCAGGATTGCCGACCACATGAACTGCGATGGCCACTTCTTCTGGTTGGCCAGCATGAAGGCGGCGAGGCCCGCCTCCTTGCCCTTCTGCGCGTTGGCCATGAGCTCGTCCCATGTGGTGGGAACCTTGAGGCCAAGCTGCTCGTAGATGTCCTTCCGGTACCAGACCACGGAAGCACACATTTCCGTCGGCACGAAATGCTTCTTGCCGTTGTAGATGGACAACGTCACGCCGGCCGGGTTGAGTTTCTTTTCCCAGCCGTATTTTTCATAATAGGGCGTTAGATCCGCCGAGAATCCATTGTCGACGATTTCCTTGCCGCGTCCGCCTTCCCAGGAATAGAAAAGGTCCGGTGGATTGCTCGAGGACAGCTCGATGGTCTGCTTGGTCTTGTAGGTCTCGCCGTCGACGCTGGCGCCGGTGACATGGACCCGATCCCCGTTCTTCTTGTTCCACTCGTCGATCAGCCAGTTGGCGTAGACCTCCGAAGACGGCCATGGCGCCCGGTAGAAATACCTCAGTTCGGCTGGCGCGGCCCGCGCCATCTTGACCCCTGACGCCGCCGCCACGGCGGTCGCGCCAAGTGCAGCGGAAGCCTTCATGAAGGTGCGGCGAGACAGTCCATTCTGCTTGATGTTCATCGTTTTCCTCCCGGTTCAATCTGACAAATGACAGGCAGCACCAGGCCGCCACGAAGCGCGGGCGCGACGTGTGCACAATGGCTGTTGCTGGTCCTCCGAAGGCGAACGCGGCGGCGTGGGTTCTATGCTGCCAAATTCGTCACGGAGAATGAATTAATCTAATCGAAGCGCTTGCGCAAGCGCTTCGATTGACCATTTCCATCTTTTTCTGTCGCATCTCCAGGCCGGCCGACGAAATCCGCGTTGTCGACTGGGCCGCGACCTTCACCTGTCCGGCGGGCGGCAAAGGAGCGGTCGACATGGCAAAGAAGGTCCTGCCCGATTGCGGCTCTTCGGTTGAACCCGACGTCACTGTCGAGATCACGGCAATCACCCGACGCGAACGCAAAGCAGATGATTTTCAAAGAAGCGCGGCTGCACGGAAATAATGCCATCAAGGGCTAGGTTCAGCGATGAGCCTCACCCTTGTCGCGTCGGCACTTACTCATGGAGACGTCTGCTGCGTCCCTCAGGGTTTGCGCAGGATGACCTTTCTCGTCGCCGCGTTCTCGACGGCGATCCTGGTCTAGGTAGCTGGTGTCATCGGCTTCGTCGGACTGATGACCCGCATCTGTCGCGGCCGTCACCATGCTCATCCGCAACCGGCTCTGATCGCGGTGGGCCTGATCGCGGTGGGCAAGAGTTTGCCGACTCAGACCGTCCAGAAATAGCGCACGATGTGAAAGAAGACCGGGGCAGCGAAGACCAGGCTGTCGGTGCGGTCCATAATGCCGCCATGGCCTTCGATCAGGTGGCCCCAGTCCTTGACGCCCTGGTCGCGCTTGATGGCCGACGCGACCAGCCCGCCCAGAAAACCCATCGAGCAGGCGACGAAGGCCACGGCTGCCGCCTGCAGCGGCGAGAAGGGCGTCACAAACGACAGCAGCGCGCCGAGCAGGCTCGCCGACACCAGTCCGCCGATCAGGCCTTCCCAGGTTTTCGACGGCGAGACGTTCGGCGAAAAACGGTGTTTTCCGAAGAGCTTGCCGAAGATGTACTGCAGAACGTCGCTGCCTTGCACGACGATGATCAGGAAGGCGATCAGCAACAGGTTGCGGCCTTCGAAATCAGGCACATTGAGTGTCAGCAGCGCCGGAACATGGCTGACGCAATAGACCGAGATCATCACCGCCCATTGCTGCGCCGCAATCCGCTCGAGAAAGCGTTCGGTGTCGCCATGCAGCGCTGTGATGGCCGGCATCAGCAGGAAGCAGTAGACCGGAATGAAGATGACGAAGAGCCCGTACCAGGCGGTCCACACCAGCCAGTATTGAAACGGTATGATGATGCCGAACATGCCGAGCAGAACCCAATGGTCGCTGCGGCTTGTATGCGTCAGCGTCACGAATTCGCGAAGCGCCGCGAAGGAAATCAGCGCGAACAGGATGGTCATGCCGTAGCGGCCGAAGAAGAAGGCGACCGTTATCAGCACCACCATCACCCACCAGGCGTTGATGCGCTGCGTGAGGTTGACCAGCGTTGAACTGAGCGGCTTTGGCGCCCGCGCCGAAAGTATGGCGGCGACGATGCTGGCAGTGGTCAGCACCGCCAGCAGGCCGATAATCAGAATGGAGATCTCGTGGCGCATCAATCGTCTCGCTCGGGGCGCGGGTTGAGCGCCAGAAGCGTGGCGTGGGCGCGCTCGAGAAAGGCGCGGCGTTCTTCGCCCGGAGCCACCGCCACCGGCGCGCCGAAGACGACGCGGCACAGCAGTGGCACCGGCAGGAATTGGCCCTTGGGCAGCACACGCGACATGTTCTCGATCCAGCACGGGATCAGCTCGACCTCCGGCCGCGCCATCGACAGGTTGTAGAGCCCGGAGCGGAAGGCCAGCAGCGGCTCCTCGGTCATGTTGCGGGTGCCCTCGGGAAACAGGATCAGCGAATGGCCCTGGTCGAGAACCGACAGCATGATCTCGATCGGGTTTTCTTCAGGTTTCGTCCATTGCCGGTTGATGAGCACCGACGACAGCATGTCCTCGGCGATGAAGCGGCGCAGCCGCGACTTTCCCCAGTACTCGCCGGCGGCGACCGCGTGGGTGATCGCGCGCTCCTTTTCGCTCAGGCAGGCCGACAGCAGGATGAAGTCGCCATGGCTGGTGTGATTGGCGAAATAGATGCGCTGCCGGTCGGACGGCAGGCTGCCATTCCAGATCGGACGCACCCCGGTCACCACCCAGGCCAGCGCCGAGAGGCCGACGGAGGTTACCGTCTGCAGCAAGGTGAAGGTCGTGAGCGAAAGCTTGTTCATCGCGGCGCCCAAAATCCCGCCGCCAGAAGCGCTGCGGCAAACAGGGCCAGGGCCGCGCGCTGCTTGAACAGCAAGCGGCGCGTCCCGGCCATGCGGTCGTCGAGCGAGCGTGTCGTGGACGGGGAGGGTTTCAGGCGCATGCGTGCCAATATGCCATCCACCGCGACACCACCGGAAGCCTCGTCATTCTGGCTGGCCATCAGCCGGAACAACAGCGCGTCGAACACCAGAAGCGCCGACAGCGCCAGCACGGCAACGGCGCTCGCGGCTAAGACCGACAGCGCAATGGCCGCAGGCAAGGTCTCGAAGGCGCCGCGCGCCGAAGCCGCCAGGGGCGCAAGAACATTTGCGGCCACCACAACGGCAGCCGGCCATGCGGCCTGCTGCATCAGCACACGGGCGAAGCGCTCGACGCGTTCCTGGTAGGCATTGCCCGTCATGACGCCGCTCGCTCCGTGGCCTCGGCAAGATGAACCGGCCGGCCGGTGGCCATCAGCATCTCGCGGGCAAGCGCCGGCGTCTTGGCCCTGCCGGTCGCCACCAGCCATTCGGCGACAACGCCTGCGCTGCGCTGAAAACCGAGCGCGCAGCAGACCAGCACCGTGCCGTCGCGGCGCGCGCTTTCCAGCGCGCTGGCTGCCTGCTGCTGTACTGTCACCGGCGGCGGCAACAGATCGATCATCGGAAAGCTAATCCAGCGGCAATCCGCTCCCGCCGGCTTTTCAAGTTCGGCGGCGAGGTCGATCACGGTGCCGAAGCCGTTGGCTTCGCTTGCCGTTGGAAAGCGGCCGAAAAAGACGCCATCACTGACGGTGACGAGCGGCGGAAGCTTGCGCGTCCATATGGCGACATTCACCCCAGCGCCGAGCCGGTAGGGCCAAAGCAGGACCCGGCTTGCCAGGGACACATAGCCTTCCGCAGTCTTCTGGAACACCTTTGCGCCGGCCCCGGCATAGGCGAAGGCAACGATGGCCAGCGCCAGCGCCGGCCAGAGCAGGAAGAGCGCGACGCCGGAAAAGAAGGCGCCGAGCGCGGCACCGGCCAGCGCAAGGAAAGCGCCCAGCGCATAGAACAGCGCCAGCCGGCGCGTCTTGGCATCGCTGGTCGGCCGGGCGCCTGAAAACGGCAACTCGCCGGTGCGCGGAAACAGCCACAGGGCGAAAAACCCGAGCAGCGCGCCGGTCGGGATGTCGATGAAATGATGTTGCCATGTCGTCAGCACCGAAGCGCCGATCAGGAAGCACCAGCCATGCCAGAGCGGCAGGAGAGGGCCGCCGAGCCGGTGGCGCCAGTGGTCCCAGATGATCACCAAAAGGGCGATGTGCAGCGATGGCGCCTGGTTGAACGGCTTGTCGAAACCGCCAAGTACGGCAAACAGGAAACCTGGCAAGCCGGTCGTTGCAGGCCGCACGAACGTCGCGGTCAGCGGGAACAGGATAAAACAGGCAACGGCGACGATCTGCGCCGTGAGATAACGCCCTGCTAGGCGGTCGACCCCTTGCCTGCTGTCGTTGAGCAGCAGCGACAGTCCGTAGAACAGGTTGATCGACCAGTAAGGCACGATGGTCCAGGCGAGGAAGGGGATGCTGTGCTCCCAGGAGAACACGATGCTGCCGACGTCGTCGCGCCGCGACGCCAGCCAGTTGGCGAAGCCGTAGGAGAGGTAGAAGAACGGCGCCAGGAAGGCCAGCCAAAGCGCTGCCCTGACGACCACCCGGCCATAAGGTTCGGCACGCACCGTGGATGCAAGCGATGACACCATCCTGTTCAGCGGCGCCGTGCGACCGAGACGGTGAAGATGCCCCATTGGTCGATGCGCTGGTCGAGCTTGTCGAAACCGGCGGCTTCGACGAGCTGGTCCATCTCGCCTTGCGTGCGCCGGCGCATCACCCAGGCCTGGCCGCCGCGATGCGAGGTCAGGCTGCGGGCGATCATCTCGAGCTGCGGATGCCAGGGCTGGTTGGTGTAGAGCAACAGGCTGCCCGGTTGCATGGCGTGCGCAAGCCCACCGAGCGAGCGGGCGATCATCGCATTGTCGGAGAACAGCTCGTAGAGGCCGGAAACGATGGCGAGATCGGGCGCCGGATCGATCGAGGCGAACATGTCGGCATCAAACGCGTCTGCGCGCTGGAACGAGACGCTGGCCGGCAATTGCCGCTCGGCGATCAGCTTGCGGCCGAGCTGGACATTGAGGTCGGAATAATCCTGCAGGCGCACGCTCGCCGGCTGGTCGGGGCTCTTCACGATGGCATCGAGAACATAGCGGCCATGGCCGGCGGCGATGTCGAGAATGTGCGCCGGCCGGCCGGCGGCCTTGAGCGTCGCCAGGCAAGAGCCGATCAGTTCTTCGAGATGCAGCTTGCGCTGGCGGATGCCGCGCCAGCCAATGGCTTCCAGGAAGATGCGGTCGACGGCGCGGCCAAGCTGTGTAAGACCCCGCGCGTCGTTCTCGTAGACGTAATCCAGCGTCGAGCCGGAATCGAAGCCGGTGGTGATGCCCGCCTTCATACCCGACGAGAACCAGGCGCCCATGCGGATGGAGGCACGGCTGAAAGCCCAATAGAGGCCCTTGGGCGACAAAAGATCGAGCGGCGAGGCAAGCCTGTCGGCCTCGTCGCGCGTGTAGCCGGCGATATCCGCCTGCTTCAGGTCGACCGGCGCATCCGGCGCGGCGAACTGTTTTGCCAGGAACGGCCGGATCAGGTCGAGGGCCTGCGCCCGGTCGCGCTCGCCCAGCGTGTCATGGAAGAAACCCGGCAGCACATGGCGTTCCTTGGTACGACTGCCGAGATTGACGAAGAATTCGTGTTGCGGGCCGTGGCGCACCACCCAGTCGCTCCCCGAAAGCAGAAGCTGCGTCGGCACGGTGATGGCGCGGGCGTCGGCAACGATGCGGGCCGCGTGCTGATAGAGTTCGACCAGGATGTTGGAGGCGATCGGCCGCGTGATCAGCGGATCGCTCTCGAAGGAGGCGATGCGCACGGGATCGTGGGTCAGGAATTTCGCCTTCACGTAGGAATTGACGAAGAAGCGGCCTTTGATCTTCTGCCAGAACGCGATGCCTTCCTTGGCGAAAGGCACGTAGAGCTTGACCGAAAAGGCTGGTGAGGCCAGCACCATGGCACGCAGCTTCGGCGCATAGTCGTGCACCCAGGCGGCGGCGAGCACGGCGCCGAAGGATTGCGCGATCAGCGCAACATCCTGCGTGGCAAAGCCATCCCTGGCGGCGATCTCGCGCATGAAGCAGTCGATGTCGCGCACCAGGGCCGAGAAGGAAGGAGCATAGCCGCGCTCGCCGGACGAGCGACCATTGCCGCGGGCATCCCAGGCATAGAAGGCGTGATCCGGCATCTGCAATTCGTCGACGAGATGGGCCATGCGACCGCCATGCTCGTGGCCGCGGTGGAAGAGCACCACCGCACCCTTGGCATTGGCGGAAGCTGCCGGCCAGAAGCGGTAGAAAATCTCCGTCCCGTCATGGCTGCGGAAGACACGCTCTTGCGCTTGCCGCTCAAGGTTTTCCGCAGCCGCGGCGGCGATTGGTTCGTGCATCATGGTCTTTCCCTCTGGCGACATGGCGAAGCCTCGATGCTTAGCTGGCGTTGCCAATAAGGCCGGCGCGTATCCGGTTTATGGCGGTCAACAGCGAAAGCGTTGCCATGGCTGGAAACACAAGCGGCGCGATGGAAGCCGGCCAGAGCCCGGCGGCGCACAGCACGGCGACCACGCCCAGCGCCCTGTCGCTCTTGCCGAACGGCCCGGCATAGTTTCGCCCGATCCCGGCGGCGATGCCGAGCACGCCGGCGAATTCTGTCAGCACGGCGGTCAGGGCGAAGGCGATGACGCCCCATGGGCTGAACTCTGGAAAGGCGGCGAACGGCAGGATCAGCGCAAGGTCCGAAACGACGTCGCAAATCTCGTTCAGATACATGCCGAGCGTCGAGGCCTGCCCGTGTTCCCGCGCCAGCATGCCATCCACGGCATTCAGCGCCATGCGCACGAACATCACGACGGGAACGAGCAGCAGCAGCGAGCGCCATTCATGCAGGATCGCGATGGCCGTTCCGGCCGCGATCGACATCAGGGCCGCCAGGATGGTTATGCTGTTTGCGGTGACGCCGATTGCCGCCAGCCGATTGACCAGCGGCCGCAACCTTCCCTGGAAAGCCGGCTTGAGAGCGTAAAGCGTCGGCATTTCGTTGATCCCCCGATCCTGACCAGCGGCTGTACATCAATATGTCACACGCGACCAGAGTATAGACCGCTGCGGTCGAAGCTGCGCCTCCCAGTGCGCACACCCCGATACGGTGGAAGGGTCACGCCGACTGCCATGGCCACCGGCCAGACGTTCACCACTCGCTAACCATGATTGCGAAGCACGACTGTCATGCACATTTGCCGGCTTCTGGTGCAACGCAGCATCTTGAATAATAAGCACGCTTATTATATATGCCGCTCATGGTTTCTGATGGCATAGACAGATTGGGCTTCTTGATCCACGACGTGCAGCGCCTGATGCGCAAGCGCTTCGAGGCGAGAGCCAGTGGCTTGGGGCTTTCTTCGGCGCAATGGCGGCTTCTGGTCCGCGTTGCCAAGGAAGACGGTGTCGCGCAGGCGCGGCTGGCCGAACTTCTCGAAATCGAGCCGATCAGCGTTTCGCGCCTGGTCGACCGCATGGAGGAGGGGGGCTGGATCGAGCGTCGCTCCGACGCCGCCGATCGCCGCGTCCGCATGATCTTCCTGACGCCCAAGGCGAGTGACGCCTACGCCGTGATCAAGAGCATTGCCGGAGAAGTCTATGAGGAATCGCTGGTCGGCGTGAAGCCGGAAGCCCGTCGCGTCCTTATCGAGGGGCTTGAGGCGATGGTCCGCAACCTGACTGACGACGAGACGCCGTCCATAGAAAAAGTGAAGAATACGGAGGGCGCAGCAGCATGAACGCCGTAGCCAAGATAGACGACAAGGTGACCGAACTGGAAGTGGAAGCGCCGGCTCAGCCGGCCGCGGCCCCGGCGGCGGTTGCTCCTCCGGTGCAGCCAGCCCCGGCGCCGGTGAAGAAAAAGCGCCGGCTGGGCCGCTCTTTGCTGATGGTTGCGCTGCCTGCGGCACTGGCTATCGGCGGCGGTTACGTCTGGGTCACCGGCGGCCGCTACCAGGAGACGGAGAACGCCAATCTGCAGCAGGCCAAGGTGTCGATCGCTTCCGATACGGCGGGCCGCATCGTTCAGGTCGACATTGCCGACAACCAGCTGGTCAGGCAGGGTGATGTGCTGTTTGCCATCGACCCTGAGCCCTACCGGATCGCACTGGCTCAGGCCGACGCGGCGGTGGCGGGCGCTCGTCTCAATGTCGAGCAGCTGCGCGCGGCCTATGGCCAGTCGATGGCTCAGCAAAAGTCCGATGCCAGTGAGGTCGCCTTCGCCCAGTCGCAGTTCGACCGCGCCGCCGACCTTGCCCAGAAGGGCATCAACGCCAAGTCGTCGCTCGATCAGGCCAAGAACGATCTCGACAAGGCAAAGCAGCAGCTGGCCGTTGCCGAGCAAGGCATCATCAGCGCCAAGGCCGCACTTGGTGGCAATCCCGACATCGAGACCGGCAAGCATCCGACCGTGATGGCCGCGCTCGCCGCACGCGACAAGGCGGCCTACGACCTGGCGCAGACTACGGTCAAGGCGCCGGCCGACGGCGTCGTCAGCCAGGCCTCATCGTTCAAGGTCGGTCAGTATGTCGGTTCCGGCACGCCGCTGTTTGCGCTGGTCGAGACCGGCGACACCTGGATCGAAGCCAATTTCAAGGAAACCCAGCTCACCGACATGAAGTCCGGCCAGAAGGCCGAGATCGTAGTCGACACCTATCCGGGGCGCACCTTCGAGGCGACGGTCAAGGCGATCGGTGCCGGCACGGGAGCCGAGTTCTCGCTGCTGCCGGCGCAGAATGCCACCGGCAACTGGGTCAAGGTCACGCAGCGCATTCCGGTGCGCTTGGAACTGACCGATGCCGACGCCAAGATGGCGTTGCGCACCGGCATGAGCGCGACTGTTACCGTCGACACCGGCGTGGCGCGCGGGTTTCCCGCCATATTCGGCCACGCCACGGCGGGCGAGGCGGCGGAGTAAAATCGGCGGAAGCCCGTGGGGAACCAAGCGGGTGGAAGCCAGTGGCAGGATTGGTCTGAAGGGAGGAGTGGGAAGGATCAGCGTTTGGTTGGAGCCGCGTCGCGACTCGACCGGAATCTGAAACCTTCGACACGGACCCGTCGGTCCTCATGTTTCCGGGCGGCAGGCATCCGCTCAATCGAGACTTTCGGTCGATGTAACCCCCACATCGATAAATCGCGTCCCACCGCGATGAGGGTCTCTCAACGGAAGGCCTTGCCGCCCGGAAACCCACCGTACACGATTTTGTTACCTGCCGGAAGTTCCGCATCATGAGCACGCCCGAACCCTTCAAAGAAGTGCCGCATCGTGGCCTGATCACGGTCGCGCTCATGCTGGCGACGATCATGCAGGCGCTCGACACGACGATCGCCAACGTCGCGCTGCCGACCATGACCGGCGATCTCGGCGCCTCTCCGGACAACATCAACTGGGTGCTGACCTCATACATCGTTGCCGCCGCCATCATGACGCCGGTCACCGGCTGGCTGGCCGACCGCTTCGGCCGCAAGGAACTGTTCCTGACGGCGGTGGTCGGCTTCACGGTGTTCTCGATGCTGTGCGGCATCGCCTGGAGCCTGGAGAGCATAGTGTTCTTCCGGCTGATGCAAGGCGTGTTCGGCGCCGCGATCGTGCCGTTGTCGCAGACCTTCCTGCTCGACATCAACCCGAGGGAACGCCATGGCCAGGCGATGGCCATCTGGGGCGCCGGCATCATGCTGGGGCCAATTCTGGGCCCGACGCTCGGTGGCTGGCTGACCGAGAATTTCAACTGGCGCTGGGTGTTCTTCATCAACCTGCCGGTCGGCATTGTCGCCTTCCTCGGCATGGCCGCCTATTTGCCCGCTGTTGCTCGGCGGGTGCGCGGTTTCGATTTCTTCGGCTTCGCCATGATATCGCTCGGCGTCGGCGCGCTTCAGCTGCTGCTCGATCGGGGCGGCGAGGTCGACTGGTTTTCCTCGAATGAGATCTGGATCGAGCTTGGTCTTTCGCTGACCGGCTTCTGGGTGTTCATCATCCACACGGTGACGGCCGAACATCCCTTCATCGATCCCAAGATATTCCTCGACCGCAATTTCGTCACCGGGCTGGCGTTCATCTTCGTCATGGGTGTACTCATCCTGGCGAGCATGTCGCTGCTGCCGCCGATGCTGTCGACCATCTTCGGCTATCCGACCATCACCATTGGCGTTGTCCTTGGGCCACGTGGTGTCGGCACGATGATTTCGATGCTCGTCGTCGGGCGGCTCATGAGCAAGATCGACGCCAGGATCCTCGTCGTCATCGGCTTTCTGCTGACCGCGCAATCACTCTACACCATGTCCAGCTTCACGCCGCAGATGGACAACTGGCTGATCATCAGCTCCGGCGTGATCCAGGGCCTGGGAATGGGAATGGTGTTCGTGCCGCTGTCGACCGTGGCCTTCGCCACGCTTGACGTGCGCTTCCGCACCGATGCCACGGCCTTGTTCAGCTTGGTGCGCAATCTTGGCTCGTCCATTGGCGTGTCGGTGGTGACGGTTCTGATGGTGCGCAACACGCAGGTCAATCACACCGAGCTTTCGGCGTTCATCAATCCGTTCAACCCCAATCTGTGGGCGGTCTCGCCGGCGGCCGCAAGCGGCGATCCAATGGCGCTTTCGGAGGTTGATCGTATGGTCAATCTGCAGGCGATGATGATCTCCTACGTCAATGACTTCAAAATACTCATGGTGATGACCCTGATTTCCATTCCGTTTGTTTTCCTGCTGCGCAAGCCAAAACAGGCGCCGGCCGGTGGCGCACCGGCCGCCGCCCACATGGACTAGATGCCGTCGCCCTCGAGGCTGTAAGTCTCCAGGGCAACCAGTCTGGAGATCATGATCATGCAGCCTGCATTCCCGGTGGTCGATCTCGGGCGGTTCGAAAACTCCGGCACCGAGGAGAAAAGGCGCTCGGCGCCGAAGTTCAAGGCGACAACCAAGTAGGGCTAGGCACGGGTCATGTAGCGGCGATTGTCGGCCGAATTCATCCTGATATTGAAGAATACTGAGCCTGGAAGCTCAAAATAGGTTCGAGAACAGTCCTTTTTGATCAGGTATCCAGGATCCACGGCTCCGATTTCTATCTGGTTCATCTGCTATTAGTATTTCAGTAACACTATGGGCAGACTTTCCGTTTGCAAGCGAGCGGTTTTTTTCCAGACACCAAACCGGAGGAACTCTGTTTGGTCACGAAATCATCCAGGCTGGCCACCAAGGCGCCCGAGTCGAACGGTCTGGCCGTACTGGCAAAACTGGCGACTGCTTCCTACGAAACCCTTGAGCACGAGCTTCGGGCTACGATCGTCGGACTCGAAGGGCAGGCGCTCCGATTCAAGACGGTGATCGACAACATCTCGCAAGGCATCTGCTTTTTCGACGCCGATGAACGGCTGATCCTGTCCAACCGTCGCTATGCGGAGATCTACCGCATTGCGCCCGAGCAATTGCAGCCGGGCCTGATATTGAGCGAAATCATCGAACGCCGCGTCGCTGCCAGGACATCTGCGATGGCTACCGACGCCTATCTCGCGTTGGCCCGGTCGGTCAATTCGGGCAAGGCTTCGAGGGTCTGGACAGCCAACCTTGTCGACGGTCGGACAATTCAGGTCTGCCACCAACCTATGCCCGATGGCAGTTGGGTGGCCACCCATGAGGACATTACGGAACTCACGGCGAATCGTCTGATTGCGGACGAACGCATTTCGCTGCAAACACTGATCGACTGGGTGCCCGCCTATCTGTGGGTCAAGGACACCGAAAGCCGCTTCGTCGTGGTCAACAGCGCCCTTGCGTCCGACAGTGGCCGGGAGCAGACAAGCGACATGATCGGTTTGACCGATTTTGATCTCCATGCCCCCGAACTTGCGCAGAAATTTTGCCTGATCGAGCAGAACGTCCTCAATAGCGGACAACCGATGATCGACGAGGAGGAGTTTGTTGTCGATGCGTCAGGCGCCGGCAAATGGCTCTCGTCGACGAAGGTGCCGTTGCGCAATGTCCAGAATGATATCTTCGGTCTGGTTGGCATCGCCCACGACATCACGGTCCGCAAGCAGGCGGACATCCTTCGAAACGGGCAGGCGAACATCCTGGAGATGATAGCGACGAGCGCTCCGCTCGAAGATGTGCTCGACCGCCTCATGTGCCTCGTTGAATCTCAGCTGACGGGGATATTCGGTTCCGTCTTGCTGCTAGACAAGGACGGCAGCCATTTGCGGCACGGCGCCGCGCCGAGCCTGGCGAAAGACTATACCGTTCTCATCGACGGGATCGCCATCGGTCCCAAGGTAGGGTCCTGTGGAACCGCCGTTTATCGGCGGGAGCCGGTCATTGTCGCCGACATCCTGCAGGATCCCCTCTGGGAAGATTACCGCGAGCTGGTGGCGCCCTACGGCTATCGTTCGTGCTGGTCGACCCCGATCCTGTCGCATCAAGGTGCCGTGTTGGGTGTCTTTGCGATGTATTCGATGACGGTGCGCGAACCGATCGAGGCCGAGACTCGGCTGATTGACTTCACGACGCGCATCGCCGGGATCGCGATCGAGCGCAAACTGGCTGAAGATCAGATCCACTTCATGGCCAATCACGATGTGCTGACGGGGCTTCCCAATCGCGCCTTGCTGGAGGACCGGCTTTCTCAAGCGATCTTGTACGCGCAGCGATACGATCGCTGGGTGACAGTGGTGTTCATCGATCTGGACAATTTCAAACTCGTCAATGACACGCTGGGCCACAATGCCGGAGACGAACTGCTGAAGACTGTCGCCGGCCGTATGGTTGAATGCGTAAGGGCGACCGATACCGTTGTGCGGCTTGGTGGCGACGAATTTGTCATCGTTCTGTTCGACCAGCCTACGAATGTCGATCTCATTTCGGAGACCTTGCAAATGATCCGGGCAGCGATTGCAGCGCCGGTTCATATCGGAGAGCATCACCTGAGGACGACGGCCAGCATCGGCATCGCAAACTACCCCAAGGATGGGGCGAGCTCGGAAACACTCCTGGCCAATGCCGATGCGGCCATGTATCGCGCAAAAGAGCTCGGCCGCGACAATTTCCAGTTTTACACTCCCGAATTCAACTCGAGGGCGCATGAAAAATTCGTGCTTCAGGAGGAATTGCGAAACGCCGTGGCCCGCTCGGAATTCGTGCTGCTCTATCAGCCGCAAGTCGATCTTCGCTCGGGGCGCGTCTTTGCGGTAGAAGCGTTGATACGCTGGAACCATCCGACACTGGGCGTGGTAACGCCGATGACGTTCATCCCGACCGCCGAGGAGACAGGTTTGATCGTGCCGATCGGCGACTGGGTTCTGCATGAAGCCTGTCGACAGAACAAGGCCTGGCAGGACGCGGGTCTGCCGCCGATGACCGTTTGCGTGAATGTGTCGGCACGACAATTCAAGGAAAAGAACCTGGTCGGACGTGTCGTCAATGCACTCAGGGACAGTGGCCTGGAGGCAAGCTATCTTGAGCTGGAGTTGACCGAAAGCCTCATCATGCAAGATACAGAATTGGCGGTCGCGACGATGAACGAACTGCAAAGCCTGGGCGTTCAGATCTCCATCGACGATTTCGGGACGGGCTATTCAAGCCTCAGCGCACTCAAGACGTTTCCGGTTGCGCGACTAAAGATCGATAAATCCTTCATCAACGACGTCGCCGAAGACGAAAACGATCAGGCTGTTGCCAGCGCCGTAATTTCGTTGGGTCAAAAGCTGAACATGAGGGTTATCGCCGAAGGCGTCGAAACCGACGATCAAATCGCCTTCCTGCTCAAAAACAATTGCGATGAAATGCAGGGCTATCATTTCAGCAAACCGGTCTCCGCACGGGACATCGAAAATTTGCTCAACCACAAGGATTGACGGATCAGCCGTCGGCCTACCACGCAGCTTGACGAAGAAGACAAGCGGCCGATGACGACATGCCGGCTCCCTATTTCCCGAGCACAAGGCTCCAGTAGCGCAGGGCGCTATCGCGGCCGTCGCGCACGTAGGCGAGGCCAAAGCGGGTGAAGCGCGGGTCGAGCATGTTGCGGCGATGGCCAGGTGAATGAACCCAGATATCGAACAGTTTCTGCTGATCGAAGCGGCCCTCGGCGATGTTCTCGGCGGCCGCGCCTGCGATGCCATTGCCCTTGACGCGCGAGGCAAAATCCTTGCCCCAGCCGGTGGTGTGGCTCATGCGGCCACGCCGCGCCATATAGCCGGCCTGCTGCAGGGCGGCCTGCTCGAGCTGTGGGTCGGTAACCAATGGCGGCAGCCCCGCCGAAGCGCGGATACTGGTCAATGTGCTGGTGGCGGAAGAGGAGACCCCGGCGCCTTCGCCGGTCGGCAGCACCGTGGTGGCGCAAGCAGCCAGCCCAGCCAGCGCGACGAGGCCGGCAGCCTTGAGCAGCACACGCCTGTTCAAATTTGCTTGTTGATTCTCGGTTTTTGCAACGCTCATGCCTGCCTGACATAGTCGCGATCATGGCTTTTGCCGGGCAGGCGATCAAATTGCGAAACTGCACAGCGATTGGAACCCTTGTGTTGGTTGGGTTATGCTGCGGATGTTCAATCGATGCCTTTCCTGCGTGCCGCAGCCAGAAGCTATTGGCGTGGTATGGTCGGCACGCAGGGTCTTTGCAGGGTTTTGTGGTTGCGTCACGCCTTGATCATGCTGGCGTCAAACTGATGCGCCTAAGTTTCCACAGCCGACGTGTCGATCGAGACGTGTGAGCGGCCGGCGCCGCCGAGACGTCAGGTCAAAACGTGGGAGGCGTCTCTCATTTCACCAGCGTGATCATCCGGTCGGCATACATTGCGCGATTTCCAAGCGCCGCCGCGCAGTCCGACTTGACGGATGAGTTTCCGGTCATCTGCACCGTCATGCCGACAAGCCTGAGGCAGTCGCCCTGGCCGCTCATATCAGAATTACCGGCGTAGGAAATCGGCGCGTCCGGCGCGTAGATGAAACCGCTGAGCGCGGAATTTGCGCCGCCGTTCAGCGTCAAGGCAGACGTATTCCCGTGGTCCTGAAAAATAGTGATGCCGGCATAAGTGCCGCTGGTCGGCGGGGACAGGTTCACCGTCTCATTGGCATTTATGTAGATCTGCGCGCTTTCCATGAGGAATATCGTCACGCCCTGGCCAGTCAGGCTGCCGTTTCCCCCGGGCTTGATGGTGGTGCCGCGCATGATGTAGACGCCCGGATTGAGCGTGATATTTCCCGACAATGTCTTGTCGCAGTAAGTGCCGGGCGACAGCGTGTAGGTTTTGCCGTTCGGGACCGGCAAACACAATGTGTAGGGGGGAGGAATGACGTCGGCCAGTGGATCAAAAGATGCGTATTGATGTTCGTGCGGCGTTCCGCAGGTGAGACTGGCGCTGGGTGGCAAGAGCCCGCTGGTGCCGCCGACGGTTGAGACACAGCCCGCTGAAACCAGAGCGGAGCCGCCCCTATTGACGGCATCGGACGCGTCCGAGTTCGCCGCGATCACGCAACTGTCCATCGAGACATTGGTCGAGCCTTGCAGGCTTACGGCGGCGGACGCATGCGGATCGAGCGCCAGCACGCAGGCCTGCGCGCCAGGTTTTATCTTGACCGAGGCCGTGCGGTAGGCCTGCCAGGGGGCCGAGTCACCGATGAAGCTTGGGCGGCTTATACTGGACGACAGCGAGATAAAGTAGGCGCTTGGGCTGCCGCTGGCCGTTGCCGCGAAAGCGGAGACGCTGCCCGAATATTCCTGCGGGTCGGCCGCGCTCATGTTTGCGGCGAAGAATTGCAGCCCAAACTGACGAACATCGTCAGCCGTCATATCGGGAGAGAACTTCGTGCCGATGGCCAGCCCCGCCGCGTCCAGGGAGTTCTGTAGTTGCGCGGCGTCATGGCTCGTGCCGACCAGATCAATGGCGCCGGCCACACCAAGCATCATCGGTAGCGTCGCTACAACGGTCGCCATGGCAAAGTTGCCGCGCTCCGAAGACCAGAAGCCTTTCAATGCGAACATCGCCCCTCGCCAAACCTTGTAAAGCCCAAGCGATACGACAGGGGTCTCTACGGGCCATTTCAGTAAATGCTAAAATGCGAAATGCTAAAATGCAGCGCAATGGTCGGCCAAAAACGAAAGCCTGCCAAGGCACGGCCATATGAGAGGCGCCAGGGAGGGATGAACATAACCAGGAACTGCTCCAGGCCACTGACGCGGCGACAACCAGCGCCAAGTCTGTTATCGTGACTCTCGTTCTACTAGTGGCAGCTGCGGGCGGCCATCCAGGCGATGACCGCCCCCGACTCACGGGAGGAAGGTTATGGCCGGCTTTCATGTCATGGCGGACGCACGCGGAATGCACGTGCAGCCCACGGTGCGCCTTATCACCACGGCGGATCTCAGGGATGCGCTGCGCCTCGGCGCCGAGGATTTCTGGGCAAAACCGTCGCACTACGTGTTCCTGTGCCTGATCTACCCCGTCGTCGGCCTGATCCTGACGCGATGGACGTCCGGCGCCAACGCCATCCAGCTCATCTATCCCCTGATGTCGGGGTTCGCACTGGTCGGTCCGTTTGCCGCCCTCGGTCTTTACGAGATCAGCCGCCGGCGCGAGCTCGGCATGAACACTTCCTGGCGGCATGCTCTCGACGTGCGCCGCTCGCCGGCGATTCCGTCGATCGCGGTGATCGGTATCATGCTGGTGGCGCTGTTCCTGTTGTGGCTCTACACCGCGCAGTCGATCTACACCGGTCTGTTCGGCGACCAGCCGCCGGCATCGATCGGCAGCTTTGTCCGCGAGGTGCTAACGACCGGCAAGGGCTGGACGCTGATCCTCGCCGGCAACGCCGCCGGTTTCGTCTTCGCCGTGGTCGTGCTCGCCACCACCGTGGTTGCCTTTCCACTGCTGCTCGACCGCGATGTCGGCGCCGTTTCGGCCATCGAGACCTCGGCGCGCGCGGTGATGGCAAACCCGCTGCAGATGGCACTGTGGGGGTTGTTGGTTGCCGTGCTGCTGGTGATCGGCTCGATCCCGCTGTTTGCCGGGCTCGCAGTGGTCATGCCGGTGCTCGGCCATGCCACCTGGCATCTCTACCGCAAGGTGGTCGAGCCGGAGCGGGCGCAGCAAATCCGGCGGCCGATGTAGGCAAGCCGTACGATCCTGGCAACATAGCCGATGCGACCGCTGCTTTGCAGTTTCGCTCTCAGCGTTGCGCGTCGGTCGCCATCTTCAGCGCGAGCGCCATCAGCACGGTGCCTATCATCCAGCGCTGGATGACCAGCCACAATGGCCGTCCGGCGAGGAAAGTGGCAATCGAGCCGGCCGTCACCGCGATGATGGCATTGACGCTGAGGCTGATCGATATCTGCGTCGCACCGAGCACCAGAAGCTGCGACAGGACATGGCCCTTGTCCAGGCTGATGAACTGCGGCAGCAGCGACAGATAGAGCACGGCCACCTTCGGATTGAGCAGATTGGTCATCAGGCCCATGGCGAACAGCTTGCGCGGCCGGTCCCTCGGCAACTCGCGCACTTGGAATGGCGAGCGTCCGCCCGGCTTCACCGCTTGCCAGGCGAGCCACAAGAGATAGAGCACACCGGCAAAGCGCAGCGCGTCATACGCATAAGGCACGGCAAGCAGCAGCGCGGTGATGCCGAATGCCGCCGCCAGCACATAGAAGACAAAGCCGAGCGCCACGCCACCAAGTGAGATCAGCCCCGCCTTTGGCCCTTGCGACAGGGAACGCGAGATCAGGTAGATCATGTTGGGGCCTGGCGTCAGCACCATGCCGAGGCAGACCAGCGCGAAGGCGAGATGGTTGGCGGTTTCGGGCATCTGTTCGTTTCCCTGTGCATCGCGGTACGGAAGCGAGCGGCCAATATCTGCCCGCACCGGCAGGCAACCGCAAGAGCATGGCGGCGCCAGCCGTTGCGCCAGAGGGCTGCCAGTGCATGTCGCCCAAAAGTGGCCCGGTTTTGGGAGAACGACATGCATAAAAACAAAGACCTAAAGCGCGTCGCCTGAATCCGTTCAAACGCGACGCGCTTTAGTGCCTTCGGATCAGCTGACGACGCGCAGGTTCGACAATTCGTTGCCGATTTCCTTGAAATCGTTCGACAAGGTGGCGCCCGTGGCGTTCCAGAACAGCTTGGCCGGCTTGCTCGCGTCCGTCGGATCCTTGCGGAAGCGCGAGTTCGACGAGCAGGATTTCAGCGCCGCGATCGCCGCTTGATCGGCGGTTTTGGTCGTGGACAGGTCGAGCGCCACCGTCATCACCATGATGTTGGCTGCCTTGGCGTTGTTGCAAAGCGTCGCCATATCTGCTCGTTGAGTGCGCCTGTGTAATTGCCGTTCGAATAGTCCAACTGGCCAATGGCGCTCGATGTGCCCAGAAACAGGCGGCCGACCGAAGTGCCGTTGTAGCCGGGGTTGAGATAGCCGTAGGACGCATAGGTCGACTTCGAATCGGCAGGGTCGGAGTAGCCGAGCGACGAAGGCGTGTAGTAGGTGTTGGCGCCGTCGGTCAGCACGATCACGACCTTGTCGTTGCCTCGTTCTGTTTCCGGGCGACCTTGCGTGAACGGCTCGCCGCTCGAAACCACCCGCCAGCCCCAGGCCATGCCCTCGGGAACGCTGGTGCCGCCATTCGGCTGCATCAGGTCGATCGCTGCCTTGATCGAGGTGAGTCCGGCGGCGACGCTGACATCGGTCAATGGCGTGATCGGGTTGGTGGTGCAGCTGTAGTTCGGACCGTTGCCAGCCGGCAGCGCCGGCGCATCGATCGGCCGCGGCTGAAAATATTTGGCCATGTTGCGCAGCCGGGATTGGCCGGTGCTGCTCGTCGGGTCGTCATTCCACCAGCTGTTCACAGCGCCATAGGTTGTCGGCATGGCCTCATCGGGATCCTGGGTGAGCTTCCAATGATTGCCTGGTTCGTCCGGGGCGAACATCGGCACGAACATCGTTGCCGGATCGCCGACGCCTATGCCGGTGTTCGCCGAGCCGCCGGACGGCGGCGCGTCGTTGACATTGTAGGGGTGGGGCCGGGACTCGACACAGCCCTGCCAACTGGCGAACGGGCCATAGGAATCGATGTAGTCGTACTCGTCGTGGTTTCGCTTGCAGGTGTTGTTCGAGTTGTACTCGTCGCACACCACGCGCTTGCTGTTGGTGACACGCTCGTGGTTGGTGACGACTTTCATGTCGTGGTAGAGCGAAAACCGGGTCAGCATCTGGCCTTCATCGGCACCCCATCCGGAGCCGCGCTTGTACCAGATGCCGTTGGTCTGCTGGGCGTATTTGGCCGCCGCGTTCAGCGTCGACCAGTCGAAGTTCTCGTTCGATACCGGCGACAGGCCTTCGGTGTCCATCCAGGATGCATTGCCGTTGCTGGCACCGACATTGACCGAGGCGGCAAACGGCACGAGGCCGAATTGCACCGGCTTTTCGACCTGCTTGATCATTGCCGCTTGCTGGGCCAGCGTGTCGACCAGCTGTTTGGCCGCAGTTTTGAGAAGATCGATGCGCTTTTGCCCCGAGCCGGTTCCGGTGGTGGTCATCGATCCGGAATTGTCGAGCACCAGGGCAACTTCCAGAGTGTTCTTCAACCGCACTTCCGAGGTGACGTCGAAGCTGATCTTCTGGTTCGCGTCGGTTTGGGATTTGCCGACGAGCTGGCCGAAGGCAGGATAGAAATAGGGCTTGTAGTCAAGCCGCGCGCTCATCTTGAGCAAGCCGCCGCCCGTGGTGTTGCTTGGCAAGGTGACATTGAGCGTCGTGTTGGCGGGATCGACGTTGTTGAGGTTGGCGTTGAAGAAGTCGAGCGCATAGGCTCTCAACTGGTCGTCGGTCGCACCTTCCGTCAGCCGTCGCGCCGTGGCGAAGTTGGCGGCATCGAGCGCATTCAACACCGCCTGCTTTTCACGATTCATCTCGGTGAAGTCGACCGCCATCGCCAGGCCGCCCATCAGCGGAACCATCGCAACGACCGTCATAAGAGCATAGTTGCCGCGTTTGTCGCGGCAGAACCGACGCCAGAGTTCATACATATATTGCTGCGGCCCCCGCCGGCGGATTCTTGACCAGGCGTCAACTTTCCACAAAACGCTGAAGGACGGGTTTGGGAAACCGCTCGATTGCTTGGTCCGCGCTTCACCAACCGCTAACCAATCCGGCAACCTCGCTCATCATCCGATGTGGATCACCTCACGGGCCTGTGGACATCTCGCGTTGGCAAAAAGGCCGATCAACTGATGATACGCAGGCGTCCGGGCGAAAGCTGGTGACAGGTCGGGGCGGTTCGGCTAATCCGAACCGGCTGCGGCGAACCGTCGGCCGCGGTGCTCGCAATGATCATGACTGAAGGAAACGGCATGGCGGCTTCGCCTGAAATCATCGGCTCGCTCGAAGACGTGTCGAAGGCTTATTCGGCAATCCTGTGCGATGTCTGGGGTGTGGTGCACAATGGCGAGAGGCACTTTCCTGTCGCAGCCTTGGCGCTGGCGAGGGCTCGAGGGGCAGCAATCCCCGTTGTCCTGATCACCAATTCGCCGCGCAGAAGTGCCGATGTGGTGGCGC
Organism: Mesorhizobium kowhaii; assembly: GCF_042431665.1. Taxonomy (NCBI): domain Bacteria; kingdom Pseudomonadati; phylum Pseudomonadota; class Alphaproteobacteria; order Hyphomicrobiales; family Phyllobacteriaceae; genus Mesorhizobium; species Mesorhizobium kowhaii. The sequence goes on from NZ_JBHLYT010000176.1 coordinate 143,361, forward strand.
AGATGAACGCGATCGGCGTGCCACCATCAGCCTACGACCGTGTCGTCACATCAGGCGACGTGACCCGCGACCTGATCGCCGAGGGCCCCCGAAAAATCTTCCATATTGGCGCTGACCGCGATTTCACGCTCTATGACGGTCTCGACGTCGAGCTTGTCGAGGAATTCGAGGCGTCCGGCGTCGTCTGCACCGGTCTGTTCGATGACGAGGTCGAAAAGCCCGAGGACTACACGGAGCTTCTGCGGCGGTTGCGCGCCAGGAACCTGCCCTTCATCTGTGCAAATCCCGATATCGTCGTCGAGCGCGGCGAGCGCATCATCTGGTGTGCCGGCGCGCTGGCACGCGACTATGCCCAGCTCGGCGGCCGCACATTGATCGCCGGAAAACCTTACGCGCCGGTCTATAACGTCGCGATGAAGGAGGTTGCGGAGCTTCTTGGCCGGCCGCTCGAGCGTTCGCAGGTGTTGGCCATCGGCGACGGCATGATGACCGACGTGAAGGGCGCGGTCGACAATGGTTTCGACGTTCTCTATGTGTCCGGCGGCATCCATGCACGCGATTATGGCGATGCATTGCAACCGGATCCGGCAAGGCTGGCGACCTTCCTGGAAAAGCATGGGTATCGTCCGGTGGCTGTCATTCCCAGACTGCGGTAGGTGACGATGGCAGCCTTCCAGCACATTTTGGCAACCGCGCCGCTGCCCGCCGATTTGCGTGGCGGCGTGGTGGCGATCGGCAATTTCGACGGTGTCCATCGCGGCCATCAGACGGTGCTCGAGCGAGCCCTGGCAGAGGCCGGGCGGCGCGGAGTACCAGCATTGGTGCTGACATTCGAACCGCATCCGCGCAAGGTCTTCAGGCCTGACATGCCGTTGTTCGTGCTGACGCCGCCGCCGATGAAGGCGCGGCTCCTGTCGCTGCTGGGGTTTGCCGCGCTCGTCGAGCAGCCGTTCACGCGCGACTTCGCCTCGCTGTCGGCGGAAGCATTCGTGACCGACGTGCTGGAAAAGAACCTTGGCATTACCCACGCCGTGACCGGGTTCGATTTCCATTTCGGCAAGGACCGTCAGGGCGGCCCGGCCTACCTGATGGCGGCCGGCGAGCGTCATGGCTTCGGCGTCACGCTCGTCGACGCCTTTCGTGACGAGGGCGCCGAGGTGGTATCGTCGAGCCGCATCCGCGGCTTGCTGAGCGAGGGCGCGGTGGCCGAGGCCGCCGGACTACTCGGCTATCGCTTCACCGTCGAAAGCGAGGTGGTGGGCGGCCAGCAGCTCGGCCGCACGCTTGGCTTTCCAACCGCGAATATGAGGCTTTCCGCGGAAGCTGCGCTCAAGGAGGGTATCTATGCCGTCCGCTTTCGTCGCGCCGACGGCACGCTTCACGACGGCGTCGCCAGCTTCGGCCGCCGCCCGACCGTCGACGACAATGGCGCGCCGCTGCTGGAAACCTTCGTCTTTGATTTCTCAGGCGACCTCTATGGCGAGGTCTGCCAGGTTTCCTTCTTCGGTTTCCTGCGCCCGGAGGTGAAGTTCGAAGGGCTCGATGCGCTGGTCGCGCAGATGAAGCGCGATGAAGCCGAAGCGCGCGCGCTGCTTGCAGGCGTCAGGCCGCTCTCCGTGCTCGACGCGGCCATGGCGTTCTAAGCATGATCCCGAAAAGTGGGAACCGGTTTTCGGATAAGATCATGCTCAGGCAAAAATCTACTTTTTCAGTGCCAGGCCGACGGCGATGAAGGTCCAACCCTGGAAGATCAGGTCGATGGCCAGAAAGAGCCCCAGCACCCACAGGCTGTTGACCGGCCAGCCCATGGCGATGATCAGGCCTGCAAGCGCGCTGATCACACCGGCCGCGACGATCCAGCCCCAGCCGCGTTCCGGCCTGTGGCTGTAGCCGACCCAGGCCCGGAGCACCCCGGAAGCGACAAGCGCGATCGCAAGCAGGAACGTCAACACCGCCGAAGCAAGCAGCGGATTGTCGAAGGCGAAAAATCCGGCGATGGCATAGAGCAGCCCGCTGAGCAGCCAGTAGAAGAAGCGGCTCCAGGTCTTGACGCCGAAGGCATGCACGATCTCGATGACGCCGGCCATCAGCATCAGCCATCCCACGACATAGACCGAAGCCACGGTGGCGATGAACAGATTGCCGAAGGCAATGCCGCCGAAGATGAGCAGCAGCACGCCGAGCGCGACGAACCATCCCCATTTTGTCCGTGTCTGTTCGATCGCGGTTCTCAAGGCGTCGCCATGCAGGGTCATTGTCGCCATCTCCATCGGGGGTCGCGGGATACTGCGCCCTGGAGGTTAGTCCCGGCGCCTGCCAACGTCCAGCCGATGGCGGGATCGCCGCAAACCGCGATCGGATGTCTCGCGTTTAAATCAAATTTTACCAAACGACGGCCAAAGCTTTCATCGGTAAACCGTGTGCGTTGTGTTAGTGGAGTGGCCATGAGTCCGGTCGGAAAAATCTCTGTGGTGTTGGCCGCTGCGGTGCTGGGTGGCGCGGGCGCTGCCAATGCGGGCGAGGGCAGCTGGCTGTCCGGCGACTGGTATCTGACCGTTGGCGCCACCGGCATGATCGCGCCGAATTTCGAGGGCGGCAAGAAATACCTGCTCAGCGCCTCGCCGATCATCTCGCTGGGCAAGGCAGGACCGGCGGCCCGCTTCACCTCACGCAACGACAACATCTCGCTGGCGCTGATCGACGATGGCGGCGTTCGCGCCGGTCTGACCGGCAAGTTCCTGTTTTCCCGTGACGACGACAATGCCGATGAACTGAAGGGCCTCGATCCGGTTCGCTGGGGTGGCGAGGTCGGCGGCTTCTTCGAATTCTATCCGACCGATTGGCTGCGCGCCCGCGCCGAACTGCGCCACGGCATTCGCGCCCATAACGGCTTTGTCGCCGATATCGCCGCTGACGCCTTCTACGATGTGACGCCAACAATCAGGATTTCGGGCGGACCGCGTGTGTCGTTCGCCTCGGCCAAGTATTTCGACGCCTATTACGGCGTCGACGCGCAGGAGGCCGTCGCCTCAGGCCTCAGCGAATATCATCCCGGCGGCGGGCTGAAATCGACCGGCCTCGGTGGCGCCATAACCTGGAAGGTGACGGAGCCGATGACCGCCAGCCTGTTCGGTGAATATTCGCGCCTGATGGGACCGGCGGCCGATTCCAGCCTGGTCAGGGAACGCGGCGACCGCAATCAGTTCGTGATCGGCGTGTCGACCACCTACCGCTTCGATTTTACGATGTAATCGAATCGAACGAGAGACACTTTATTCCTGCGCCTATCTCCGCTAAAAGCCCACCGATGACGAGCTTTTCGCGCCTTCACGCGCTGACGATACGAATTACCGGCCCGGTGTTCCGGGCGGCCTGAGGGTCGCCGGAGCCGCCGGGAATCTTGCGTGCGGCCTCTCGCGCTTTTTCCAGATCATCAACGCATTTCGCCCAAAAGTGGCTTCGGTTTTGGGAAATCGATATGCGTCAAAGCAAAGACTTCAACGCCCGAGCCCTTCGCCGCCGGGCATGCACATGGCAGACCAATGACCGACGAAACGCCCAGTAATTCAACAATCGACTATTCCAAGACGCTTTATTTGCCGCAGACGGATTTCCCGATGCGCGCCGGCTTGCCCGAAAAGGAGCCGCTGCTGGTCCAGCGCTGGCAGGACATGGATCTCTACCGCAAGCTGCGCGAGAGCGCGGCCGGCCGCACCAAATACGTGCTGCATGACGGTCCGCCCTACGCCAACGGCAATATCCATATCGGCCATGCGCTGAACAAGATCCTCAAGGACGTCATCACCCGCTCGTTCCAGATGCGCGGCTATGACTCGAACTACGTGCCAGGCTGGGACTGCCATGGCCTGCCGATCGAATGGAAGATCGAGGAGCAGTATCGCGCCAAGGGCAAGAACAAGGACGAGGTTCCGGTCAACGAGTTCCGCCGGGAATGCCGCGAGTTCGCCGCGCACTGGATCACGGTGCAGGGCGGCGAGTTCCAGCGGCTCGGCGTCATCGGCGACTTCAAGAATCCCTATACGACGATGGCTTTCCATGCCGAGTCACGCATCGCCGGCGAACTGCTGAAGTTTGCCATGTCGGGCCAGCTCTATCGCGGCTCCAAGCCGGTGATGTGGAGTGTGGTCGAACGCACGGCGCTTGCCGAGGCCGAGGTCGAGTACCAGGATTACGAGTCCGACACGATTTGGGTGAAGTTTCCCGTCGTCAGCCTGGTCCGGCCTGTCGATGATGGCGCGACCAAACTGACAGAGGGGACGCTGGATCTGTTGCAGGCCCACGTCGTCATCTGGACGACGACGCCATGGACGATCCCAGGCAACCGCGCCGTCAACTATTCGCCACGCATCAGCTATGGCCTCTACGAGGTCACGGCGGCCGAGAATGCGTTCGGCCCACAGTCGGGCGAAAAGCTGATCTTCGCCGACGCGCTGGCCGACGAGTCCGCTGCCAAGGCCAAGGTCACCTTGGATCGGCTTCGCAGTGTTTCGGCGCAAGAGCTTGGAAGTCTTACGCTTTCGCACCCGTTCAAGGGTTTTGGCGGCGGCTATGAGTTCCCCGTGCCCATGCTCGCCGGCGACCATGTCACCGACGACGCCGGCACCGGCTTCGTCCACACCGCGCCCGGCCACGGCCGCGAGGACTTTGACGCCTGGATGGATGCCGCGGCGGATCTGCGCGCGCGCGGCATCGACAGCGCCATTCCGTTCGCCGTCGACGATGGCGGCTTCTTCACCAAGGACGCGCCGGGTTTTGGCCCGGACCGCGAGGACGGAGCCGCACGCGTCATCGACGACAATGGCAAGAAGGGCAACGCCAACCAGGCGGTCATCGATGAGCTGATCAAGCGCAACGCGCTGTTTGCGCGTGGCCGGCTGAAGCACAGCTATCCGCATTCGTGGCGATCCAAAAAACCGATCATCTTCCGCAACACGCCGCAGTGGTTTGTCTATATGGACAAGGACCTCGGCGACGGCTCGACGTTGCGCAGCCGCGCGCTGAGGGCGATCGACGACACCCGTTTCGTGCCCGCCGCCGGCCAGAACCGCATCCGCGCCATGATCGAGGAGCGCCCCGACTGGGTGCTGTCGCGCCAGCGCGCCTGGGGCGTGCCGATCGCCGTCTTCGCTGATGCCGACGGCAATGTGCTGAAGGACGAGGCGGTCAACCAGCGCATCATGGACGCCTTCGAGCAGGAGGGCGCCGACGCCTGGTTCGCCGCCGGCGCCAAGGAGCGTTTCCTTGGCAATCACGATGCATCCATGTGGAAGCAGGTGATGGACATCCTCGACGTCTGGTTCGACTCGGGCTCGACGCACGCCTTTACGCTGGAGGATCGTCCTGACCTGAAATGGCCGGCCGACGTCTATCTTGAAGGCTCAGACCAGCATCGCGGCTGGTTTCACTCCTCGCTGCTGGAAAGCTGCGGCACCAGGGGCAGGGCGCCTTACGACACCGTCGTCACCCATGGCTTCACCATGGACGAGGACGGGCGCAAGATGTCGAAGTCGCTCGGCAACACCGTCGTGCCGCAGGACGTCATCAAGCAGTCGGGTGCCGACATCCTGCGCCTGTGGGTGGTGACGACCGACTACTGGGAAGACCAGCGGCTCGGCAAGAATGTGCTGCAGACCAACATCGACGCCTATCGCAAGCTGCGCAACACCATCCGCTGGATGCTGGGCACGCTTGCGCATGACGATGGCGAGGAGGTGCCGCTGGACAAGATGCCGGAGCTGGAGCGGCTGATGCTGCACCGGCTGGCCGAGCTGGATGAAGTCGTGCGCTCGGGCTACGACGCTTTCGAATTCAAGCGCATCACGCGCACGCTGCTTGATTTCATGGTGGTGGAACTCTCGGCCTTCTATTTCGACATCCGCAAGGATGCCCTCTACTGTGACGGGCCGTCGAGCGTGAAGCGCAAGGCCTCGGTGCAGGTCGTGCGCCATCTCTTCGACTGCCTGGTGAAATGGCTGGCGCCGATGCTGCCTTTCACCATGGAAGAAGCCTGGCTCGACCGTCATCCGGACGACGTCTCGGTGCATCTCGACCAGTTCCCGCAAATCCCGGCCGACTGGAAGAACGAGGCGCTGGCGGAAAAGTGGCGCAAGGTGCGGCAGGTGCGACGCGTCGTCACCGGTGCGCTGGAGATCGCACGTGCTCAGAAGGTGATCGGTTCGTCGCTGGAAGCGGTGCCCGTCGTCACCATCAACGATGCAGCGCTCGAAGCGGCGATATCCGATGTCGACATGGCCGAGATGGCGATCACCAGCGATCTGGTCATCGCTCATGGCGAGGCGCCGGCTGGTGCCTTCACGCTCGACGACGTCAGGGGTGTCGCCGTGGTGGTCGAGAAGGCCGAGGACCGTGGCCTGGTGAAATGCGCACGGTCCTGGCGCTACACCGCCGATGTCGGACAGGACGCTGCGTTTCCCGACGTTTCGGCGCGCGATGCGGCGGTGCTGCACGAGTTGAAGGCGCTTGGCCGGCTTTGATGGGCCGGCCTATCAGAAAGGCTCTATCGGTGCACAAATGCCACGCCGGGCGGGCGAAAACCGCCCGCGCGTTGCCCTTAACGAGTGGTTGAGGTAAACACGCGAAACTCCGGAAGACAAATTGTCGCCGGATTTCCGTCGCAAGTGCTTGGACGATGGGGAACCGGACATAAAGGCCGGTGGCAATCGAGAGGCTGTCTAGAGTGGGACTTTTTGGCATGACCGAGAGATATAACGCGCGCCTGGCGCTGCTGGCGCCACTTGTCGCATCGGGCCTCGCTTTGTCCGGCTGCATGGGCTCTCCGACCTATGGCACCGACAAGACCGCCGGCGAACAGCTGGCCGGCGATATTTCCAGCGCCTTTTCGTTTGCGCCGAAGCGCAAGGAACAGATCGACTACAAGCCGCGTCCGACGCTGGTCAAGCCGGCCCCAGGCCAGAAGGAAGCGCTGCCGGCACCGCAGGACAGCATCGAGACGGCGAGCGCCGAATGGCCCGAATCGCCAGAGCAGCGCCGCGCCCGCCTGCGCGCCGACGCCACCGCCCATCAGAACGATCCGGCTTATCAGTCAGAGATCGTCGACGACGTGCAGACCGATCCAGCATCGATCAAGAAGGCGATGGCGGATTCGGGATCGAGCCACCCGCCGCGCTGGAGTCCAGCCGATTCCGACACCGGCCGTGCCGCCGAGATCCAGCGCCGCCTTGCCGAAAGCAAGCAGGGCGACCCGAACACCCGCAAATATCTGAGCGAACCGCCGGTGCAGTATCGCGTCGCGGCCAGCACCGCGCCGCAAGATCAGCTTGGCGAGGACGAATACAAGAAGCAACGCCGTCTCAAGAAAGAGGCGGAAGGCAAGAAGGGCAGCGGCTGGTTCGACTGGCTGCCGTCGCTGTAAAGACGGGCTACGCTTCGTTGCTTTTGCGTTGCCGGGCGCTGCGCCCGGGTCAGTCGCGCCGCTCCCGGAAAAATCCTTTGAGCAGCAGGGCCGCTTCGGTCTCGCCCATGCCCGGATAGATATCGGGCGCGTGGTGGCAGGTCGGCGAGGCGAAGAAGCGCGCGCCATTGATCACCGCGCCGCCCTTGTCGTCGGCGGCGCCGAAATAGAGCCGGCGCAGCCGGGCGAAGGAAATGGCGCCGGCGCACATGGCGCAAGGTTCCAGCGTCACATAGAGATCATGGCCGGTGAGCCGCTCGCTCGAGAGTTTGCGGCAGGCCTCGCGGATGACCAGCATCTCGGCGTGCGCCGTCGGATCGGCAAGCTCGCGGGTGCGGTTACCAGCGCTGGCAACGACCGTGCCGCCCCTGGCGATCACGGCGCCGACCGGCACTTCGCCGCGCAAGGCGGCGCCTTCAGCCTCTTTCAGCGCCAGCGCCATGAAATCCGGCCGCTTCACGCGATATCCATTCCGATTATCTCCTCGCCACTCCAGGCTTTTGGTTTTCGTTTGTCTTCCCGGAAAAACCGGTGTCCACTTTTCCCTGACAAACTCCGGTGATCCTGTTATTGAGCGCATAACCTCGAAAATCGGACTCGGTTTTCGGAAATGATCATGCGCCAAATCAAAAGTGCTACAGCGTTCGTTGCGCGCCCAAAAGGATGCGCCACGCTGTAGCAGCGCAAACGGACAAAGGCCACATGGACGACAGCGACAAGAAGTTCCGACCCAAAAAGGGTCCGGTCAGGAGCGGCTCGAAAGCTTCGGGACCGCGCAGCCGCGATGACGCCGCCGGCAAAGGCGGCAAGCCGTCCTTTGGCGCCAAGAAACCTTACGCACCGCGCGGCGATCGGCCGGTGGCGGCCGAAGGCGAGCGGCCGAAGCGCGACTTCAAGGGCGGCGACAAGCCATTCAGCAAGAGGCCGCGTCCCGAAGGCAAGCCTTTTGAGAAGCGCGAGGGACCACGCAAGCCCTACGCACCGCGTGGCGACCGCCCGATGGCGGCCGAAGGCGAGCGCAAGCCTTATGAAAAGCGCGAAGCGCCGCGCAAACCCTATGCGCCACGTGGCGACCGCCCGATGGCGGCCGAAGGTGAGCGCAAGCCATATGAAAAGCGCGAAGGGCCGCGCAAGCCCTACGCACCGCGCGGCGACCGCCCGATGGCCGCCGAAGGCGAGCGCAAGCCATATGAAAAGCGCGAAGGGCCGCGCAAGCCCTATGCGCCACGTGGCGACCGACCGATGGCGGCCGAAGGTGAACGCAAGCCGTATGAAAAGCGCGAAGGGCCGCGCAAGCCTTATGCACCGCGCGGCGATCGTCCGGCTGCTGCGGCGGCGGAGGGCGGCGAAAAGCGCTTCGACCGTCCCAAGCGAGATTTTGGCCGCGCGCAGAGTGACTTCGCTGACCGCCCCAAGCGCGATTTCGCAGATCGCCCCAAGCGTGACTTCGGTGGTGACCGCCCCAAACGCGACTTCAGCGATCGGCCGCAGGGGGCATCGGGTGCTGGCTTCAAGCCGCGTCCACGTTCCGCGGAAGTGACGGAAGAGGCAGGCGAGCGCATCGCCAAGCGGCTGGCGCGTGCCGGCCTTGCTTCGCGCCGCGACGCCGAGGAGCTGATCGCCGCCGGCCGCGTCAAGGTCAATGGCCGGGCGCTGACCTCGCCGGCTTTCAACGTCATGCCCGACGACATCATCCATCTCGACGGCATGGAAATCCCACCGATCGAGCGCACACGCCTGTTCCTGTTCCACAAGCCGGCCGGCGTCGTCACCACCAACCGCGATCCCGAGGGCCGCAAGACCGTCTTCGACGTGCTGCCGGCTGAATTGCCGCGGCTGATGACCATCGGCCGTCTCGACATCAACACCGAAGGCCTGCTGCTGCTCACCAATGATGGCGGCTTGTCGCGCGTGCTCGAACTGCCGGCCACCGGCTGGCTGCGCCGCTACCGCGTGCGCGTCCACGGCAAGGTCGAGGAAAGCGCGCTTGCCGGCCTGCGTGAAGGCATTGCCGTCGACGGCGTCTTTTACGGCGCCATCGAAGCGACGCTCGACCGTGAGCAAGGCACCAATGCCTGGCTGACCATCGGCCTGCGCGAAGGCAAGAACCGCGAAGTCAGGAACATCCTCGGTTCGCTTGGTCTCGATGTGACTCGGCTGATCCGCATCTCCTACGGGCCGTTCCAGCTCGATGACCTCGCCGAGGGCCATGTGCTGGAGATCAAGGGCCGGGTGCTGCGCGACCAGCTTGGCGAGCGTCTTGTCGAGGAATCAGGCGCCAATTTCGATGCCGAGATTTCAAAGCCGTTTTCCAACAAGCCGGTGCGGCGCACCGAGATTCGCGAGCCGGAGCCGGAACGGCCGAAATTCACCCGCGACGGCGAACGCCGGCCGATCGGCGAGGGCGGGCTGATCAAGAACCGCAAGCGCCGTGAAGGCAGCCGCGACGAGGCACTGGGCAAGCTGTCGACAAGTCCCGACAGGGGCGCCGGGCCGGAAAAGAGCTATGGCGAACGCGGTCCGAGACCCGAACGCAGCTTTGGTGACAAGCCCCGTGGCGGCTTTGGTGACAAGCCGCGCGGTGGTTTTGGTGGCAAGCCGGGCGGTGGCAAGAAATCCGAGCGCGAGCAGCGGCCGATCGAGCCGCCCGGCCAGCGCAAGGCCAATGTCTGGATGGCACCGGGCGCGCGGCCGATCGGCAAGGGCAGGGCTGAGGCTGACGCCGCCAAGGCGGCTGACGCCAAGGCGCGCAAGGCTTCGTTCAAGCCCTCCTATGGCAAACCGGCCGGCGCCAAGCCGTTTGGCAAGCCGCGTGGCGAGCGTCCGGGCGGCGCCGGTGGCGGCGAACGGCCGCGCAGCGGCCCCAAGGGTCCCAGGACGAAATGAGGCCCGGATTCTAATGAGGATTGTCGGCGGTGAGTTTCGCGGGCGTCCCCTGGCGACACCCCGCAGCAGCGCTATCCGCCCGACGACCGATCGCACCCGCGAGGCCGTCTTCAACGTGCTGGCGCATCGCTTTGCGGAGCAACTGGAGGGGGCGCGCGTGCTCGACCTGTTCGCCGGCACCGGCGCGCTCGGTCTCGAAGCGCTGTCGCGCGGTGCCTCCTACGGCGTCTTCATCGAGGAATCGGCCGAAGGCCGTGGCCTGATCCGCGACAATGTCGAGGCGTTCGGCCTGACCGGCCGCACCAAGATATTCCGCCGCGATGCCACCGGCCTTGGCGAGGCCGGCACGCTCGCACCTTTCGGCCTCGTCTTCGCCGATCCGCCTTACGGCAAAGGCCTCGGCGAGCGCGCCTTGCAGTCGGCCAGGGCTGGCGGCTGGCTTCGCCCCGGCGCGCTGTGCGTGGTCGAGGAGGCGGCTGTGGCGCCCTTCGAGCCAGGCCCCGGCTTCTCCGTGCTGGACGAGCGCAGTTACGGCGAGACCGTGATCCGGTTTATCGAGGTTGCGTGATACGCCTTGCATCCAGGCCGGCCTCTTTGCCGCCGCCTTTGCCGGCAACATGACGAACAATTCACTTTGCTTGTCGGCAGCACCTTGCCTATCGTCCTGCTAGGAAATCGGAGCCATTGATGACATCCAGGGTTGAATGGCTGCGCGCAACGCTGCTGGCGACATCGCTGGCTTTCACCATGACCGGCCCGGTGCTGGCGGACGGCACCGTGTTGCCCAACACGACGCCGAACGAGTTCAAGGTGACGGATTTCCTGCTCGACAACGGCATGGAGGTCGTCGTTATCCCCGATCACCGCGCGCCGATCGTCACCCACATGGTGTGGTACAAAATCGGCAGCGCCGACGAACCGCCCGGCAAATCCGGCATCGCCCATTTCTTCGAGCATCTGATGTTCAAGGCGACGACCCACCATGCGGCCGGCGAGTTCGACCGCGCCATCTCCGACATCGGCGGCTCCAACAACGCCTTCACCTCCTACGACTACACCGCCTTCCACGAGACGGTGGCGCCGTCGGCGCTCGAGCTGATGATGAGCTTCGAGGCCGACCGCATGCGCAACCTCATCCTCACCGACGATGTCATCAAGACCGAGCGCGACGTCATCCTCGAAGAGCGCCGCTCGCGCATCGACAACAATCCCGAGGCGGTGCTGGACGAGGAAGTCGACGCCACGCTGTGGCAGAACCAGCCTTACCGCATTCCGGTCATCGGCTGGATGCAGGAGATGGAGCAGCTGAACCGGACCGATGCCACCGCCTTCTACGACAAATATTATCGGCCCAACAACGCCGTGCTGATCGTGGCCGGCGATGTCGAGCCGGACACAGTGAGGGCGCTGGCCGAGAAGACCTATGGCAAGGTGGCGCGTGGCCCCGATCTGCCGCCGCGCATCCGCCCGGTCGAGCCGGAGCAGAACACCAAGCGCACGGTCACCCTCTCCGATGCCCGCGTCAGCGTGCCGAATTTTTCAACCCAGTGGGTGGTGCCGTCCTATCATTCCGGCAAGCCGGGCGAGGCGGAAGCGCTCGACCTGCTGGCGGAAATCCTCGGCGGCGGCAACCGCAGCCGGCTCTACCAGGCACTCGTCGTCCAGCAAGGCATCGCGTCCAACGCCGGTGCCTATTTCCAGGGCACGATGCTCGACGACACCAATTTCACCGTCTATGGCGCCCCGCGCGGCGACGCCAAGCTCGCCGACGTCGAAGCGGCGGTCGATGCCGAGGTGGCGCGCATCGTCAGGGACGGCGTCACGCCGGCAGAGCTGGAAAAGGCCAAGGACCGCTATGTGCGCTCAATGATCTTTGCCCGCGACAAGCAGGATTCCATGGCCAACATCTACGGCTCGACATTGGCCACCGGCGGCAACGTCCAGGACGTCCAGCAATGGCCCGACCGCATCCGCAAGGTCACCGCCGACGAGGTGAAGGCCGTCGCCGCGCGCTATCTGGTGCTCGACCGGTCGACGACGGGCTACCTGCTGCCGCAGCAACAGGTGGGGAATTGATCATGAATTCGATCCCCATGAGCGAGACAGCCCCCTCATCCGGCCGCTTCGCGGCCACCTTCTCCCCGCTGGGGAGAAGAAGCTGGCGCCAGCGCTGGCAAACTCCTCTCCTTGGGGAGAGGTCAGCCGAGCGAAGCGGAGGCTGGGTGAGGGGGAGCGCCGAGTTCCGCAATTGGTCGCTGCCGACGATTGCTGCATGGCGCGCCCTCGCAACACTCTTCCTCTCCATCCTCTTCCTGATCCTGCCGGCGCTCACGGCGCGCGCCATGGACATCCAGTCCATCACCTCGCCAAAGGGCATCACCGCCTGGCTGGTCGAGGACTATTCCGTGCCGATCGTCGCCATCCGCTTCGTCTTCGGCGGCGGCTCGACGCAGGATCCTGTCGGCAAGGAGGGCTTGGCCAATCTGATGACCGGTCTGTTCGACGAAGGTGCCGGCCCGCTCGACAGCGAATCCTTCCAGATCAAGCTCGACGATGCCGGCGCCGAGATGAGCTTCGACGAGAGCCGCGACGGCATCTATGGCTCGATGCGCATGCTGGCCGAGCAGCGCGACGAGGCGTTCGACCTGTTGCGGCTGGCGGTCAACGAGCCGCGCTTCGACCAGCTGCCGATCGACCGCATCCGCGCCCAGATCCTGTCCGGCATCATCGCCGGCGAGAACGATCCCGACACGGTCGCGCAGAACAAATGGGCGCGCGCACTCTATGGCGACCATCCCTATTCCCGCTCCGACCAGGGCACCAGGCAGAGCATCGCCACCATCACGCCGGATGATTTGAAAGCCTTGCACAAGGCGGTTTTTGCGCGCGGCGGCCTGCATGTCGCCGTGGTCGGCGCCATCGATCCCGAGACGCTGAAGAAGAAGCTCGACATGGTGTTCGGCGACCTGCCGCAGAACCAGGCGCTCGCTCCCGTGGCCGATGTCGACCCGAAGCTGGCGCAGCATGTCGAGGTCGATTACGACCTGCCGCAAACCGCGCTCCAGCTGGCCTATCCCGGCGTGAAGCGCAAGGCGCCGGATTTCTTTGCCGCCGTGCTGATGAACGAGATCCTCGGCGGCGGCACCTTCACCTCGCGCCTGTTCCAGGAGGTGCGCGAAAAGCGCGGGCTGGCCTACAGCGTCAACTCTTCGCTGATCAACCAGGACCACGCCGACGCGCTGGTCGTCAGCACCGGGACCCGGTCGGATCGGGCGGCCGAGACGCTGGGCATCGTCCGCGACGTGGTCAAGCGGCTGGCCGAGGAAGGCCCGACCGAAGCGGAACTGGCGGCGACCAAGAAATACATGATCGGCGCCTACGCCATCAACAATCTGGACTCTTCGAGTTCCATCGCCGCGACGCTGGTCGAGCTGCAGCTCGACGATCTCGGCATCGACTACATGCAGCGCCGCGCCGGCTACATCAACGCGGTGACGCTCGATCAGGTCAAGGCGGCGGCGAAACAGCTGCTGTCGACTGAGCCGACCATCATGGTCATCGGACCGAAACTGGCCGGGGCCGGCAAGGGATGAGCCCAACCTTCGGCATCGCCTTTGGCGGCGGCGGCGCGCGCGGGTTGGCGCATATCCACGTCATCGAGGCGCTGGACGAACTGGGCATCAGGCCGGTGGCCATAGCCGGCTCGTCGATCGGCGCCATCATGGGCGCCGGCATGGCCGCGGGCATGACCGGCAAGGACATCCACGACTATGCCCGCTCGATCCTCGGCCGCCGCGCCGAAGTGGCGAGCCGCATGTGGCGGGCACGGCCGGGCACCATCGCGGAAGCCATGCAGAATGGCATCCGTGTCAGCCAGTTCAATGTCGAGCGCATCCTGAAGGCCTTCCTGCCCGAGGCCATTCCCGAAACCTTCGCCGAGCTCAAGATCCCGCTGAAGGTGACCGCGACGGACTATTTCGGCCACAAGCTCGCCGTGTTCGACGACGGCGACCTGCACTCGGCGCTTGCCGCGTCGGCGGCGATACCCGCCGTGTTCCGCCCGGTGATGCGCGACGGAAGGCTGCTGATCGACGGCGGCATCTACAACCCGGTGCCGTTCGACCTGATAGAGAACGACGCAGACATCATCATCGGCGTCGACGTGGTCGGCGCGCCGGAAGAAGCCGATCGCAAGCAGCCGACCTCCGTCGACCTGATGTTCGGCGCCACGCAACTGATGATGCAGTCGATCATCGCCAACAAGCTGAAGCAGTGCCGCCCCGACATCCTGGTCCGCCCGGCGGTGTCGAAATTCCGCGTGCTCGATTTCCTGAAGATCGACGCTTTGATGAACGAGACGGCCGACATCAAGGACGAGCTCAAGCGGCAGGTGGAGCGGGTGCTGGAGGCTAGAAATGGCGCTGCCGTCAAGGGGAGGCGAGGGAAGAAGGCCGGATAAGGGGCGGGCACGACGTCGGCGATCGATCATCTAGGGTCGAGCGCTGTTGTCATACAAGCATGGAAGCCAACTACGCCTTCGCCGCCACAGGCGCATACTCCAGCGCCACAACGCCATTGCTGAACGGCGTGGCCGAAATCAGCTCGAGCGCTACTGGCTCGCCGGCGGGGAATAGCGGTTTGCCTTGGCCGACGGCGCCGGGGTAGCTGAGCAGCCTGACGCGGTCGACCAGACCGTGACGCAGCAATTCCTGCGCGACGCTGAGGCTGCCATGCACATAGATGTTGCCGCCGCTGCCTTGCATCAGCGTCCTGACCGCTTCCGGCAGGGGTCCCTTCAGGAATTCGGCCGGCTTCCAGTCGAGCGCCTTCAGGCTGGTCGAGGCGACATATTTCGGCAGCGCGTTGAACCGGTCGGCAAAATCTCCGGTTTCCTTGGGCCATGAGCCAGCAAAGATCTCATAGGTCGCGCGCCCCAAAAGCATGGCGCCGCTGTCGGCAAGCTCGTCCTCCTTGAACCTGTTCATCTCGTCATTCCAGGTCACGCCGGGCAGCTTCTCCACCTCGGCAATGCCATCGACGCTGATGAATTCGGTGACGATAAGTTTTCGCATGGGGTTCTCCTTCTTCCGTCAGAGGACGAACCGAGGGGGCCATCTGCGACACGCTTCGTGAAAAATATCGCGGTGCTTTGTTAGAGGGTGGGCTTTAAGCGCGAGCTTACGAAAGACCGATACGCATAGGAAAACCCCGCGAGCACTGCTTTAAGCAGTGATGCGGAATCTGCGCTTCGCCGGCGTACCTAACGGTACCTGATCATTGACGATAGCCCAAAGGGCTTATGAGCGAAGGCGTCTCAGTCCTTCGCGCGCTCCACATACGCCCCATCCGCCGTCATCACCACCACGCGGGTGCCGGGGGCGATGTGTGGCGGCACCAGCGTGCGCACGCCGTTGGAAAGCACGGCCGGCTTGTAGGACGACGAGGCCGTCTGTCCCTTGGTCGTCGGCTCGGTTTCCACCACTTCGAAGGTAGCACGCTGCGGCAGCACCAGTGAAATGGCAATGCCGTTGAACTGTGACACCTGCACGGCCATGCCTTCCAACAGGTAAGGCGCCATGTCGCCGACCACGGCTTCCGACACCGCCACCTGGTCGTAGCTTTCCGGGTTCATGAAATGAAAACCTTCGCCGTCGCGATAGAGGAACGTGTGCTCGCGCTCCTCCACATAGGCGCGCTCCACCTGCTCGGTGGTACGATAGCGCTCCGAAACCTTCACCCCGTCGCCGATGCGGCGCATGTCGAGCTGCGTCACCGGCGTGCCCTTGCCTGGGTGGATGTTTTCGGCAAAGAGGATCACATAAAGCTTGCCATCCTTGTCGACGACATTGCCTTTGCGGAGCGAACTGGCGATGACTTTCACCACGGCTTACAATCCTGAAATGGTTGATTGGTACAAATCGGCTTCAGCAGCCGTCCGCTGCGAACTAGCGCATCTTGGCCGCAACCGCCAGCCCCATTCCATATGATCTGAGCCCCATGAACGATACGTCGCCCGATGCCTCGCCCTGGTGGACGCCGCATGTCCACGCCGACCGCCGCCCGCGGCTGATGCTGCGCAACGCCATCGCCGCCAGCCTGCGCGACTGGTTCGCCCGGCGCGACTTCGTCGAGGTGGAAACCGCGGCCCTGCAGGTCTCGCCCGGCAACGAGGCGCATCTGGCGGCTTTCGCCACGCAAGCGATCGGGCCGGACGGCACGCGGTCGCCGCTTTATCTCCACACCTCGCCGGAATTCGCCTGCAAGAAGCTGCTCGCCGCCGGCGAACAGCGCATCTTCAGCCTCGGTCCGGTCTACCGCAACCGCGAGCGCGGCCCCTTGCACCATCCCGAATTCACCATGCTCGAATGGTACCGGGTGGGTGAGGCCTATGAGAGCCTGATGCAGGATTGCGCGGCCCTTCTGGCGCTGGCGGCGACAAGGGCTGGGGCGATGCGCTTTTCTTTCCGGGGCCGCGACTGCGACCCGTTTGCCGAGCCGGAACGGCTGACGGTGGCGGACGCTTTCAGCCGCCACGCCGGCATCGATCTGCTCGCCACGGTCGCCGCCGACGGCGTCACCGATCGCGACGCTCTTTACGCCGCCCTGGTCCGGGCCGGGCTGCGCACCGCGCCTGATGACAGCTGGGCCGATTTGTTCAGCCGGGTGATGGTGGAAAAGGTCGAGCCGTTCCTCGGGCAGGGGCGGGCGACCATCCTGTGCGAGTATCCGCTGGCCGAGGCGGCTTTGGCGCGGCCTAGCCCCAGGGATGCGCGCGTCGCCGAGCGCTTCGAGCTCTATTGCTGCGGTGTTGAACTCGCCAACGGCTTTGGCGAGCTGACCGATGCCGATGAGCAACGCCGGCGCTTCATCATCGAGATGGACGAGAAAGAGCGCATCTATGGCGAGCGCTATCCGCTGGATGAGGATTTTCTCGCCGCCCTCGCCATCATGCCGCAGGCCAGCGGCATCGCGCTCGGCTTCGACCGGCTGGCGATGCTGGCGACCGGCGCACAGAAAATCGAGGACGTCATCTGGACGCCGGTGGCCTGAGGGGAAGTTTCGGACCGAGCTAAGCGCCTGCAACCGGTCGCCGCTGGCTGCGCCGCGCCAGAAGATTGGCGACGACCAAGAGCACGATGGAAAGCCCCATCATCAGCGTCGCCGCGGCGGTGATCGCCGGGGACAGTTTTTCGCGGAGCCCGATGAACATTTCGAGCGGCATGGTGCGCTGGTTGGCGCTGGCCAGGAACTGCACGACCACCACCTCGTCGAACGAGGTGACGAAGGCAAACGCAGCACCCGAAAGCACACCGGGCAGGATCAGCGGCAGCATCACCCGGAAGAACGAGGTCACCGGTTTCGCCCCGGAGATGGCGGCGGCGCGCATCAGATTGCGGTCGAAGCCGGTCAGGCTCGCCCCTACGGTGACGACGACGAAGGGGCTGGCAAGCGCAGTGTGCGCCAGGATGATGCCTGCATAGGTGCTGGCCAGGCCGACGCGGGCGTAGAACAGGTACGAGCCGACAGCGGTGATCACCACCGGCACGATAAGCGGCGACAAGAGCAGCGACATGACGATGCGGCGGCAGGGAAATTTGTCGTCGGACAGCGCGATTGCGGTGAGCGTGCCCAGCGCCGTCGCGATCAGCGTCGTGCCGAAAGCGACGATCAGGCTGTTGCCGATTGCCGCCTGCCAGCGCTGGGTGCCGAGCACGACTTCGTACCAGCGCGTCGAAATCCCCTCCAGTGGAAAGATGAAGAAGGTGCCGCTGTTGAACGACAGCGGTACCGGGATCAGGATCGGCACGATCAGGAACAGGATGACCAGGCCGCACCAAAGCCACAGCAGCCCGATGCGGATGCGTTCTCCAAGCGTTGGGTAGGGAGACAGGAGCATGGCTACACCAGCTTGAGGCGGTCGAGGCCGAGGATGCGGGCGAAGATGCCGAACAGTGCCAGCGTGAACACCAGCAGGATGAAGCTGAGTGCCGCCGCCATCTCCCAGTTCAGCTCGACATTGACGTAGTTGGCGATGAAGTTGCTGATCAGCTGGTCGCTTGCGCCGCCGATCAGCGCCGGCGTGATGTAGTAGCCGAGGCACAGGATGAAGGTCAGCAGGCAGCCGGCCATGACGCCTGGAAAAACCTGCGGAAGATAGACGCGGCTGAACGCGGTGAAGGGTTTTGCGCCGAGCGAATAGGCAGCCTTCATCTGCGACGGCTGGATGGTGCGCATGACGCTGTAGATCGGCAGCAGCGTGAACGGCAGCTGGATGTGGGTCATGGCGATGATCAGGCCGATGCGGCTGTACATCAGGTCGAGCCGGACCTCGGCAACGCCGAACCACAACAGCAGGTCGTTGACCAGACCGAATTTCTGCAAAAGCACCGTCCAGGCGGCGGTGCGCACCAGGATCGATGTCCAGAACGGCAGCAGCACCGCGACGATAAGGATGGCGGCTAGGCCTTTCGGCACGCTGGCGATGAGATAGGCCAGCGGAAAGCCCAGGATCAGCGTCGCCAGCGTCACCGCGGCGGCGACGAAGAATGTCCGCATGAACACCTGCAGGAAGATCGCCTGTTCGGGCGGCACGCGTTCGATGCCGCCATCATTGTTCCAGCGCAGGTCAAGCGCGCTCATGAGATAGAACGAGGTGATGCTGTGGGTGCCGTTGGCAATAGAAGGCCAGGTGCCGGGCTGCGACCAGAACGGCACCGATTTCATCACCTCGAGCGGCGGCTTGTCACCGGCGCCTTCCAGCTGGCGCACCGTCTTCAGCACCTGGCTGCGCGCGCCGGGCAGGCGGGCGTTCAGGCTCTTGGCAAGTTCGTAGGCGGTGCCCTTGGCCTGGCTGCTCCTGAGATCCGCGGCGAGAGCCACGAAGGCAGCGTCATCGGGCAGGCCCTGGCCGTTCCAGCCGCTAAGCGCCTGGGCAGTCTGCGGCAAGGCATTGGCAATCGTCGGGTCGTAGACGGCCCGCGACAGTAAAAGCACGATCGGGATGCCGAAGCTCAGCGCCAGAAGCACCAGCAGCGGCGCCGCCAGCGCCAGCGAGCGAAGCCGGTCGCCGAAATCGGCCCGGCGAAGCGCCGCCGACACCGACTTGAAATCGGCGTCGGCGGCTGACCGGCCACGGGCCAGCGGAGGCCGGTCGAGTTCGCTGGGCTGCAGCGCCGACATCGTTACTGCGCGAGCCAGGCGTTGAAGCGCTTGACCAGATCCTCGCCATAGTCGCCCCAGAACTCGGTGTCGGCGACGAGGTAGGCGCCGGCCAGATGGTCGGGCGCGTTCGGCAGTTTCGGCAAGGCGTCGGTCGCGACGAAGGACGCCGCATCGGTGCGCACCGGCCCATAGGTGATGTAGCTGGCGAGCTTGGCGTTGTTTTCCGGCTGGCTGATATAGGCCAGATATTTGTACGCCAGATCCGGGCTCTTGGCGCCCTTCGGAATGGCGATCATGTCGTATTCGAGGATCTGGTTGTTCCAGACGATCTTGAACGGCTTCTTGTCGGTGTCGATTGCGTTCTGGATGCGGCCGTTCCAGGCCGTCGTCATCACCACTTCCTGGGAGGCGAGTAGCTGTGCCGGCTGCGCGCCCGCATCCCACCAGACGATGTCCTTCTTGATCGTGTCGAGCTTCTTGAAGGCGCGGTCGACGCCTTCCGGCGTACCCAGCACCTTGTAGACATCGGCGGGTGCGACGCCATCGGCCATCAGCGCCCATTCGAGATTCTGCGCCGGGAATTTGCGCATCGCGCGCTTGCCCGGAAACTTCTTCGTGTCGAACAGGTCGAGCACCGAGGTCGGCGCCTCCTTCAGCACGGTCGGGTCGTAAGCCAGGATATCGCCATAGGCGTCGAGGCCGACACCGCAGTCGAGCGCCGACCCTTCGATGAACTTTTCGCGCGGCGCGATCTTGGAATAGTCGAGCCGCTCGAGAATGCCGGCGTCGCAGCCCTGCAGCACGGTCGCCGTCTCCACCGTCACCAGGTCGATCGGCACGTTGCCGGTGTCGACCATGGCTTTGACCTTGCCGAGATCGCCGAGATATTCCTGCTCGACGATCTTGGTGCCGGTTTCCTTGCTGAACGGCTCAAACCACGCCTTGCGTTGCGCGTCCTGCCAGGCGCCGCCGCTGGCCATGATCGACAGCTCATCGGCGACAGCGGCATGTCCTATCGCCATCCAGGCGGTGGCCGCCGCGAGCGCGAACAGCCGGGTCTTTGTGGTTTTCATGTGATCTTACTCCCCTGTTGTTTTTGACTTCGATCCGCCCGTTCCGGCATCAAAGGCGCGGCAATCACCGAGCGCGCAGGAAACCATCACCGGCTCCCCATTCGCCATGGTCGCTTCCGGGCCGACCTTGACGGTCAGCACCTGTCCATTTTCGAGTCTGGCCAGCAGCCGTTGGTGGTCGCCGAGATAGATGCGGCCATCGACCGTCGCCGCCAGTCTGTTTTCGGCGTGTCCGCCGGCTGCGAGGCTGAGCCGCTCGGGGCGGATGGCGACATGGCAGGCAGCACCGTCCGTGACGCCGATGGCTTGCGCGGTGATGGCTCCGCCGCCATCCAGCGCGATGCGGCATTCCTTGCCAATCACGCGCTCGACCTTGCCAGCCAGCGTGTTGTTCTCGCCGATGAAGCTCGCCACGAACGAGCTCCGCGGCGTGTTGTAGAGATCGTCGGGTGAGCCGAGCTGGGCGACGCCGCCATTGTTGAAGACGGCGACGCGGTCCGACATGGTCAGCGCCTCGCTCTGGTCGTGCGTGACATAGACGATGGTGACGCCGAGCATCGTGTGCAACTGCTTGATCTCGAGCTGCATGTGTTCGCGCAGCTTCTTGTCGAGCGCGCCGAGCGGCTCGTCCATCAGCACCAGGCTCGGCTCGAACACCAGCGCGCGGGCCAGCGCCACGCGCTGCTGCTGGCCGCCGGAAAGCTGCGCCGGTCGCCGGTCGCCGAACTGCTTGAGCCGCACCATGTCGAGCGCGCGGCTGACGCGGGCAGCGATGTCCGGCTTGTCGATCTTGCGCACCGAGAGCGGGAAGGCGACGTTCTCCTCCACGCTCATGTGCGGGAACAGCGCGTAGTTCTGGAACACCATGCCGATGTTGCGCTCATAGGGCGGCAACCGGTCGACCGAGCGGCCTTCCAGCGTGATGACGCCGCTCGTCGGCCGCTCGAACCCGGCAAGCATGTTGAGCGTCGTCGTCTTGCCGGAGCCGGAGGGGCCGAGAAGGGTGAGGAATTCACCGCGGGCGACGCTGAGGTTCAGCCGCGTCACCGCGAAGGCACGGCCATCATAGGATTTCTCGACGTCGACGAACTCGACGAACCCGTGGCGGCCGGCATCGGCGCCAGGCCCAGCGCTTTCGACCGACAAGGCTGCCGCTTTGCCCATCACCGGCAGGCTTCTTCTGTGCGGCTACAGGGGCCGCGAGTCGAAACGAGCTGTTGCTTGCCGTGCATGTCCGGTCTCGTATGACGCTGGCCGCGCAAGGGCGGCTATCCAAACTTGTATGCTCACACAATCAATGTCTGATGGACCATAGATGCAGACAAGTTTGCCCGTCAAGCGGCTTTTTATGTGATTGTGTGAGTTTTAGGCAGCCATGTTTCGAATTGAGAGCCAGACAAGCGCTATTGTCCGGAGCATTGTCTTATGCTAGATGCGCCGGGTAGCCAGATCGTATCAACCCACCGAAAGCCGCATGCTCCAAGACCTCCAGCTCGCCTCGGAAGAAGGTCCGGTCTATCGCCGCCTTGCCGATGCGATTGCCGAACGCATCGCTGCGGGCACGCTCGCCGTCGGCGACCGGCTGCCGCCGCAGCGCGAGATCGCGCGGGCGCTGGGCATCAACGTCACCACGGTGACGCGCGCCCTGTCGACGCTGCAGCAGCGCGGCCTGCTCGAAGCGCGGCCGGGGCGCGGCACCACGGTCGCTGCCCGCGACACCGGCGAAAGGCCGGGCTTCGTCTCGGCGCCGAGCGACGACACCGGCGTCATCGACCTTTCCGTCAACCGGCCGGCAACCTCGGCCTATCTCGACGCGCTGGCGCTGCTTTTGCCGCGTCTTTCGAAGGACCGCTATTACCCGACGCTGCAGGACTACCATCCGCCCGAGGGACCGCTATGGGCGAGGGCGGCGATTGCCGAATGGATGCGGCCGGTGGCCGGCGACGGCGATCCCGGCCGCGTGGTGCTGGCGGCCGGCGCCCAGCATGGGCTGGACTGCGTGCTCGGCGCGGTGACCAGGCAGGGCGAGGTCGTGCTCGCCGACGAGGTCACTTATCAAGGCATCAATGCGCTGTGTCGCGTGCATGGGCTCGATCTCCGGGGCGTCAGCATGGACCGTGGCGGCATGCGGCCCGACGCATTCGAGGCAGCCTGCGCGCAACTGCGCCCACGCTCGGTGTTCCTGGTGCCGACGCTGCACAATCCGACCACCATCACGCTCAGCGAACAGCGCCGGCACGAACTGGTGGCGGTCGCCCGGCGCCACAACGTCCTCATCATCGAGGACGACGTCTATCGGCCGCTGGCGGACAATCCGCCGCCATCGCTGGCCAGCATCGAGCCCGAACTGACCGTGCATATCGGCGCCTTGTCGAAATGCCTGGCGCCAGGTCTGCGCCTCGGCTTCGTCATCGCGCCACGCACCATAGCCGGCCAGGTCGCGGCGGCTTTGCGCATCAATTGCTGGAGCATCAGTCCGTTGACGGCGCTGATCGGCACGCGGCTGATCGAGGAAGGCACGGCCGCCCGCATCATCGAGGCCCAGAAGCAGGAACTGCGCCAGCGCCAGGCGGTGCTGAGCGAAATCCTCGGCCGCTACGATGTCCAGAGCCATGCCACCTCGACCCATGCCTGGCTGCGCCTTCCCGAGCCCTGGCGTGGTGCCGGTTTCGCCCGCACCTGTCTGGAGCGCGGCGTGGCCGTCCTTCCCGGCGATGCCTTCGCGGTCGGCCGCGAACCGGTGCAGCACGGGGTCCGCATCAATGTCGGCGCCGCCCGCTCTCTGGACGATCTGCGTGCCGCGCTGACCACGATGGCAGAGCTGCTCGCGGCCGGCCATTTGCAACTGCCCGGCTTCGTTTAGGAATCCAACATTGTCAGCTTCTGAAACCGTCGAAATCGCCATTGTCGGCGCTGGCGTTGTCGGGCTGGCGACGGCGCTCCGCCTTGCTGCCGAGGGGCGCGAAGTCCTGCTCATCGATCCCAATGAGCCGGGCTCCGGCGCCTCGTTCGGCAATGCCGGCACGATCGCCGAATATGCCTGTATGCCGGTTGGCAATCCGGCCGTGCTGCGTGCGCTGCCGAAATTGCTGCTCGATCCCGACAGCCCGTTTTCGCTGCGCTGGCCGGCGCTGTTGCAACTGGCGCCGTGGCTGATTCAATTCGTGCGGCAGTCGCTGCCGGCGGCCACCCGCGCCAATGCGCTGGCGCTTGCCGGACTGCTGGCCGACGCCTTGCCGGCCTGGGAGGAGATGGTGACGGAGGCCGGCCTGGAGGATCTGCTGCGCCGCAATGGCTGTCTCTATCTCTATCGCCGCGAAAGCGATTTTGCCGCCGGGGCCGGTGGCCGGGCAATGCGCGCCGGCTTCGGTGTTCACCAGGAGATTCTGACGCCAAATGAGGTGGCGGCGCTTGAGCCTGGCCTGCCGGCGAGCGGAACGCGTGGTCTGTACTTCCCGGACTCGACGAACGTCACCGATCCGAAGACGCTGATGCAGCGGCTGCTCGGTGCGGCGACCGCCCGCGGCGTCTCGGTGAAGCGAGCTGATATAACCGGACTGCAAGTCGAGACCGGCGCTGTCCGGCTCAGCGGTCCCGGCTTTGGCATCAAGGCGGGTACGGTGGTGATCGCCGCCGGCGCACGGTCGCGCGCACTGGCCGCGCAGGCCGGCGACAATGTCCCGCTCGAGACCGAGCGCGGCTATCACTTGGAATTCCGGACCGAAGCGCTGTTGCTGACCCGGCCTGTCTGTCCCGTCGATCTCGGTTTCTACATGACGCCGATGGCCGGCCGGCTGCGGATCGCCGGAACCGTCGAACTCGGCGGGCTTGCCGCGCCGCCAAATCCGCGCCGGCTGGCGCTGCTCGACCGCGGCGTCAGGCAGTTCTTTCCCAAGCTCGGCTCACCTTCATCGGAATGGCTAGGCTTCCGCCCGTCGCTGCCGGATTCCCGGCCGGTCATCGGCCCTTCGCACGGCAGCCCACGCGTGATCCATGCTTTCGGCCATGGCCATCTCGGCCTGACGCTCGCCCCGATCACGGCGCGTCTGGTCGCCGAGTTGATCGGCGGACGCGGCGACCCGGCGCGCCTCGCACCCTTTGCGGCGGGTCGTTTCGGTCGTTGATCGACCGGATCAGAAATGCGGGATCGGCACGAAAATGCCGTCGCCCCTGACGTCGCTGGCGGCTGGCGCGGCCTGTGGCCGCAGATGAGCCGACATCTGATGGCCGAACAGGTCGAAATCGACCCCGGTCGCCGATGAGCGGCCGATCGCGCAGCCCAGCACCTCGCCATAGAAAACGCGGGTTTCATCGAGATCACGGACCGGGAAGGCGAGATGGAAAGGCGCCGATGCATTTTGATTGAAGCCTATGCCATTGCACAAGCCGGACCGGAACAATAGATGGGTGGCAGCGGCCAAAGCTCGCCGCGCCAGCAGGATCACGCGCATGACCGATATATCAGATGCAGCAAAATTGACCGATCGCGTCGCGGCTTTGGTCGAAGCTGCCAAGAAGGCTGGCGCCGACGCCGCCGACGCGGTGGCCGTGCGCAGCCGCTCGACCGGTGTGTCGGTGCGGCTCGGCAAGGTCGAGGGCACCGAATCGGCCGAGAGCGAGGATGTCTCGCTTCGCGTTTTCGTCGATGGGCGGGTCGCCAGCGTCTCGGCAACCGCCGCGTCCGATCCGGCAGCCCTGGCCGAGCGTGCCGTGGCTATGGCGAAAGTGTCGCCGCAGGACCCCTATCAGGGGCTGGCCGACCCGGCATTGCTTGTGAAACAGACGCGCGATCTCGACCTGTTCGACGCCACCGAGGTGTCGGCTGATCAATTGAAGGAAGCAGCACTTGCGGCGGAAGCGGCGGCACTTGCGGTCAAGGGCGTGACCAATTCGGCCGGCGCCAGCGCCGGTGCCGGCCTCGGCGGCCTGGTGCTGGCCACCTCGCACGGCTTCCTCGGCCACTATGTCGGCTCGCGTTTCTCGCGCTCGGCCAGCGTCATTGCCGGCGAGGGCACCGGCATGGAGCGCGACTATGAATTCTCGTCACGCCAGCATTTTGCCGATCTCGATGCGCCTGAAGACATCGGCCGCAAGGCCGGCGAACGCGTCGTGCGCCGCATCGGCGCGCGCAAGGCGGCGACCGGGCCGATCGACGTGGTGTTCGACCCGCGCGTCGCGCGCGGCATCGCCGGCCATCTTGCCGGCGCCATCAATGGTGCCTCTGTCGCACGCAAGACGTCGTTCCTGCGCGACATGATGGGCAAGCAGGTGGCCGCATCCGCGATCACCGTCACCGACGAGCCGCTCAGGCAGCGCGGCCAGGCCTCGCGCCCGTTCGACGGCGAAGGCATCGAGGGCGAAAAGCTGTTGATGGTCGAAAAAGGCGTGCTCAACCACTGGTTCCTGTCGACATCGGCCGCGCGCGAGCTGGGCCTCGTCACCAATGGGCGCGGCGCGCGCGGCGGCTCCTCCGTCTCGCCATCCTCGACCAATCTCGCCATCGAACCGGGCGAACGGTCGCCCGAGGACCTGATCGCGTCGCTCAAGACCGGTTTCTACGTCACCGAAGTGTTCGGCCAGGGCGTTGACATGGTCACCGGCGAATACAGTCGTGGCGCTTCCGGCTTCTGGATCGAGAATGGGGCGCTTGCCTATCCGGTCGCCGAGGTCACCATCGCCTCGAACCTGAAGACCATGTTCCTCAACATGGTGCCGGCTGATGACCTCGACCGCAATTTCGGCACCGCCGCCCCCACGCTCCTGATCGAAGGCATGACCCTTGCCGGAGCATGACCTGATCTCTGCCGGTGCCCCTCCCGGAGCCACCGGGGATCTGCCACTGCTGCGCGATGCTGCCCGCGAGGCCGGGGTCATCGCCATGCGCTATTTCGGCAACAACCCGCAAGTCTGGATGAAGGGCGGCACATCGCCGGTCAGCGAAGCCGACCATGCCGCCGACGCCTATCTGCGCGAAACGCTGCTTGCGGCGCGGCCGGACTATGGCTGGCTGTCGGAAGAAACGGCCGACGATCCGGTGCGGCTTTCGGCGCGCCGCACCTTCGTCGTCGACCCGATCGACGGCACGCGCGGCTTCCTGGAAGGCCAGCGCACCTGGTGCGTCAGCGTTGCCGTCGTCGAGCATGGCCGCACGCTTGCCGGCGTGCTGGAATGCCCGGCGATGAACGAGACCTACTGGGCGCTGCCCGGGCAGGGCGCCTTCCGCAACGGCAAGCGCATCGCGGTGCGCAAGCTGGCGGACACGGCCGAGATTTCCGGGCTGAAGCAGTTGACCGACCTGATGCCGGCCGACTGGCAGGCGCGGCTGAAGCGGGCGCCCTACAGCCCTTCGCTCGCCTATCGGCTGGCCATGATCGCCAATGGCGCGCTCGATGCCACTTTCGTCAAGCCGAACGCGCATGACTGGGACATAGCCGCCGCCGATCTCATTTTGCGCGAGGCCGGCGGCCAGTTGCTCGACCAGCATGGCCGCGCGCCGCTCTATGCCGGCGAGGTGACCCGCCATGGCGCGCTCGCCGCCGGAAGCGGTGAACTGCTGGCCGTGCTCGCCGGCGTCATTGCCGGGCTGGATGCGTGAAAGCGTTTTCGAAGGTTCCAAAGTCGACGGCTTTGGTCTAGACCTGTCACAAACTCACGATATGTGAAGGACCGACATGGCCGCGGAAGACGGAAAAAAACAGCTGTTGCACCTGGTGTTCGGTGGCGAACTGAAGAAGCTTGGCGGCACCGAATTCCGCGATCTCGACGGGCTCGACATTGTCGGCATCTATCCGGACTATCAATCCGCGCACACGGCGTGGAAAGCCAAGGCGCAAGCCAGCGTGGACAATGCCCACATGCGTTATTTCGTCGTTCATCTGCACCGGCTGCTGGACCCCGATAACAAGGCTGTCGGTTGACTTCGATGGAGCATGATCTGGCGAAAGAGCCAGCCACCGAGGCTACGCCCACAGGCAGGGGCCGCAGCCGCACGACCAAGGCCTTCTGGCGCAAGGTTCGCGAACCGCTGGCGCAGTCACGATTCGTCAAGAACGCCATCGCCGGCCTGTTCGCCCAGTTCGTGCGGCTGGTGCGCCTGACCAATCGCGTCGTCGAGGGATCGGCGCGGTTTTCGGGCGGCGCCTACACCGAGTTCGAGCCCGGCATCATCGCTCTGTGGCACGGCCAGCATCTGCTGACGCCAGCCTACTATCCCAAGCGCAAGCCGCTGGTTGCCATGGTCTCGCGCAGCGCCGATGCCGAGCTCAACGCGCTGATGCTGCAGAAATTCGGCATCGAGGCGGTGCGCGGTTCGGGCGGGCGTGAGAATGCCAGGCATCTCGACAAGGGCGGGGCAAAAGCGCTCATCGCCCTGAAAAAGTCGCTCGCCGCCGGCAAGAACGTCGCCATGATCGCCGACATTCCCCACGGCACGCCGCGTGACGCGGGGCTTGGTATCGTTCTGCTGGCACGCCTCTCCGGTCGGCCACTCCTGCCCGTCGCCATCACCACCAGCCGCCGCAAGGTGCTCGAGAAAAGCTGGGACAAGACCACCATCAATCTGCCGTTCGGCCGCTCGTCGATCGTCATCGGCACGCCGATCTTCGTGCCGGCCGGCGCCGATGAAGCCGAAATGGAGCGCAAGCGCCAGGAAATCACGGTCGCGCTCAATGCCGCGACCGCCGAGGCCTACCGTCTCGTGGATGGTCGGCGATGAGCGGTCGCTGGGCGCGAGCCATGTTGTCGGCATACCGTTTCGCCGGTGCCGCGGCCTATCCGCTGGTCGGGCCCTATGTCGCCTGGCGCACCTCGCGCGGCAAGGAAGACCGCAGCCGCCGCCGCGAGCGCTACGGCGTCGCCGGCCGCCCGCGCCCCGAGGGGCCGGTGATCTGGATCCATGCGGCGAGCGTCGGTGAGACCTTGGCCGTCGTGCCGCTGGTCGAAAGCATTCTCGATTACGGCGTCAACATCGTGCTGACGACCGGCACGGTGACCTCCGCGCAGGTCGTCGACGAGCGGCTCGGCGATCGCATCATCCACCAATATGTGCCGCTCGACCTCAAGCCGGCGGTCAGCCGGTTCCTCGATCACTGGCAGCCGGATCTGGCGATCATCGCCGAATCCGAGATCTGGCCGATGACCATTCTCGAGCTTGGTGCGCGCCGCGTGCCGCAGGTGCTGGTCAATGGCAGGCTGTCCGACCGCTCGTTCACCTCGTGGAAGAAACGGGCCAACATCGCCGAGGCGCTGTTCGAGAATCTCGCCCATGTCGTTGCCCAGTCGGATGTCGACGGCGAGCGCTTCCGTTCGCTCGGCGCCCGCCCGGTCACCGTGTCGGGCAACCTCAAGTCCGATACCGCGCCGCCGCCTGTCGACGAACGGGTACTGGCGACGCTGCGGCGGCAGATCGGCGCGCGCCCGACCTGGGCGGCGATCTCGACCCATGACGGCGAGGAGGTGGTCGCCGCCGAGGTTCATGCGATGCTGCACAAACGCCACCATGGTCTTCTGACGATCGTCGTTCCGCGCCATCCCGATCGCGCCGAGGCGCTCGCGGCACAGATTTCCGGCATGGGCCTGAACGTCGCGCGGCGCAGCAAGGGCGACAGGATCGCCGCCGACACCGACATCTTGCTTGGCGATACGATCGGCGAGATGGGGCTCTATCTCAGGCTGACCGAAATCGCCTTTGTCGGCCGCTCGCTGACCTCGGAAGGTGGCCAGAACCCGCTCGAGCCGGCCATGCTCGACACGGCGGTTCTCGCCGGGCGCAATGTGCAGAATTTTCGCGAGGCCTACCAGCGCCTGCTCGACAGCGGCGGCGCCAAGCTGGTGCGCGATCGCGACATGCTGGCCGGCGCCGTCAATTTCCTTCTGACCAACGAAGTGGCGCGTCACGAGATGATGGCGGCGGGTGTGGCGACCGTCGACGAGATGCGCGGCGCGCTGGCGCGCACGCTGAAATCGCTTGAGCCCTACATCCAGCCGCTGGTCGTCAAGTCGCGCCTGAAGGGCGCAAACGGGCGCTAACGTGGCTTCCGAAGCACCACCATTCTGGTGGGAAGAGCCGGACTGGCGGGTCCTGGCGCTGTCACCGCTGTCGGCCATCTATGCCCTCGCCGCCGGCCGCGGTATGCGGCGCGCCCGGCGCGAGAAGATCGAGGCGCCGGTTCTGTGCATCGGCAATTTCACCGTTGGCGGCACCGGCAAGACGCCGGTGGCGATCGCCTTGGCCGAACAGGCCAAGCGCATGCAGCTCAAACCCGGTTTCCTGTCGCGCGGCCATGGCGGCTCCTTCGCCGAGCCGCATGTCGTCGACGCGCATCACGACAGCGCCAGGCATGTCGGCGACGAACCGCTGCTCCTGGCCGAACACGCGCCAGTGGCGGTGACGCCGAACCGCGCCGCCGGCGCCCGGCTGCTGCTGGAAAGGCACGGCTGCGATTTCCTGATCATGGACGATGGCTTTCAGAGCGCGCGCATCCACATCGACTATGCGCTGGTCGTCGTCGATGCGCGCTACGGCATCGGCAATGGCCACGTCATTCCGGGCGGCCCGCTTAGGGCCAAGATCGTCGACCAACTGGTCTTCACCAGCGGGCTGTTGAAGATGGGTGAGGGCACCGCCGCCGACGCCGTGGTCCGCCAGGCGGCACGCGCCGCCCGCCCGATCTTCGAGGCCCATACCGAATCGAACGGCAAGCAGGGGCTTGCCGGCAAGCGGTTCCTCGCCTTCGCCGGCATAGGCCATCCCGAAAAATTCTTCGACACGGTGCGCGAGGCCGGCGGCGAGCTGGCGTTGACGCGGCCGTTTCCGGACCATCATTTCTATGGAGAGGACGAACTCGCCGAACTGGCGGCGACGGCGCGTGCCGAAGGGCTCGGCCTCATCACCACCGCCAAGGACGCCGCGCGGCTGCGGCACGGCGCCCCACAGGACTTTCTCGACCGGCTCGAGGTCTTGGACATCAACACGGTTTTCGAGCTTGATCGCGTGCCCGAACGCATCATCGAGGAGACGCTGGATGCCTGGCGCCAACGCAAGCTGAAGGGCTGATCCACCGTCTGTCGTTCTGAAGTGCGTTGCTGTTTTGCGACAACGACTTGCGCAAACGTCAACCCCGGCTGCGCAACTCCGGATGCACCTCGATTTCGCGGCGCAGCGAAGCGGCGGCGTTGATGTAGGGCTCTTGCCTGGCGACGCTCCAGTATTTCAACTCATCGAGCGGGATGCTTTCGCCGGTCACCGCGCAGCGCACGAAAGCGCCCGGGCTGGTAACCTGGAAGTCGCCATCGAGATAGCGGATACGGGCTTCCTTGCCGCCAGGGCCTTCGAAACGGTTCATCATGCAGCGGCGCCAAGGTTCATGAGGATTTCATCGCCATAAATTGGCGGCAAGGTCAAGCGTATGACAAGCCTGAGACAACATTGAACCTGTATTCTTGGGTGGAAAATTGCTGTTGTCGGGGCACTATGGACATTTCCTCCGCCCGTCTTGCCGCCCTGCTTAGGGAAGCCATGACGCCGCAGGCCGTGCCGTCGGCAAAGGCCGATCCGGCTAAAACGGCACTGGTGAAGGCGCTGGTGGCGTCGCCGGCGCCCTCCGGCGCAGCCGTGCGACCCGTGGCGACACCGACTTTGCCGATGCTGTTGCAGGCGACAGCCGCAAGAGCGCAGCAGACGGTCTCGGCCGAAGTAATGCAGGCCTATCTGGCGCTCGCCGAACCGGACGGCGACACAGCCGGCGACGCCGCATCGGTGGCCACTGCGGCGAGGAGACCAGCGGATGGCGACACTGCGCAACGTGGCTTGGCGCTGCCTCCGGCAAGGGGCGATGAGGGTGCCACCCCAAGGCCGGCAACCTTGCCATGGCTACCGCTTTTCGCATCCGAGCTGTTGCCGTTGCGCCGTACCCCGGCCGGCGATGCTGAGGCCAGGCGAGGGCGTGCAACCGCCCGGCCGAGCGAAGCGGCCCAGCCCGAAAACAGGCAGACGAGTGTTGGGTTGATGTCGCTGACTGCCGGGCTGTTGGCCGCGGCGGTCGTCGGGTTCGTTCTGCTGGCGCTGCTCTAGCCTTCAGCCTCGATAAAGGCTTCCATCTTTTCCATGCCAAGTCCTGCCTGCACCGCGATACGGCGCGCCAGTTCTGCCGCTGCGGCACGTGGCCGTCCCATCGGCCGGTCGAGCCAGTAGGACACCGGATTGAGCGCTGTGCGCTCGTCGACAGCGGTGATGCGGCCCGACTTCAGTTGATGCCCTGTCAGGGGTGGGCGCGCCAGCGCGATGCCGAGCCCATAGGCGGCGGCGTCGAGCACAAGATTATAGTCCTCGAAGCGCCGGTCCTGCGGGCGCGGGCGGTAATCCATGCCTTGCGCGGCAAACCAGGCGCGCCAGGCCGAAGCGTCGGAATCGTTGATCAGTGGAAATTTGAGCAGCCGGGCAGGGTCGCCGCGGCCGATCTCGCGGGCAAGCTCGGGCGAGGCGACGGGAAAAACATGTTCCTCGAAAAGCTGCACCGAGACGCGGCCCGGAATGCCGCCGCGTCCACAGCGGATCGACAGGTCGATGCCTTCGTCGGCAAGGTCGGCCTGACGGATATCGACATCGAGCACGATGCGCAGCTTGGAAGGATTGTTCTCCAGTGCGGCCATGCGCGGCATCAGCCACAGCCCGCTGACCGAGGGGATCGAGGTCAGCCGCACCACGGCGGTACCACGCGGCTCGACCCAGCGATCGGAATGGGTCGATATCAGCGCGAAAGCTTCCGCCGTGCGCAGATGCAGCCTGTTGCCTTCGATCGTCAGCGAGACACCGCGCGCGCCGCGATCGAACACTTTCAAACCCAGCCAGTCCTCGAGCTTGGCGATCTGCCGGCTGACGGCGCCATGGGTAATGTTGAGCTTTTCGGCCGCGGCCGAAAAGCTGCCCGTTCGCGCCGCCGCGTCGAAGGCGCGCAGCGTTTCGAGTGGCACCATTGTGTCGGAGCTGTGATCCATAGTCACAGCTGATCCTCGATTTGGTCGTTTGTCAACCCGCCCGAAAAGGCGTTTTCTGCATTTCAGGGCACGAGAACACGAGGACAGTGAGATGAGCGCAATGACCAGCACGTTGAATCCGACACAACGGATGGACACCACGGCAGCCGTGGCCGTGGCGCTGACGGTGGTTGGCTGGGCCTCTGCCTTTCCGGCCATCCGCGCTGGCCTTGCCGCCTTCGGGCCGCTGGAACTCGGTGCGTTGCGCTTTGCCATCGCCGCGGTGCCGGCGGCGATCTTCCTCGCCGTCAAGCGTCCGGCACTGCCCAGGCTCGACGAATTGTGGCGCCTGGTCTTTGGCGGTGCCATTTTCGTGGCGCTGTACACGGCAATGCTCAATTTTGGTGAACTGACCGTTTCGGCCGGCGCCGCCGGCTTCATCATCAATGTCAGCCCGATCTTCACCGCCATCATGGCGATGGCGCTGCTCGGTGAGCGCTTCTCCAGCATGGCATGGGTTGGCACCGCCATTTCCTTCGCCGGCATCGGCATCATCGCCGTCGGCGATGGGCATGGCCTGCATTTCAACGCCGGGGCGCTGCTGGTGCTGGGTTCGGCGCTCTGCTCGGCCGTCAACACCATCGTCCAGAAGCCGCTCTTCGCCCGCCACCATCCGCTGACCATTTCGGCTTCGAACATGGTGCTCGGCGCGCTTTGCCTGGCACCCTTCCTGCCGAGCGGCTTTGCCCAGGCAGCGGTCGCCAACACAGCCGGCCTCGGCGCCGTGATCTTTCTCGGCATCGTGCCAAGCCTGATCGCCTATGCCGCCTGGGCAACCGCGCTATCGCGCCTGCCGGCCGCACGTGCCTCGAACTTTCTCTATCTGGTTTCACCGATGTCGGCCCTGATCGGCTTCTTCTGGCTGGGCGAAGTGCCGATGCTGCTCGGCATGCTCGGCGGTGCATTGGCGCTCGGCGGTGTCATCGTGGTGAATTTGAAGAGGTGAAACAGAGAGTTGGAGTCGTTCTTTGACCCGAAAAGAGCCGCTAAAAAGCGGCTCTTTTCGGACCCCCACCCCGCTGCTTCGCAGCGACCCCCCCACAAGGGGAGGGTAAGGCTAGCTCACTACCTCCCCCTTGTGGGGAGGTCGGACCGAAGGTCCGGGTGGGGTCTGCGCCGTGCGGTCCTCTACTACCTTCGCCCGAACAGCCTTTCGATGTCGGCGAGCTTGAGCTCGATGTAAGTCGGCCGCCCGTGGTTGCAGGTGCCGGAGCCGGGCGTCGCCTCCATCTGCCGCAGCAGCGCGTTCATCTCCTCGGCTTTCAGCAGTCGGCCGGAGCGCACAGAGCCGTGGCAGGCCATGGTTGCCGCGATCTTGTCCAGCCGTCCTTTGATCGTCTCGACCGTATCATTGTCGGCGATCTCGTCGGCGAGGTCGCGCACCAGTTGCTGGACATTGGTCTCGCCAAGCATTGAGGGCGTTTCGCGCACCGCGACCGCACCCGGGCCAAAACGCTCGATGCCGAGGCCGAAGCGGGCCAGCGTCTCGGAATGCATCGCCAGCCGTTCGGCATCTTCTTCCGGCAGGTCGACGATTTCCGGCAGCAACAGCATCTGTGATGGCACGGCGCGCGAATGCAGCGCATTCTTCAGCGCCTCATAGACCAGCCGCTCATGCGCCGCATGCTGGTCGACGATGATGAGCGAATCCCTGGTCTGCGCCACGATGTAGTTCTCGTGCACCTGCGCGCGCGCCGCACCCAGCACCGCGCCAAGCAGCGTCTCCGCCGCTTCGCTCTGCCCGGCACGCGCATCGGCGCTGGCAAGCGGGCCGGCATCGAACGCCGCCTGCTCGTTTTCATGCAAGCCGCGCTGATCGAAGCCCTCAAAACCCATGTCGAGCGGCCGCTGCGGCGAGCGCGCCGGATCGAAACCGGCTGGGCTGGAGGCATGGTATGAAGCCTCGTAGCTGCGATGGCCATTTGCGGGCCCGCCGTGGCCGTAGGATGCGGCACCAGGCCGGAACGCCGCCATCATGCCGGCGGCCCCCGTGGTGGCGGCGCGGATACCGGAATCGGCGAGTGCTTGCCGGACAGCGCCGACGATCAATCCGCGCACCAGTCCGGGATCGCGGAACCGCACATCGGCCTTGGCCGGATGGACATTGACGTCGACAATGGCCGGATCGAGCGTCAGGAACAGCACCGTCACCGCATGCCGGTCGCGCGGCAAGACGTCGGCGAAGGCGCCGCGAATGGCGCCGGCAATCAGCTTGTCGCGCACCGGGCGGCCATTGACATAGGCATATTGCTGCAGGGCGTTGGCGCGGGTGAAGGACGGGATAGACACGTGACCGGTCAGATGCACGCCTTCGCGCATCGCGTCGATGGCAATGGAATTGTCTGGAAAGTCGGCGCCCATCACCTGGGCGACGCGGCGCAGGCTGCCTTCTGCGCTGTCGTCGGTCGCCGGCAGTTCCAATGTCGAGCGGTCGGAACCGGCCAGCGTGAAACGCACGGCGGGAAAGGCGATGGCGATGCGCTTGACCACGTCGCTGGTGGCAGAGCTTTCGGCGCGCTCGCCCTTCATGAATTTGAGCCTGGCCGGCGTGGCGAAGAACAGGTCGCGCACCTCGACCGTGGTGCCACGATTGGCGGCCGCCGGCCTGACGGGCAAGACGCGGCCGCCCTCGATGCCGATCTCGGCGGCGCTGTCACTTGTTGCCGTGCGCGAACGGATCGACAGCCGCGACACCGAGCCGATCGACGGCAGCGCCTCGCCGCGGAAACCGAGCGAGCGGATGTCGTGAATGTCCTCGGCGAGCTTGGAGGTGCAGTGACGCGCGATCGCCAGCGCCAGCTCCGGCTCGGGAATGCCGGAACCGTCATCGGTGACCCGGATCAGGTTCAGCCCGCCGCCGGCGGTGACGATCTCTACCCTGACAGCACCGGCATCGAGCGCATTCTCGACCAGTTCCTTGACCACGCTTGCCGGACGCTCGATGACTTCGCCGGCGGCGATCTGGTTGATCATCGTTTCGGAGAGCTGGCGAATGGGCATGGGAGCACTATAGGCGGATTCGGAGCAGATGCGGAAGCTTTCGATGCCGGCGGGACAGCACCTCCTCACGCCTGCGCGGCCAGCCAGTCGCGCACCTTGCGGGCATTGTCGCTGAGTTCGCGGTTCTTCGGCCAGACGACATAGAATGCCTTGCCGGTCTTCATCACATGATCCGTCACCGGCACCAGCAGGCCCGATGCCAGCAGCCGCGAGGCGAGATGCCGCCAGCCGAGCGCGATGCCTTGCCCTTCCATCACGGCCTGGATCACCAGGGCATAGTCGTTGATGCGCAGGCCCCGCGCGGCATCGCTGAGGCTAGCGCCGGCCGACTCGAACCATTCGTCCCAACTGGCTGCCTCTCGATAGGGCTCCTCCAGATGGATGAGACGGTGCGTGGCCAGTTGCTCGACGGTCTGCGGCAGGCCGAACTTCGCCAGATAGCTTGCGCCGGCCACCGGGAAGATTTCCTCGTCGGCGAGCGCCAGCGAATGATAGTCCGCCCAGTCTCGGGGTTCGCCGCCGCGCACGCCGAGCGGGATGCCTTCGGCGATGATGTCGAGGTCGCGGTCGGCGGTCTGGATGCGCAGGTCGATGCCCGGCAATTCGTCGCGGAACTGCTGCAGGCGCGGCATC
This sequence comes from Mesorhizobium kowhaii, assembly GCF_042431665.1. Taxonomy (NCBI): domain Bacteria; kingdom Pseudomonadati; phylum Pseudomonadota; class Alphaproteobacteria; order Hyphomicrobiales; family Phyllobacteriaceae; genus Mesorhizobium; species Mesorhizobium kowhaii. The sequence continues at coordinate 179,601 of NZ_JBHLYT010000176.1, forward strand.
ATCCAGAAGGAACCGAACGCCGTCGACGCGGCCAGCGTCACATGACCGCCGGTCGCCTGCAGGCGCAGGTCCTCCGCCGACTTGCGGATGTGCGAAAGGCCGAGCGACACGTCGGCATGGAAGCGCTCGCCGGCCTCGGTCAGGACGACCTGGCGGTGGCGGCGCTGGAACAGCTGGGCGCCGAGCTGTTCTTCCAGCCCGCGCACCGCATAGGAGACGGCGGCCTGCGTCATGCCGAGCTCGCGCCCGGCGGCGGTGAAACTCGACAGCCGTCCGGCCGCCTCGAAGACGATCAGGCTGCCGGCGGAGGGCAAGAGGTGGCGCAGGCTTCGCATAAGCTCAGCTTATACAAGAGATCAGGATTTTCCAGCGTCACATCAGCATTTTGTCCAATTAGTCTGGTCTCAATGAGTGGAATGGAGTTGCCATGAACGCACCGGCCGCCGAGACGACGATCGAACCCGCCAAACGCCGCGAACGCGGCGGTGGCCGCGTCGCCCGACGTGAGCTGCGTTCGCATGGCTCCGAGGGGCTCAGCCGGCCTTACATCGTTCGCAACATCCCGACCTACGACATCCTGTCGGAAGAAAACCTGCTGCGCATCGAGGCGACCGCCGACCGGATCCTGGCCGAGATCGGCATCGAATTCCGTGACGACCCGGTGGCCCTGGCGCACTGGAAGCGGGCAGGGGCCTCGATCGATGGCGTGCTGGTCAAATTCGAACCCGGCATGCTGCGCGAAATCCTCAAGACCGCGCCGGCGAGCTTCACCCAGCATGCGCGCAATCCGGCCAATTCGGTCGAGATCGGCGGCAAGAGCGTTGTCTTCTCGCCGGCCTATGGCTCGCCCTTCGTCATGGATATCGACAAGGGCCGCCGCTACGGCACGATCGAGGATTTCCGCAACTTCGTGAAGCTGGCGCAGTCCTCGCCCTGGCTGCACCATTCCGGCGGCACCATTTGCGAGCCGGTCGACGTGCCGGTCAACAAGCGCCATCTCGACATGGTCTACAGCCACATCAAATATTCCGATCGCGGCTTCATGGGCTCGGTGACGGCAGAGAGCCGCGCCGAGGATTCGATCGACATGGCGCGCATCGTCTTCGGCCGCGACTTCGTCGACCGCAATTGCGTCATACTCGGCAATGTCAACGTCAACTCGCCGCTGGTCTGGGACGCGACGATGACGACGGCGCTGCGCGCCTATGCGCGCGCCAACCAGGCGGCGGTCATCGTGCCCTTCATCCTGGGCGGCGCCATGGGGCCGGTGACCAATGCCGGCGCCATTGCCCAGTCTCTCGCCGAAACCATGGCCGGCTGCGCGCTGACCCAGCTCGAACGGCCGGGCGCGCCGGTCATTTTCGGCAATTTCCTGTCGTCGATGTCGCTGCGTTCGGGGTCGCCGACCTTCGGCACGCCCGAGCCAGCGATCGGCTCGATGGTCATCGGGCAACTGGCGCGGCGGCTGAACCTGCCGCTCAGATGCTCCGGCAATTTCACCACCTCGAAGCTGCCCGACGCACACGCCATGAACGAAGGCACCATGTCGATGCTGGCGGCCGTGCATTGCGGCGCCAACTTCATCCTGCATTCGGCCGGCTTCCTCGATGGGCTGTTGTCGATGTCCTACGAAAAATTCGTCATGGACGCCGACTTCTGCGGCGCGTTGCACACCTACCTCGATGGCGTGAAGATCGACGACAACCAGCTGGCGCTCGACGCTTTCAGGGAAGTCGGGCCAGGCAGCCATTTCTTCGGCTCGGCCCACACCTTGGCCAATTACGAGACGGCATTCTGGGATTCGGAGATCGCCGACAACGAGCCCTATGAGAAGTGGGAGGCGGCCGGATCGGAAGATGCCGCCATCCGCGCCAACCGGCGCTGGAAAAAGGCCCTGGCCGAATATCAGGCGCCGCCGCTCGATCCGGGGATAGACGAGGCGTTGCAGGACTTCATGAGTCGCAAAAAAGCCGATATGCAGGATGCGTGGTATTGATAGCTTCAAGCCATCAAAAGCCGGAGATTCTGCATGAGACGGACAGTGCTCGTTGCCGCCCTTTCGATAGCCTTGCCCTCAGCCACCTTCGCCGGACCAGCGTCCGACGCGGTGAAGTTCTTCTATGTGCCGGCGGTCAAATTCGAGGCCGACGAGCAATACCGGGATCGGTTCACCGAGCCGGTGACGAACCTGTTCAACCTGAACGACCAGGCAACGAAAAAGAACCCGGACGAGGTCGCCTGCATCGATTTCGATCCTGGCCTGGACGCCCAGGATTTCGATCAGAAGACTGTCTCGAAGACGCTGAAACTGGCCGAGAAGCTGGATGGTGACAACGCCGAGGTTACAGCATCATTCAGCCTTTTTTCGGAAGGCGATGGTTCCAAACGCGACATGGTCTGGTCGCTCAAGAAGATCGACGGCAAGTGGAAGATATCCGACATCGCCTCCAAGACCAGCGACTGGAAGCTCAGCGCGCTGGAATGCATGGCCGGCCAGACGGCGGAGTGATGCGATGGCCCGCCGCCCGTTCCTGGCACTGTCGACTGTGTGCCTGCTGGCGGCGGGCCTGAGCGCCGCCGCGGCGCAAGGGCTGTTCGGTGCGCCGCCGGCAAATGCCCCGACCGACAATGCGACAGGCGACAGCGGTGTGCCGCCTGCAAATGCGCCCGGTGGTGCGGTGGAACCCGCAACGCCACCAGTTGCAGGGCCGCCCAGCGAGCCCGCCGCGCCCATCCAGCCGGGATCGCCGACAGCGGTGGTGCGGCCGTTTTACGATCAGGTCGGGCTCGAACTCGATCCCGCACAGCGTAGCCATTTCACCGATCCGGCGAAAACCGTTCTCGACAAGAGCGACGCCTTGCTCAAATCCGGACAGGGCGAATGCCTCGACCCCAACATGGCGCTCGACAATGCGGACTATGACAAGGCCGAGATCGACAAGAGCCTGAAGACGCTTGAAGCGATCAATGGCGACCAGGCCAAGGTCATTGTCGCCTTCGTCGTCGCCGGCAATCCGCACCGGCTGGAATGGAAGTTCAGGAAGGTCGACGGCGACTGGAAGATATCGGACCTGTTGTCGGTGACCGGCGAATGGGCGCTCAGCCAATATCAGTGCGAGTAGGGAACCGATGAAGATCACCAATATCCGTGTCACCCACGTCAACGTTCCGCTCGACGCGCCGTTCTGGTGGACGGCCGGTCTCTATGGCGGCGCCTCGAAGTCGATCATCGAGGTCGAGACCGACGAAGGCGTGGTCGGACTGGGCGAGGCCCCGTGGTGGCACTTCGGCGAGGTGATCAAAGCCGAGATCGCGCCGGCGCTGATTGGTGCCGATCCGCTCGACATTGCCGATTGCGAGGCGCGCTGCGTGCCGCCGTGGCAGATCACCGCCAATACTGGCGAGAACGCCGCCTCGGTGGCGTTTGGCGCCGTCGAACTGGCGCTGTGGGATATCAGGGGCAAGGTCTTCGGCATGCCGCTCTACAAGGTGCTTGGCGGCGCGGTGCGCAAGGACATTCCGTTTTCGGAATATTTCTCCTTTCGCGCACCACAGAATGGCGCGGGCGGCGAGATGACGCCCGAAGCGATCGTCGATTACTGCCTGAAGATGCGGGAAGAGCATGGTTCGACGATCTTCGAGGGCAAGCTGATCATGGGCGATCCACAGCTTGAAATCAGGACCGTGCGGATGCTGCGCGAAGCGCTGGGTGAAAAGGCGCAGATCAAGCTCGATTCCAACATGCAATGGTCGCTGACCACGGCGCGCTGGGTGCTGCGCGAGATCGAGCCGTTCAACATCCGCAACTACGAGGATCCGGTCGCCACCTTCGAGGAGATGGCGGCGCTGCGCCAGCACTCGCGCATTCCGTTCTCCACGCACACTCCGGATCTCAGGCGGGCGGTTGCGCTCGGCGCTCCAGATTACTTCGTCTGCAATTTCGCCGCCCTCGGTGGTCTGTCGAAAACCTTGAAATTCATCGCCGCCTGCGAAGCGATGGGCAAGGGCTTCTGGTGCTACTCGAACGATCTCGGCATCATGACATCGGCCTATTTGCATGTCGTGGCGGCAACGCAGTGGATCACCGAAGCGTCGCAGTCGCTGTTTGCCTGGCAGATCGGCGACGTGATCAAGGACGGTCCGTTCCGCCAGACCGGCAACACGGTGCGTGTGCCGGAAGGCCACGGGTTGGGGGTCGAGCTCGACCCCGCCGCAATGAAACGCTGGTCCCAGCACTTCGCCGAGCATGGCCCGATGCACCATTTCAGTGACCCGGCCATGCCCGGTCGCTACCGGCGTCTGCCCCTCAACTGATGCAGTCCCGATCGTCCAGACGTGCTTGCTCAGCCGCGCCCGCGATAGGGCGCCACCCCGGTGTCGGGCAGCCAGGCGCCTTCCGGCGGCGCGCCGGTCTGCCAGAACACGTCGATCGGAATGCCGCCGCGCGGAAACCAGTAGCCGCCGATGCGCAGCCACAGCGGCTTGGTCGCCGCCACGATGCGGCGGCCGATCATGACGGTGCATTCTTCATGGAAGGCGCCGTGGTTGCGAAACGAGGTCATGAACAGCTTCAGCGACTTCGATTCCACCAGCAACGCATCGGGTGCGTAGTCGATGACGATATGGGCGAAATCCGGCTGGCCGGTGACCGGACACAGCGAGGTGAATTCCGGGCAGGTAAAGCGCACGATGGCCGGCGGACCGTCGCCGCGCGTAAACGGCACGGTCTCCAGGACCGCCTGATCGGGGCTCTGTGGCGTCTCGACGTGTGCGCCGAGCTGGGTGAGGTTCTTGGTGACGGTCATGGGCAGCATTCCTTCGATTTTGCCGCTCATTAGCATCGGACTGAAAAGTGCGCAGCGGTTTTCAGATGAATCCGATGATTAAATAGGAGCATCGGACCGAAAAGTGCGCAGCGGTTTTCGGATGAATCCGATGATTAAATAAGATCTGAAGCAGCCCATGCTGCTTCAGCACAATTTGAAACAGCAGGAAGACGATGACCAGCAACGATCCGCTTCTCCAGCCCTATCAGCTCAAGCATCTGACGCTGAAGAACCGGGTCATGTCGACCAGCCATGAGCCGGCCTATTCGGAAGACGGCATGCCGAAAGAACGCTACCGCCTCTACCATGCCGAAAAGGCCAAGGGCGGCATGGCACTGACCATGACCGCCGGTTCGGCCATCGTCTCGCGCGACAGTCCGGCCGCCTTCGGCAATCTGCATGTCTATGACGACAGGATCGTGCCGTGGCTGGCTGAGCTTGCGGACGCCTGCCACGAGCATGACTGCAAGGTGATGATCCAGATCACCCATCTCGGCCGCCGCACCGGCTGGAACAAGGCAGACTGGCTGCCGGTGCTCTCGGCCTCGCCGGTGCGCGAGCCGGCGCATCGCGCTTTCCCCAAGACCATCGAAGACTGGGACATGGAGCGCATCGTCGCCGACTATGCCTCGGCCGCCCAGCGCTGCCAGGCCGCAGGCCTCGACGGCATCGAATTCGAGGCTTACGGCCATCTGATCGACGGCTTCTGGTCACCGGCCACCAACCAGCGCGACGATGAGTTCGGCGGCTCGCTCGACAACCGCTTGCGCTTCACCAACATGGTGCTCGATGCCGTGCGCGCCGCGGTCGGCGAGAAATTCGTCGTCGGCATCCGCATGGTCGCCGACGAGGATTTCGAGAAAGGCCTGTCGAAAGAGGAGGGCGTCGAGATCGCCAGACGGCTGGCCGGTTCCGGCAAGGTCGATTTCCTCAACATCATCCGCGGCTCGATCGAGACCGATGCGGCGCTGACCAGGGTCATCCCGGTGACCGGCATGCGCTCTTCGCCGCATCTCGATTTCGCCGGCGAGGTGAGGGCGGCGACAAAATTCCCGACCTTCCATGCGGCGCGTATTTCCGACGTCGCCACCGCGCGCCACGCCATCGCCACAGGCAAGCTCGACATGGTCGGCATGACCCGTGCCCACATCGCCGATCCGCACATCATCCGCAAGGTGATGGAGGGCCGCGAGCATGAGATACGCCCTTGCGTCGGCGCCACCTATTGTCTCGACCGCATCTACGAAGGCGGCGAAGCGCTGTGCATCCATAATGCGGCGACCGGCCGCGAGGCCAACATTCCGCACATTATCGCTAGGACCGAAGGACCGAAGCGCAACGTCGTCGTCGTCGGCGCCGGCGCCGGCGGGCTGGAGGTTGCACGGGTCGCAGCCGAGAGAGGCCACAAGGTGACGGTGCTCGAAGCGTCGAGCCAGGCCGGCGGCCAAATTCGGCTGGCGACACAGAACCCGCGCCGCAAGGAATTGATCGGCATCGTCGACTGGCGCCTGGCCGAACTCGACCGGCTCGGCGTCGAGATCCGCTATGACACCTGGGCGGAGAAGGATGACGTTCTGGCCCTGTCGCCAGACGTGGTGGTGGTCGCCACAGGCGGCCTGCCGCAGAACCCGCCGCTGACGGCGGGCGACAATCTCGTCACTTCGAGCTGGGACATCATGGCCGGCAGCGTCAAGCCGGCGGAAAATGTGCTGCTTTTTGACGACAATGGCGGCCATCAGGGCATGGGCGCGGCCGAACTGATCGCCAATGCCGGCTCGAAACTCGAACTTGTCTCGCCCGAGCGCTTCTTTGCCCCGGAAATGGGCGGCATGAACCACGTGCCCTACATGCGCGCCTTCCAGGAAAAGGGCGTCACCATCACCATCAACACGCGGCTGCGCTCGGTGCGGCGCGAAGGCAATCAGCTGGTCGCGGAACTGGCTTCAGATTTCGCCGACGGCTGGCGCGGCGAGCGCAGGGTCGACCAGGTGGTGGTCGAGCACGGCACGCTGCCGCTCGACGATCTCTATTTGTCCTTGAAACCGCTGTCGAAGAATGGCGGCGCGGTGGACTACGAGCGTCTGGTGAGCGGCGGCGACATCTTTCCGGCGCGCAATCCAGAAGCGCGCTTCGTGCTGTTCCGCATCGGCGACGCGGTCGCCTCGCGCAACATCCATGCCGCCATCTATGATGGCATCAGGTTCGGCCTGCGGATCTGAAAATCATCATCGCGAAATTGGTGGCGCGCGGTCGGACCTGCGTACGAGAGCCCGTGTACGTCGGTCTGACCGCGCGCCCGCACGTCATCGGCTTGTCGCCAGACAACGTACGATTCTGCGAGTTGCTGCGCCTTAGACCATCCTGGCGACGGCCATGCAGAGCACGGTGACGACCAGCAGCCACGCGGCAATGCGTTCGCCCGTCGCCATTCTGGCGCGCAGTTGCGTTTCGGTTTCCGCATTCGCGCCGGCAAGCCGCCTGCTGGGCGCCCGGACCATGGCGCCGAGCACACCCGCGGCGGCGAAAGCGGCCATGATGCCAAGCGCCAGCACCATTTCCATCGAGCCGAAATAGGCGCCGTGGAAGAAATACCAGAGCAGCGCTCCGGTCAGGAAAACCATGCCGGCCGCGCCCATCTGCGGCTGGATGAAGCGCTCGGCCCGGATATCGGGATCGCGCGCCAGTGTGATCGTTGTGCCTGCCCAGAAAACACCGGCCATGACGTGAAGGCCGATAACGACGATGTAGACATACTGCACGACCGGATCTCCTCTTTCGTCCGCCATTGCCATATAGTTAGATATCTAACGATTAGGTGTCAATGTATAAACCGGAGCCAGTTCCATCGGCCTTTCCCTTGTTCTAGTGTCTTGTGATGACGCCTTTCGAACGCCCGCCAGTCGGCATGAATCTCGGCCGCACCGCCAAGCTTGTTGCCCAGGCCTTCGATGCCGCTTTGGTCGAAGCCGGCGGCACGCTGCCGGTCTGGCTTACTCTGCTGTCGGTCAAGTCGAGCAAGCTTGCCAACCAGCGTGAACTCGCCGGCATGATCGGCATCCAGGGCGCGACGTTGACCCATCATCTCAACGCGATGGAGGCGCAGGGCCTGCTGACGCGCCGCCGAGATCCCGTCAACCGCCGGGTCCACCTGGTCGAACTGACCGAGGCGGGGGAAGCGATGTTCGAGACATTGCGCAAGGCCGCGCTTGTCTTCGACAAGCGGCTGCGGGTGGGGTTGTCCGACGAGCGGCTGGCGGAGTTTGCACAGGTGCTGGCGGCGCTGCGGGCCAATGTGGAAAGCTAATGCATGTCGCCCAAAAGTGGTCCCGGTTTTGGGGCAATGACATGCATAGAAACAAAAAGGACGAGGCTCAGTCGTCGTAGCTCTTGATTGCCCCAAAGGTGTAGTGGCGCAGCTTCAGCGCGATAATCAGGTTGGTCAGCTTCGTCTTGCCGTCGAAACTGTCCTGGAACATCTCGTCATGCATCAGCAGGACCAGCTTGCGCGGTTTGACGAAGCGGCCGTAGCCGAACAGGTGATCGATCTCGCTGACCAGATGGTCGACGCTTTGCACCGGTTCGCCGCTGTCCTTGTGCACCCATTCGTGGTCCCAGCCGTAGAGATAGAAGCCTGAGGCCGCGACAAACTCATAGTCGGGCTCCTCGCGGCCCTCTTGGGCCAGGCCGAGCGAGGTGTCGTTCTTCGACATCGAGGGCAGCCTGAACACGTCGCGCCCCGGCAGCCGGGCGTGCACCACCGGCTTCAGGCCGAGCACCGCGTTTGCCCGCATCATGTCGGCGACGACGCCTTCGGTGTCGGCGTAGTAATGCTGGTAGCGGTTGTTGGCGTGGCTGTAGCTGTGGTTGCCGAGCGTAACCAGCGGAAGCTGTTTGGCGCGCTGGACGAGCGCCTCGTTGGTGGGGCTCGCTTGCGCATGCATGCCGACCATGAACATGGTCGCCGGAACCTGCTCGGCTTCCAGCACGTCGAGGATGTTGCTGGTGCCGTTCAGCGGGCCATCGTCAAAGGTGAGATAAATGGTGCGATCCGCCCCATATGCGGGGAACGCAAAAATCAACAGTGCCGCCAGGACAAACCGAAACGGTGTCATCATCCGCACTATCCGGTTGCGATCACGACAGGCCGCCATGTCGATGACGGTTGTCAAGGCAAGGCCTACGCCAGGCTTCCCTGCAGCACCGTCAGCTTGGCCTTCTTCGGCATCCGGGCCGTCAGCCATTCCAGCGCCTTGTCGTGCGGCATCGGGAAGGCGATGGAATAGCCCTGCACCTGGTCGCAGCCGATCGCCATCAGCGAATCGAGCTCGGCCTCGGTTTCAGCACCTTCGGCAACGATCGAGATGCCAAGGCCACGCGCCAGCTCGGTGATGGCGCGCACGATCTTCGAGTTGTCGCCATTCTCATGGATGTTCTGGACGAAGCGGCGGTCGATTTTCAGCCGGTCGATCTCGTTCGGGTTGACATGGCTGAGCGAGGCGTAGCCGGTGCCGAAATCATCGAGTTCAAGATGGACGCCGGCCGCCCTGATGTGGCGCAGCTTGGCGGCGATACCGGTCTTCTCGTCATCAAGAATGACGGATTCGACGATTTCCAGCGACAGTTTCTGCGGTGGCAGCCCGGCCTTTTCCAGCGTCCCGAACAGAAACGCATCGAAATCATGCTCGCGCAGTTCGGTGCCTGAAACGTTGACGGCAAGCCGCCCGAAGGCAATACCGGCGCGGTTCCATTCGGCGGCTTCGTTGATCGCCTTGGTGATGACGATGCGGCCGATCTCCGGCATGAAGCCGCATTTTTCGGCGACCGGAATGAATTCGCCGGGTGCGATCATACCGCGCTCGGCATGGTTCCAGCGCACCAGCGCCTCGATGCCGCTGATCGTGCCGTCGGTCAGCGAGACCTGCGGCTGGAAATAGACCTGGAACGCCCGCTCGGAAATGGCGACCTTGATGTCGTGCTCGAGCTGCTTGCGATAGTCGAGCTCGCGGCGCAACTCCTCGGAGAAGAACGAGAAATTGCCGCCTCCCAGCTTCTTGGCGGAGTAGAGCGCCAGATCGGCGTGGACCAGCAGATCTTGCGCATTGTCGGCATCGATCGGGTAGACGGCGATGCCGGCGCTGGCGCCCGGAAGAATGGTCGTGCCCTGGAAGATGATCGGCTCGTTGATGTGAGTCAGGATGCGCCGCGCGAGCATGTTGATGTCTTCGGTGCCGCCGGCGCCGCCGAGGATCATGACGAACTCGTCGCCGCCCAGCCGTACGCACAGGTCCGATGCCCGGCAGGAATCGCGCATGCGCTGCGCCGTGACGACCAGCACATAGTCGCCAGCGGCGTGGCCGAGCGTATCGTTGATCTGCTTGAACCGGTCGAGGTCGAGCTGGACGACGGCGAGGCGCTCGCGACGCCGTTGCGTGCCCTTGATCAGCGTATCGAAATGGTCGGTTAGGAACGTGCGGTTGTGCAGGCCGGTGAGGCCGTCATGCACCGCGATGAAGGCCATGGAATTGCGCGCGTCGATCAGCTCATGCGTCTTGCGCAAGATGGCGTTCGACATCGGCCTGAAGATGAAGAGCGCGACCAGCACGATGACGCCGAGAGTGGCGTAGAACAGCGTACGATGAAGCGCGAGCAGCTTCTCGGAGCGCTCGTAGGCATCGGCGCTGATGCGCTGGCCAAGTGCTGCGTAGCCCGACAAGGTCGCATTGGCGACAGAGGCATCAAGATTGACGCGCTCGCCGCTGCCCTTGTAGCCGTCACTGGTGCCCGTCAGCTGGGATTCAAAGGATGAAATCAGCCGCTTGCCATTGGCGACAAGGCCTACCGAGAAATAATCGAGATGGAACGGCTTGGCGAACAGCACGCTCTCGATCGATTTCGGGTCCAAACGGGCCGGCGACATCGGGTCGGCATTCGTCCGTTCGAGCAGCAGATCGTAGTTCGTCTCGAACTCCGCCGTCGCCTGCTTGAGCGCACTGACCAGCGCCGGCTGCTTGTCGCGCGATGAAGCGCCCGTTGCACCGGCAAGGAAGACGATGCGCTGCGACAGCGTCTTTTGCGTGCCGACGATGTCGAGCAAGGTGTGGTTGTGCTGTTGGGTGGCCATCATCTGCTGCAGCAGGATGAAGGACGCTATCACCATGGCGGCAATGATCAGCAGGGCCAGCCAGTAGCCAGCCTTGATCAGCAATGTGAGCTTGCCTGAAATGGTTTGCACCGGCTGCTGCGACATGTTCGGGGGCGGCCCTCTCGCCAACGGATTCCTGCTGCGGGGACCATTGGCTTGCAAACGTTAACAGGTGTGGAAATCGACAGCCGGCCGGCAAGGGGGAGACGCGGAAAGATCGTGAAATGGTTATCGGCTCGTTTAGCGCTGTGTCGGCATTTGAGCGGTCGTCGGTCAGCACCATTGTCGTGGCGTCGCTTCTGCGGCCGCATGACGATCCACATCAGGACCGCTTGCCACCGATCCGGTCGTTTTTACGATGGATTTTTCGCGCGGGCCGGACGACAGTCGGCCCACATCGAACGAGGCCCGATCATGACCGCAGCATTTCTCTCTCACATCGACAGCGAACTCGCGGGGCTTAAATCGGCCGGCCTGTATAAATCCGAGCGGGTGATCTCTTCGACCCAGTCGGCGCAGATCGAGGTCGGCGGCCAGAAGGTGCTTAATTTCTGCGCCAACAACTATCTCGGCCTCGCCGACAGCGCCGACCTGCGCGCGGCGGCCAGCCAGGCGCTGGACCGCTACGGCTACGGCATGGCCTCGGTGCGCTTCATCTGCGGCACGCAGGAGGAGCACAAGCAGCTCGAGGCGACGATTTCATCCTTCCTCGGCCTGGAGGACACCATCCTCTACGGCTCCTGTTTCGACGCCAATGGCGGCCTGTTCGAGACACTGCTCGGCGAGGACGATGCGATCATTTCCGATGCGCTGAACCACGCCTCGATCATCGACGGCGTGCGGCTGTCGAAGGCAAAACGCTTCCGCTACGCCAACAACGACATGGCCGACCTCGAAGCGCGGCTGAAGGAGGCGAAGGACTGCCGCTTCCGGCTGATCGCCACCGACGGCGTGTTTTCCATGGATGGCATTATCGCCAATCTCAGGGGCGTCTGCGACCTTGCCGACAAATACGATGCCATGGTGATGGTCGACGACAGCCATGCGGTCGGCTTCGTCGGCCAGAACGGCCGTGGCTCGGCCGAGCATTGCGGCGTCGAGGGCAGGGTCGACATCATCACCGGCACGCTCGGCAAGGCGCTCGGCGGCGCATCCGGCGGCTACACCTCAGGCAAAAAACAGGTGGTCGACTGGCTGCGCCAGCGCTCGCGGCCCTATCTCTTTTCCAACACGCTGATGCCGGCGATCGCCGGCGCTTCGATCAAGGTGTTCGACCTGATCCGCAATGGCGACGCCTTGCGCGAGGGCCTATATGCCAATGCGGCGCGGTTCAGGTCACAAATGGGCAAGCTCGGCTTCACGCTGGCCGGGGCCGATCATCCGATCATTCCGGTAATGCTGGGCGACGCGACGCTGGCGCAGGAGATGGCGGCGCGCATGCTGAAGCGCGGCATCTACGTCATCGGCTTTTCCTTCCCGGTGGTGCCGAAGGGCCAGGCGCGCATTCGCACGCAGATGTCGGCGGCGCATTCCAGTGCCGACATCGACCGGGCGGTCGAGGCGTTCGGCGCCGTTGGGCGCGAACTCGGGGTGATTTCCTGAAAGGCCGGAATCGCAAAGCGATTCCGGAACAAGAGATTCAAGGGACAAAAGCATGTCGAACATGATGAAGGCGCTGGTGAAGGCCAAGGCCGAACCGGGCATCTGGATGGAAGAGGTGCCGGTGCCGGAGATCGGCCCCAACGATGTGCTGATCAAGGTGAAGAAGACCGCGATCTGCGGCACCGACGTTCATATCTACAATTGGGACCAGTGGGCTCAAAAGACGGTGCCGGTACCGATGGTCACTGGCCATGAATTCGTCGGCACCGTCGCCGATTTCGGCGCCGCGGTCACCGAATACAAGGTTGGCCAGCGCGTGTCGGGCGAAGGCCACATCGTCTGCGGCCATTGCCGCAACTGCCGCGCGGGCAGGGGGCATCTGTGCCGCAACACGCTCGGCGTCGGCGTCAACCGTCCCGGCGCCTTCGGCGAGTATCTGGCGATCCCGCAGCACAATGTCGTGCCGATCCCCGACGACGTGCCGGACGAGATAGCCGCGATCTTCGATCCCCTCGGCAATGCGGTTCACACCGCTCTGTCCTTCGATCTGGTCGGTGAGGACGTGCTGGTCACCGGCGCCGGGCCGATCGGCATCATGGGCGCGCTGGTGGCGCAATGCGTCGGTGCGCGAAAGGTGGTGATCACCGACATCAACCCGGTGCGGCTGGCGCTGGCCAAAAAGCTTGGCGTGCAGCATGTCGTCGATGCCTCGAAGGAAAAGCTGCGCGACGTCATGCCGATGCTCGGCATGACCGAGGGTTTCGACGTCGGCCTCGAAATGTCGGGCGCCGCCCCCGCCTTCCGCGACATGATCGACACCATGAACAATGGCGGCAAGATCGCCATTCTCGGCATTGCGCCGACCGGCTTCGAGATCGACTGGAACAAGGTCATCTTCAAGATGCTGCATCTCAAGGGCATCTACGGCCGCGAGATGTTCGAGACCTGGTACAAGATGATCGCGCTGGTGCAGGGCCCGCTCGATGTTTCGGGTCTGATCACGCACCGCATCGGCATCGACGACTTTCAGACCGGCTTCGATGCGATGCGCAGCGGCAGTTCCGGCAAGGTGGTGATGGACTGGTAGGTTGCCAGCCCATTGCTTTGTGTGGGGTGCAAGATGGCGGACAACGAGCACGGACGTATCATTGCCTCGCAGGCAAAGATCGCATTGCAACCCTCCGGATTTCGGCGGAAGGGTCAATCGCGAACCTGGATTGCTGATCGTGGTTTCTGGCTAAGTGTCGTCGAGTTTCAACCCAGCTCTTGGTCGAAAGGCTCTTACCTGAACGTAGCGGTTCACTGGCTTTGGGGTTCGTTAAGGCACACATTGACCTTCGATCGCTGTGAGCGCGTCGGCTCGTTCGTTGAGTTCGAGACCCCTGAGCAGTTTCTTCCGTTGGCCGGTCAAATGGCCAGGAAGGCGGCTGAAGTTGACCAGATTCATCAATCGATGTTCGCCTCTTTACCCACAGCAGCTACGACCTTGGTAGACGAATTGAAATCGGGTGAACATGGCGTCTGGGCTGCTTTCCACGCTGGTGTGGCGGCAGGCTTGGCCGGTGATCTCAGCACGGCTAGATTTATGCTTCAGAGCGTACGGGAGCCCGTAGCATCGCGAGCGAAGTCGCTCTTGGCTCACGTCGATGACGCAGTAGCGTTTCGGAGCCAAGTGATGGAGATGATCGAAGCCGAGCGCACTTACTTCAAGTTAGGTGCACCACCAACTGCTATTTAATTTTTGGTCTAGGCCAGGTTTCTTTCGAGCGCAGCCAATCCTTCCGCGATCGCCGCGCGCTCGCCGGCGTTCAGCTTCGCCAGCAACCCCCGCTCGAACGCTTTCGCTAGCGGCACCATCTCGGCATAGGCGGCAAGGCCGGCTTTGGTCAGCGTCAGATGCTCGACGCGGCGGTCGTTTTCATCAGGAGTTCGGGTCAGCCAGCGCCGCCGTTCGAGTTCGGCGACGGCGCGCGACACCTTGGTCTTGTGCATCGCCGATTGCTCGCCGAGTGCTGTCGCGGTCATCGTGCCGTGCTGGCCGAGCCCCGAAAGGGTGCGCCATTCAGGCCGGGTCAGGCCATGACTGTCCTTGTAAATCCTCGCGAATTCCCGGCTGACGGCGTCAGCAAGCCGGTAGAGCCGGTAGGGAAGGAAGTTTTCCAGGTCGAGGATATCCGGTTCCATGTTGCATATCCCGGCGGAAGCATTGGCATTGATAGTTACATTTTCGATGGTTACAAATGAAACCAGTTTGGTCAATTGAGATCCATTCCGGGAGGAAGCAATGGCCTTTTCCTATATGCCGGGCTTCGGCAACGACTTCGAAACCGAAACCTTGCCCGGCTCGCTGCCGCAGGGGCGGAACTCGCCGCAGCGGCCGGCCTATGGCCTCTATGCCGAGCAGCTTTCGGGCTCGCCCTTCACTGCCCCGCGCGGCACCAATGAGCGCTCCTGGCTCTATCGGATCCGGCCGAGCGTGAAGCACACCGGCCGCTTCAAGCCGGCGAACTATCCGCTGTGGAAGAGCGCTCCGAATGTCGGCGACCACAAGCTGGCGCTCGGCCAGTATCGTTGGAACCCGGTGCCGATGCCGAAAGAGCCGACCGATTTCATCGCCGGCATGCGCAGCATCACCACGGCCGGTGACGTGCTCGGGCAGACCGGCATGGCGGCCCACGTTTATGTCGCCAACAGCTCGATGGTCGACGATCATTTCTTCAACGCCGATGGCGAGTTGCTCATCGTGCCGCAGGTTGGCGCCCTGCGCTTCGTCACCGAGATGGGCGTCATCGAACTGCGGCCCGGCGAGATCGCCGTGCTGCCGCGCGGACTTGTCTTCAAGGTCGAGCTGGTCGATGCCGAAGTGCGCGGCTATGTCTGCGAAAACTACGGTGCCAAGCTGACCCTGCCGGATCGTGGTCCGATCGGCGCCAATTGCCTCGCCAACCCGCGCGATTTCAAGACGCCTTGCGCCTGGTTCGAGGAGAAGGAAACGCCGTGCCGACTGATCGTGAAATGGTGCGGAAATTTCCATGTCACCGAAATCGGCCATTCGCCGCTCGATGTCATTGCCTGGCACGGCAACTACGCGCCCTACAAATATGATCTGTCGACGTTTTCGCCGGTCGGCGCGCTGCTGTTCGACCACCCCGATCCGTCGATCTTCACCGTGCTCACAGCCCCAAGTGGTGAAGAAGGCACTGCCAACATCGACTTCGTCATCTTCCCACCGCGCTGGCTGGTGGCCGAGGACACGTTCCGGCCGCCCTGGTACCACCGCAACATCATGAGCGAGTTCATGGGGCTGATCCACGGCCAGTATGACGCCAAGGAGGAAGGCTTCGTCCCCGGCGGCATCAGCCTGCACAATCTGATGCTGGCCCATGGGCCGGATGCGCCTGGCTTCGAAAAGGCCTCGCGCGCGGACCTGAAACCGGTCAAGCTCGACAACACCATGGCCTTCATGTTCGAGACCCGTTTTCCGCAGATGCTGACCCGCTACGGCGCCGAACTCGAAACCCGTCAGGACAATTACATCGACTGCTGGGCCGATCTGAAGAAGCGCTTCAACGGCACGCCCGAGGGCGACTGGTCTTGAGCAACGAGTCCATGCCGGACCGGCTGGTGCTTTTGGGCTCGAAGGGCGGCCCGGCGCTGCGGCCCGGTGGCCCATGGCCGAGTTCGTCGCTGCTGCGGATCGGCGGTCGGACCATTGTCGTCGACTGCGGGCTTGGCGTCACGCGCGCTTTGGTCGATGCCGGCATCGGCCTGAAGGCGCTCGACCTGATCTTCATCACGCATCTGCATTCGGACCACGTGCTGGAACTCGGGCCGTTGGTCCACACCGCCTGGACGGCCGGTCTGGCCTCGCCGGTCAGTGTGTTCGGCCCGCCCGGCACCGGCCATTACTGGCGGCGCTTTTGTCAGGCGATGGAATTCGACATCGAGATCCGCATTGCTGATGAGGGCAGGCCGGATATTCGCGAGATGGTTTCGATCAACGAATTCACCGAAGGCTTGGTTGTCGAGCAACGCGGCTTGAAGATTTCGGCGCTACGCGTCGACCATCCGCCGGTGACCAACTGTTTTGCCCTGCGCTTCGAGCATGGTCGGAAAAGCGTGGTGTTTTCCGCCGATACGGCTTTCTTTCCACCGCTCGCCGATTTCGCCGAAGGCGCGGATATCCTCGTCCATGAAGCCATGCTGGAGGAAGGCATCGAGCGGCTGGTGGCCAAGACCGGCAATGGCGCGCGTCTGCGGGAACACCTGCTCGCCAGCCACAGCTTTGCCGAGGAGGCCGGGCGCATCGCCAGCGATGCTGGCGTGAAGAGGCTGGTGCTCAACCACCTCATCCCGGCCGATGATCCCGGGATCGTCGAGGCCGACTGGCTTGCCGCTGTCAGGAAAACATGGGCCGGCGACTTGACGATCGCCCGCGACGGCCTTGTTGTAGAGCTCGCATGATCCCGAAAAGTGGAAACCGGTTTTCGGACAAGATCATGCGTAAAACAAAAATCCAAAGCGGCGAGAAAGCTGCACAAGGAGAGGAAACCGCATGAAGCTTGCCACACTGAAGGACGGGACGCGCGACGGAAAACTCGTCGTCGTCTCGCGCGACCTGACACGCTTCACAGACGCCTCGTTCCTGGTGCGCACACTGCAGGCAGCGCTCGACGACTGGCGCCGCATCGCGCCGCACCTCGCGACAATAGCGGAATCGCTGGAAAACAATGCGATGCCGTCGGAGCGCTTCCATGAGCATGATGCCCATTCGCCGCTGCCGCGCGCCTATCAATGGGCCGATGGCTCGGCCTATGTGAACCATGTCGAACTGGTGCGGAAAGCGCGCGGCGTCGAGATGCCGGCAAGTTTCTGGACCGAGCCGCTGATCTACCAGGGCGGGTCTGATTCCTTCATTGCGCCGCGCGACCCGATCCGCATGGCCGACGAGGCCTTCGGCATCGACATGGAAGGGGAAGTCGCCGTTGTCGTCGACGACGTGCCGATGGGCGCCAGCCTCGATGAGGCGGGCGCCGCGATCCGGCTGGTGATGCTGGTCAACGACGTGACGCTGCGCGCACTCACCGGGCCGGAGCTGGCCAAGGGTTTCGGCTTCTTTCAATCAAAACCGTCCTCGGCGTTTTCGCCAGTCGCGGTGACGCCGGACGAACTGGGCGACGCCTGGGATGGCGGCAAGGTCGGCCTACCGCTGCTTGCCGATCTCAATGGCAAGCCGTTCGGACGCGCCAATGCCGGCGTCGACATGACCTTCGATTTTCCGGCCCTGATCGCTCACGCTGCGAAAACGCGGCCACTGGCCGCCGGCACGATCATCGGCTCAGGCACCGTCTCCAACAAGCTCGACGGCGGACCGGGCAAGCCTGTCTCGGCCGGCGGCGCCGGCTATTCCTGCATCGCCGAGCTGCGCATGATCGAAACCATCGAGACCGGCGCACCCAAAACACCATTCCTGCGTTTCGGGGACACGGTGCGCATAGAGATGAAGGACAGGACGGGTTCGATCTTCGGCGCCATTGAGCAGAAGGTCGAGAAATACGAGAGGTGAGGGAATGACGGGGGAAGCATTCCATCTGCTGGCTTGTGTCTGGGCGCTTGCCATGCTGGCGGTGTTCATCCTGGCGATCCGGCTGAGCTACCGCATCGAGGCCCGCTCACCGGATCTGACCAACCGCAGCGGCTTTCCGCGCAAGGCGATGATGTTCCACACCATCACCAATATGAAAGTCGCGCGGGACGCCGAAACGCAAGGCATGCGGCGGCGCATGAACCGGCTGTTGCTGGTCGTTCTCGCCGGATTTGTGCTTCTGTGGGCAGGTTTGTATCTGGTACGGTCGGCCGGATGACGTCATGAACCTGCTGGATCATCTGCGCCGCATGGCCGGCAACAATCTCTGGTCGAACGATCGGCTCTACCGCACCGTATTGTCGCTCAAGCCCGGCGAATTCGCAGCCGAGCGAACCAGCTTCTTTCCGTCGATCAAGGCGACGCTCAACCACATACTGGCGGTCGATTATCTCTATCTCGATTTTCTCGAAGAGGGCGGCGTCGGCGCTGCCGCCCATGACGACTTCGTGCCGATCGAGGAGCCACAGGCATTGTTTGTAGCCCAGGTCGCAGCCGACCGGCGCCTGATCGCTTTTTGCGACCGGCTCTCGACAACCGATCTCGATCGTCAGGTTATCACCGACCGCCGCGAGGACGGCATGATCCCGGAGCGCATCGGCGACATCCTCGCCCACGTCTTCCTGCACGACATCCATCATCGCGGTCAGGTGCACGCGATGCTGTCTGGTACCTCAGTCAAGCCGCCGCAACTCGACGAGTTCCTGCTCGATTATGATATGAAGCTGAGGAAGGAAGAGGTCGAGCGGCTGGGATTGTGAGGCCAGGTGTTTTCGCCAATCATGCCAGAGCGACATCGTAACGGGCGAAATGCGGGTCCGAAGTAAGGATAGTCAGGTTCTCCGCCTGCGCCTGCGCAATCAGCAGTCTGTCGAACGGATCACCATGGTGGTGGGGTAGTCCGACTACGGCGTTCGCATGCTGGAAGGTTACAGCGAGCGGCTGAAATTGCATTCTTGGAAGCAGCCTTGGCAGATCGTCCGGCGCGTTGAGTTTTCCGATCGAACGTTTGATGGCAATTTCCCAGACGCTTGCCGCGCTCGCAAACACCACCGCTTCCGAAGCCAGAATAGCGCGGTGGTGCTCGCTGAGACGTCGATCGTCCGAAATCGACCAGAGGATGATGTGTGTGTCGGCGAGAAAAGGGCCGACCGTCATTTCACGTACTCGTCCCATTCGGGACCGAGTTCGTCAAAATCGTCCGCAATCCAGATCTTGCCCTTCAAGGCACCGATACGCGGCAGTGGTTCGGCCACTGCCGGCGGTACGATGCGCGCGGCCACCTTGCCGTGGCGTGTGAGCACGATCTCCTCGCCGGCTTCCGCGCGGCTGACGAGTTCCGACAATTTGGCCTTGGCCTCTGCGATGGAAACATTCATCGTCGCACCTCTTATGACCATAATTTAGGTCATAATTGATCGCGGCACAAGAGAATCAATTCGGGTCGGCTTACTCCGCCGCCTGCACCTTGATCACGCCGCGCTTGATCTGGTCCTGCTCGATCGATTCGAACAGCGCGCGGAAATTGCCCTCGCCAAAGCCTTCGTCGCCCTTGCGCTGGATGAACTCGAAGAAGATCGGCCCGATTACGGTTTTCGAAAAAATCTGCAGCAGGATCTTGGTCATGCCGCCGTCGACGACACCTTCGCCGTCAATCAGGATGCCGTGCTTCTTCATGCGTTCGATCGGCTCGTCATGGCCGTTCACGCGGTCATAGGACATGTCGTAGTAGGTTTCCGGCGGGCCGGGCATGAACTTCAGCCCGTTTTCGGCCAGCCTGTCGGTGGCGTCGTAGATTTCGTCGGTGCCCACCGCAATGTGCTGGATGCCTTCGCCATTGTACTTCTTCAGATATTCGGCGATCTGGCTGGTCTCGTCCTTGGACTCGTTGAGCGGAATGCGGATCTTGCCGCAGGGCGAGGTGATGGCGCGGCTGACCAGCCCGGTGATCTTGCCGTCAATGTCGAAGAAATGGATCTGCTTGAAGCCGAACAGATTGCGGTAGAAATCCCACCACTTGTCCATCTGGCCGCGATAGACATTGTGGGTAAGGTGGTCGAGATAATAGAAGCCGACGCCTTGCGGCCGCGGGTCGCGCGCACCCAGCCACTCGAACTCGGCATCATAGGCCGAGCCCTTCTTGCCATAGGTCTCGACGAAATAGAGCAGCGAGCCGCCGATGCCGACGATGGCCGGCACGTCGAGCGCCTTGTCGTCGCCTTCGTAAGGGGTAGCGCCCTCGGAGACGGCGTGGTGGAAAGCGTGCTTGGCATCGACCACCCGCCAGGCCATCGAGGCGGCACACGGGCCGTGCTTGTCGGCGAATTTCATCGCGTGCGAGCCGGGCTCGGCATTGACGACATAGTTGATGTCGCCCTGGCGCCAGACGGTGATGTTCTTCGTGCGGTGCCTGGCCACTGCCACATAGCCCATGCGGGTGAACAGTTCGGCGAGCTTTTCCGGTTCCGCATGCGCGAACTCGACGAATTCGAATCCGTCTGTGCCGGCGGGGTTGTCCTTGCTGATCTTGGCGGGCGGGGCGTCGTGCGGAAAGGGACCCATGATATTCCTCCGGATCTGGCTTGGCCTGAAAGGCTCATCTGGCGCCATCATAGCGCGGAGCCGACGCATGGTGCTTGCATTCAAACGCTTGAAATGATCAATTGATGCGTGAAACATGCATGATTGTGGACAAATCCATGGATGAGACGCGCATTGATCAATTCGACCGCAAGATAATGGCGCTCTTGCAGGGCGATGCGGGGTTGACCAACAACGATCTTTCGGAGCGGGTGAACCTGTCGGCGTCGCAGTGCTCGCGCCGCCGCCAGCGGCTCGAGGAGGACGGCTATATCAAGGGCTATCACGCCGTGCTCGACCGCGACAAACTCGGGTTTTCCTTGGTCAACGTCATCTCGGTGACATTGGCCACCCACAACCGCGACAATGCCAGGCGCTTCGGCGAACTGGTGGCGCGGCTGCCCGAGGTGCAGGAGGCGCACGCGCTGACCGGCGAGATGGACTATATCCTGAAAGTGGTGACGCCCGACCTGAAGTCGCTATCGGAGTTCGTCAACGGCGTGCTCTTGCCGCACGAATCCGTTCAGCATGTGAAGACGGCGATCGTGCTCGAAACGCTCAAGGAAACCGGCGCGCTGCCGATTTGATTGAGCGGATTTCAGTTGATACGTCGGAGGGACAGCCCCCCCTCTGGCCTGCCGGCCATCTCCACCGCAAGGGGGGAGATCGGATGTCACAGTCGCCTAGCCAATCGCCCACATTGCAGGGTGAGTGGAACGCTGAAGCTGCCAATCTCCTCCTTGCGGGGGAGATGGCCGGCAGGCCAGAGGGGTGGGAAGGATCGCCAGCCTGCGGAATTGGCCATCTTCGCACGCCGAGACTGGATTACCCCTTCGACTGCTGGATCAACCCGTAAAGATTGGTGCAGCGGGCGCCGGAGCGGCAGTAGGCGAAAACCGGGCCGTCGAGCTCGTCCAGCGCCTCGGCCTGGTCCTCGACATTCTCGGCCGTGATCTGGCCGCTGATGACGGGGATGTAGCGGAAGGCCAGGCCAGCGGCCTCGACCGCGGCTTTGAGTGTGTCGGCCGAAGGCTGGCCAGGCTGTTCGTCGTCGGGCCGGTTGCAGATGACGCTCTTGAAGCCGGCTTCCTTGATGGCGGCGACGTCTTCGGGCTGGATCTGGCCCGAGACCGAATAGTCCTCGCTGATCTCACGATATTCCATGACGATGTCCTCGCAATCTGGTTTGGCGGCAGTCTTGCCACTCCCTGATGTGGTCGGCAACTGAATCCTATGCCGCAGCCGGCTGAGCAAGCCGCGCCCGGGCGAAACGCGCCACGACGATGCCGGCGATCACCGCCGCGACAAAGATCGCCGTTTGTGAATAGCCAAGGCCAAGGGCAGGGACGGCACCGCCCGGGCAGAAGCCGGCAATGCCCCAGCCGATGCCGAAGACAGCGGCGCCGCCGACCAGCTCGGTGTCGATGGCACGCTTCGTCGGCAGCGCGAACGCGGTTTCGAACAGCGGCGCCTTGCGGCGGCTGAATATCAGGCGGTAGCCGGCGAAGGCGACCGCCAGTCCGCCACCCATGACGAAGATCAAGCTTGGATCCCAGGTGCCGGCGATATCGAAGAAGTTCAGCACCTTGGCTGGATTGATCATCCCGGACACGGCGATGCCAAGGCCGAAAACCCCACCGATCAGGAATGCCGAGACGAGCTTGTTCACGGGCTCAGCCTCCGATCGCGTGGCGGATGATGAAGACGGTGGCGAAGGCGGCGATCATGAAGGTCGCGACAGCGACGATCGAGCGTGGCGACAGCCTTGCTATGCCGCAAATGCCGTGTCCACTCGGGCAGCCGCCACCGAAATGCACGCCGATGCCGACCAGGAAGCCGCCGACGACAAGTGCCAGCGTCGGCACAGGCACGCTGAAAGCGATGTGTCCGCCGACAATCTGATAGAGAAGCGGCGCTGCCACGGCGCCGGCGAGAAAGGCGGCCCGCCAGCGCCATTCAGGAGAAAGCGGCGGGATGACACCGGTCAGGATGCCGGTCATCCCGGCAATCCGACCGTGCAGCGCCATCAAAAGCACTGCCGACAGGCCAATGAGGGCGCCGCCAAGCAGCGACTGGAAAGGCGTGAAGTCTGTCATGGCAATGCGGCTTTCGATCTGCGGTCGATCCGCATCTTCGCGCGGATGGACATCATAGCGCAGATAGACATTGCCGGCGAAGAATCCAGCTCAAGCTGGCCAGAGCGGAAAAGAAAGGCGGAGAACGGCTCCGCCTTCCGGGGAGGAACCGCGTCAGCTACCGAGGATGGCGCCTTTGATCTGACGGATGTTGTTGTGCATCATGTCGATATAGGTCGAGGCCGGGCCGTCGGGCTGCGACAGCGCGTCCGAATAGAGCGTGCCGCCCACCTTGATGCGGGTCTCGCTGGCGATCTGCTCTATCAGGCGCGGGTTGGTGATGTTCTCGACGAAGATTGCCGCGGCCTTGTCCTGCTTCACCTGGGTGACCAGCTTGGCGACATCGGCGGCGGACGGCTCGGAGTCCGTCGAGATGCCTTGCGGGGCGAGGAAGGTCAGGCCGTATTCGTGCTCGAAATAGCCGAAGGCGTCATGTGAAGTGATGACCACGCGCTTCGCTTCGGGGATCGAGGCGATCGCGGCCTTCACTTCGCCTTCGACCGCGTCGAGCTTCTTGGTGTAGGCGGCGGCATTGGTCTGGTAGCTGACGCAGCCATCGGCATCAGCCGCGCAGAAGGCTTCGGCGATGTTCTTGACGTAGATCTTGGCATTGGCGATCGACTGGAAGGCGTGCGGATCGGTGACCGTCTTGCCGCCGCCGGTGCCCGCACCTTCGGCCGCGTCGGCGTCGGCGAATTCAGGTTTGAAATCGATCGATGTCACGCCCTTGGTCAAGGTGACGATCGAGGCCTTGGTGGCGCTGGCATCGACCAGCCGCTGCAGAAAACCTTCGAAATGCAGGCCGTTGACCAGCACGATGTCGGCCTTGGCCATCGCCACCGCGTCGGCCGGGCTTGGCTCGTAGACATGGGCGTCGCCATCCGGCCCGACGATGGTGGTGACATCGATGCGGTCGCCACCGACATTTTTGGCAAAATCGGCAATGATGGTGAAGCTGGCGACCACTTTCAGCGGTGCCGCAAAGGCCGGCGATGCGCCCATGGCAGTTAATGTTATAACACTCATCGCCAGTGCGGCGCGGATCGATTTCAGCATGGGCGGGTCTCCTTTTCGGGGCTTTTAGGGGCGGGTTGGGGATCAGGCCGTTCTGTGACGGTGATGGATGATGCGGGCGCGTAGAATGCCGCGCGTGCCAAACAGGATCGAGGCGAAATAGACGACGCCGGCCGACAGGATGATGGCCGGGCCGGACGGCAGCGACGCGTGATAGGACATAAGCAGCCCGGCGATGCAGGAGGCAAAGCCGATCAGCACCGCCAGCACGCACATCGGCTCGACGCGCACGGTCCAGAAACGGGCGGCGGCGGCCGGCAGCATCATCAGCCCGACCGATAGAAGTGTGCCGAGTGCCTGGAAGCCGCCGACGAGATTGAGCACGACGAGGCCGAGGAAGATGAAATGCACCGGGCTGCCGAGCCGGCTGACCGAGCGCAGGAACAGCGGATCGAGGCATTCGGCGACCAGCGCCCGCCAGAAGATGGCGAGGCTGACCAAAGTCACGGCCACGATGCCGCCGATCAGCGTCAGCGCTTCGTCGTTGAGCGCCAGCACCGTGCCGAACAGCACATGCATGAGATCGACGCTGGAGCCGCGGATCGACACCATCAGCACGCCGATGGCGAGCGAAATCAGATAGAAGGCCGCCATCGAGGCGTCTTCGCGCTGGATGGTGAAGCGGGAGACGGCGCCGGCACCGAGCGCCACGATGACGCCGGCGATCAGGCCGCCGATGGTCATCGGCAAAATCTCCAGCCCGTAGAACAAGAAACCGGCGGCGGCACCTGGCAGGATGGCATGCGCCATGGCGTCGCCGGACAGGCTCATGCGCCGCAGCATCAGGAAGACGCCAACCGGGCAGGCGCCGAGCGACAGCATCAGCGAACCGATCAGCGCTCGCTGCATGAAACCGAAATCGGCAAAGGGCGCGATGAAGAGACCGTAAAGCGTGTCCATCAGGCGGCCCTCGGTCCGGCGCCGTGGTGATGCTCATGATCATGAGCATGGCCATGATGGTCGTGGTCATGAGTATGCTCGTCTGGCTCGCACCAGGGCGCATTCTCTTCCCAGGCTTCGTGGAAGCGGCGGGCGCGCAACAGGTTCTCCGGCTTCAGCGTTTCCCTGGTCTCGCCCCAGGCAATCGGCTGGCGGGCAAGCAGCAGCGTTTCGGGGAAATTCTGGCGCACCAGATCCAGATCGTGGACGACGACCATGATGGTGCGCTCCTCGCCATGCCAATGCTTGATCAGTGCGATCAGGTCGCCAACCGTCTTGGCGTCGACCGCGTTGAACGGCTCGTCGAGCAGGATGAGGTCGGCATCCTGCAGCAAGACACGGGCAAACAGCGTGCGCTGCAACTGGCCGCCTGACAGCGTGTCGATCGGCCGCTTTTCGAAGCCGCCGAGGCCGACGGCCATCAGCGCCTGGCTGACGGAATCGCGATCTTCCCTGGTATGGCGGCCGAGCAGCCCGCGCCGTGGCCACAGGCCAAGCGAGACCAGGTCAACCACCCGCGCCGGAAAGGAGCGGTCG
Organism: Mesorhizobium kowhaii; assembly: GCF_042431665.1. NCBI lineage: Bacteria > Pseudomonadati > Pseudomonadota > Alphaproteobacteria > Hyphomicrobiales > Phyllobacteriaceae > Mesorhizobium > Mesorhizobium kowhaii. The sequence continues at coordinate 205,080 of NZ_JBHLYT010000176.1, forward strand.
AGTTCCGATTGCTGCGGCAGATAGGCCGCACGCACGCCAGGCGCGCGGATCACCTCGCCGGCCATCGGCTTCAGGACGCCGACAATGCCTTTCATCAGCGTCGATTTGCCGGAGCCGTTGGCGCCGACCACGGCAGTCAGCGAGCCTTTGCGAATCGTGCCGTCAAGATGATGGATCGCCGGGTGGCTGCCGTAGCCAAGCGTCAGGTCGCGGAAGGTCAGGCAGGTATTTGTCATTCTGCGATCCGTGGGGGCAGCGAAATCCGGCTGTTGGCAGCGGCCGATTGGATATGTGATGTTATTACATTAGTCAACAAGCCAATCGGGCGGAATTGCGGCTGCCGGGTCAACTTGCCGTGTCTGGACATCATACGCGGTTGGCCCAAGGGGATTCGACCGGGCGACCTTGCCCGGAGCCGGCCGCAACTCTAAAGAAGCGCGACCACAAAGGAAGGAACCTCCCATGAGCATTCGTCGCATCGATGTTGGCCCGCGCATGAGCCAGATCGTCATCCACGGCAACACCGTCTATCTGGCCGGCCAGGTTGGTCAGCCGAGCGGCAACGTCGCCTCGCAGACCAGGGATATCCTGGCGGCTATCGACGAACTGCTGGCCAAGGCTGGTTCGGACAAGACCAAGATCCTGCAGGCGATCATCTGGCTGGCCGACATGGGCACCTTTGCCGAGATGAACGCGGAATGGGACAAGTGGGTGCCGCAAGGCAACACGCCAGCCCGCGCCACCGGCGAGGCAAAGCTCGCCGGACCGGAATATCTGGTCGAGATTATTGTTACAGCGGCGATTTGAGGCGCGGCGCTTTACCTTCTCCCCTTGTGGGAGAAGGTGGCCGAGCGAAGCTCGGCCGGATGAGGGGTGTTGGAAGGATCGCTACGTCGAAGTATTAAACATCTAAAATCGTTCGATATTTTAATGTTTCATTCCTTCCAGCACCCCTCATCCGTCTCGGCGCTAAACCGCCGATCCACCTTCTCCCACAAGGGGAGAAGGTGTGGTGCTACCCCTGCGACGGCCTGAATCGCGCCACCAGCGTGTGGCTGTCGGCCGCGTAGGTGAAGCGCACATGGGTGACCGGATGCTCGGCGCTCCATGTCCGACGCTCGACCACCAGACAAGGCGCGCCGGCCGCGATGTCGAGCGCCGCGGCGATCTGCTTGTCGGCGCCAACCGCACGGATGCGGTGCTCGGCCTCGCTCCACGGCACGCGGCCGATCAGCCACGGGCTGGGTGCGATGGCCAGGAATTCCTCGTCGGCCGCTTCAGGCACGGCGGCTAGGTTGATCAGCCGCTGCTCATGCGCGAACGGCCGCTTGCCGGCGAAATGCCGGCATTCCAGTGCCAGCACCGGGCCGGCGGCACCGAGTTCCAGCAAGGCGCGATCCTCGGCGTCGCTGCGCCTTTTGTGCCGCGCCATGCGCTCGTAGCGATAAGGCAGGCCGAGTTCTTCGACCTCGACCCGGATGTCATGGATCTCCAGCACCGCCGCTTGCGACTGCGGTTGGCGGACAAAGCTGCCGGAGCGGCGGCGGCGCTCGATCAGCCCCGCCTTGGCCAGTTGCGACAGCGCCTTGTTCACCGTCATGCGCGAGCAATTGTATTGCGTGCTCAGTTCGTGCTCGAACGGGATGCGATGGCCGGGCGCCCAGGCACCGGACAGGATTTTTTCGCTGATGTCGGACAGGATGCGCTGGTGCAGCGAAACGCCGCCTTCCGCATCCGCTGTCTCGATCATGCTCATGCCGAAAGCGCCGTCATCACGCTGCGAAACCGCTCGGTGATGGCCTCGCGCCTTGCATGCCGGCCGCCGCTGACCTGTTTGTTGCCATGCACCCAGACGCAGTCGACCTTGCTGCCATTGGCGAAGATCCAGGCATCGAGGATCGCGTCACCGGTCTTGCCGGCCAGCGAGGGATTGCCGGCGTCGAGGGAGACGAGATCGGCGGATGCGCCGGCGGCGATTTGCGAGGCGCTTGCCCCAAGGGCGACACTGCCGCCGTCGAGCGCGGCATCGAACAGCGCACGGCCGGTCGAGCCGCCGGCCACAGCCAGCACATTGCGGGCGCGATGGGCGAGGCGTTGCGAATATTCGAGCTGGCGCAACTCGTCGGGCAGGCCGATCAGCACGTTGGAATCGGAGCCGACGCCGAAGCGGCCGCCATGCTCTCTGAACAGCGGCGCTGCAAAAGTGCCGTCACCGAGATTGGCCTCGGTGATCGGACAAAGGCCGGCGATCGCTCCACTCCTGGCCATCCCGACCGTTTCCGCGTCGGTCATGTGGGTGGCGTGGATCAGACACCAGCGTTGGTCTACTTTCGCGTTGGCCAGCAGGAATTCCACCGGCCGCGCGCCCGACCAGGCAAGGCAATCCTCGACTTCCTTCACCTGCTCGGCGACGTGGATATGGATTGGCCCATCCGGCGCCATGGCGGCCACCTCGGTCAATTCCTCAGGTGTCGCAGCGCGCAAACTGTGCGGAGCAACGCCGACGACAGCCTGATTCAACGCACGAACCGATTCGCGGCATTTCTCAACAAGCCTGGAGAACCGATTCACATCGTTGATGAAACGCCGTTGACCTTCGTTTGGCGCAGCGCCTCCGAAAGACGAGTGCGCGTAGAACACCGGCAGCAGCGTCAGGCCGATGCCCGTTTTGCCGGCCGCGGCCGCGATGCGTTCGGCCATCTCGGCAAGGTTGGCATAGGGTTTTCCGTCGCGGTCGTGATGCAGATAGTGAAATTCGCCAACGCGCGAAAAACCGGCCTCCAGCATCTCGACATAGAGCTGCGCGGCAACCGCCTCGACCTGGTCGGGCGTCATCGACAGGGCGAAGCGGTACATCACCTCGCGCCAGCTCCAGAAACTGTCGGCGGAAGGGCCGCGAAGCTCGGCCAATCCGGCCATGCCGCGCTGGAAGGCATGGCTGTGCAAATTGGGCATGCCGGGCAGCAGGATCGCGTGGCGTTCGTCGCCGGCCACGGCGGTGGCTGCCGGCTCGACGGTCGTTATGCGCCCATTGGCCAAGGTGATCCGCACGTCGCTGTGCCAGCCATTGGGAAGGAGCGCCTGTTCCGCGAAGATATCAGTCACTTTTCTCTCCGGTTCCCTGTCTCGTATGCGATGATGGCACTTGCAGTGCGTTTCAATATGTATATACATAATCGCCACCGATTGAAACGGAAAAGATGATGGCTGCAGAGAGCAAAAGCTGGGCAGGGGGTCTTCGTCTATGGCGCAATGCGCGTCTGGCGACCATGGCCGAGGGTTCTGCCGGACTTGGCGTCGTCGCACACGGCGCCGTCGCCGCGCATGTCGGCCGCATTGTCTACGCCGGTCCCGAATCGGGGATGCCCGCAACGCTTGCCCAAGGCGCCGAGACGATCGATTGCGAGGGGCGCTGGATCACGCCCGGCCTGATCGACTGCCATACCCATCTGGTCCATGCCGGCAACCGCGCCAACGAGTTCGAGATGCGGCTGGCCGGCGCCACCTATGAAGAGGTCGCCAGGGCCGGCGGCGGCATTGTCTCCTCGGTCAAATCCTTGCGTGCCGCCAGCGAAGACGATCTGGTCGCGCAATCGCTGCCGCGTCTCGATGCACTGATCGCCGAGGGCGTCACCACCGTCGAGATCAAGTCGGGTTATGGGCTCGATCTGGAAAACGAAAAGAAGTCGCTGCGTGCCGCACGGCGGCTGGGCGGTGAGCGGCCGGTGACGATCCGCACAAGCTTCCTCGGCGCCCACGCACTGCCGCCGGAAGCCAAGGGCGACAAGGACGCCTTTATCGATCTGGTCGCAAAAGAAATTCTTCCGGCGGTTGCCGCCGAGGGGCTGGCCGATGCCGTCGACGGGTTTTGCGAGGGCATCGCCTTTTCGCCGGAGCAGATGACGCGCGTCTTCGATGCCGCCAAGGCGGCAGGCTTGCCGGTCAAGCTCCATGCCGACCAGCTGTCCAATTTGCATGGCGCCGAACTTGCCGCGCGCTATGGTGCGCTGTCGGCCGATCATCTCGAATACACCGATGAGGCGGGCGCTGCGGCAATGGCGAAGGCCGGAACCGTGGCGACGATCCTGCCCGGCGCCTACTACTTCATTCGTGAAACCAAGAAGCCACCGGTCGGCCTGTTTCGCCAGCACGGCGTCAAAATGGCTGTCGCCACCGACAACAATCCCGGCACCTCGCCGCTGACCTCGCTGCTTTTAACCATGAATATGGCCGCGACCTTGTTCGGCCTGACTGTCGACGAATGCCTGGCCGGCGTTACCCGCGAAGCCGCTCGCGCGCTCGGCCTGCTGGCAGAGACCGGCACGTTGGAAACCGGCAAATCCGCCGATCTGGCGATCTGGAACATCGAGCGCCCCGCCGAACTCGTCTACCGCATGGGCTTCAACCCGCTGCATGCCCGCATCTGGAGAGGACAATGACCGAACTGACCCTGAAGCCCGGCAATGCGACGCTGGCCGACTGGCGCGCCATCTACCGTGGCGCCGTGCCCAAGCTTGACGACGCCTGCCGGCCAAAAATCAAGGCGAGCGCCGAGGCCGTCGCAAGGATCGTCGCCAAGGGCGAGCCGGTCTATGGCATCAACACCGGCTTCGGCAAACTCGCCAGCGTCCGCATCCCCGCCGGGGACCTCGAGACCTTGCAGCGCAACATCGTGCTGTCGCATGCCGCCGGCGTCGGCGAGCCGATGCCGGTCGCTGTTTGCAGGCTGATGATGGCGCTGAAGCTGGCCAGCCTGGCGCAGGGCGCCTCCGGCGTGCGGCCGCAGACCATCGAGTTGCTCGAAGCGATGCTGGCCAACGACGTCATCCCGGTGGTGCCGGCGCAAGGCTCGGTCGGCGCCTCCGGCGACCTTGCCCCGCTGTCGCATATGACGGCGGTGATGATCGGCGTCGGCGAATGCTTCACCCCGCACGGCCGCTTCCCGGCCAAGGTCGCCTTTGTCTCGCACGGGCTGGAGCCAGTGACGCTCGGCGCCAAGGAAGGTCTGGCACTGCTCAATGGCACGCAGTTTTCGACGGCCTATGCGCTCGCAGCCTTGTTCGAGGCAGAAGTGCTCTACCAGTCGGCGCTGGTCGCCGGCGCCTTGTCGACCGACGCGGCAAAGGGCTCCGACGCTCCCTTCGATCCGCGCATCCATGCGCTGAGAAAGCATCGCGGCCAGATCGAGACGGCGGACGCGCTGCGCAATCTGATGGCCGGCAGCGCCATTCGCGAATCGCATCGGGTTGGCGACGAGCGCGTGCAGGATCCCTATTGCCTGCGCTGTCAGCCGCAGGTCATGGGCGCGGCACTCACCGTTCTGCGCCAGGCGGCGGACACGCTCGGCACCGAGGCCAATGGCGTCACCGACAATCCGCTGATTTTCGCCGAGGACGATACCGCACTTTCCGGCGGCAATTTTCACGCCGAGCCGGTCGCCTTCGCCGCCGACATGATTGCGCTCGCGGTCTGCGAGATCGGCTCGCTGTCTGAACGCCGCATCGCCATGCTGGTCGATCCCGCGCTGTCCGGCATGCCGGCATTTCTCACGCCGAAGCCCGGCTTGAATTCCGGTTTCATGATCCCGCAGGTGACGGCGGCGGCCCTCGTTTCCGAGAACAAGCAGAAAGCCTATCCGGCCAGCGTCGATTCCATCCCGACCTCGGCCAACCAGGAAGACCATGTTTCGATGGCGGCGCATGGCGCGCGCCGGCTGATCGGCATGGTCGAGAATGCGACGGCGGTGATCGGCATCGAATTGCTGGCCGCCGCGCAAGGCTGCGATTTCCATACGCCGCTGGCGTCGAGCGCTGCCCTGGAAGCGGTGCGTAAGCTGGTCCGGGCCGAGGTGCCGCATCTCGACAATGACCGCCATTTCCATCCTGATATGGAAAAAGCCATCGCCATGGTGCGCAGTGGTGCGACCATCAAGGCAGCGAGCGCAGTGGCGCTGCCGTCGATTTCGGGAACTGCATGATGACCGCACCCTCCTGGCTCACCGTCACGCCCGGCACAGCTCCGCTGCTGGTGTCGATCCCGCATACCGGCATCGACCTCGCCGGCCTCGACAACCGGCTGGTGTCGCCCTGGCTCGGTCGCCGCGACTGCGACTGGTGGATCGACAAGCTGTATGACTTCGCTGGCGATCTTGGCGCGACCGTCGTTCATACGGCGATTTCGCGCACCGTCATCGACGTCAACCGTGATCCGTCCGGAGCGTCGCTTTATCCCGGCCAGGCAACCACTGGCCTGTGCCCGACCGAAACCTTCGATGGCGATCCGCTCTACCGCGAAGGCGAAGAGCCAGGACCGTCGGAGATCGACGAACGCCGTGAGAAATTCTTCACGCCGTATCATGCCGCCTTGCAGGCCGAGATCGGCCGCTTGCGTGGGCTGCACGAAAAGATCGTCATCTATGATTGCCACTCGATCCGCTCGGTCCTGCCGCGTCTGTTCGAAGGCACGCTGCCGGTGTTCAATCTCGGCACCAACGACGGCAAGAGCGCCGATCCGGCCTTGCAGGCGATGGTCGGCCAGATCATGGCCGAAACCAGCGAGACCTTTGTCGTCAACGGCCGCTTCAAGGGTGGCTGGATCACGCGTCATTTCGGCCAGCCGCAACAGGGTGTCCATGCGCTGCAGATGGAACTCTCCAACCGCGGCTACATGCGTGAACCCGAGGGAAAGGGCACGCCCGATAATTGGCCGGTTCCCTACGATGCTGAGTTTGCAGCACCGATCCGCGCCACGCTGCGGAAAATCCTTGAGAGCGCAACATCTTGGGCGCGCGTCTGACATTCGATCCTTTTCTGGAGTGACGACATGAACAATCCCCGCCACAACATCCGCGAAGTCCGCAGCCCGCGCGGCACGGAAATCAGCGCCCGCTCCTGGTTGACGGAAGCGCCGCTGCGCATGCTGATGAACAATCTCGACCCGGACGTCGCCGAAAACCCCAACGAGCTGGTTGTTTATGGCGGCATCGGCCGGGCGGCGCGCACCTGGAACGACTTTGACCGCATCGTCGCCTCGTTGAGGACGCTCGCCGATGACGAGACTTTGCTGGTGCAGTCGGGCAAGCCGGTCGGCGTCTTCCGCACCCATTCTGACGCGCCCCGCGTGCTGATCGCCAACTCCAACCTGGTGCCGCACTGGGCGACGTGGGAAAAGTTCAATGAGCTCGATAAGAAGGGCCTGATGATGTACGGCCAGATGACGGCCGGCTCGTGGATCTACATCGGCACGCAAGGCATCGTGCAGGGCACCTACGAGACCTTCGTCGAGGCCGGCCGCCAGCATTATGGCGGCAATCTCAAGGGCAAGTGGATCCTGACCGGAGGTCTCGGCGGCATGGGCGGCGCCCAGCCTCTGGCCGCTGTCATGGCCGGCGCCTGCTGCCTGGCCATCGAGTGCGACCCCGACCGCATCGATTTTAGGCTGCGCACCCGTTATGTCGACGAGCGCGCCGACACGCTCGACGAGGCGCTGGAGAAGATCGAGCGCTGGACCAAGGCAGGCGAGGCGAAGTCGGTAGGCCTGCTCGGCAATACGGCCGAGATCGTTCCGGAAATGTTCAGGCGCGGTATTCGCCCCGATATGGTCACCGACCAGACCTCGGCCCACGACCCCATCAACGGCTATCTGCCCAAGGGCTGGACGATGGCCGAGTGGCGTGAGAAGCGCGTCAGCGACCCGAAGGCAGTTGAAAAAGCCGCCCGCGCCTCGATGCGCGAACATGTCGAGGCGATGGTGGCGTTCTGGAACGCTGGCGTGCCGACGCTCGACTACGGCAACAACATCCGCCAGGTGGCCAAGGAGGAGGGGTTCGAGAACGCCTTTGCCTTCCCCGGCTTCGTGCCGGCCTATATCCGCCCGCTGTTTTGCCGCGGCATCGGCCCGTTCCGCTGGGCAGCCCTGTCGGGCGATCCCGAGGATATCTACAAGACCGACGCCAAGGTGCGCGAACTGACGCCCGGCAACACCCATCTGCACAACTGGCTCGACATGGCGCGTGAGCGCATCGCCTTCCAGGGCCTGCCGGCGCGCATCTGCTGGGTCGGCCTCGGCGATCGGCACAGGCTTGGCCTCGCCTTCAACGAAATGGTGGCCAAGGGCGAGCTCAAGGCGCCTGTCGTCATCGGCCGCGATCACCTCGATTCCGGCTCGGTCGCCTCGCCGAACCGCGAGACGGAATCGATGAAGGACGGCTCGGACGCCGTGTCCGACTGGCCGCTGCTCAACGCACTGCTCAACACGGCTTCGGGCGCCACCTGGGTGTCGCTGCACCATGGCGGCGGTGTCGGCATGGGATTCTCGCAGCATGCCGGCATGGTCATCGTCGCCGACGGCACACGCGAAGCGGCCAGGCGCCTCGAGCGGGTCTTGTGGAACGACCCGGCGACCGGCGTCATGCGCCACGCCGATGCCGGCTACGACATCGCCATCGAGTGCGCAAAGGAGCATCAGCTCAACCTGCCCGGCATTCTCGGGTGATGGACTGACCGATGCGCGTCCTGCGGGCAGCCGAATACAAGTCCATGCCGTGGAAGAACGGCAGCGGGGTGACGACCGAGGTCGCCGTCTCGCCTGCCGACGCCGGGCTCGATGACTTCGACTGGCGCGTCTCGATGGCGCGCGTCGAAGGCGGCGGGCCGTTCTCGCAATTTGCCGGGATCGACCGCACGCTTGCGGTGCTCGAAGGCGAGGGCGTCGTCCTCGATATTGCCGGCCGGCGGCAGGCCACTATAACGCCGGCGACCGTCCCTTTTTCATTCCCGGCGGACGTGGCGACAGCGGCCGCGCTGATTGGCGGGCCGATCACCGATCTCAATGTCATGACCCGCCGCGGCCGGATGATGCATTCGGTCGAACAGCTCGTGATTTCCGCTCCGGTGGCGATCCGGGCCGAGATGGGAACCACTCTCGTCCTGTGCCTGAGCGGTGAGGTTCTTGTGTTTGCTGCCGAGCCGGTTCGCCTCGGGCCGCTGGACGCGTTGCTGGACGGTCCGAACATCGCTGACATTCGTGTCGAGCCCACCCAGGAGACGACGCTGTTCGTCATCCGGATCCGGAATGCCTCCGGCAACGATTAACGCTTGTTTCCAAACATGATCGCGGTGCCGGCGAAATATAGCGTAAGCTGCTGGTAGCATCACGAAAAAGCCTGAATCCTCCCCGTCGATCGGACCTGGCGGGAAGAGGGGCGCTCGTCTTGGAATTTTGCTGAGAGATGACGCCCTGTCGTGGTGCGGAAATAAACTTTCAGCAAGTGGGATTATGCAACCAATTGCATTTGAATCGGTTTTAGGGCCATTGCCGTGGCGGTGACGCCGCTCAGTGTCCGCATACGGAATTTTCAATGAATATTCAGACGACCCCTGCCCAAATAGAGAAGTCGAGCGCGAGCTTCCCGGCCATCACGGAAGAGCCGATCCGTTCCAATTTCCTGCCCGAAGAGCGTCTTCGCCTGCTTGGCGAAAGCCTTGCAAAAGGCGACCTCACCGATCTGTTCGGCCTGACGCCCTTCGACTTTCAGGCCCGTATCCGCGATAGCGCCAAGAAGATTTTGGAAGTCTACCGCTCGACCAATGCCGCGCAGGCGCGGGGCGAGACGATCACGCCGGCGGCGCAGTGGCTGCTCGACAACAATTATCTGGTCGAAGAAACCATTTTCCAGGTCAAGCGCGATCTGCCGCGCCGCTTCTACCGCCAACTGCCCAGCCTGAAACTGCCCGATGGCGGCAGCGTGCCGCGCGCGCTAGCGCTGGCATGGACCTATGTGGCGCATTCGGACAGTTCCGTCTCGGCGACGATGTTCAAGTCCATCGTCCAGGGCTTCCAGTCGCTCGAGCCGCTGAAGATCGGCGAACTCTGGGCGCTGCCGTCGCTGTTGCGCTTCGTTCTGATCGAAAATCTCCGCCGGCTGGCGGTCAGGGTCAACCGTACCCGGCAGATGCGCCAGATCGCCAACGATGTCGCCGACAAGGTTCTGGCGACCGACGACAGCCCTGACCGGCAGGCGATCCTGTCCAAATTCAGCGCTCATGCGCAGGACACCACCTTCGCCACCCAGCTGCTCTACCGCTTGCGCGATGGATCGCAGAATGCCGGCAAGGCCTTGGAATGGCTCGAAGGCGAGCTCGAAAAGACCGGCTCCGACGCCGAGGAAATCATCATTTCCGAACATCACACGCTGTCCAGCGGCAATGTGACGACCGGAAACATCATCCGCGGGCTGCGCCTCATCAACGACGTCGACTGGACGGTCTGGTTCGAAGGCGTCAGCCGCATCGACACCGTGCTGCGCGAACGCACCGATTTCGCCGCGCTCGACTTCTTCTCGCGTGACCAGTACCGGACCGCGATCGAGGAACTGGCGCGCCGCTCCGACCTTTCGGAATATCGCGTCGCCGAGAAGGCCATCGAACTGGCCGGTCACGCCGCCAGCGAGACCATGCCAGGCGACGGTGAAGTCGATGCCGCGCCAGTTGCATCCGCCCACACCGATGTCGGTTTCTTTCTCGTCGGTCCGCGCCGGCTGGAACTGGAGAAGGCGATCGGCTACCGGCCGACCATCAGCCAGACGGCCAAACGCACCTTCCGAAAGACCGGATGGCTTGGCATCGTCGTACCGGTGTTTGCGCTGACGGCTCTGCTTCTCGTCCTCTCCGGCAACGCGCTCGCCAATCTCGGCCTGTCAGTGCCGTCGATCGTCTTGATGCTGGCGCTGTTTGCCGTACCGGCCAGCGAGGGCGCGCTCGCCTTCTTCAACACCGTCGTATCGCTGTTCCTGAAACCGACGCGCCTCGTCGGCTATGATTACAGGCACGGTGTACCGCCCGAGGCGCGCACGCTGGTGGTGGTGCCGTCGCTGATCGGCTCACGCGACGACGTCGAGGAAAACATCCGCAATATCGAGGTGCATCATCTCGCCAACACGGCGGATGAAATCCATTTCGCGCTGCTGTCGGACTGGCCCGACAGCAAGACCGAGATCGATGCGGCGGATACCGAAATCCTCGAATTCGCCCGCGCCGAGATCGCTCGTCTCAACGCCCGCTATCCCTCTGAAGGCGCGCCGCGTTTCTACATCCTGCACAGGCGCCGGCTCTTCAATGCGGCGCAAGGATCCTGGATGGGCTGGGAGCGCAAGCGCGGCAAGCTGCACGAGCTCGACCTTCTGCTGCGCGGCGACAGCGACACCACATTCCTGCCGCTCGACGTGCCGCTGCCGGAAAACGTCGTCCATGTGATGACGCTCGATGCCGATACACGCACCACCCGCGACGCGGTCGCGACCCTGGTCGGCAAGCTCTGCCATCCCCTCAACCGCCCGCATTTCGATGCCGCCAAACGCGTTGTCACGGCCGGCTACGCGATCCTGCAGCCGCGCATCACCGCGTCGCTGACCAGCGGCGACGATGCGTCGTTTTTCCAGCGGGTCTTCTCGGCCAATCGCGGCCTCGACCCCTATGTCTTTGCCGTGTCCGATCTCTATCAGGACGTCTTCGGCGACGGGTCCTTCACCGGCAAGGGCCTTTATCACGTCGACGCTTTCGAGGCCGCGCTGCAGGGCCGCATCGAGGAAAACACCATCCTCAGCCACGACCTGCTGGAAGGCGCGCTGGCGCGCTCGGCGCTGGTCACCGACGTCGAACTGGTCGAGGACTATCCGACCCGCTACTCGGTCGACGCCTCGCGCCACCATCGCTGGGCGCGGGGCGACTGGCAGCTTCTCGGCTTCATGCTCGATCCGCGCTCCGGCGTGCCGGCCCTGTCGCGCTGGAAGATGGTCGACAATCTGCGCCGTTCGCTGACGCCGATCTTCTGGGTGATGGCGGCGATCGCCGGCTGGACACTGCTGCCCTTCACGCAGGCCGCGCAATGGCAGGCCTTGCTGATCCTCAGCCTGTTCATGGCGCCGACATTCGACGTCGTCAACGCCATCCTGCCCAAGAGCGGCGACCAGACGCCGCGCGGCCATTTCTCGGCCCTGGCGCGCGACGCCGCCTTTGGCACCGCCATGGTGGCGCTCAAGATCGTGCTGATGGCGCATAACGCCTGGATGATGGGCGATGCCATCATCCGCACGCTCTACCGGCTGTTCGTCAGCCGCCAGAACCTGCTGGAATGGCGCACCGCCTCGCAGGCGCACAAGAGCGGCGACAACGATCTCGGCTCCTATTACGGCATGATGTATGGCGCCGTGATCATCGGCTTCGTCGGCCTCGCCATACCGGTGCTGGCCGATTCCACCGGCGCTTTCGTCGCCTTCTTCTTCGCCCTGTTCTGGATCGCTTCTCCAGCCATCGCCGCCTGGATCAGCCGTTCGGCTGAAACCGAGGATCGGCTGCACATCTCGGCCGCCGACATTCATGCGCTGCGCACGGTGGCGCGGCGCACATGGCATTATTTCGAAAGCTTCGTGACGACCGAGCATCATAATCTGCCGCCGGACAATTTCCAGGAAAGCCCGGCGCCCGTGGTGGCGCCGCGCACCTCGCCAACCAATATCGGCGTCTATCTGCTGTCTGTCGTCTCTGCCCGTGACTTCGGCTGGATCAGCCTGTCCGACGCCATCACCCGCATCGACGCCACCATGACGACGATCGAAGGCATGCCGCGCGACCGCGGCCACCTCTTCAACTGGTATGACACGACGACGCTGAAGCCGCTCTATCCGCTTTACATCTCGGCTGTCGACAGCGGCAATCTTGCCGGCCATCTGGTGGCGGTGGCGGCGGCTTGCGCCGAATGGGCGGAAGCGCCCTCCGTCCATCTCCAGGGCGATTTCGAAGGCATTCTCGACACGGTGACCATCCTCAGCGAGAGCCTTGATGAACTGCCCGACGACCGTCGCCAGCTGCGGCCGTTGCGCCAGCGCCTCGCCGATCGTCTCGACGGCATGCGGCGCGCGGTCGACACCATCAAGGCGCAGCCGGAAATGGCCTCGATCCGCACCATCAATCTGGCCGTGCTGGCCGGCGAGATCCGCAAGCTCGCCACCGCCATCCACACCGAGGCGGCGTCGGCCCAGAGCGACGTCATCGTCGACTGGGCGGCCAGGCTCGAGGCCACCTGCGAGGCGCATGTCCACGACGCGCACAGCGACGACAATGCCGTCGAGGCGCTGCGCGCCAAGCTGCTCACCTTGCGCGAGCGCACGCGCCGTTTCGCCTTCGAGATGGATTTCTCCTTCCTGATGCGGCCCGAACGCAAGCTGTTGTCGATCGGCTACCGGGTCGAGGAACATCAGCTCGACGAAAGCTGCTACGACCTTATGGCTTCCGAGGCGCGGCTGACCAGCCTGTTCGCCATCGCCAAGGGCGACCTGCCCACCGAGCACTGGTTCCGGCTTGGCCGGCCGATCGTCGAGATCGGTTTCAAGGGCGCGCTGATGTCCTGGTCCGGCTCGATGTTCGAATATCTGATGCCGCCGCTGGTGATGAAGGAGCCGCAAGGCAGCATTCTCAACCAGACCAGCAAGCTGATCATCAAGCGCCAGATCCAGTATGGCCGCCAGAAGAACGTGCCGTGGGGCATTTCGGAAGCGGCCTACAACGCCCGCGACCGTGAACTGACCTACCAGTACACCAATTTCGGCGTGCCTGGGCTCGGCCTGAAGCGCGGCCTTGGCCAGAACACGGTGATCGCGCCCTACGCCACAGTGCTCGCGGCACAGTTCAACCCGCGCGAAGCCGTGCAGAATCTCGCCCGGCTGCGGGAGATCGGCGCACTTGGCCGCCACGGTTACTACGACGCAGTCGACTTCACGCCGCAGCGCGTACCGGAAGGTACCGATCATGTGGTCGTGCAGAACTACATGGCCCACCATTCAGGCATGTCGATCGTGGCGGTCGCCGACGCCATCTTCGAAGGCCGCATGCGCGACCGCTTCCACAGTGATCCGGTCATCGAATCGGCCGAATTGCTGCTGCAGGAGAGGGCGCCACGCGACATCCCGACCGCGACAGTCAGGACCGAGGCCGACGAACGCTCCAAGGACGAGACCGAAGTCGAGAGCCCCGACACCCGCATCGTCCTCGATCCGTTGCGGTCGCTGCGTTCGACCAGTGTGATGTCGAATGGCCGCTATTCGGTGATGGTCACCGCGACCGGCTCGGGCTACAGCCGCTGGGGCGATCTCTCCGTCACCCGCTGGCAGCCGGATCCGACCGAGGACCGGCTCGGCTCCTACATCTTCCTGCGCGACGCCGGCACCGGCGACTGGTGGTCGGCGACGGCTGAGCCGAAGCGCGCGACCGAGGAAAAGGCGCAGACCTTGTTCTCCGACGACAAGGCGAGCTTCGTCAAATCGGTGGGCACGTTGCGCTCCGAGGTCGAATGCATCGTCATCTCGGAAGGCAACGGCGAGGGTCGTCGGGTCACGCTCTACAATGACGGGCCGTCCGACCGTTACATCGAAGTGACCTCCTTTGCCGAACTGGTGCTCGGCCTGGAGGCGTCGGACAACGCCCATCCGGCCTTCTCGAAGATGTTCGTCGAAACCGAAATCGCATCGAACAACGCGCAGATCTTCGCCACGCGGCGCAAGCGGGAGACCAGCGAGCCCGATATCGCCATGGTGCATTTCGTCACCGATCCGTCCGGATCGGCGCGCGATGCCGAAGCCGAGACCGACCGGCGCGCCTTCATCGGCCGTGGCCGCACCATCGTCGACGCGGGCGCCTTCGATCCCGGCGCCAGGCTCGGCGGCCATTCGGGCTTCACGCTCGATCCCGTCGCCGCGCTGCGCCGCCAGGTGCGCGTGCCCGCCAACAAGAAGATATCGCTGACCTTCTGGACCGTCGTCGGCGCCAGCCGCGCCGAGCTGGAAGAGGCCATTGCCCGGCTCGACCATCCGGAGAGTTTTGCCCGCCAGGCCATGCTCGCCTGGACGCGCAGCCAGGTGCAGACCCGCCATATGGGCCTCAGCCTGACCGATGCCGCCAATGTGCAGAAGCTGGCGCGCTATCTGATCTATCCGGATCCGTTTCTGCGGCTTCCGGCCGAATCCATCGCCTCGGGGCTGGGCAAGCAGTCGAGCCTGTGGCCGACCAGCATTTCGGGCGATTTCCCGATCTTCCTGGTCAGGATCGGCGACGTCGCCGATCTCGAAATCGTCGCCCAGGCGCTGCGTTTCCAGGAATACATGCGCACCCGCGGCATGATGATCGACTTCGTCGTCGTCAACGAGCAGGCGTCCTCCTATGTCCAGGACCTGCAGCGGGCGGTCGAGACGCTGTGCGAAAACAGCCGCCTGCGCGGCAAGGAACTCGGACCTCGCCAGCACATTTTCGCGGTGCGCCGCGACCTGATGGACGAGACCACCTACAAGACGCTGCTCGCTGTCGCCCGCGTCGTCCTGCACACGCGCAACGGCACCATCTTCGACCAGATCGAGCGGGCCGAGGCGGCCGCCCTGCAGGCGCGCGACGCCCTGCAGCCGGCAGCCTTGCCGGGTGCGCGCGAATTGCCGTCGCTGGCGCCCATGGCGCATGCATTTGCCTCGCAGGCCGTGGCGGATGTCAGCGCCGATGGAAGCGGGCTCAGCCAATGGAATGGCTTTGGCGGTTTCGACGGCGACGGGCGGCACTATGTGGTGCGCCTGGCTGGCCGGCGCACCACGCCGCAGCCATGGATCAACGTCGTCTCCAACGCTTCGTTCGGCTTCCACACCTCTGCCGAGGGTGCCGCCTTCACCTGGAGCCGCAACAGCCGCGATTACCAGCTGACGCCATGGTCGAACGATCCGGTCTCGAACCGGCCGGGCGAGGGCCTCTACATCTACGATCAGGCCAGCGGCAAGGCGTTCTCGCCGCTCGCCGCCATGGTGCGCGATCCCTCGATGACCTACGAGGCCTGGCACGGCCAGGGTTTCTCGACCTTCCGCTCGAAGCGCGGGTCGTTGTCGATGGACCTCACCCATGTCGTCGACCCGATCGACCCGGTGAAGATCTCGCGGCTGCGCATCCAGAATTCCGGCTCGGTGCCGGCGCGGCTGCGGGTCTACGCCTATGCCGAATGGGTGCTCGGCGGGCATCGGTCGCGCACGGCGGCAACCATCGTCCCGTCCCGCGACGCTGCCACCGGGGCGTTGCTGGCGCAAAACCCCTATGGGCTCGATTTCAGCGAGCGGGTGGCTTTTCTCGCGGCTGACGGCGGCGTCCATTCGGTGACCACCGACCGCTCGGAGTTCCTCGGCCGGCACGGCTCCAGCGAGCTTCCACAGGCAGTGCTGAGCGGCGCGGCGTTGTCGGGTCGCGTCGAGGCCGGAGACGATCCTTGCGCCGCGCTCGCCCGCGACATCGAGATCCCGGCCGGCGGCGACGTGACGCTGCTCTGGCTGCTCGGCGATGCCGAGTCCGTCGAGGAGGCCAGCGCCCTGGTGCAGGAGCATCGGGCTAGGGATTTCGACCAGCGGCTTGCCGACAATGAGCGCGAATGGCGCGGCTTCCTCGACACCATCCAGGTCGACACGCCGGACAAGGCGCTCGACGCCATGGTCAACCACTGGCTGCCATATCAGAGCCTGGCCTGCCGCATTCGCGCCCGCTCCGCCTTCTACCAGGCAAGCGGTGCGTTCGGCTTCCGCGACCAGTTGCAGGACACGCTGGCATTGCTGGCGCATGACCCGCAACTGGCACGCGACCAGATCCTCAACGCGGCGCGGCGGCAGTTCCCCGAAGGCGACGTGCAGCACTGGTGGCTGCCGCGCACCGGGGCCGGCGTGCGCACCACGATCTCCGACGACGTGGTCTGGTTGGCCCACGCCACGGCGCGCTATTTGCTGGTCACCGGCGATGCCACCATCCTGAAAGAGCAACTGCCCTTCATCGATGGGCAGGCGCTGGGCGAGGGCGAGCACGATGCCTTCTTCACCCCGGAAGTTTCGAAGAGGACGGCGTCGCTCTACGACCATTGCGCGCGGGCGCTTGATCTTGCCATCAAACGCAGCAGTCCCGCCGGGCTGCCGCTGATCCTCGGCGGCGACTGGAACGACGGCATGAACCGCGTCGGCGAGCACGGCAAGGGCGAGAGCGTCTGGCTCGGCTGGTTCCTGCTGAAGACGCTGGGCGACTTCGCCGCAATTGCCAAGACCGAAGGCGATGCCAAGCGCGCGCAAGCCTGGGCAAAGCATGCCGATGCGCTGAAGCGTGCGCTTGAAAGCACGGCATGGGACGGCGAATGGTACCGGCGCGGCAGCTTCGACGACGGCACGCCATTGGGATCGCGGTCCTCGCAGGAGTGCAAGATCGACTCGATCGCCCAGTCCTGGAGCGTGCTTTCGGGAGAAGGCGATCCGGCACGGTCGACGACGGCGATGGAGCAGGCGACCAAACTGCTCGTCGACGACAAGCTCAAGATCGTCAAGCTGTTCACGCCGCCTTTCTCGAAGACGGACAAGGAGCCGGGTTACATCAAGAGCTATCCGCCCGGTGTTCGCGAAAATGGCGGCCAGTACACCCACGCCGCCACGTGGTTCGTCATCGCGCTTGCCGAGATGGGGCGGACCGACGAGGCCTATCGCTGTTTCTCGATGCTGAACCCGGTCAACCATGCGACCGACGAGGCCTCGGCCGAGCACTATCGCGTCGAGCCCTATGTGGTGGCGGCCGACATCTATTCAGGAGACGACAAGGGCGGCCGTGGCGGCTGGACCTGGTACACCGGCTCGGCCGGCTGGCTCTACAGGGCGGCGGTCGAAGGGATTCTCGGCATCGAACGGCGCGGCAAGCGTGTTCAGTTCAAGCCAAAACTCCCCGGTCATTGGGACGGATACTCGGCGACCCTCAAGATGCTGGGGGCGGAACTCAGGGTTCGCGTCATCCGCGACAAAAAAGCCAAGGCGGTTTCGCTGGAGCTGAATGGGGCAAAGACCAAGGTTTCGGCAGTCGAACTGAAGGATGGCGAAGTCACCGACGTCGTCATCAGGATCCCGGCTTGAGGCATGTTGCCCAAAACCATGCTCTCGGGCTCAAGCCCGGGAGGGCGCGGTTTTTCGGGACCACGACAGGATGAAAGGCGCCATGGCGCCCGGCATTTGCCCTCGGCTCGGCCGAAGGCATGCCGCTGAGAAGCACATAAAATCAAAGGCTTGATGCGCACTGCGTGCGCCGCCCCAGGCGGCGGGGCTTGGCATCTCGTTGCCCTTGGCGCGCGCGAGGCCGCTTGGTTTCGCGCTATACTGTGCAGAGGGCGATTTCGGCCCTGGTCATCCGCCCGGCATCGTTGCTGATTAAAATTGTGGCAGCACGTACGAACTGCCATGATTTCGCCGCATGCCTGACATTTTACCTGTCTTCTCAAACCGTTAGGTGATCACGGCAGATTTCGGAACGTCGCCATCTTTTGTTCGCTCAGAGGGAACTGAAGAGGTACACGGCCATTGTTTTGCGACGTATCAACCGATACGAGTCAAATGATGCAGTGCACAATAATCAGCATGGCGGAGTAACTGGGGTGACCCTTCTTCAAATCTACTGGCGAGCGCTTGGTTATCTGGCCGCGGACAGGAAACGCGTCGCGTTGATCTGTTCGGCCAACATCGCTCTCGCGATTATCGCCATTCTCGAGCCGATCATGTTCGGACGGGTGATCGATGCGATTTCCGAACGCGGCTCGGTGTTTGCCACGCTTGCCCTGTGGGCGGGCCTCGGCGCCTTCAACATCGTTGCCTTCGTTCTGGTGGCGCGCGGCGCCGATCGCTTTGCCCACAAGCGGCGCAGCGAGGTGCTTTGCCAGTCGTTCGAGCGTGTCATCACCATGCCGCTTGCCTGGCATCACCAGCGCGGCACCTCCAATGCCCTGCACACCCTGTTGCGCGCGGTCGAGACGCTGTTCAGCCTGTGGCTTGAATTCATGCGCCAGCATTTGTCGACGGCGGTCGCGCTGTTCCTGCTGATCCCGACGGCAATCAGCATGGACCTGCGCATGTCGCTGGTGCTGCTGGCGCTCGGCGCTCTCTATGTCGGCATCGGCCGGCTGGTGATGAAGCGCACCAAGGCAGGCCAGGCCGCCGTCGAGCGGCACTACCATCAGGTGTTCGCGCATGTGACCGACTCGGTCTCCAACGTCGCCGTGCTGCAGAGCTACAACCGCCTCGGCCACGAGGCGGACACGCTGCGCCGCTATGTCAAGAACCTGCTCGACGCGCAGAACCCGGTGCTCGACTGGTGGGCGATGGCCAATGCGCTGCATCGTCTGTCGTCGACCATCTCGATGATGGTCGTGCTGTTGATCGGCGCCTATCTGGTCACCCATGGCCAGCTGCGCATCGGTGACGTCATCGCCTTCACCGGCTTTGCCACGCTGCTGATCGCCAGGCTCGACCAGATGTCGGCTTTCGCCAACCAGATTTCGGAAGCCCGCGCCAAGCTCGAGGACTTCTACCACCTCGAGGACTCCGCGGCCGACGCCGCCGAGCCGGACGGCTTGCGCGATCTCACCAACGTCACCGGCCATGTCCGCTTCGAGAATGTCGGCTTCGAATTCGCCAATTCGGGTCAGGGCATCGACGACGTGTCGTTCGAGGTCGAGGCCGGTCAGACCGTTGCCATCGTCGGACCGACGGGCGCCGGCAAGACCACGCTGATCAATCTGCTGCAGCGCGTCTTCTCGCCGTCTCATGGCCGTATCCTGATCGACGGCGTCGACACCCGCACCGTGACCCGCAAGTCGCTGCGTCATTCGATCGCCACCGTGTTCCAGGATGCGGGCCTGCTCAACCGCTCGATCGAGGACAACATCCGTGTCGGCCGCGCCGAGGCGACCAATGATGAGATCCATGCTGCCGCCAACGCGGCTGCCGCGCAGGACTTCATCCTGTCCAAGAGCAATGGCTACGACACGCTGGTCGGCGAACGTGGCGGCCAGTTGTCGGGCGGCGAGCGTCAGCGCATCGCCATTGCCCGCGCCGTGCTGAAGGATGCACCAATCCTGGTGCTCGACGAGGCGACCAGCGCTCTCGACGTCGAGACCGAGGACCGCGTCAAGGAAGCGATCGACGAATTGCGGCGCGACCGCACCACCTTCATCATCGCCCACCGCCTGACCACTGTTCGCGACGCCGATCTGGTCGTGTTCATGGACAAGGGCAAGGTGATCGAGATGGGCGGCTTCGCCGAACTGTCGATCCGCAATGGCCGCTTTGCCAGCCTGCTGCGCGCCGGCGGCCTGCTCAACGACGAGGAGGTTCGCCGCCTCAGCCGCACCGTGCAGCAACAACAGGAAGCCGCCGCCTGATCTTCGTTCTTTTACCTCCCCCTTGTGGGGAGGTCGGACCGAAGGTCCGGGTGGGGGTGCAGGCGACGCCACCCCGCTGCTTCGCCAGCCTGCGACACCACCGCTCGATTGCCCCAAACGTGCCGGCGGTCTATGTAGAACCGCATGAGCGACACGACTTCACGCCTGACCGGCTGGATGGATCTTGCCAACCCGACGCGCTTTGTCGGGTTGGCCGACAAGGTCGTGCCATGGTTGGCGTCCATCGCCGCCCTTGTCCTTGCCGTCGGGCTCTATATGAGCTTCGCCGCGCCTGAGGATTTCCAGCAAGGCATCACCGTTCGCATCATGTACATCCACGTGCCATTCGCCTGGCTCGCCATGATGTGCTACACGCTGATGGCGATCTCGGCGCTCGGCACGCTGGTCTGGCGCCATCCGCTGGCCGATGTCGCGCTGAAATCGGCGGCGCCCATAGGTGCTGTCTTCACCGCGCTGGCGCTGATCACCGGCTCGATCTGGGGCAAGCCGATGTGGGGCACCTGGTGGGTCTGGGATGCGCGGCTGACCTCGGTCTTCGTGCTGTTCCTGATGTATCTCGGCATCATCGCGTTGACCCGGGCGCTCGACGATGCCGGCCGCGCCGCCTGGGCCGCCGCCATCATCACGCTGGTCGGTTTCATCAACATCCCGATCATCAAATTCTCGGTCGACTGGTGGAACACACTGCACCAGCCGGCCTCGGTGTTCAGGCTCGGCGGGCCGACCATCGACCCAAGCCTGCTGTGGCCGCTGCTGGTGATGGCCGTAGGCTTCACGGCGCTGTTCTTCGCGCTGCACCTGATGGCAATGCGCACGGAAATCCGCCGCCGCAGGGTCATTGCCATGCGGCGTGTGGCGGCACGGCAGGCTGAGCGGTAACCAGTTTAATTCACCTGTATCTGACGAAGCCGGTCATCCCATCCGTCCGCGCGCTGCCACCGGCAATGTTTCCAGCACCTTGTCGCCGTCGATCAGATTGACCTCGTTGAACAGGTTGGTGACGACGCAGCAATGATCGGGCACGACGCGGACGCGTTCGCCGATGCGCAGTTTGCCGCCCCCCGAAAGCGTGACGTTGCCGTGCTCCTCGCTCAAGCCCGTCAC
Organism: Mesorhizobium kowhaii; assembly: GCF_042431665.1. Lineage (NCBI taxonomy): Bacteria > Pseudomonadati > Pseudomonadota > Alphaproteobacteria > Hyphomicrobiales > Phyllobacteriaceae > Mesorhizobium > Mesorhizobium kowhaii. The sequence goes on from NZ_JBHLYT010000176.1 coordinate 226,449, forward strand.
CCGCGCTCCCGAGACGCCGAGCAGTTCGCCGAAATCGGCGAGCCCCAGCGTGTCGCTGGACAGCGCCTTGCTGCCGGCGTCGAGGATGGCGCGAGTCGGCGTCGGGTGGCTGACCACCGTCGACAGCACCGTCAGCGCGCAATCGTCGAGGCTGCCGACGCCTTTGGCGACCTGATAGCGGTCGAGATAGATGTAAGTGCCGGGGCGATACTCCGTGACAACCGATGCCGCGCTGGAGCGCCATATGTCCGGCGTGCCGCCGCTGGAGATGCGTTCGCAGGCGAGGCCCGAGGCGGCCAGCGCCTCCCTGGCGTCGGCAAGCCAGGCTTCGGCCTCCGCCGCGCGGCCGGCGGCCGGGTAGGTCATCAGCCCGCCGAAGGCGAGGCCGCCGGCCTTGTCGATCTGTCTTGCCAGCGCAACCGCTTTATCCGCCGTCTGCACGCCGCAGCGGCCCATGCCGGTGTCGCACTCGACCAGCACCGGCAGACGATGACCGGCATCGGTGAAGGTCGCCGCCAGCCCCTCGATCGTGTCGATGCTGTCAGCCGTCACAGACAGCGTGACACGGCCATGCAGCGCCAGAAGCCGCGCGAGCTTGGCCCGCCCAAGGATGTTATAAGGAAGAAAAATATCGGTCAGGCCGGCGTCGGCCATCACCTCGGCCTCGCCGATCTTCTGGCAGGTGATGCCGACGGCGCCGGCCGCCACCTGCTTCTTCGCCCAATAGGGCAATTTGTGCGTCTTGATATGCGGCCGCAGCTTCAGTCCGTTCTTGTCGGCATGGGCCTGGGCGCGGGCAATGTTGGCTTCGGCGCGCGCGGCGTCGATCAGGATCGATGGCGTATCGAGGTCGTGGATGGTCGGCATCGTCTGTCACCCCATGGAAATCCGCAGGGTTTATGACCCTGAAAGCGCGTGATGTCACCCGGCCAGCGCAGCGGATCTGTGGTCCATGCACCAAGCCTCAAGGGCCGGGCAGGGCGGCAAGATGGATCGACACCGGATCGGGCTTCGGCTATGCGATTTGCTGGAGCAATTCCAGGAAAAGCGGGAAACGATTTTCCGCCCGGAATTGCGTCAAAACAAGGAGCTAGAGTGGTTCAGCGTTTCCGTGAAACGGTGAACCGCGCTAGAAAAGTCGACACGAAGGACCATGATCATGAAACGCTCCGCCATCAACGACATCATCCGCGAAGCCGACGCTTTCATCCGCTCGTTCGGCTACATCATGCCGCCCTTTGCCTATTGGTCGCCCGAGGAGGCGAAGGCGCGCCAGGCCGACTCCTCGGCCGTGTTCAGCTCGCGGCTCGGCTGGGACATCACCGACTACGGCCAGGAGAAGTTCAAGGAGCTCGGCCTGTTCCTGTTCACCGTTCGCAACGGTCGCTACGAGGACATGAAGAAGGGCATGGGCATGCTCTATGCCGAGAAGATCATGATCTCGCGCAAGGACCAGCTGTCGCCGATGCACCGCCACAACATCAAGGCCGAGGACATCATCAACCGGGGTGGCGGCAAGCTGGTGCTGGAACTGTTCATGCACGATCGCGACGGTGGTATCGATCCCAAGGCCGAAGTATCGGTGCCTGTCGACGGAACCATCCACAGGCTGCCGGCGGGCGGGCTCCTGAAGCTCGATCCGGGCCAGAGCGTCACACTGCTGCCCGGCGTCTGGCACGCCTTCTGGGCCGAAGGCAAGGATGTGCTGATCGGCGAAGTGTCGACCGTCAACGACGATCTCACCGACAACGTGTTTCGCGAACAGATCGGCCGTTTCTCCAACATCGACGAGGACGTCGCCCCGGTGCACCTGCTGGTGTCCGACTATGAGAAGTGGCTGGGCTAAATGCATGTCGCTCAAAAGTGGCCCCGGTTTTGAGACAACGACATGCATACAAACAAAGACCTAAAGCGCGTCGCATGAATCCGTTTCGACGCGACGCGCTTTAGGTTCGGGACCTCAATGACAGCAGCCAGACGCTGACTGCACGCTCGTCCTGCACAGGCAGGACGAGCTGATCGGCACGTCCGCTTTGGCCAGCGCCATGGCAAGGCTTGCCTGCAGCGCCGGCAGTTCTTCGGTGTCGCCGCGCCGCTTCAGGCATTCCACCAGCCCGTGCAGCGCCCAGACATTGTTCGGATGCTGGGCGCAGCGCTGCACCTTGCCGCTCAAGCCCAGATCGTCGCGATAGACCTGTTCGGCCTCTTGAGTGTGGCCCTGGTCGAGAAGCAGGGCTGCCAGCGCATGGCGCGGCGGATGCATCCACGCCCACGGCTCGGTGTAGGACAGATTGTCGTCAAGCTCGACCGCTTGCCGCAGATAGTTGTAAGCCTCCTCATGTCGGCCCTGGTGATAGGCAAGCTCGCCATCGAGGAGAGCCGCGCCGACAGCCAGCGACGCCCGGGTCGGGTTGCTGAGGAAGCGCCGCTCGGGCGCAATGCCTTCCAGATGCCAGTGGAATTTTTCGCGCTCGCGCTCCGCCTGGACAAAATTCCTCAGGGTCGCATGCGCCACACCCTTGGCGTAGCGCTGCATGGCGGCTGTCAGCACATAGAGGCCGGGCTCTTCGGCAACCGGCTCGTCGATGATCTCCTGCCAGCGGCCGAAGCGCACCTCAACATGCGATTTCATGGCGTGGTAGCCTTCCACCGTCTGGGTGAGCTTTGGCCGGTCGGGAAGGCTGACCACGTCGCGCGTCACCAGGCTGCGCACCTTGTCGGCGGCCCACAGGGCGGGCCTGGACTGGCCGAGCAACATGCAGGTGAACATCATCAGATGCAGGTCGTGGCAGCAGCCGACCAGGTAGTAGGTCGGCTCGTCGGCATAGGCGAGATAGAGGTCGTTGGCGCGAACCGCCTTCTCGCTGGCGAGCTTTGCTTTCTCGTACTCGCCGCACAGCACATAGATATGCCCCGGCATGTGGTTCATGTGCCCGGCATCGGGACACATTTCGCCGAGCAGGTCCGCCGAGCGCATGCCGCGTTCCGGCATGGTGGACATTTCCAGCAGATGGATATGCAGATGGACGACCGCCGGATGCTGTGCAATGCCGGCCTCGTCGGCAAGCCGGATCGACCGCTCGCAAATTTCGAGCGCCTCGATCACGTCCGAATTCGCTGCCGGCGCACCGGTCTTGAGGTTCCACAGGCGCCGCACCGTGCGCATCATCAGCGCCTCGACCAGCAGCGCCATCACATCATGGTCGTCTGGAAAGTCGTGGTAGACCAGCCGCATCGCGGCCGCGTAGGCGTCGTCCCACTGCTCGAATTCCGCCAGTGTCACCCGATGCGGCTTCTGGAAGCGGCTGGCCAGTGCCTCGATCAACCGCCTTTCGACCTCTCTGGCGGCAGCAGCATTGGCGCGCGCCAGCTGGATATGCTCGAAGCAACGCTTCGTCGCGTTGTCGGCCTCGGCCTCGCCATGCTCCTTCCAGGTCAGATTGTAGAAAGGCCCGGCGGCATAGGCGATGCCCCAATGCACCATTGGGCAATCTGGGTTCGTTTCGAGTGCCTTCTCGAAACACTTGATGCCTTCCTCATGGTTGAAGCCGTAGCACCAGTTCAGGCCGATATCGAACCAGCGCTGGGTTTCAGCTGACAGGGTGGAGATGGGGCGGCGGTAGGTGCCGAGGTTGAAGCGATCCATGTGGTCTCGTGCAAGCGTGCTTGGCGGCTGGCCGGGGCTTTAGCCGGAAAGGTTGCTATCAATGTGTGCGGGATGGGCGCGTATGGCAACACCAGGGCAGCACCGTTGGGCGGGAGGACCAGTTGCCTTGCCAACTCGTCAGCTACACTTCGCAAAGTTGAATGTCTCGTGCTGGTTCGACGGATCTGATCTCGTCGGCATCGAACATCGGGGCTATCGGGAGCCGCAGTGGTGCATGCGGAAACCGCCTGCGGAGTGGCAGCCCTTAGCCACCGCGTCAGCGCTTCCAGAAAGTGCGGTGCGGGGCGAGGAGCTCGTCCTCGATCTCGGGGACGGGGCCAACGACCTCGATTGGCTTCTGGCCGGAGCCGAGGACCGTCCGCGCCGCGAGGCTCATGGTCGGGTTCTCGGCGTGGTCGCCGGTCTCCGCGAGGAGCTTCGCCTCCTCGAAACCATAGACCAAGCGGCCGATATTCGCCCAATAGAGCGTCCCGGTGCACATGGCACAGGGCTCGCCGGTCGAGACAAGCGTGCAGGTCCACAGGAAATCCGCCGGATAGGCTGCCGCGGCGCGCCGGGCGAGCTCGGTCTCGGCGTGGCGCATCGTGTCGATATTGCCTTGGCGCATGAGGACGCGGTCGTCGGGCCCGACCAGGACGGCGCCGAAGGGATGGTGCCCATGCGCCGCCGCCTCGCGCGCGACTTCACCGGCGGCGCGGAGGTGGGCGAGCATCTGATCGCGGGTCATGGCAAAACCTATCACGCCGACATCCACCCGATGAGCGGCTCTTTGAACCGAGATTGCTGCCAAGGGACGCGATTGGCAAGAGCAACCGTCGCTTGAGCCTCCACCTGCTCCAAGGTCGGTGGGCGAGGAGGCGACCGTCGCAGCGAAGATTTCAAAGTGGCAGGGTGCCACTTTGAAAATCAAACGCGGCACAAAGAAATTGATCGGGAAGGCAAGGCAATCGCCGAAGCCGAGCCCGAAGATGACTTCCGCGATCACACCATAGGCTAACACGATCACGCAGTTCACAATACAACTACAAGCGGTCGATTCCTTAGGGATGTAGCCACTCCGAAAGCCCGCCGCGGGTCGCTCCCGTGGCGGGCTTTTCATCGATCAGGGGTTAGGTGCCTAAACATTGCCTGCTTGCCGGCCCCGGATATCGACTGCCATTAGGATGGTGTCCCGGGACCTGGTGTAGCTCGGCGGTAGCAAAGTCGCTCGCGAGCGCGCTCTCGACAGCGCTGTAGCGAGCGAGCGGCTAGATTTATCAGCAGAATCGACCGCTTATTCTCTATGAGCGATCCGACAAAATGCAGATATCGTCCGTGGAGACAAGGGCACACCGGCTGCGCCAGACAAGAAGCTCTTGATCGCCCATTGCCGAACTGTAAGTTTAAGTTCTTGGCGTCCGCGAACAGATGGTTTTAACCGAGAATGAAATTTGGTTTTGAAGAGACGCAGGTAAAATATAATAGTGGATCACAACAAGCCAGAATTTGGACCGAGCAGTGGGCCTCGCAATGGATTTATTGCCCTAATTGTGGAAGCTCCCGTCTAGAAAAATTCCCCGCTAATTTGCCTGTTGCTGATTTCTTCTGCAGCAGTTGCAATGATCAATTCGAGCTGAAAAGCCAAAAGAAAGCATTTGGCGCGAAGGTCGCCGACGGAGCCTATTTTACCAAAATTGACAGATTGGCATCATCGACTAACCCGAATTTGATATTGCTGAATTATGACCTGACGCAAAAAGCGGTAAGGCATGTTTGCGTTGTTCCAAAGCATTTCTTCGTACCAGACATCATCGAGAAAAGGAGACCACTGGCGCTGACAGCAAGGAGAGCGGGTTGGGTTGGTTCCAATATTTTGCTCGACCGCATCCCGGATGCGGGCCGAATATTTGTGGTGAGGAACAGCATCCCGATCCCCAAAGAGGTCGTCGTCGCAAAATGGCAGCACACCCTTTTTCTGCGTGAGGAAAAGGCAGATGCTCGTGGCTGGCTAATTGAAGTAATGAGATGTGTCGATATGATCGGCGCGACTGATTTCGATATCGAACAAATCTACGCGTTCGAAAGGAAACTGAGCGCTCTGTACCCGAACAACAGAAATGTGAGACCAAAGATTCGTCAGCAATTGCAGTTCCTCAGAGACAACGGATATCTCGAGTTTGTGGCCCGTGGCCGCTATCGCTTGAGGAAAGAGAACTTTTGAAGGTCGAGCAAGAGGACAATGCCTAAATGTCTTGGTACGCAAACCATTATGAATGCTACAGCTGCGGCGAACATTGGGTCGACGAATGGTCATGCATGTGCGATGACGACTGTCCAAATTGCGGCGCTCGTCATGCTGCACCAATTGAAAGTGAAGACCTCACGCGTGTCATTGTACCGGATGCGAGTGCTTTTGTCGTCTTAAGGTCTCCAGATAGTGCAGAAGATCGCCCCGATTACGAAGAGATCGGTCGCTTCGCTAGCAACGCGCTAGCGAAGCGATTTCTCGAGGGTGTGGCGAACTAGGGCGTCGTCCGCGAATAACTACGTCGAAAGGGGAAGGGTCGGAACGGTCGTTCGGCAGTCAAGGGCGACAGCTATATTGTTGATTTTCTTGCCAAAGAAAGACTGTTGGCTGCCGTTCCTGAACACTTTTAGAACCATGTGCATTAGCCCAGACGCGGATTTTCGACAGTCTATTGAGGGTATCCGAGCCCTCCGCTTCGCCGCTTAGCCCATGCACTTGTACTATGTGCGCTGCAGTCCGAGTGAAGCTTGATCTGCACCCTTCTTTGGCCAACGAACGGCAAATCGCAACCCGTCTTTCGATCCCCCTCTCTACCAGGCAGCATCGTATTTCGGTCTTGGTCCAAGGATAGGCGTTAGCCGCCTCGGGGAACCGTTTTTGGATTTCTTTGCTGGTCCGGATCACGCTGCAGCGGCTTCCTCAAGCGCCCCAAGCTCGGTCTTTTCGAAGTGGGGTTCAGTTTCCGCGAATCCGAGAATCCCGCAGGGTCTCAGCGAGGTCAGATTCATTAACCGCCCACAGTCCTACCCGAGCGACGACGTCAAAGCAGGTGGCGACGCCCTCTGCCAACATCGCAGGGTTGTTATTCTGATGGGGGACAAACTTGTATACTTCAGGTCCGTCCCAATTAAGCTCTCTTCCGCCGAAGGTAGGCCGCAAGGCAAATGATCCAACTGTGCTACGATCAGTTGCCGCATAGGCGACTCCGTTCTCCCAAGCGGCCGCTGCAGCGCCGCCGAGCCCTAGACCTGTCTCCCAAGCAAGCCAGCCATTGCTGTCAAGCGACATGACCCAGCTCCTTGTCTCGTCATTGGCTTGAGCTGCCAGTTCCTTTGATTTCGTCGCGCCAACGACTAGTAAGCCACCATCGGCAACAAAAGCTGCGCCCACCGCTTCGTCAAACGCGCGCCCGCCGCACCCACGCATCCAGGAAAGCGTGCCATCTTCCGAGACTCTGGCCACTAGAGCCTCGGGCTGGTCCTCTTCGCGCATATGGATCTTCCCGACAAGTGCGAACCCATCCGATCTGGCTGCCCCATCTTCGAATTCGCCGCTTACGCTGTCGTACAAGTACGATTTCTCCCAGACGGGGAAGCCACTGCCGTCAACCTTCATGATCCAAGGCGCTGAGCGTGCGGTTCCAACGAGCAGCACGAAGTCCGCTCCAGCGCCGCTTACGAGTCCCTCAGCGCTCAGGCTGTCGCCGTCGGGGCCTAGGAGCGTGCTGTTGTAGAGCTTCCTCCAAACGACCTTGCCTTCTTGCGAGACACGAAGCAGTTCCGGCCATCGTTCGAAATCGCCGTACTTTCGAACAAGTAGCGCGAGGTCGCCGCCTGGAAAAAATGTGATGTCCAGTGGCTCCTCCTTGGGATCGAGAGCAAGAAGCGTTTCGACCGAACCTGGACGGACCCGCCTGAGCGAGCTTTTTGCATTCTCGCCTTTTTGTGAAGCCTTCACCAATGCGAACACCTCTTCATGCAAGCTAACAGATGCAATTACTTTGAAATCAGGGTCGGTCATCGGCGTGTCAAAGGCGTTCAGGGTGGTCGTGTCGGTGACCACTATTCGGGAACCGTCGGCACGTTCCATCCCTACCAGCTTTAGGTCGGACCCATCGGAGTCGGCGCGCCCGATAAAGCCTATACTTGCCACCCCTCGAATCGCTGATCCCTGAAAGTCGGGGATCGCAGCGGCATTCGTAGGCGCTAGTCCCTGAGCCGCTGCTTGGAGGTCGAGCTGGCCGACATGCTCAGCAGGGAAATCAGGGACCATCGCTGGGTCGACCGCAAGAATGGCCTTTGCCTCTGGCGGTGTGAGGACCTCTCCCACACCAGGGAATGGTTCGTCTGGAGGACCGGGTTGCTGTTCAATTGGTGGTTGGCAAGGGCCCTGAGAAAGAGAGAGCGTACATACACCTAAGCGCTCGGGAAGGCAGCGAATATCTGTAGCGCCGGCGTTGTCACAGTAGGTGCCTGCCGGGTCCACGCAATGCCCGTCTCTCAGTTCAGTTCCTTCGGGGCAATCGATGCCCTCGTTTTGGGCAACGCACGCCCTTTGCTCGGCAACGCTGCTGAGGCCGTCGCAGGGAGACGGTCCTGGGTTGCGGCACGTCTGGAGCAAGAAATCCATTACTTGCCCCCTCGGGCATCCAGTCAGTGGGTCGATCGCGGGCGGATGCTGGCACGCTGACATTACCGGGTTTTCAAGGCAGGCGGCTTCCACAGGATCTAGGCAGCGTCCGCCGGAAGGGACGGTATCCTCGGGACAATCGACCGACGCGGTTTTGTATAATGCGCGCCATAAATGGCAGTCCGACGAGGTATCCTTCCAAGATACGAGTTCTTCGGTCTTCTGGACCTGCATGCACATCCCGCCTGCCCGCGTATCGTCGGTCCACAACGGCCGTTCCGGTTCGCACTCTTCCGGCGGCAATTCACCGGTGTTACAGGGGTTAGGAGTTTTGCTTGCAGGCTCTTCGGCTGGAGGCTGCTCTGCGTTCGGGTCTTGGCCATCGTTTAGTAGTTCTGTGTCGACTAGTACAGTGCCCAAATTGGAATGGTCACCACCGTCGTGAGGCTCTACTTTTTCGTAGTAAAATTGTTTGCCGCCACGGTCCACGTAGGTATCAGCTACGATGGTGTTCGTCCCCGGTTTCCAGACGTACATATTTTCGCATTTCTTGTAACCGTCCGGATCTTTTTCGCGTTCGGCTTTGGTGATTGGTTCAAACTTTTGCCCACCAATTTCCAAAGTTTCTGGGGCTTTGGGCGATGTGTCCTCAACAGGCCCGGCATCATCCGACGACATTAGTGTTTTGACGTCTGCCTCGAAACTCTGCTCTAGCTCCTTGACAGCCTCATCATCTTGACGTGATTGGGCAGCTTGGAGCCCGGCCACATCCTCAAGCAGACGCGCAGCCTTCGGGTGCTCCTCTGCATACTCGGAACGCGTTCGGTTCTCGTGGATTCGTTCTGCGGCGCGGTACTCGGCGTCAAGTTTCTCTAGGTCCTGACTGCGGTCTTTAAGTATCTCGGTGGCTTTCTGCATCGCCGCCTCGGCGGCTTGTTCTCTATCAGACAATGCGTCTCGAAGGGCCGGCATGTCATCGAGGCCCACGTGCGTCATCTTTAGGCCTACCAGCAAATGACTCAGGAAAGAGGTCGTTTTGGACAAACCAATTTCAGTCATTTTTTCGCCGATGGCGTTCGCCCGCTCAGACATTTTCCTATCGAAGGAAGCCTGCAGCCGAAGGCTATGGCGCTGTTCCCGAAGAATGTACAGCGTACTGCGGGTGTTCTTCATCGCTGTAAGCACACCGTCGATGGCCGTGTTGCGCTCATCCTTGGTTCCTGACAAAACACCTTGCCAGTCGAGAGAGAAAGTGCGGCCAGGATCGAACAGATTATTCGGGCCGAGACCTCGCAACCGACGGGCCTCCCGTTTGATCAATGAGACCTGATCGGCACTCTGATTTGGCCCAATTCCCTCTTCAAGCGATCCAGCGAACTTGTCCGCCGAGTCGTACAGGTCAGCAGCTTTCTCCAGGAGCTTCGTTGGCTCCGAGCGTGCGAGCGGTGACTCTGGAAACAGGCCGATGGCGGTGACGAGACCCTTCAAGATTGCCTCAGCGAACCCGTATACGCCACCTCCTTTGATCTCAGGATCGTAGCGTTGAACGGGCAATTCAGTTTGCCAGTCGTCGTCAGCGGGCGAGGTGGCCCCAGCCTCAATAGGTGCCGGCTTCGCCGTACCTAATACGAAGGGGAGGGTCTCGGCCAGCGATGGCGTGGGAAGGAGTAGGGTATCGAAACAAATGACCAGCGCGAGCGCATACGTCTTCATGGACGCACCCAGTTGTTGTTCTTCCGTTTGGACCAATATACCGCAAATCATCGGCATTGTCGGCCTCACCTCCTGATCGGTCTCTCAGATATGTTTAGGTAACAGTTGACAGTGCGGTGCGAATCGGCGATTGCTACCGTAGAGTGGTTTGTAAACAGGGGACGGGAGAACGGGCATGTCAGGGGCGAAGTTCGGCGAGTTCGTACGCCGAGAGCGCGAGGCGAACGATATTGGTTTGCGGGAGATGGCGAAGTTGATCGGGGTGAGCCCGACCTATCTTTCAAAGGTCGAGCGCGACGAATTCGCGCCACCTGCCGAGGACAAGGTAAAGGCGATTGCGCAGATCATCGGTTGCGATGTTGACGAGTTGCTGGCGCGGGCGGGCCGCGTGGCGAGCGACCTGTCGGACATCATCAAGCGCCATCCGGTGGAACTGGCGGCGCTGCTGCGGACCACGAAGGGATTGACCAGCGAGGACATTGCCCGGCTTGCCCGCAATGCACAGAAGGCCAAGGACAGGTGAGCGCCTGATCGGGCGATGACGGTTTCGAGGATGCAGATGAGGATCGGCGATCAATGACCAAGTTCGTTTCCTATGTGCCCGACGAGGCGATCGAAAAGGACGCGCAGGCGCTCTTGGCCGAATATGCCCATACGCGTGGCGTCACGATCGAAGCGCCGATCCCGATCGACGACATCGTGGAGAAGCACCTGAAGATCGGTATCGAGTTCGACGACATGCACCGGCTGTTCGGCGTTCCGCGTTCGGGGATCGGGTTCGATCCCGATATCCTGGGCGCGATCTACTTCGACCAGAAGCGCATCGTGATCGACGAGAGCCTCGATCCCGATGCCTATCCGGCCAAGGAAGGACGCTATCGCTTCACGCTCGCGCACGAAGGCGGCGGGCATTGGCGCCTGCATCGTCATCTGTTCGGCAAGGACCCCGCGCAGACCTCGCTCCTCGATCCCAACGTGCCGCCGAGCGTGATCTGCCGGACCAGCCAGGCCAAGGCACGTATCGAATTGCAGGCCGACCTATATGCCTCTTGCGTGCTGATGCCGCGCAAGCTGGTTTTCGCCGCCTGGGACGAAGCATTTCCTGACCGCAAGCAACGGGTGCTGCTGCCGTCCGAACCGATCGACCATCCCTTCGTCGAGATCGCGCGATTCGATAGCCGCATTGCCGGCGCCGCCGTCACCGAAAGTGACGATCAGGCGCTGGAAAGCTTCGCCAAGCCCTTTGCCGAAAAGTTCCTTGTCTCGCCGATCGCCATGCGCATCAGGCTCGAAAAGCTCGGGCTGCTGCATCGGGCGGTGCCGCTTCAGCGGCTCCTGTCAGACGGCGTATGAACCCATTGTTTTGAGGAGATCGTAAGGTGTCAACTGAACAAACGATCCGCGACCAGCCGAACCCGGCAGACGCCGCGTTCGAGACGCGCGACTTCTATCTCGCCTGCTTCCTGCGCTGCGCCGGCTACGAGCTGATGAACCTGCGCGACGAGGGCCGACGGAAGGTGTTCGTCTTCCGGGATCGCGCCACACGGCGCGCTGACGTGATTGGCTTCTATGGCGACGCGACCAGCGTTCGGCCGCTCGCCTTCGCCGCCACCATCAAGGACATGAAGGGATTGCTGCACAATGGCTGAACCGCAAGACACGCCACCGTTCCAGCGCGCCAAGAGCGGGCAGGTCCGCGAAGCCCTCGACCGGCTCGAAGGGCTCGTCGTCGACGGCCTGAAGCACGGCTTCTTCGACTTTTCCATCGCCTGCGAGATCGCCAACGGGGCAAGCGCCAGCTCGTGATCCGCGCAGGCAAGAGCCACAAGTTCACGATCCCCAAGAACGAGGTGCCGCGCTGAAGCGGCCCAAGCCCTGATACCGACCGGCGATCCCTGAGACGGGGACGACTGAAGATGCAAATCCCTTTTGGGTCCAGTGTCATCGGTGGGAATCCGAGACCGGAGGCCAGGAGCACGGAGCGGCGGAACCGCCCGTGAGGTCTTCGATGAAATGTCTCGACGCTGCTAACGACAATGACATGGGCAAGCAGATCGCCCGCACTCGGCAAGTCTGGCAACCGCGCATCGGGCGCGACCTCACCGACGAGGACGCCCGCCAGATCATGCACAACGTCACCGGCTTCTTCGGCGTGCTCGCCGAATGGTCGCGAGCCGAGAGGCTTGCTGCCGCCAATGACGCCGCTGCACCCGCCAAGCCGAACGATGGCGAGGCGCGCCATGACCGCTGAAACCATCGCCAGGGCACTCGGCGGGCATCGCGTCGGAGCGACATGGATGGCCCGCTGCCCGGTACATGACGATCGGAGTCCGAGCCTTTCGATTAGTGCGGGCAAGGACGGCAAGATACTGGTGTGCTGCCACGCGGGCTGCGACCAGCGCGACGTGATCGCGGCGCTTCGCGCAATCGGCGCATGGGAGTCCAGAACGCGTCATGCCACGCGGTTCCGTTCGCCGACCGATCGCCGCGTTCCCGAAGATCCCGACGTGCTAAAGCGAACCGAAGCGGCATTGGCGATCTGGCAGGCATCGCAGCTGGCCGATGGAACGCCGATCGAAACCTACCTGCGCTCGCGCGATCTGGTACTGTCGGTCCCGGCCAGCCTTCGCTTTCACGCCGGCTTGAAGCATCGTTCGGGTGGCGTCTGGCCCGCGATGGTGGCGCTGGTGACGCACGGCGTTACCGAATCAGAGATCGCCGTCCACAGAACCTTTCTTGCCCGCGACCGCAATGGAAAGGCGCCAGTCGATCCGGCCAAGATGATGCTTGGGCCTTGTCGTGGCGGTGCAGTCCGTCTTGGCGAGCTTGGCCCCGTGCTGATGGTCGGCGAAGGGATCGAGACCTGTCTGGCGGCCATGCAGGCGACCGGAAACGCCGCCTGGGCGGCGCTGTCAACATCGGGCCTGCGATCCCTCGATCTACCGCCGGCCGTTCGCGACGTCATCATTCTCGCCGATGGCGACGAACCCGGCGAAGCGGCTGCGCAGGATTGTGCGCGACGCTGGAAGCGCGAAGGCCGGCGTATTCGGATCGCCCGGCCGCCGCGAGGGATGGATTTCAACGATCTGCTCAAGGCCCGCAATCCCTCTTTCACGGAGGGAGCGCAATGAACCCCGACGCCACCGTCGAACCTGAAAAGCAGATCCTCACCGCCATCGACGCCGCCGAAGACCTGCCCGATCCGCTCGCGGGATTGGCCGAGAAGACAGCCGCTGACCCTGGCGCGCCTTTCATGCATGCGGCGCTGGAGGCGCTAGCGGCACTCAGGCAGGACAACCGCGCCGCCTTCGAAGCACTGCGGTCGCAACTAAAGAAGGCCGGCTGCCGCGTCACCGCGCTCGATGAGGCCATCGCCGAGGAGAACGGGACGCCAGGCGGGCGCGGGCCAACGCAGGCCGATATCCTGATAGGCCTCGCCCAAACAGCCGAGGTATTCCACACACCCGACGGCGCCAGTTTCGCTGACCTCGACATCAACGGCCATCGCGAAACCTGGCCGATCCGCACTAAGGGATTTCGCCGCTGGCTTTCCCGACGCTTCTTCGAGGAGACGGGCGGCGCGCCGAGTTCGGAAGCGTTGCAATCGGCGCTGAACGTGATCGAGGCCAAGGCGCATTTCGACGGGCCGGAACGGCCGGTCCATATTCGTGTCGGCGGGCTCGATGACCGGCTCTATCTTGACCTCGGCGACGACACCTGGCGGGCGGTGGAGATCGACGCTACCGGCTGGCGCGTCATCGACCACCCGCCCGTTCGTTTCCGCCGTGCTGCCGGCATGAAGCCGATGCCGATTCCTGTGCGCGGCGGATCGATCGCCATGCTGCGCTCGTTTCTTAACGTGCAGACCGACGCCGATTTCGTGCTGGTGGTCGCTTGGGCGCTCGCGTCACTGCGCAATCGCGGTCCCTATCCGGTGATTGTGTTGTCGGGCGAACAGGGTTCGGCCAAGTCCACGTTCTCGGCGATCCTGCGGGCGCTGCTCGATCCGAACACCGCGCCGTTGCGGGCATTGCCGCGCGAGGATCGTGATCTGTTCATCGCCGCCACCAACGGCCATGTGCTCGCCTTCGACAATGTGTCGGGCCTCCCGGCCTGGATATCGGACACGCTTTGCCGTCTCGCCACGGGCGGCGGATTTGCGGTGCGCCAGCTTTATTCCGATCAGGATGAAGTGCTGTTCGACGCCGCCCGGCCGGTGATCCTGAACGGGATTGAGGATATCGTCACAAGGCCCGATCTGGCCGATCGCGCCGTGTTCCTCACACTGGAGGCGATCCCCGAGGAACGCCGGCGCACCGAACGGGAATTGTGGGCCGCGTTCGAGGCCGAGCGCTCGCGCATCCTCGGCGTGCTGCTCGACGCAGTGGCGAAGGGCCTAGTCGAATTGCCCGCGACCCGGCTCGACAAGCTGCCGCGCATGGCAGACTTCGCCTTGTGGGCGACGGCTTGCGAAACCGCGCTGTGGCCTTCAGGCACGTTCTGGTCGGCCTATTGCGGCAACCGCGACGAAGCGGTGGAGGGCGTCATCGAGGCCGATTCGATCGCTGCGGCCGTACGGGCTTTGGTGCAGGCGCGGACGGAGTGGACGGGAACGGCCTCAGAGCTTCTGTGCGCCCTAGCCGAACTGGCGGGCGAGCGCGTCGCGAAATCGAAGACCTGGCCCGATAGCCCTCGGGCGCTGGCAGGCCGGCTGCGCCGTGGGGCGACTTTCCTGCGCAAGATCGGCATCGACATCGGGTTCGAGCGCGAAGGCCGGGCGCGGACACGGATGATCCATATCACCACGAACGGCAAACCGGCGTCGCCAGAAACCGGCGGGGCGCGACCGTCCGCATCGTCCGCACCGCCCGCCGATTGGCCGAAGGTCAGTTCCGGCAATGGCTTCGCATCGCCGGGCTTGCGGACGGTCGCCGCCGTCGCGGACGGTTCAGCGGGCGAGACCGGCGCAACCGTCCGCGCCAACCTGTTGACGTCCAACGCCGAGGCCGGTGCGGACGGTGCGGACGCAATGCACCCGCGCCAATCCACGCCTGAAAATGCAGGCTGGAGAGCGCGGCTATGAGCGCCTTCCAAGCCCTGAAGGCAGCGCGCGATACGGGCATTCGGATCGGCATCGATGGCGACGCCCTCATGCTCGACTCCGACGCCGAGCCACCTGCGGCCGTGCTGGACCGGCTTTCGCGTCACAAGGCCGGCGTGGTCGCATTGCTGCGCACCGGCAGCGACGGCTGGTCGGGCGAAGACTGGTTGGCGTTCTTTGATGAGCGCGCCGGCATCGCCGAGTTCGATGGAGGGCTCCCGCGCGCGTCCGCCGAGGCCCGCGCGTTGGCCTGCTGCATCGCCGAATGGCTGAACCGCAATCCGGTGCGCTCGCCGCCCGGCCGCTGCCTAAGCGAACATGCCCACGACAAGCTGCTTCCCTTCGGCACCGAACCGGCCGGCCATGTTTGGCTGCATTCGCGCTGCTGGTCGGCTGGCACACTAGCCGGAAGGCCGAAGGTATGGCCGCGCTCGCGGCGTTCGGAATTGCCCCAACGAGGACAGAGCCATGACCACCAAGAAAACTGCGCCCGCCGCCAAGGCGACAACCATCGTCGCCGACGATCCGGAGGATCAAAAGGGAAGACTCAAAGACCTCGGTGGATCGCAATCGGATCGCTGGAACAACGTTCTCGCCAATCAAGCCATGCAGGCGCTTTGGATGAAGAACTCAAGCCCGGAAGAGCGCGACAAGCAATTAAACGCCACCATCGCGGCGCTGACGGGAATCGGCCCGAAAGACGAACTCGAAGGCATGATGGCTGCGCAGTTGATCGCCGCCCACAGCTCCGCGATGGAGTGTTACCGGCGCGCCATGATTGGCGAACAGACCTTCGAGGGCCGACGTGAAAACCTCGCCCAAGCGAACAAGCTCTCCCGCACATTTACTACGCTGCTCGAAGCGCTCAACCGCCATCGCGGCAAGGGTCAACAGAAGGTCACGGTCGAGCACGTCCACGTCCATGCGGGCGGGCAAGCGGTGGTCGGCATGGTCACCAAGCCACCCGGTCAACCGGGGGGTGGGGTTCGCAACAATCTTGAGGAACAACCCCATGCAAAGCAGATTACCCATGCACCAGAGCCCGCGGTGCCTTGCCCGGACGCGAGCCGGGACGCCGTGCCAGTCACCCGCGATGGCGAACGGCCGCTGCCGGATGCACGGCGGCAACGCGCCGGGCGCGCCCAGGAGCAATAGAAACGCGGTGAGGCATGGCCGCTATGCCGCCGAGGCCATCGCCGAACGGCGGGAGTTGATGGCGCTGTTGCGAGACATGAAGGGTCTGGTCGACGAGGTGGACGATAATGATTAGTCGCCTGGCATTCACAGGAACCCTAGTGCAAATCCTTGCCACGCGCCTTTGGCATGTCTGCCGGAACGTGTATTGCATTAAGTTGCTCTACGACAATACTTAGGTCTCGACGTAACGCATTGTTCGACACCGGCAGATGCAATCCTAAGTGGTGGAGAAAGGAATGAAGAAACATTTCGATGGAGCGCAGTGCTAGGACATACGACGACAATACGAAATTGCCGTCTATTTGTACTGTAAGGTGGTCGCCTAACGATGACTTGGAACCTAGGTTCGGTGTTTGCAATAAATTTGTGTGGCCGTGAACACCGAAACGGCTCGACAGCTTATAAAGCTCGTAGAATTTATCGGCAAAAACGCCCTCAATACGGTCAAACCGAAATTCCTGCCTGTACCTCTTGCTGTCCGCTTCTCTATTGTGCCAAAGCGCATCCATATCCTTATCTAATATAAGCAAAATCAGGTCGCGGGATAATTCACAAGCCATCCTTGTCATGGCGAGGCCGACATTCGGGCTTTTTCGCATTGCCAGCAGGCAGGCTTCTCTGTGGTAGGAATGTAACTCCTGAAGGGCTAGACGGGCGGTTGGAGCGAATACGTCGCCAGCCAGTAGAACGATCGAGATCAGTTGCCATTCAAGCCAAAGAAGGTCCTCGCCGGCAGAAATGAGGGTTTTATTCTGCTTCCGAAACTCAGAGATAGGTTCGGTACTCAATACTAGGAAAGTTGGGCGCATTGCCTGCCTACGTTATCTGTGTGAAACACGTAGCTGGGAATCGGTCGCAACAAAATGATCCAGCCGAGAAAAGTTTGGTCAGCAGATGAATAAGCGGGACCTGACCGAACGCGATATCTGCACGAAGTTCATCCTACCCGCCGTCAAGCGCGCAGGCTGGGACGAGATGGTGCAGGTTCGCGAGGAGGTTTATTTCACCAAAGGCCGGATCATTGTGCGTGGCAAGCTGGTGACACGCGGCAAAGCCAAGAAGGCTGACCTCGTTCTCTACTACAAGCCCAACATTCCGATCGCGCTGATCGAGGCCAAGGACAACAATCACAGCGTCGGCGACGGCATGCAGCAAGGCCTCGACTACGCGGCAGCGCTCAATATCCCCTTCGTGTTCTCCTCGAACGGCGACGGCTTCGTGTTCCACGACCGCACCGGCCAGAGCGTTCCTATCGAGGCGAATCTCGGCCTCGACGCTTTCCCGTCTCCTGCCAATCTGTGGACGCGCTTTCGCGCCTGGAAGGGCTTTGACGCGGAAGCCGAGCAGATCGTGCTTCAGAACTATTTCGACGACGGCAGCGGCAAGGCCCCGCGATATTATCAGGTAAACGCCGTCAACGCCGCGATCGAGGCCATCGCCAAGGGTCGCGACCGGGTGCTGCTGGTCATGGCGACCGGCACGGGCAAGACTTACACGGCATTCCAGATCATCTGGCGCCTATGGAAGGCGGGCCGCAAGAAGCGCATCCTGTTCCTCGCCGACCGCAATGTGCTGATCGACCAGACGATGGTGAACGATTTTCGCCCGTTCGGCGCGGCGATGGCGAAGCTTTCGACCAACGCCAAGGTCATCGAACGGCAGGATGGCACAAAGATCGATCTCACGCTGGCGCTCGACAACAAGCGCCGCATCGACACCGCCTTCGAGATCTATCTCGGGCTCTATCAGGCGATCACCGGGCCAGAGGATCGGCAGAAGCTCTATCGCGAGTTCTCGCCGGGCTTCTTCGACCTGATCGTGATTGACGAATGCCATCGCGGCAGCGCAGCCGAGGATTCGGCCTGGCGCGAAATCCTCGATCATTTCTCGGGTGCGACGCAGATCGGCCTCACCGCCACGCCGAAGGAAACCGAATACGTCTCCAACAGCGATTATTTCGGCGAGCCGGTCTTCACCTATTCGCTGAAGCAGGGCATCAGCGACGGGTTCTTGGCGCCCTACAAGGTCATCAAGGTCCACATCGACCGCGACGTGGAAGGCTATCGCCCGGAACTCGGCCAACTCGACCGCGACGGCAACGAGGTCGAGGACCGCATCTATAACGCCAAGGATTTCGACCGCCACATCGTGCTCGACGACCGCACGGTGCTGACCGCGAAAAAGATCACCGAGTTCCTGAAGGAGAGCGGCGACCGCTTCCAGAAGACCATCGTGTTCTGCGTCGATCAGGAGCACGCGGCGCGGATGCGGCAGGCGCTCGTCAACGAGAACGCCGATCTGGTCGCCGTAAACCAGCGCTATGTCATGCGCATCACCGGCAGCGACAAGGAAGGTCAGGACCAGCTCGGCAACTTCATCGACCCGGAATCGAAATATCCCGTGCTGGTGACAACCTCGCGGCTTCTCTCGACCGGCGTCGATGCGCAGACCTGCCGGCTGATCGTGCTTGATCGCGCGGTCGGCTCGATGACCGAGTTCAAGCAGATTGTCGGGCGCGGAACCCGCGTGCACGAGGACACCAAGAAGTTCTTTTTCACGCTGATTGATTTTCGTGGCGCGACGAGCCATTTCGCCGACCCGGATTTCGACGGCGATCCGGTGCAGATTTACACGCCCGGCGACGGCGATCCGATCACACCGCCCGATGACGCGCCGCCCACCGGCGACGACGTGGTCTCGCCCACACCCGGCGCGGATGAAACCGTGGTCGATCAGCCGGGCTTGCCGTTCCTGCCCGGCGATCCGATCCGCAAGACTTATGTCGATGGCGTCGGCGCCCGTATCATCGCCGAGCGTGTCGAATATCTCGACGAGAACGGCAAGCTCGTCACCGAATCCCTGCGCGACTTCACCAAGACGGCACTGAAGAAGCGCTTCGCCAGCCTCGACGATTTCCTCAAGCGCTGGAAATCGGCGGAGCGCAAGCAGGCGATCATCGAGGAACTGGAAGCCGAGGGCTTGCCGCTCGACGCCATCGCCGATGAACTGGGAAAGGGTCTCGACCCTTTCGATCTGATCTGCCATGTCGCCTTCGACAGGAAGCCGCTGACCCGCCGCGAGCGGGCCGAAAACGTGAAGAAGCGCGATGTGTTCACGAAATACGGGCCGCAGGCCCGTGCTGTGCTCGATGCGCTTCTGGAAAAGTATCGCGATGAGGGAATGCTCAATCTCGGCGACGCTAACGTGCTGAAAGTGATGCCCTTCACCGCGATGGGCAGCGTCGTGCAACTTATCAAGGCGTTCGGTGGCAAGCAGGGTTTTGAGAAGGCCGTCCACGAGATGCAGGACGCGCTTTATCAGGAGAAGGGGTGAGATGGCCCATCTCGGAACATACGAGCTTGCGGACCAGCTCTTTCCGGATCGTATCCGGCGGCATCGACTTGAATATCCCGACACTGAAGTGCTGGAGCACGTCGCGGCGCGGCTTGCGCAAGCCGAGTTTCCACAAGCCGCTTTGCTGAGATTTCTTCGCCAGGTCTGCCGATGGGGCGGATACTACGGCATTGCCGCTAGAGTGCGGAACAGCAACGAGCCCGAGGCAATTCGCCAGGCATTTGTCGGTGCTCGGGATCAGCTTGGAGAAGGAAACGTCGTGGAGGCACTCGGACAGGTCAATGCACTAAATGGCCTCGGCCGTCCGGCCTTCGCATCGAAGTTCTTGAGATTCATGGCACCACAATCCGCCGCCATTCTGGATCGGATCATCAGCCAACACACTGGTTTTCCGTTAAGCGCAGTCGGCTATGGGCAACTCAATACGGCTTGCCACAATGCAGCCGCGCAACTTGCGAATGCCGGCGTGCATAATCCCTTTCGCCAGGACGGCGTTTGGTTCATCGCGGATATCGAAGCGGCGTTCTACGCCGACATGGAGAACCTGGAAACATGATCGTCCGCACCACCGTCAAATCCATTCAAGACATCATGCGCCAGGACGTGGGCGTCGATGGCGATGCGCAGCGCATTAGCCAGCTCACATGGCTGTTCTTCCTCAAGATTATCGACGATCAGGATCAGGAACTCGAACTGACCAAGGACGGCTACCGCTCGCCGATCCCAGAGCGCTTCCAGTGGCGCAACTGGGCGGCGGACCCGGAAGGCATCACCGGGCAGGCGCTGCTCGATTTCGTCAACGACGAGCTGTTTCCGGAGCTGAAGGGCATGGCTGTATCCGCCACGCCCGGCGACCGCCGCCGCGTGGTGCGCGACGTGTTCGAGGACGCCTACAACTATATGAAATCCGGCCAGTTGCTGCGGCAGGTAGTCAACAAGATCAATCAGGTCGATTTCAACAATCTCGACGAGCGCCGGCATTTCGGCGAGTTCTACGAGCAGTTGCTCAACGACCTGCAATCGGCCGGCAACGCTGGCGAATATTATACGCCCCGCGCCGTGACCGCATTCATGGTTGATCGCATTGACCCGCATCCAGGCGAAATCCTGTTCGATCCGGCCTGCGGCACGGGCGGGTTTCTGACCTGCGCCATCCGCCACATGGAAGCCAAGGGCTATGTCCGCACGCCCAAGCAGCGCGAGACGATGCAGGGTGCCTTGCGCGCGGTGGAGAAGAAGCAGCTTCCGCACATGCTCTGCGTCACCAACATGCTGCTGCACGGCATCGAGGACCCGAGCTTCGTGCGCCACGACAACACGCTGGCCCGGCCGCTGATTTCGTGGAGCAAGGACGAGCGCGTCGATATCGTCGTCACCAATCCGCCCTTCGGCGGGCGCGAGGAAGACGGCATCGAGAACAATTTCCCGGCCTTCCGCACCAAGGAAACCGCCGACCTGTTCCTGGCGCTGATCGTTCGGCTCCTGAAGCAGGATGGCCGCGCCGCCGTCGTGCTGCCCGATGGCACTTTATTCGGCGAGGGCATCAAGACGCGGCTTAAGGAACATCTGATGGAGGAGTGCAACCTCCACACCATCGTCCGCCTGCCCAATTCGGTGTTCAAACCGTATGCCTCGATCGGCACCAATCTGCTGTTTTTCGAGAAGGGCGCACCGACGAAAGACATTTGGTTCTATGAGCATCGCGTGCCGGAAGGCCAGAAAGCCTATTCGATGACCAAGCCGATCCGGCTGGAGCATTTTCAGTCCTGTATCGACTGGTGGGGCGGCAAGGAGCGGAAAGGCCGCCAGGAGACGCCGCAGGCATGGCGCGTCACCGCAGATGAGGTGAAGGCGCGCGGCTACAATCTCGACATCAAAAACCCGCATGCGGTGGCTGACGATCATGGCGACCCGGAAACGCTGCTCGCGGACTTGGCCCGCGCCGAGGCCGAGACGGCGGGCTTGCGGGATCAATTGAAGGCGATCCTCACCGAGGCGCTGGCCCGATGAACGCGGATCGCCTGCTGGCGCACTACGAACGGATTGCCGACGCGCCTGACGCGATTGCACGGCTGCGGCGCTTCATTCTCGATCTGGCGGTGCGTGGCAAGCTGGTGCCGCAAGACTCCAGCGAAGAAGCTGCGAAGGGTTTCAGAAAGCCAACCGATCCGGCTGCACCGTTTGAATTGCCGGGCAATTGGAAGTGGATCGAGATCGGCGACCAGTTTGATCTTCTTAACGGCATGGCCTTCAAACCGACCGATTGGTCAAAACAGGGATTGCGAATTGTCCGAATCCAAAACCTGAACAATCCAGACGCGCCGTTCAACTTCTGCAATCCCGAGATGGCCCGCGACCGGTCACTCATCGACAACGGATCATTCCTGATAAGCTGGTCGGGAACGCCCGGAACATCATTCGGTGCCTTCGTCTGGAATCGCGGGCCAGCCGTTCTGAACCAGCACATCTTTCGCTGCGACTTCAAGACGAAGGCATTTATCGCGGCGTTCCTTCGCCTCGCGATCAACGGCCGGCTAGACGAGATGATTGCTAAGGCGCACGGTGGCGTCGGCCTTCAGCACATTACGAAAGGAAGGCTGGAAGCGCTTCTCATTCCGCTCCCACCTCTCGCTGAGCAGCACCGTATCATCTCCAAAGTCGTTGAGTTGACGGGCCTGTGCGACCGCTTGGAGGTGGCGCGGGCGGGCCGCGAAGCGGCGCGCGACCGGCTGGCGGCGGCGAGCCTCGCCCGCCTCAACGCGCCCGATCCCGAGACTTTCCAACCCGACGCCCGCTTCGCCCTCGATGCGCTGCCGACGCTGACCACGCGCCCCGACCAGATTAAGGCCCTGCGCCAGACCATCCTCAACCTCGCCGTACGCGGCAAGCTGTTCGAGGGCACTACGGCCAAGGCCGCTTCCGTTGGCGATTATCGAACGCTTCAAAATGGCTACGCCTTCAAGAGCAGTTGGTTCTCGAAAGAAGGCGTTCGCCTGCTCCGCAATGCGAACATTGGACACGGCGAAATCCGCTGGAGCGACGTTGTCCATCTGCCAGCAGATCGCCTTGGCGAGTTCGAGCGCTTTCAGCTTAGCGAAGGCGATATAGTGCTAACGCTTGACCGTCCGTTCATCGTGACGGGCACGAAGGTGGCTCATGTAAGTGCTGACGATCTTCCGTCTCTCCTGCTTCAACGCGTGGGTAGGTTCGTAGAAACCTCGCCGGGCCTCGATGACGAATACCTATTTCTCTGGATCAATTCACCGCACTTCAACAACCAAATAGACCCCGGCCGCAGCAATGGTGTTCCCCATATTTCGTCGAAGCAGGTCGAGACTGCCGAAATTTTTGTCCCACCCCTCGCGGAACAACATCGCATCGTCGCCAAGGTCAATGCGCTGATGGCGCTCTGCGACCGGCTAGAGGCGGGCCTCACCGCCATTGCGGCCACCCGACGCCAACTGCTCAACGCGCTGCTCGCCGACGCGCTGGCGCCGGCCGAGGATCGCGAGATGGAGGCGGCGGAATGAGTGTCTCCGCAACATTCCTACACACCCAACCGCAAAGGGAGATCGCATCGCTAGTTCGTGCCCGCCTAGCCGGATGCGAGACTGCGCGGATCGTCTCAGGATTCGCGACGCCAGACGGTGTGGACGCTCTACGCGCAACCGCTGTGTCGAGCAAAATCAATCGCCTTGTTCTCGGCGCCGGCACGTTCAAGGCATTCGAAGCGCTTGATGGCCTGATCGCTTCCGGGCTTCCACCCAGCGCAGCGAGAATTCACCTCGGACACACTCGGGCAACCGGAGGCAAGAAGCATCCCTTTGCACGCTATCGCCCGATGCTTCACAGCAAGATTTACCTTTTCGAGATGCCCGACGGAACTGCGACAGCTTTGGTCGGCTCGCACAACCTGACCGGTTTCGCCCTGCGCGGCCTTAATGGCGAGGCCGGGGTTCTACTCGAAGGGGCGCTATCGGACCCGATCTTCGCTGACATCCGGTCGCATATCGAGGAGGGTTACCAACAAGCAGTGCCATATGACACGTCGCTCAAGGAGGCATATGCGCAATGGTTTCGCGACTACCTTGAACAGCTGCGCAACGACGTTACCGATATGCCTCGCGATGACGAGAGTCGGCGCACGGTGATCCTTTTCGCGGAGGCGCCCGCAGGACGGATGCCGAAACCAGGAGATCGGATCTATTTCGAACTTGATCTGCGTATCACGGAAGTGAATTCCATCGACACAGAAGTGCATTTGCATCTTTTCTCTGTACTGCCGACTACGCCCATGGAAGCGCTGTCCCGTGCAGGGAGTTCTAACGCCGCGTTGCTCGGTAAAGTGGAAGCCATTGATTCAGCTGCCGGTTCAGCCGAAGTGAAAGCTGATTGGTTCATAGACGATCCTTCTAAGCCCGAATTGAAACCTACAATGCCGCCATTTCGGCCCGCGCTTGCGCAGGGCAAACAGCAGGTTCGTGCGCAGGTATTGCGAGGACTCGACACACGCTTTGACTATCTCTTCGACGGAGGACGCGGTAATTGGTTTCCTGAACTCGGTGAAGAAAATCTCCGAGATGAGGAAACGAATACTTTGTGGTCTTCCGTTCGTGGCCTGCGTGAGTCATTCCCAATGGATTCAGGGGAGCTTTCGATGATTGCCGATCTTCGAGAAATATCGCCAGAATCCGGCTCGTTCGTCCTCTTCTCACGCAGGCGTCGCAAACTAGGTGCACGTGAATGAGCATGAGCAGATTGGAGTCTGTGGTTGGGCAACACTAGGAGTGTTCGGTAAGGCCGAGGCTGGTGCTGCGAACGTCGAAGAGCTCTAATACAAAAGCTCCGTAGGTCGGTAAGCCCGTGCCGGAGCTATGCAATAGTCGATCTTCAATAATGATAAGACTTAGTTCAAGCGGGTTTTACGCATATGACCGATGGCAACGTTCAACCGATTTGGAATCCCAAAACCGGCATTACCGATGTCGAAAGTGATCCGCATCTCCTAAGCGCCTCGGAGATTCCTGGTATCAAAGCCGTTTGGACAGACCAACGGACTCGGTTAAAGGGCTCGAGCCAGCTTTCAGATTTCACAGAGCGCCTAAGTCGCGAATGGGCGATCGAAACCGGCGTGATCGAAAACCTGTACGAGATCGAGCGCGGCGTTACCCAAACTCTCATAGAGCGCGGTTTCCAAGCAGAGCTGTTGAGCCACGGATCGACAAACAGGCCGCGCGAATACGTGCTCCAATTACTTCGAGATCAGAAGGATGCGCTGGACGGCGTCTTCGATTTCGTCAGCAGCAAGCGAGCACTTTCCGTTTCATACATCAAAGAGCTTCATGCTGCTCTGCTTCGGAGCCAGGACTTCACCGAAGGCGTCGACGCGCAAGGGCATCTAGTGGAACTGCCGCTCATCAAGGGCGACTGGAAAGAACAGGCGAACTATCCGGTTCGAGATGGGGTAACGTTTGCATATTGCGCGCCTGAACATGTGGCATCCGAGATGGATCGGCTTGTGGCAATCCATGCCCAACAGATCAAAGATAAGGTGCCGAGCGAAGTTCAAGCTGCTTGGTTGCACCACCGTTTTACCCAAATCCATCCTTTCCAAGATGGTAACGGCCGGGTCGCCCGCGCCATCGCGTCACTTGTTCTGGTCAAGGATGGACTGTTCCCGCTCGTTGTGACGCGGGACGATAAACCGATTTATCTTGACGCGCTGGAGGCGGCCGACAATGGAGAACTGAAGCCGTTGATCGACCTGATCGCCAAGTTGCAAATCACACAGTTTCGCAAGGCGACTGCGGTTTCCGAAGCGATCCTCGCACAGGACGATGTGGCGGCGATCCTTGGCGGTTTGATGAAAGCGGCCGACAAAATCGCTGCTGACAAGCTTAAATCCTTGCGGAGCGTGTTCATTCTCGCGGAAGCGCTTGAGGACGATCTTGATGCTAGGCTACGGGCCATTTCCCCCAGTGTGACAACTGCCTTGCAGAAAGTACTTCAATCAGGGACCGCTTTCGTCACGCGTTCATCGGGCGGGACGGATCACTATTTCCGCGCCCAAATTATCGAGAATGCCAAGTTCCATCTGCACTATTACGCCGACACCGCCGAATACAGATCATGGATTGCATTGAATATGAACTGGTCGCGTCGCGCCCGGCTGATATTCTCCTTTCACGGCATTGGTAAGCCGTTCAACGGTAGTTTGATCTGCGCGCCGTTCCTTGAGTTTCGCGATACCGACGAGGAGTCGCAGGTTCGTTCAGCCTTGGTGCCTGTTACCGAAGCAGGCTTCGTGTTCTTTTACAACGAAGCAAAGGATCGCTTGCTGGCGAGGTTTGCACCCTGGCGCGAAGGCGTGCTGAAGGTGGCACTGAAGGAACTCATCCAGAACCTCTGATGAAGACCTTGTGACCAATAAATGTTTAGGTTACACTAAACGACATGAAAAGAGCTTCGAAGCCCGCACCCGCCGATACCGCCCGCAAGCAGGCGGTTATCTATGCCCGCGTCTCGTCAAAAGAGCAGGAGAAGGAAGGCTTCTCGATCCCTGCTCAGTTGAAGCTGCTCAAGGAATACGCGGCGGCGAACGGCCTCGCGTTGGCGCAGGAGTACATCGACGTTGAAACCGCGAAGCAGACCGGCCGCGCCGCCTTCGGTGAGATGATTGCTTATCTCAGGGCGCATCAGTCCGTCCGCGTGATGCTGGTCGAGAAGACCGACCGGCTCTATCGCAACCTCAAGGATTGGGTGACGGTCGATGAACTCGACGTGGAAATGCACTTCCCGAAGGAAGGCGTAGTGCTGTCGCGTGAGTCGCGTTCCTCGGAAAAGTTCATGCACGGCATCAAGGTGCTGATGGCGAAGAACTATATTGACAACCTGTCCGAGGAAGCCCGCAAGGGTATGCAGGAAAAGGCCGAGCAGGGGATCTGGCCGACCAAGACGCCGCTCGGCTATCGCAACATCACTGGCCCGGACGGCAAGAAGGTCATCGCCGTCGAACCGATGCTAGCGCCGATAGTGACGCGGCTGTTCGAATGGTACGCGCGCGGCGATATCTCGCTTAAGGAAGCGGCGCGCAAGGCGCACGCGGCTGGCCTTACCTATCCCAAGAGCGGCGCCAAGGTGCCGGTGAGCACTGTCCACACCATCCTGCGCAACCGGCTTTATACGGGCTGGTTCGAATGGAACGGAAAGCTCATTCAGGGCAAGCATGAAGCGCTGGTGCCGTTCGAGCTTTGGGAGCGAGTGCAGGGCGTGCTCGACGGCCGGTTCGCCAGCAAGGCCAAGCGCGGCAAGCACGACTTCGCCTTCTCCGGACTGATCGGCTGCCACGCCTGCGGCTGCGCCGTCGTCGGCGAGATCAAAAAAGAGCGCTACGTCTATTATCATTGCACCGGCTACGCCGATAAATGCCAGGGCAATCCGGCCTTCTGCCGCCGCAAATACGTTCGTGAGGAAGTGCTCGAAACGCAGTTCACCGAATTGCTCGGCAGGTTGAAGTTTGACGACGAGGTTCTGGAATGGGTGCGCGATGCGCTCCACGCCAGCCACGCCGACGAGCGCCACGAGCACGAGGAAGCGATCAAGCGCCATGAGGCCGAATACAAGCGGCTTCAGGATCGCATCAACGCCATGTATGTCGACAAGCTCGACGGGCTGGTGGACACCGGCTTCTACGATCGAATGTCGAACCAGTGGCGCGAGGAGCAGAACCGCTGCCAGCGCGAGATCGAGAGGCACCAGAACGCCGACAAATCCTACAAGGATGAAGGCGTTGCGCTTCTCGACCTCGCCCGGAACGCCCAAAGGCTGTTCTCGACGCAGGAACCTCGCGAAAAACGCCGCTTGCTCAACTTCGTGCTATCGAACTGCACTTGGGAGGATGGCGAAGTGGTAGCAACCTTTCGCCAACCCTTTGATATGCTTGCCGAAACCACAATTTCCGCTGCCCGGATCGAGGCGATCGAGAGCGCCAAATCGGCTAAAAGTGAGATTTGGCTGGGGAACCTGGATTCGAACCAGGACTAACGGAGTCAGAGTCCGTGGGTCTACCGTTAACCTATTCCCCAGCAGGCGTGGTCATGAACCGCGCGGGCCGAGCGGCCAAGCCGCTTGAGCGCTGCCTTGTAGCCGCCAGCGGAAAATAGTCAAGCCTGCTCGGCAGTTCAATCGCAACGTTTTGTCAGTCCGCTTTACAAGCCGGGTTCCACGCGTTGCGTGGCCCGGGCGTTGAGTCCACCCCGCGCCTCAGCTCTCGCTGCGGCTGAACTGCGAGCGTTCGAAGAACAGCACGATACCCAGACCGAGGAACAGCGGGATGATCAGGTAGAACAGCCGGAACACCAGCAGGGCCGCCAGCACGCCGACCGGATCCATGTCGGACAGCCCCGCCAGGAACACGACTTCGAACACGCCAAGCCCGCCCGGCGCATGCGAGATCTGCGCGATCGAGAACGAGACCAGGAAGACGCCCAGCACGACGAAATAACCGGGATTGTGGGCCACGGGCAGGGCGAAGAAGATGATCGCGGTTGCCGCCAGCAGCTCGATCGGGCCAATCAGCAATTGTCGCGCGACGATCGGCAGCGCCGGATAGTGCACCTGGAAGCTGGCGATCTTCAGCGGGCGCAGATGCAGCCAGCTACCGAAGATGTAGGCGGCGACGAGCAGCAGCATCACAATCCCCGCTGCTTCCGACAGGCCGTGATGGGCAATGCCGGAAAATCGGTCGAGGATCTCAGGCTCGAAGACCAATACGAGGCCGGAGGCGAGAATCGTCGACAGCACGAAGGTGATCCAGCAGATCGCCACCAGCACGCCGACATCCTGACCGGTCAGGCCCCTGGTGCCATAGGCGCGGTAGCGGATGACGGCGCCGGAGAACACCGAGCCGCCGATGTTGTGCGACAGCGCATAGGTGGTGAAAGAGCAGAGCGTGACGAACAGCCACGACACTTTTTTGCCGATATGCAAGAGCGCGATGTGGTCGTAGCCGGCGAGCGAGGCATAGGCGACGACCGAACACAGCGCGGCAAGGATCCAGTCGCGAGCCGGAATCGCTGCAATGCCGTCCCAGACGTCGTCGAGCGAGATGCCGCGCAGTTCGTGCCAGAGCAGCAGCAATGAGAAAATCACAGCCGCAATGCCGATGACCGGCCAGAAATAGCGTCTCCAGTTCATTGCCTGACTGCCATGCGTTGCGGATCCGCTTCCTTTTCTGTCGAGAGGCCGGTCGCGCCGGATTCTTCCGCTCATTTCAGAAATGCCTCATTGAAGCCGGCTATTCAACCGCGAACGCTTTGCGTAGCGGCAACCGGCAGATTTGTCTGCGTCGAGGGCGGCCAAACGGGACGCCAGCCGGTGTTGCGCCTACCAATCCAGGCTTACGGGTACATTACGCAGCGCGGCCGGAAAGGCGGTTGGCGCGCCCAGCCGGCAAAATTCAGCATGCGGCTCTTGGTGATCGGGCGCGGCACTGTTAGTCTGGCGGCAACTTAAAACACGTCAAAGCGCCTGCTGCGTCCGTCATCGGTTCGCGCGGCGCTGGAAGGAACGACAGTGGAAGACCGCGACACCGGCGCCGGCGCGCCGGAGGTGGGCGCGTCCAGCGCTTCCCCAGGGCCCGCTGGCTCGTGGCGGCAACGCCGCCCGACGGAGTCCCGCTCCGCCAATGGGCAGGCGGGCGATGCATCCCATAACCAGAAGGGCAAGCCCAAGAAGCGGCGCAAGCGAAGGCGCGGGCGCAAGGTTTTTGCGCGCGACGAGGCGCATCCCTCAGAGAATCGATTGCCTGTGCCCGGCAACGCCACTTCGGCGCCAGAAGCGACCAGGCTGCCCGATTCCGTGGTCCTGCCCGCCGTTGCGCCGGCACGGCACGAACAGGGCGCCCGTCGGCCGCCGCTGCAGGAGCTTCCGGTGTTTGCGGCACTCGACCTCGGCACCAACAATTGCCGGCTGCTGGTTGCCGTGCCGACGCGGCATGGCCAGTTCCGCGTCATCGATGCCTTTTCGCGCATCGTCAGGCTGGGCGAGGGGCTCACCGCCAATGGCCGGCTCAGCCAGCCGGCGATGGACCGCGCCGTCGAGGCGCTGAAGATCTGCGGCGACAAATTGCGCAACCGCAAGATCAGAAAAGCCCGGCTTATCGCCACCGAAGCCTGCCGCTCGGCTGAAAACGGTGTCGAATTCCTCGATCGCGTCGAGCGCGAGGCGGGCCTGAAGCTCGAGATCATCGATCGCCAGACAGAAGCACGGCTGGCGGTTTCCGGCTGCGGTTCGCTGGTCGAGCGCGACACGCAAGGCGTCGTCCTGTTCGACATAGGCGGTGGTTCGTCCGAAATCGCGCTGATCGACCTCGCCGGCCGCCGTTCGCCGCGGCTCGCCCACCATATCGTATCGTGGACGTCGCTGCCGGTCGGCGTTGTCTCGCTGGCCGAGCGTTTCGGCGGCCGCACCGTGACACGCGAGATCTTTGCCGCCATGGTCGACGACGTCGCCGGCCGGTTGGCCAGCTTCGACGGCCGTGATCGGTTGAGCCACCTCAAGGCCAGCCCGAATTTCCATCTGCTCGGCACGTCGGGCACGGTGACGACGCTGGCCGGCGTCCACCTTGACCTCGAACGCTATGATCGCCGGCGCGTCGACGGGCTGTGGATGGACCGCGACAGCGTCGACCGCATGGTCGAAAAGCTGGTCGGCTGGGATTTCCAGCAGCGCTGCGCAAACCCTTGCATCGGTGCCGATCGCGCCGATCTGGTGCTGGCCGGCTGCGCTATCCTCGAAGCCATCCGCGCTGTATGGCCGTCGGAACGGCTGCGCGTCGCCGACCGTGGCCTGCGCGAGGGCATATTGAGCGAGCTGATGGCCGATGACGGCGCCTGGCGCAACGATGGGCGTGGCAGATCATGATCCCGAACCGAAGGACCGCGTCAGCGAAAAGTAGCGTCCGGTTTTCGGAGATGATCATGCTCCAACAAGAAATTAAACAATGACCAAGAAACCGGAAAAACCAGGGTCTGCCAGCATTCGCGTGCTGAAGACGAGGATCAAGAAGAAGAGCGGCCTGAAGGAATCGTCGCGCCGCTGGCTGCAGCGTCACATCAACGATCCTTATGTCCAGCGCTCCAAGGCTGACGGCTATCGTTCGCGCGCGGCCTACAAGCTGATCGAGATCGACGACAAGCACCATCTCCTGAAACCCGGCATGAAGGTGATCGACCTGGGTGCCGCCCCCGGCGGCTGGTGCCAGGTTGCTGCGGCGCGCACGAAATCGACGGCCGACAAGCCGCATGTCGTCGGCATCGACTATCTGGAAATGGATGCCGTGCCCGGTGCGCCGGTGCTGTTGATGGATTTTCTCGATCCGCTGGCGCCGCAGAAGCTGGCCGAGGCGCTGGGCGGGGACCCGGATGTCGTGTTGTCCGACATGGCGGCACCCACCACCGGCCACAAGAGAACCGACCATATCCGCACCATGCATCTGTGCGAGGTGGCGGCCGATTTCGCGCTGTCGGTCCTGAAGCCGGGCGGGCATTTCCTCGCCAAGACCTTCCAGGGCGGCGCCGAAAACGAACTGCTTTCCATGCTCAAGCGCAACTTCCGCTCGGTCCATCACGTCAAGCCGCCGGCGTCGCGCGACGAATCGGTCGAGCTTTATCTGTTGGCCAAGGACTTCAAAGGGCGAGAGCCGCTGTCAGGCGAGTCGGAGGAGGCTTCGAGCGCCCGCAGCGATAGCGAAGGGCAGGGCGAGCCCGAAGCCTAGGCCGCATCAATTGCCCGGCGGGCTTACGGGTTCCAGCGTCTTGGGCGTGCTCAGCCGGCCATGGCCGGAGACGGCGTTGCCGGCATCGGGCGCCAGTCGCATGAACGACAGCGACGCGGCGGCGGAAATCGCGGCGACGACGAAAAACGCGGTGTGGAAATCCGCCAGCGTCAGCGACCTGTCATTGAGGCTCGTGGACACTTCCAGGATGCCGCCGGCCACCGCCACGCCAAGCGCGATCGAAAGCTGCTGGAAGACAGCGGCAATCGGCGTCGCCTTGCTGGTGTCCTCAGCCGAAACCTCGGCATAGGCAAGTGCATTGACGCCGGTAAAGAACATCGAGCGGATGAAGCCGCCGACGAGAAGCATGGCCAGCATCAGCAGATAAGGCGTGTCGGGTGTGAACAGCCCGTAGATGGCAATCGACGCTGCAGCGACCAGCGCGCCAATGACCAGCACGCGTCGAAACCCGGCGGCGCGGAAGATCAGCGCGGTGACGAATTTCATGCCGATGGCGCCGATCGCCGAGACGAAGGTGATCATGCCTGACTGAAAGGGCGTCAGTCCGAAGCCGATCTGGAACA
Source organism: Mesorhizobium kowhaii (assembly GCF_042431665.1). Lineage (NCBI taxonomy): Bacteria > Pseudomonadati > Pseudomonadota > Alphaproteobacteria > Hyphomicrobiales > Phyllobacteriaceae > Mesorhizobium > Mesorhizobium kowhaii. The sequence continues at coordinate 258,477 of NZ_JBHLYT010000176.1, forward strand.
TCAGCGGCAGCAGGAACGGCACGGCGCCGATGCCGATGCGGAACAGTGAGCCACCGAGCACTGAAGAGCGGAACACCTGGTTGCGGAACAATTCGAGCGCCAGCAGCGGATTCTTGGCGTGGCGCGCGTGCAGCTGATAGAGCGCTCCCGACAACAGGCCGACCGCCACGGTGATGATGCCGACGATCGGCGGCAGATACGGCAGGCTGACCACCGACAGGCCGAACACCACGCCGGACGCCGCCAGCCCGCTCAGCACGAAGCCAATGAAATCAAGTGGCGGGTTCTGCGTTGGTTCGGTCTCCGGCAGGAAACGCGTCGCCAGCCAGATGCCGATCAGGCCAATCGGCACATTGATCAGGAATATCCAGTGCCAGGTGAAGTAGGTGGTGATGAAGCCACCGATCGGCGGTCCGACCAGCGGCCCGACCAGCGCCGGAACGGTGAGCCAGGACATCGCCGCGACCAGTTCGCTTTTTGGTGTCGCGCGCACCAGCACCAGTCGCCCGACCGGCGTCATCATGGCGCCGCCAATGCCTTGCAGGAAACGCGAAACCACGAAAGCCGGCAGCGAACCCGAAAGTGCGCAGGCGATAGAGCCGACGATGAAGACCGCGATCGCGGCACGAAACACATTCTTGGCGCCGAAGCGGTCGGCCATCCAGCCACTGATCGGGATGAAGATCGCCAGCGACACCAGATAGGCCGTCAGCGCCAGCTTGAGTGCGATCGGGCTGGTATGGATGTCGATGGCGATCGCCGGCAGCGATGTCGCGATGACGGTCGAATCCATGTTTTCCATGAAAAGAGCGACCGCCAGGATAAGCGGAATGGTGCGGTTCAAGGAACGCGTCCGAACTGATTGTTTCGTCGTCAATTGCTTGCCGACCTTGGGGGCAAGCCGACACGAAGGGCGGTTATCACGGCTTGGCCCTGATGTCGCATTAATTTGCTGTCACTTTTGTGCGACCGGCAACCACGGGTGGCGTCCTCTCGGCGAAAAGTCACCTTTGCGGGAGCGTGAAATCATCGGCTTTTCATCGGCGGCGGGACGTGTTACGAGCCAGCGCCAATCCTGAAAGGGAAGAAGACGAGTCGGCGCTGTCCATTCTGGTCAAGCGCTTTTTCTGTATTCCGAGGACTGGCCATGGCAAAAATCATCGAAACGTCCACCGGCGCACTGGCGCTCACCTTTGACGACGTGCTGCTGCAGCCCGGTCATTCCGAGGTCATGCCTGGCGAGACCGATGTCCGCACGCGCATTGCCGGCGACATCGACCTCAATGTGCCGATCCTGTCGGCGGCGATGGACACCGTCACCGAAGCGCGGCTTGCAATCGCTATGGCCCAGGCCGGCGGCATTGGCGTCATCCACCGCAATTTCTCCCCGGCCGAGCAGGCCGAGCAGGTGCGGCAGGTCAAGAAGTTCGAATCCGGCATGGTGATCAATCCCGTCACCATTGGCCCCGATGCCACCCTTGCCGACGCGCTTTCGCTGATGCGCACCTATTCGATTTCGGGCATTCCGGTGGTCGAGAATGGCGGCACCGGCGGCCAGAAGGTCGGTCGGCTGGTCGGCATCCTGACCAACCGCGACGTGCGCTTTGCGTCCGATCCGGCGCAGAAAGTCTACGAATTGATGACCCGTGAGAACCTGATCACGGTCAAGGAGAATGTCGACCAGGACGAGGCCAAGCGCCTCTTGCACCAGCACCGCATCGAAAAACTGGTCGTCGTCGACAAGCAGGGCAATTGCGTCGGGCTGATCACCGTCAAGGACATCGAGAAGTCGCAGCTCAACCCGCACGCCACCAAGGACGCGCAGGGCCGCTTGCGCGCCGCCGCCGCCACCAGCGTCGGCGATGACGGTTTCGAGCGCGCCGAACGCCTCATCGATGCCGGCGTCGACCTTCTGGTCATCGACACCGCGCATGGTCACTCGCAGCGGGTGCTGGACGCAGTGACGCGCGCCAAGAAGCTCTCCAACTCGGTTCGCATCCTGGCCGGCAACGTCGCCACCGCCGAAGGCACGCAGGCGCTGATCGACGCCGGCGCGGACGCCGTCAAGGTCGGCATCGGCCCGGGCTCCATCTGCACCACCCGCATCGTTGCCGGCGTCGGTGTGCCGCAGCTTTCGGCCATCATGTCGGCGGTCGAGATGGCGAACAAATCAGGCGTCTCGGTGATCGCCGATGGCGGCATCAAATATTCCGGCGATCTCGCCAAGGCGCTCGCCGCCGGCGCCAGTGCAGCCATGATCGGCTCGCTGCTGGCCGGTACCGATGAAAGCCCGGGCGAGGTCTATCTGCACCAGGGCCGCTCCTTCAAGGCCTATCGCGGCATGGGCTCGGTCGGCGCCATGGCGCGCGGCTCCGCCGATCGCTACTTCCAGGCCGAGGTGCGCGACACGCTGAAGCTGGTCCCGGAAGGCATCGAGGGGCAGGTTCCCTACAAAGGACCTGTGTCCGGCGTGCTACACCAGCTTGCAGGCGGGCTAAAAGCCGCTATGGGTTATGTGGGCGGTCGCGACCTTGCCGATTTCCGCGAACGCGCCACCTTTGTACGCATATCCAACGCCGGACTTCGTGAAAGCCACGCCCATGACGTCACGATTACCCGCGAAAGCCCGAACTATCCCGGCGGAGCCTGATCCGTACGGGCTCTGGCGGAGCCTGACCGCAACGATCCTGCGGCTGTCGCGCCACGCGGCCGCGCTCTGTTTCCTGTCGGCGGCGGTCTTTATCGCCATGACGGTGCTGGAATTCTTCTATTTTCGCCAGTTGAGCGGCGGCCTTGCGTCACTCGACATGCGCTTTCTCGGTTTCACGCCGGACGAAGGCATGGCCTGGCTGACGGCACTCGGCCGGCGCGGTGGCGAGATCATTCTCGTCTGGCACTATCTGACCTTCGATCTGCTGTTCCCGGCGCTGTTGTCGCTGACGCTGGTCAGCCTGATCCTGGCCACCGGCCGGCGATTGAAGAATTTCCGCGTGCTGCCGGGGCAGATGCAGTCGATCTTCGCGCTGATTCTGGTGCTGCCCTACACGCTGGCCGATTATGCCCAGAACATCGCGGTGGCGAGCCTGCTGTCCGATTTCCTGTCGGCCAATCCGGATTCGCTGTCTCTCGCCTCGGCGCTGATCGTCACCAAATTCGCGCTTCTCGCCATCCCGCTGATCGTCATCGCCGCTTTCTGGCTGGCGGGCCAGAAACACCAGGCTTGACGCCAGACGGGGCAGGGGCACTTCATGAACCAGACCACGATCTTCTGGCCTGTTCTGGCGCATGTGCTGCTGATCTATATCGTCTACGTCGTCCTGGGTCGCCGCAGATACGGCGCGATCAGGTCAGGTGAAGCCAAGGCCGGTCAGTACAAGGTGCGCTCGGCCGAGCCGGCCTCCAGCATCACCGTTGCCAGCAATCTCACCAACCAGTTCGAATTGCCGGTGCTGTTCTACGTGCTGTGCCTGACGCTGCACGTGACCAACGGCGTCAACTACCTGACCCTGGCGCTGATGTGGATTTTTGTCGCGTCGCGCTATTTCCACGCCTGGGTTCACCTGACCAGCAACAATCTGCGGCTGCGCAGCCGCTCTTTCTTCCTTGGGGCGATTGTGCTGGCGCTGGCCTGGATCTGGTTCGCGCTGCATCTGCTCGGATTGGTTTGAAGCTGCGCCGCCGTTGGCTACCCTTCTCCCCTTATGGGAGAAGGTGGATCGGCGCGTAGCGCCGAGACGGAGGCTGGAAGACACGCTGCGTTAAAATACTGAATGATTTTAAGCGCTTATGCCTTCAGCATTGCGATCCGTTCAACACCCCTCATCCGACCGAGCTTCGCTCGGCCACCTTCTCCCACAGGGGGAGAAGGGAAGTCCGCGCTGACAGGCGCCTAGAGGTCGAACACCGCAATCTTGCGCTTGTCGAACTTGAAGCCGATCTCGCCGCGCACCAGCTTCAGCGCTGTCTCGCCGAACACCGCGCGCCGCCAGCCTTGCAGGGCGGGCACGTCGGCTTCCTCGCCCTCGGCCGCAATGCGGTCGATGTCGTCGCTGGAGGCCAGCACTTTCGAGGCGACGCCTTCCTTTTCGGCGACGATCCTGAGCAGTACTTTCAACAGTTCCGCCGCCGCGCTCGAGCCCTCGGGCGGCTGGAAATTCTTCGGCAGCTTCGGCATCTGCTCCTTGGGCAAGGCAAGTGCTGCGTTGACCGCGCCAAGCAGGGCCGTCGCCGTCGAGGAGCGCTCCCAGCCTTTCGGCGTCGTGCGCAGCTTGCCAAGGCCTGCCGCGTCGCGCGGCGCCTGCTGTGCGACCTCGTAGATCGCGTCGTCCTTGAGCACGCGGCCGCGCGGCACGTCGCGTTCGCGCGCCTCGCGTTCGCGCCATGCCGCCACGGCCTGCACGATCGCCAGTTCCTGCGGTTTGCGCAGCCGCATCTTCAGCCGCTTCCAGGCGTCCTCGGGATGCGGATCATAGGTCTCGCGCGAGGTCAGGACCTCCATTTCCTCGTTCAGCCAGTGAGCGCGGTTTTCCCGCACCAGCTCGGCGCTGAGGTGCTGATAGACCTCGATCAGATGGGTGACATCGGCCAGCGCATAGTCGAGCTGCTTGTCGGAGAGCGGCCGGTGGCGCCAGTCGGTGAAGCGCGATGACTTGTCGAGCCGCGCGCCGGTGATCCGCTGCACGAGCTGATCGTAGGAAACACTGTCGCCGAAGCCGCAGACCATCGCCGCCACTTGCGTGTCGAACACCGGATGCGGAACGAGATCGCCGAGATGGACGATGATTTCGATGTCCTGCCGCGCGGCGTGGAAGACTTTGACCACCGCCTCGTTGGCCATCAGCTTGAAGAACGGCTTCAGGTCGATGTCGGGCGACAGCGGGTCGATCAGCGCCGTCACGCCGGGTGCGGCCATCTGGATCAGGCACAGGATCGGCCAAAAGGTCGTTTCTCGAATGAATTCGGTGTCGACGGTGACGAAATCCGACTTTTCGAAAGCGGCGAGAACGGTCTCGAGTTCTTTCTGGGTGGTGATGACGTGCATCAAATCGCTTTTGGCAGGAGTAAGGTCTTCCTAGATTTCAGCCGGAAGCGCTTTCGTCAAGCTTTGGCGCCATCGTCATGGGGTTCCCGGCCCATCGGAATCGCTGTTTCTTCTGGCCAGCCGCGCGAAAACCGTCGAGGTGCGCAAGAGCGCGGTGATGCGGCTGCGCCTGCCTGCCGGCACGCCGGAGCGGGCCTGCATCCGGTAGAGGATGACGGCGATGAAGATCGCATAGACCACGGCGCTGAACACGAACAGCGCGCTCGGTCCGAAATACTGCATCGCGGTCGAGGCGGCGAACGGCCCGCCAATGGCGCCGAAGGAGTAAAACAGCATCAAAGCCGCGTTGATCAATACGAACTCGCCGGTGTCGGCGCGGTCGTTGGAATGCGCCGCCGACAGCGAATAGAGCGGCATGGCGAAGCAGCCGAAGATGAAGATGATGACGAAGTTGAGCAGCGGATTGCTGCCGGCGATGAAGACCAGCGCCAATGCTGAAAACATCGCGCAGCAGGTCGTCATCAACAGCACCGAGCGCCGGTCCCAGCGGTCGGAGAGGTAGCCGAGCGGATACTGGATGATGGCGCCGCCGAAGATGCCGACACTGACGAAGGTGACGACATCGGCAACCGACATGCCGATCTGCTCGGCATAGACCGGCGACAGCGTGCGGAAGGCGCTGTTGGTGACACCGACGGCGATGCAGCCGAAGCAGCCCAGCGGCGAGATCCGCCAGACGCGCGCCAGGTCGAGCTTGACGTCCTCGGGCGGCGTCGGGTTCGAGCGGTCGCCGAGCGAGACCGGCACCAGCGAGAGCGTGATCATGATCGACATGATGGCGAAGATGGTGAAGCCGCCGGCGCCGAAGATCGGGATCAGGAACTGGGCGCCGGTCACCGAACCGGTGTCGACCATCCGGTAGATCGCCAGCACGCGCGCCCGGTCGTGGTTGCTGACGCCGGAATTCAGCCAGCTTTCGACGATCGTGAACAGGCCGGCAAAGCAGAAGCCGCCGGCAAAGCGCACCGCGCACCACATCACCGGATTGGGAACCAGCACCAGCAACAGGGTGCCGGCCGAGGCGATTGCCGCCAGCGCCGAAAATGCCCTGATATGGCCGACGGCCTTCATGATGCGGGTAATGGCCAGGCAGCCGAGCAGGAAGCCGGCGAAATAGAACGTGCCCATCAACCCGATGTTGGAGGCTGAGAACCCTTCCTGCGCGCCGCGCAACGCGATCAGCGTGCTCTGCAGCCCATTGCCGCCGAGCAGGATGCCAGCGGCGAGCAGGAGCGGGATCAGCGGGCGGATGGAGGACATGAAGGAAAACAACCGCTTGTCGTTGATCCTTCTTGAACCATCGTCTCCGCCAATGCCAGCAGCAATTCCAGCTGGCATAGGTTGAATTCGGCCCGGTCCGGCAAGCGGTCGTTCAATCTGTTTTGGAATTCAGCATTTTCAGCGACGCTGCATGTGCAATGAACGCTTCAACACTCTCCTTTGGGTAGCCAAGAAGAGTGCCTTCCAGCCTCGCCAAATCATTCGATGTGAAGACATCGAAGGCCTCTCCGCTACGGCACAGTCGAGCGATCAGCAGGCTGAGCTTGCAGCGCCACTCTTCTGTCGGCAGGCAGTAGCGGCGCTCTTCTACAGACGTTCCAGGATCAATATGGGAGAACTTCAGGATACGGCCTTCGTCGACAAACGGTTTGAAATGCGCGTCACCAACATCTTCGGTGTCCATGCCCGGTTCCGCCGAGAACAAGGCCATTGGCTTGTCGCCCCGAAGCATCATTTCCAATTCGCGGCCATTATGTGGCCCAACGCCCGCTGGCGGAGTGCGTTTTGGCACTGAGCATCTCCAAATCGTTTGATGGCTGCACAGTCGTAGGAAACACCTCAGGCCGAGCTTCGCAGCATCAGTTCGGCGTTGAGCAGGATGCGTCCGCTTTCTGGCTTGGCCGAGGATTTTTCATCCAGCCTCTCCAGCAGAAGTTCGATGGCCAGGCGGCCGATCTCGTTGTAGTTCTGCGCAACCGTGGTGATCGGCGGGCAGGCGTAGCGCGACAAGGGATGGTCGTCGTGTCCCGCGACCCGTATGTCGCAATCCGCCCCATGGCCCACCTTCAGGCCCAGCTGATACGCGGCCGCGATCACGCCGAAGGCAACACGGTCGTTGGCGCAAAGCACGGTCCTGGTCGGAAAACCTTGCCCCTTCAGGATGCGAAGCGCTTCGTCAAAGCCGAATTTCTCGAAATCCCACGACCGCGCGTCGACCACGGGCACGATGCTCGGCGTCATCTTGAACTGCTGCATGGCCTCGACATAGGCGTCCTGTCTGGCCTGGGCGTTGTTGTTGACCAACGGCATGGCGAAGTAACAGGGCGGCTCGCCGGATCTGCAGAGATAATCGACGATGAGCCTGAAGCTCTGCCTGTTGTCGGTACCGACGAACGAGGAGGTCTCGTCAAGCGGCGAGTCGACATAGATCAGCGGGATGCTCGATCCGAGTTCCGCCAGGATCCGGTGATGGGACTGCACGCCGAGCGGCGCGATGATGGCACCGGCAATGTTCATCGACTTGAACGTCTGGATCGCCTGATCTTCCATTTCGGCTCGTCCGTCGGAAGACAGCACAAAAGCCAGGAAGCCGGCTTCGTTGGCAATCGTTTCAATGCGGCGCGTCAGCGCCATGTAAAACGGATCCGTCGAATTCGGAATGATGACGCCGAGAATGTTGCTGCGGCGGCGATTGAGATTGACGGCGAACATACTCGGCCGGAAGCCGGACTTCCTTTGCGCGGCCTCGATCACGTTTCGAGTGTTCTTCCTTACCGAGCTGGGGTCGTTGAAATATTTGGAAACCGTCGTGCGAGACAAGCCGACAAAGGCCGAGAAGTCCTCCATCGTCCTGATCGTCTTTGCCATTCATAGGCTCCCTGCTCGTATTGCCGTCGCCACTGTCTACTTGAGTCACCTTTTCGCGGAAAGGAGGTTGGATGTTTCTTTCCGAGCGCAGGAGACCACCTTTGGTCCATGGGCGCGGTACTGTTTGAAATTACGCCTCCGAGGAAAACTGTACTTTCATTGTCGTTGGGTCGCCGCTGCCTTTGGCGAAGAATGGCAACAGTTCGGAAAGCGGCAGCTGATGGCTGACAAGCCTCGCCATCGTGCCGTCGTCCTGGCTGAGAATGTCGAGTGCCTGCGGGATGTTCCGGTTCAACGAATGCGACCCCGCCAATCTGATCTGCCGGCGGAAGATCTCGAACGGGGCGACAGAGATCCTGGCATCGGGCGCGCAGACGCCGAAAATGAGCGCGGTGCCGCCATCGGCGGTGAAACCGATCATGCCTTCGACCACCTTGGCGACACCGGTGGCGTCGGCGACGAAATCGAAGCTCCGCGCCCGCGCTGACAGCGCCGATCCGGACACCAGCGGCTCCAGCCCGAGCGCCTCAGCGAAGGCGAGGCGCGGTTCGCTGATATCGGCGACCGCCACGCTCTTGACGCCCTTGGCCCTGAGCGAGAGGGCAAGCAGCAGGCCAATCGGCCCGGCGCCGAAGACCAGCGCGGTGCCGGGCGTGCTGTTGCCGGTCCCGAGCCCGGCGGCACCGAGGCCATTGAGAACACAGGCGAGCGGCTCGGCGAGCGCCGCCGTGGCGAAACCGAGATCGCCGATGCCATGCAGATGGTCGACGGCAACCATGCTGAACTCGGCGAAGCCGCCATTCTCGGTCACGCCATAGGCTTTCAGGCTGGCGCACAGATTGGTCAGGCCCTTCCTGCAGGCGGGGCAATGCCCGCACGGGATGTTGGGATCGACAGCGACCCGGTCGCCCCGCTTGACGGCGGTGACATCGCTGGCAACCGCCTCGACGGTGCCGGCATATTCGTGGCCGGGGACCAGCGGAAACGCGCCTTCGCCGTAGCGGCCATGCAGCACCTCGATGTCGGTATGGCAAAGCCCGGCCGAGCGGACCCGTACCAGGGCATGCCCCGGTTTGATTGCGGGCATCTCAAGCTCCGCCATGCCGGCAACGCCTGCGGCGGTAAATCGGATGGCCTTCATTTTCAGTCTCCCTTGTCCCGGATGACGCGGCTCGGGCGCGTCAGCTCATCCAGTTGCCGCCGTCGACATTGTAGGTCTGCGCCAGGATATAGTCGCTGTCGGGCGATGCCAGGAACACGGCGAGCCCCGCAATATCCTCGGGCTGCGCGAAACGGCCGATCGGAACCGATCTGGCCACGGCAGCCTTCTTCTCGCCCGGCTTCAGGCCTTCCCAGCGAGCGAAATGCGCGTCGACAACATCCCAATGCTCGCCGTCGACGACGCCGGGCGCGATCGCGTTGACGTTGATGCCGTGTTTGACCAGCGCCAGCGCGGCCGATTGCGTGGCCGAAATGATCGCTGCCTTGGAGGCGCAGTAGAGTGTTACCAGCGCCTCGCCGCGGCGACCGGCCTGGCTCGCCATGTTGATGATCTTGCCGCCGTGGCCGCGCGCGATCATCACATTGGCCACGGCCTTCATCATGAACAGCGGCCCTTTGAGATTGATGGCGAACACCCTGTCATAGCTCGCTTCGGTGATGTCGGTTATCGGCGCCATGTCGAAAATGGCCGCATTGTTGACGAGGATATCGATGCCGCCGAAATCGCGGTCGACCTCCGCCACGACCCTGTCGATCGCACCGAGGTCGGTGACGTCAAGCTGGATGGCGCTGGCCGCCGGGCCGATCGCGGCGGCGGCCCGCGTGGCACGCTCGATGTCGATATCGGCAATCACCACCTTGGCGCCTTCGCGCGCATAGGCTTGCGCGAAACCCAGGCCAATGCCGCGCGCACCGCCAGTTATGAGGGCAATCTTGTTGTTCAGTTTCATTTCCAATTCCAATTCCGCGAGTTTTTGAAAACGCTGTCAGAGCGACCGGATGGCGACCGGCGCGACGTCACGGGAGACGTGTCCCATCGGATCCTTGACGCCGCCTGAGAAACGCACGGACCCGCTGTGGAGGATCCGTGCATCCTCCAGGCCTGCTGCAATGGGAGGCTTTTCAGGCCCGGATCGCCAGGAGGCTGTGCTCATTCCGCCTCCTGGCTCACCTGTCTGGGCTTGAACCGCCTATTTGATGTAGCCTGCCTCCGTCATCGTCTTCTCCACGGCGGTCTGGGCGCCGTTGAGCACATCGTCGACCGACTGCTGACCGGTGACCGCGGCGGCAATCGCCTGGCCGACCTCGGTGCCGATGCCCTGGAATTCGGGGATGGCGACGAACTGGATGCCGGTATAGGGAACCGGGTCCTTGGTCTGCTTGGTCGGATCGGCGGATTCGATCGCCGAAAGCACCGTTGCGGCGAAAGGCGCCGCTTTCTGGTAGTCCGGGCTGGCATAGGTGGATTTGCGTGTTCCCGGAGGTGCGGCGACCCAGCCCTCGGTCTCGCCGACGCGCTGGACATAGGCTTTCGAGGTCGCCCACTTCACGAACGACTTGGCGGCATCCGCCTTGGTGGAGCTCGCCGGGATGGCCAGGCTCCATGCCCAGCCCCAGGCCGAGCCGTTGGGGGTGACCGCCACCGGTGCCTTGGCGAAGGCAACCTTGTCGGCAACCTTGCTCTGCTTGGGATCATAGACGCGGCCCGCCGCCGACGTGGCGTCGATCCACATGGCGCAATGGCCCGAGGCGAACAGCGTCTGGTTTTCATTGAAGCCGTTGGAGCTGATGCCCGGAGGTCCATCCTTTTTCATCGTATCGACATACCAGCCGATCGCCTTCTTCCACTCCGGCGAATTGAGCTGCGGCTTCCAGTCCATGTCGAACCAGCGGCCGCCGAACGTGTTCACCAGCGTGCCGAGGAAGGCCATGTTCTCGCCCCAGCCCGGCTTGCCGCGCAGGCACAGGCCATACTGTTCCTTCGACTTGTCGGTGAGCTTGTCGGCGAATTCGGTGATCTGGTCATAGGTCGGCTGCTCCGGCATCTTTAGGCCGGCGGCGTCGAACAGATCCTTGCGGTAGAGCGTGAATGAGCTTTCGGCGTAGAACGGCACGGCGTAGAGCTTGCCGTCGACGGTCAGGCCGCTGCGCACCGGCGCGATCAGGTCGTCATAATCATAGTCGTCGCCGAGATCGTTGAGCGGCGTCAGCCAGCCGCTCTTGCCCCAGATCGGCGTCTCATAGCCGCCGATCGTCAGCACGTCGAACTGGCCGCCCTTGGTGGCGATGTCGGTGGTGACCCGCTCGCGCAGCACGTTTTCCTCGAGCACCACCCAGTTGACCTTGTTTCCCGTCGCCTTCTCCCATTCCGGCGACAGCTTCTGCATGATGATCATGTCGCCATTGTTGACCGTCGCAACCGTGATTTCCGCGGACAGGGCGGTACTCGCCGTCAGTGCCGAAGCTGCGAGCGACGCGGCGAGAGTTCCAATACGCTTACCAATTGGCATTTCGTCTCCTCCTTTACGAATGCGCATGTGTAAGTGAACATGCGTATATATTTTATTGCGCTTGAAAACATCCAAGTCAAGCTGCATAGGGCTTGATATTTGGCGCCCGGCCCAGGTTCGACGGATGGCAGCTCGTATTTTCTGCGGCAGGAAAGCCACGTGCGTAGCAAATAAAGTGAACGTGCGTGCAGTTTGTGTTGACTTCGCTCGCGACGCCAATTACCTCGGCTACAGTCAGGAGCTGTCGCACAACCCGCACGCCGACACGATCCGCGTCCGCTCCGGCTGGGGAGAGAAGGAATTGCAGGAATGAGCCTTTCCCGCCGAAGGGAGATCGCGTTCGAATCCGTGGGTCCGACGATTGCCGCCGGCGAAATCCTGGTTGAGATCATGGCGACGGACCGGGGTTTGGGTTTCCTCGAACCGCTGGCGCTGGTCGGCCCTTACCCGAGCGGCGCTCCTGCGATCTTCATCGACCAGGTCGCAAGGCTGGGCGGTGGCGCCGGGCTCATCGGCTGCGTCGGCCGCGACGATTTTGGCACGATCAATCTGGAAAGGCTCAGGCGCGACGGCGTCGACGTGTCCGCCGTCGCCGTCAGCGACCGCTACCCGACAGGAAGCGCCTTCGTTCGCTACAGGCCCGATGGCGGCCGCGACTTCGTCTACAACATCGCCGAATCCGCCGCCGGGCAAATCCGTCTCACCGCGGAAGTGCGCCAACTGGCGGACAGGGCCGGCCACCTGCATGTCATGGGATCCACCCTGTCCGTAGCCGGGCTGAAGGAGATCGTCGCCTATGCCACGAAGGCGGTGCGCGCCCGCGGCGGCTCGACCTCCTTCGATCCGAATGTGCGCAAGGAACTGATCGACGGCGCCGACGGAGGGCAATTTTCGGCACTGGTCGACGATGCCGATCTGCTGCTTCCCTCCGGCGAAGAGTTGCTTACCGCGGCAGGGGTCGACGATGAATGCCAGGCGGTGAAGGCGCTGATCGCCAGGGGCGTCGGCGAGATCGTGCTGAAGCGCGGGGCTGCCGGCTCGTCCCGGTTCGCCGCCGATGGCAGCAGGATCGACTGCGCCGGCTTCCTGGTGGAGGAAGTGGACCCGACCGGAGCCGGCGACTGTTTCGGCGCGACCTACCTGACCTGCCGGCGCAAGGGGATGGAGCCCGGCAAGGCGCTGTTCTATGCCAATGCCGCCGGCGCCCGCAACGTCACGCGGCGCGGGCCTATGGAAGGCGTCGCCGGCTTCGATGTGCTTGACGGCTTCATTGCCGGGACACAGAGAGCGACATGATGGCCAACCCGCTTGCAGGCCTTGCCACTGCCCGCAGAAATGGATCGCCTTACGGCATCACGTCGATCTGCTCGGCCCATCCGCTGGTAATCCAGACGGCCATAAGGCGCGCCGTCAGGGACACGGAAACCACGCTTCTGATCGAGGCAACCTGCAACCAGGTCAACCAGTTCGGCGGCTACACCGGGATGACCCCGGACCTGTTCATCGCCTTCGTGCAGGAGATCGCCAGCAGGGAAGGACTAGAGGCCTCACGCATCATCTTCGGTGGCGACCATCTTGGACCGAACCCGTGGCGCGCGGAGCCGGTCGCACAAGCGATGAGCAAGGCCGAAGCCATGGTCACCGCCTATGTCTGGGCCGGCTTCAGCAAGATCCATCTCGACGCATCGATGGGATGCGCTGGTGAGCCGGCTGCGCTGGACGACGAGACGATCGCCATGCGGGCTGTACGGCTGGCCAAGGCGGCTGAAAAGGCGGCGCGCGCGCGCGGTGGTGCGTTGCCGGTCTACATCATCGGAACCGAGGTTCCCGCCCCGGGCGGCGTCGATCACACCATCAGCGACCTGAAGCCCACCGAAGCGTCAGCGGCGCGCCGCACGATCGACGTGCATCGCGAGATCTTTGCCCGGGAAGGCCTGACTGAAGCATTTGGCCGCGTCATCGCCGTGGTCGTGCAGCCGGGCGTCGAATTCGGCAGCCAGAACGTCGTCGCCTACAGGCCGGAGGCGTCGAGGGCGCTAACCGGACTGCTCGATGAGGAACTGTCGCTCGTCTACGAGGCGCATTCCACCGACTATCAGAGCCGTGCGGCGCTGACTGCCCTTGTCGGCAACGGCTTTCCCATCCTCAAGGTTGGCCCGGGCCTGACATTTGCCCTGCGCGAAGCGCTTTACGGGCTTGACCTGATCGCATCCGAAATGGTCGCGGATTATGGCGACAGGTCGCTTGCCCGCACGATGGAGCGCGTGATGCTGGCCGCACCTGGCCATTGGCACAGTCACTATCACGGCAGCGACGCGAGCCTCTATTTGCAGCGGCATTACAGCTACAGCGACCGCATCCGCTATTACTGGAGCAACCCCACTGCCGGCGTTGCCGTTGGCCGCCTGCGCGAGGTGCTCAACGGCGTCGGCATTCCCGAAACGCTGATGCGACAATTCCTGCCGATGGTGCCGGCCGAGCTCGGGCCTGCCGGGAATCCCGAGGCTATTCTTCATGCCGCGATCGGCCAGGTGCTGGCCGACTACGACGCGGCTTGCCGTGGGGACGCCGCCTGAATCTGTTGCGCCGTCGCTAGCCACGGGGCTTGCTGCGCCTGTCGGTCGGCGCCCGGCGCCGCTCGCCTTGACAAATCCGGCCTCCCATGCGCTTTTCGCGCAAATTTTCAGGCCGGGCTGTGATGCTTCGGCCCGCAACCCAGCACCCCGGACCTTACCAATGACAATGCACCGTTACCGCAGCCATACCTGTGCCCAGTTGAGGAAGAGCGACGTCGGCTCGACCGTTCGCCTGTCTGGCTGGGTGCATCGCGTGCGCGATCACGGCGGCCTGCTCTTCATCGATCTGCGCGACAATTATGGCCTGACCCAGATCGTCGCCGATCCGGATTCGCCGGCCTTCAAGGTTGCCGAGACGGTGCGTGGCGAATGGGTCATCCGCGTCGACGGTGAGGTCAAGGCGCGCTTGCCCGAGACCACGAACGCCAACCTGCCGACCGGCGAGATCGAGATTTTCGCGCGCGAGATCGAGGTGCTGTCGGCGGCCAAGGAATTGCCGCTGCCGGTGTTCGGCGAGCCCGACTATCCCGAGGATATAAGGTTGAAATACCGCTTCCTCGACCTGCGCCGCGAGACGCTGCACAAGAACATCATCGCGCGGACAAAAATCATCGCCGAGATGCGCAAGCGCATGGGCGAGGTCGGCTTCACCGAATTCTCGACGCCGATCCTGACCGCCTCGTCGCCGGAAGGCGCACGCGACTTTCTGGTGCCGTCGCGCATCCATCCCGGCACTTTCTACGCGCTGCCGCAGGCACCGCAGCAATACAAGCAGCTGATCATGGTGTCGGGCTTCGACCGCTATTTCCAGATCGCGCCCTGTTTCCGCGACGAGGACCCGCGCGCCGACCGTCTGCCGGGCGAATTCTACCAGCTCGACCTCGAAATGAGCTTCGTCGAACAGGACGACGTGTTGTCGACCATGGAACCGGTGATGCGCGGGGTCTTCGAGGCCTTCGCCAACGGCAAGCCGGTGACGCAGAAATTCCAGCGCATCCCCTATGAGGTCGCCATGCGCAAATACGGTTCCGACAAGCCGGACCTGCGCAACCCGATCGAGATGCAGGCCGTCTCCGACCACTTCCGCGATTCCGGCTTCAAGGTGTTCGCCAACATCCTGGCCAACGACCCGAAGGCCGAGGTGTGGGGCATTCCGGCCAAGACCGGCGGCAGTCGTGCATTCTGCGACCGCATGAACTCCTGGGCGCAAGGCGAGGGCCAGCCGGGGCTGGGCTACATCTTCTGGCGCAAGGAAGGCGACAAGATCGAGGGCGCCGGTCCGCTGGCCAAGAATATTGGCGAGGAGCGCACCGAGGCGATCCGCCAGCAACTCGGCCTTGCCGATGGCGACGCCGCCTTCTTCGTTGCCGGTGATCCGACGAAGTTCGTGTCTTTCGCGGGTGCTGCACGCACTCGCGCCGGCGAGGAACTGAACCTTGTCGACCGCGAGCGTTTCGAACTGTGCTGGATCGTCGACTTCCCGTTCTTCGAATGGAACGAGGAGGAGAAGAAGATCGACTTCGCCCACAACCCGTTCTCGATGCCGCAAGGCGGCATCGATGCGCTGAATGGCGACGATCTGCTCGGCATCAAGGCCTTCCAGTACGACATGGTCTGCAATGGCTTCGAGATCGCCTCGGGCGGTATCCGCAATCATCTGCCCGAAACCATGGTCAAGGCGTTCGAGACGGTCGGGCTGGATCGTGCGACGGTCGAGGAGCGCTTTGGCGGCCTCTACCGCGCTTTCCAATACGGCGCGCCGCCGCATGGCGGCATGGCTGCCGGCATCGACCGCGTCGTCATGCTGCTGGTCGGGGCGAAGAACCTGCGCGAGGTCACCATGTTCCCGATGAACCAGCAGGCCTATGATTTGTTGATGAATGCACCTTCGGAAGCGAGTCCGCAGCAGCTTCGCGAACTGGCGCTGCGCGTTGCGGTGCCCAAGAAGGACGCCTGATCGCGCTTCGGGCGATACTTGAAAGAACCGCCCGAACCGATTCTTTCGATTCGCTAATCCCATGAAAAAGCCCGGCATCGCTGCCGGGCTTTTTCGCGTATTGAGGTCGCTTCGATCAGTCTTCATTGGCCTTGACGGCGACGCCGAGCGTCTTCGGCAGGTCTAGCGGGTTGGACATGGCGCCCGCCATGATCAGCGCGAACGGCACCGATGCCGGCGGCTCGGCCGAGACTTCGAGGCTCTTCGGATCGTCGAGATACTTGCTGACCGCGGCCGTCACTTGCGCCGTCAGCTCCGGATTGTTCAGCTGCGCCATGCCGAACGGCACGATCGCCTTGGCCTGGTTGGCGATGTCCTTGCCCGACATGCCTTGCTGCTTGCCAACATAGTCCAGCACCTTGTTGGTCAGCGAATCGTCATCGAAACGGATCGAGGCGCTGTTGAACGAAAGCTGCTGCAACAGGCCGAGCATGGCCATGCCTTGCGCCGAGTTGTCGGCGCCTTCGGGCTGGGCCGCCATCTTCTTCTGCATTTCCTGGAGCGACTTGATGAAATCCATCGTGTAGCCGCCGAGATCGAAGGTCATGCCGAGCGTGCCGGCGTTCTCGACGGAAATGTCATATTTCGACAGTTCCATCTTGCCGTCCGCGGGTTGCCAGGTGCCGGCCATCTCGAGATTGCCGGAAATGTTCTGGTAGCCGAGCGCGTTGATGACTTCCTTGGACTTGGGATCGTCGACCAGCGTCAGGTCGGCGTTGAACTTTTCCGTGTTGGCGGTGAATTCCATCGCCTTGCCGTCCGCCGGCGGCGTGATCTCGACGGCAAGCCCGTCCATGGAGAAGGCGGTCTTGTCGGCGACCTTGACCGTCATGTTTGAGAGTTCGGCCGACTTGTACATCATCAGCGAGCCAAGCGGGCCGGTGGAGCCGTCGGCCGGAACCGTCATGTCGTGGATGACGAAGGGGCTGAGATTGAGGGTGACACCGTCCTTTGAGTGTTCGAATGCCGACGTCGACACGGTGGCAATATCATAGCCGCCATTTGCCTCGGTGACGCCCTCGAGTTTGACGTCGCCGATGGTGAGCGCTTCCTTTTCCGCCGCCGGTTTGATGGCAACGCCCTGCAGCACCATGCTGGTGTTGTCGCCGGTCACGCCGGTCCAGGAGATGTCGACGCCCTGGGCGGAAAGTGCTGCCTTCAGCCGATCGGCAACCGCTGCGTCCTGGGCGAGGGCCGCGTTGAGTGGCAATGTGAACAGAAACGTCGAAAAGGCGAATTTCTGGAGAGTTGAGCGTTTGATTGTCATCGCAAGGTCCCTGAGAGTGTCCTGAAATTGTTTTTCAATTCTTTGCGCCATCACCATTCCGTGACGAACTGGACGGGAAAAAGGCGTGTCCCGGCACAATGGTCGAAAATCACGGTGAAAGGCAAACTCGATCCCACCGTCTTTGCGCAAACCGGTGAATTTGTCATGAAGAGCCGGTCGCCTGATATCATCGTGCTTGGCCATAGAGGCCGCATGTAACAGGCTGATGTTGGTCGACATCCCTTGGCGTACGGTTTCATGTTGCAGAAGGGCCGGTGCATCTGTCAGCCCCTTGCCGCGAATCACCCGCTCGGCTAGTCCCAGCCCATGGGAAAAAGGCTTTTGCCGCCTGAAAATGGCGGTGGCGATCATATCGAACCGGTCGATCTGAAGAAGGCGCTGGAAGAGCGCTATCTGGCCTATGCACTGTCGACCATCATGCACCGGGCGCTGCCCGACGTGCGCGACGGACTGAAACCGGTCCATCGCCGCATCATGCACGCCATGCGCCTGCTGCGGCTGAACCCCGACCAGGGCTTTGCCAAATGCGCCCGCATCGTCGGCGAGGTGATGGGCAAGTTCCACCCGCATGGCGACCAGTCGATCTACGACGCGCTGGTGCGGCTGGCGCAGGATTTTTCGATGCGCTACCCCCTGGTCGACGGGCAAGGCAATTTCGGCAACATCGACGGCGATAACGCCGCCGCCATGCGCTACACCGAAGCGCGCATGACCGACGTGGCGACCGAGCTGTTGTCCGGCATCACCGAAGACGCCGTCGATTTTCGCGCAACCTACAACGAAGAAGACGAGGAGCCGGTGGTTTTGCCCGGCGCCTTTCCGAACCTGCTGGCCAACGGCTCGTCCGGCATTGCAGTGGGCATGGCGACATCGATCCCGCCCCATAACGCGGCCGAGCTTTGTGACGCGGCCCTTCACCTGATCGAGCATCGCGACGCGCCGGTGGCCAAGCTGATGGACTTCGTCCAGGGCCCGGATTTTCCGACCGGCGGCATCATTGTCGATAGCCGCGCCTCTATCCTCGAAGCCTATGAAACCGGGCGCGGCGGCTTTCGTGTCCGGTCGAAGTGGATCCTCGAGGACCAGGGCAGGGGCACCTGGAGCATCGTCGTCACCGAAATCCCTTACGGTGTGCAGAAGGCGCGGCTGATCGAGAAGATCGCCGAGCTGTTGATGGCGCGCAAGCTGCCGCTGCTCGAGGATATCCGCGACGAGAGCGCCGAGGACATCCGCGTCGTGCTGGTGCCGAAGAGCCGCTCCGTCGACCCGGGCATCCTGATGGAATCGCTGTTCAAGCTCACCGAGCTCGAAAGCCGCTTTCCGCTCAACATGAACGTCCTGTCGCGCGGCAAGGTGCCCAACGTTCTGTCGCTGAAGGGCGTGCTGCAGGAATGGCTCGAGCATCGCCGCGATGTGCTTGTTCGCCGCTCGAAACATCGCCTCGGCGAGATCGAAAGACGGCTGGAGATCCTCGCCGGCTACCTGATCGCCTATCTCAACATCGACGAGGTGATCAGGATCATCCGCGAGGAGGATGAGCCCAAGCAGGTGATGATGGCCCGCTGGTCGCTCACCGACACCCAGGCCGAAGCCATCCTCAACATGCGGCTGCGCGCCCTGCGCAAGCTGGAAGAATTCGAAATCCGCAAGGAATTCGATGGCTTGAGCGCCGAGAAGACGCAGATCGAGGCGCTGCTTGCTTCAAACGAGAAGCAATGGGCGACGATCAAGTGGGAAGTCACCAACATCCGCGACAAGTTCGGCCCTGAGACCGAGCTCGGCAAGCGCCGCACCCAGTTCGCCGACGCGCCCGAGCACGACCTGACCGACATCGCCCATGCCATGATCGAGCGCGAGCCGGTCACCGTGGTCGTCTCGGAAAAGGGCTGGCTGCGGGCGATGAAGGGGCATCTGGCCGATCTCTCGACGCTGACCTTCAAGGAGGGCGACAGCCTCAAGCTCGCCTTCCATGCCCAGACCACCGACAAGGTGCTGGTCTTCACCACCGGCGGCAAGTTCTACACCATCGGTGCCGACCGGCTGCCCGGCGGCCGCGGCCATGGCGAGCCGATCCGCATCATCGTCGACATGGACAATGACCAGGACATCGTCACCGCCTTCGTTCACGATCCGAAGCGCAAGCTGCTGCTGGCCTCGCATGACGCCAATGGCTTCATCGTGCCGGAGGAGGAAGTCGTCGCCAACACCCGCAAGGGCAAGCAGGTGATGAACGTCAAGGCGCCGGATGAGGCCAAGCGCTGCATCCCGATCACCGGTGACCATCTCGCCATCGTCGGCGAGAACCGCAAGATGCTGGTGTTCGCGCTCTCCGAAATCCCGGAGATGGGCCGCGGCAAGGGCGTTCGTCTGCAGAAATACAAGGACGGCGGCCTTCTCGATCTCAAGCCGTTTACTCTGGAGAGTGGCCTGTCCTGGCAGGATTCAGCCGACCGCACCTTCACCCGATCGCGCGAGGAACTGGCCGAATGGATCGGCGCCCGCGCCTCGGCCGGCCGCATGGTGCCGAAGGGGTTTCCGCGGACAGGGAAGTTTGGGTAGCATTTAGCGATGCGAAGAGACAAGCTTGTTCAGAATGGATGGAATGATATTACTGGCAGGCCTATGTCTAACGCCTAGGCAAAAAAAGGCGTATTTTGATGTCAATCCAAGCACAACTCGATACTATCGTTGATAGTTTTTCTAAATCTGCAAATGGCCTTTTTGAGATAACAGGCAGATATCACGCTGCCTTTGAGCAAGGAATTTATGGATGCGCAATAGCCAAGCCCACCAAGAGGATGAGACTTGCTCTCGGCGTTGATCGAGAGATTTTAGTGGTTGCCTCTCTCTTTTCCGATCAGCAGCAGAGAATTATTAAATTTATCAAAAATGAGATCGAGAATTCTTTTGGAAGATTTGAAAATAATATCGCAATAGTTATTCATTTTGATCCAGAGGGAAATTCAAAAATAAGAAATTGGGGAAGAGATCAGAGTATATCAATACTTCCAATAAATTTCAACTCTCCACTAGTAAATTCAGTAGATCTTGAAAAAAGAATATCTGTAGAGCTGTATTCTCACGATCCATTTGATGTCACCGGGCCCGTGTCTGACGACGCCAATTTCTATGGACGTAGAGACGAAGCGATAGATCTTGCTCGTAAGTTGCAGCGTGGCCAAATTCGATCGTGCTTGGGTATTAGAAAGATAGGTAAGACATCAATAATAAATAGAATTTTGAAGGAGATACAGGGAAACTATAGCTGTATGTGTATCATGGTTGATTGCTCTAGGGATGACGTATTCGAGCTAGACGCGGCGAAGATGCTTAATTCTCTTAGGAATTCAATTGACATCGCTGCGACCGATTTGAAAAATTACTCAATCATAGTTCCAATTTCGTCAGAAATAGATCTTAAAATTGCAAGAGACGAGTTGGAGGAAACCATTTTAAGGCGTGAAGAGCCAATAGTGTTCATATTTGATGAGGTGGATTATATAACACCGGGTAGCCCAACTCGGCAGGCTTGGCGAACGGATTTCAATCCATTTTGGAGAAATCTGAGATCGATATACCAAGAGTGTGACAGGCAGCGGCGCCCTATGTCGATCTTAGTAGGCGGTGTTTCGACGTATTGGTTTACGGTCGAGTCGGTCGATGGAATTGAGAACGCTGCACTTGCCTTTATCCCGGAAGAATTTCTGAGCCCTATGCCGGAGGGCGCCATCGTTGCAATGATAAAACGGTTGGGGCGAATTGCCGGCCTGGAAGTCGATGATGAGGCTTGCAAAATGATTGCGAGGGCTACTGGCAGTATGCCTTATTGGGCTCGCAAATGTTGCTCCTACATGCATCGAAATATATCAGTACAAGAACGGCCATGTCACATTACAGCAAAGCGTGCAGAACCACTTGTTGATTCTTTCGTTGCAGAAGAGGGGTCGGCGATCGCCGAGGTCGCGCTCAGCCATCTGTTTCGTGTCCATCCATTATTAATGGACGCAACGACAAAATGTTTTGAAGGCAAGGGGCACCTTGTTTCGGAGCCGCTTCGCCGTGTGTTGCGGAAATATGGTGTTATTTCTATCTCTAATGAACTCTCTGGAGCAATGCTATCCCGGGCCTTTTCTGCAATTAAATCTGAGCCAAAGAGTGATTTGTCTACCCGCGATGAAATCATAGTCGGCGGGCTTAGACTGAATCTGGATGAGTGGGCAGAGGAGCTTGCCACTCTCGGAAAAAGGCGCAATTTATTGGAACGCCGAATTCGGGATTTGGCGCTCAATTTCATCAGGTTCGATGCTTTGTCGACAGGAAGGGCGCAAGAAGCGAAGACGCGAATATTGGCAGCGATCGTAGAGTCTCGGCGAACTGAAATGTCTCATCTTACAGTGGAGGAGGCCATAAATAAGTTTCTATGGACGGACTTATATAAATTGGTCATAAAAGAGTGGAAGTTGTTTGAAAAGATTTTCGGAGACCGTGTTGATTTTGAAAGTAATTGTGTCATAGTCAACGATAGGCCGGATACACACGCAAAGGATGCCGATCAGGCAGACGTGGCCTTATACAGGCGGGCACTTCAACGACTTGAAGAAAGGTTGGCAAAAATTCAGTGAGCAGCAAAGAGTGCTGTTTTGTACTTTCGGGTGTTCCCAAATGATTCTCACTTACCGTCACAAATGCTGCACCATTATGCGTGAAAGGTGGGGTGATGTTATGATGGGCGCCCGCATCTGAGTGCGCTGGGAGAGGCAGGCGTTTGAAGGAAACAAAGATCCAGAAACCGGAACGGCAGCAGCGCCTGTTCGGCCTGTCGACGCCGCTGCGGT
Organism: Mesorhizobium kowhaii; assembly: GCF_042431665.1. Classification (NCBI taxonomy): domain Bacteria; kingdom Pseudomonadati; phylum Pseudomonadota; class Alphaproteobacteria; order Hyphomicrobiales; family Phyllobacteriaceae; genus Mesorhizobium; species Mesorhizobium kowhaii. Next base: position 280,653 of record NZ_JBHLYT010000176.1, read on the forward strand.
CTGCCGTCATTCCGCCGCTGTCGGCGGCGCGCTGGCTGCTGGTGCTGATCGTCGCCGCCGGCGTCTATTTCTTCCACGGCTTCCTGTTTCCGGTGCTGGCGGCGCTCGTCATCGCTTTCGCCAGCTGGCCGCTCTACCGGCGCCTGCTTGTTGCCGTTGGCGGCAACCGCACCATCGCCGCGACCTTTGCCATCCTGTTCATCCTCGCCTTCCTGGTGGTGCCGATCGCGCTTGCCGGCACCTACGCCATCAACGAGGTGCGCGAGTGGGTCGGCTGGGCGATCGAGACCAACCGGCACGGTGCCGTCACGCCGCAATGGATCGCCACGATGCCTGTCGTGGGCGAGTGGTTGAACGAGCAATGGACGACCAATTTTGGCCACCCCGGCGGCATTGGCGAATTGATCCAGTTGGTCAGCGGCGCCAATATCGGCAGCATCTATCGCGGTGTCCTTGCCGCCGGCGGCAGCGCCTTCGGCCTGCTCCTGACGCTGCTATTCATGATGATCGCGCTGTTCTTCGCCTATCGCGACGGCGAGCATTTTGCCGGCCAGATCGACCGCCTCGGCGAGCGCATCCTGCCGACCAGATGGGAGCGGATCTCGCGCGTCGTGCCGGCGACGATCTCTTCGACCGTGACCGGCATGACCGTCATCGCCATTGGCGAGGGGCTGGTGCTGGGCATCGCCTACTGGCTGGCTGGCGTGCCATCGCCGGTAACGCTTGGTGCGCTGACCGGCGTCATGGCATTGATCCCCGGCGGCGCACCACTGTCCTTCACGCTGGTCTCGATCTACCTCGCCGCCAGCGGTTCGCCGATGGCCGGTCTGGCGCTGTTCCTCTGGGGTGCGGTCGAGCTGTTCATCGTCGACAAGACATTGCGCCCGAAGCTGGTCGGCGGGCCGATAAAACTACCCTTCCTGCCGACTTTTTTCGGCCTGATCGGCGGCGTCAAGACCATGGGGTTTCTCGGCCTGTTCATCGGCCCGGTGCTGATGGCCCTGCTGGTTGCGATCTGGCGCGAGTGGCTGCGCGAGGTGGAACTGACCGACGAAATCGTGCCGGACCCCCCAGTCGAAATCGGGGCTGGCCCGCAGATCGAGGTTCTGCCGGAACCTGGTGTGGTGAGGAAAGCCAGCGCCTGATCTGCAGTCCGACTCACGCCAAGGTCGATGTGGCCAAAGCCTCTGATCGCAAAGGCCGAATGACGCTCATGTAATCTGGAGGTGGCCTTCGCCTGTTTGACCGCAATCAGCTCTCCCGCAATCCTTGCAGGAACGCTAACACCATCGGAAGCTATAGAAAAGCTGGCTCGACTCTTTCGCCACTTTTCGATGTCATTAACGGAATGGAGTGGGGAAGATGCCGACGGAACAGGAGAGTCAGGGCTGGCTTCAGTCTGTCCTTGAGGGCGGATTGCCACAGATCATAGCGGGTCCTGCGGGCAAAGCTATTAGTCGACTTATTGGTGCGGGTGTCGAGATTCCCGCTGCTTGGTTGGAGCAGAAAGCTCAAGCGATCCAAGACGAAACGAAGGCAAGAAGTATGGTGATGGAAGCGCTAGCCGCGAAATCGGCGGAGCTTGGGCTTTCTGATCCAGGACTGCTTGATCGAGGCCTGAACAACCTCCTGGGCAAAGCGTATCGTGAGCAGATCAACAGAGAGGCCATTGCGAAGAAAGCAATCGAATACCTTGCGGACGATCCGCCGCTAGGGCAAAGCCCCGGACCTTCAGATGATTGGATAGATATGTTCGAGGGGTACGCAGCGCGCGCGACTTCTGAAAACATGAGAGATCTCTTTGCGAGAGTGTTATCAGGCGAAATTAGAAAACCAGGACATTTTTCGCCAGCGACGCTCCATTTCGTCTCAGTTCTTGATGGGCCCACCGCTAAGCTGATTGAGGAGGCATTACCTTGGTGCATCAACTGCGAGTATGTGCTCAAGGATGCCGTCGGAGACTCAATCATTTATGGACAATGGTTGGTGCTTGAGGAGGCGGGGTTCGTCACATTTGCGGGTGGAACCCTCTCTCGGTCCGTCAAGCCGAACGAACAGAAGTTCGTATTCTTCCGAATGGGTAGAAAGGGAGTGCTAGTGCAATTCCCCGACACCAATGAGCGAAATCCAAAGGCCGTCAAATTAACAAAAGCCGGTGAGGAATTGGCTGCAACTATCCCCGTTACTTTCGAATTCGAACGAGTTGCTAAGTGGTTTTGGGGGTTCGGCGCCGAACAAGTGTTGCTTGTCGACGTGATGAAGGACAACGAGGGGAAGGACGTACTTTCTGGCCCTTATGTTCATGTTGCTAAGCCTTCGAGCGATTGACTCGCGCCAATCATCCTCAAGATTTCGCTCAGAAGGCTGCTGCCTGCAGACCGGCATCACCTGAATATCGACCTACCTTAGACCGGATGATGCACCGCAAGGTCGGCCCGGCGCTTGCGGCCCTCGCGCAATTGCCAGAGCGAATGCGCGATCAAGGTGACGATCAGGATTACGCCGCCGATCAGGCTGTTGCGGGTCGGGGTTTCGGCAAAGATCATCCACACCCAGACCGGCGCCAGCACGGTTTCGAGCAGGTAGAACATCGCCACTTCGGGCCCTGAAATGTATTTCGGGCCGTTGGCCAGGCAGAAGAACGAGATCGGCATGATGACGGCGCCGTTGAAGATGATCCACCACGGCGCGTTCACGTGGAAACCTTCGCCGGTGACCATGAACGCCGCCAGCACGAGCGGCAGCAGGACGCCGACCAGGGCCGTGAAGCCCATATCCTTGCCGCTGGCGCGCGAGATGGTGATGGCCACGGCGACGAAGAAGGCTGAGCACAGCGCCATGAAATCGCCGAACAGATGCCCGGTGCCGACCGACCCTCCGACGATGACCAGCACGCCGAAAATCATGATCAGCATCGCCACGATCGTCACCAGCTGTGGCTTCTCCTTCAGGAATATCCAGGACAACAGCGCCGCGAACACGGTGTTGAAAGCCAGGATGAACACCAGGTCGGCCGTCGAGGTGTGATAGACGGCGGTGACGAAGGTCACCCCCGTCAGCCCGTAGCATATCGCCACGACAAGGCCGGGCCAGCCAGGGATGAGCTGCGGAGCATTCCGGCTCAGCGCGCGCCATACCGACCAGATGATCATGGCCGCGACGAAGGTGGTTCCGGTGCGCAGCAACATGATGGTCCATGCGCCACCGTCGGCAAGCCGGATCAGCGGAATGTCGACGGTCAGTGTCAGCCCGCCGATAGCGGTTATCAGTAAGCCCTTCTGGTGGTCGTGATGGGAAGACATGCGGCAACTTTCGCAATGAAGTGCAGACGGGACCGGCGCAATGGCGCACTCTCCAGCCAAGCGGCTGAAAGACCAGCATCCCCTGCCTTGAAACAGTTTAAGTGTGGACCGTGGAAAAACTCAGCGTGAAACCGCTTCGTTGGTGTAGCGCTCCCAGCCTTTCGGGCCGAGATGTTCCTGCGGCATGAAGCGCATCTTATAATTCATCTTGCGCGAGCCGTTGACCCAGTACCCCAGGTAGACATGGGGCAGGCCCATCGCCCGGGCGCGGGCGATGTGATCGAGGATCATGAACGTGCCGAGCGACCGCTCCTCAAACTCAGGATTGAAGTAGGAATAGACCATCGACAGGCCGTCGGCCATTTTGTCGGTGAGCGCCACCGCGATCAGCTCGCCCTGTCCCTTGCCGGTGATGAAGGTGTCGGGCCCGCGCCGCCGGTACTCGATCACCTTGGTGTCGACATGGGTATCCTCGACCATCATGGCATAGTCGAGCACCGTCATGTCGGACATGCCGCCACGGCGGTGGCGGGCGTCAAGGTAGCTGCGGAACAGTGAATATTGTTCGGTCGAGGGCTCGGCATTGTGCATGTGGCCGACGAGGTCGGAATTGTGCTGCAGCACCCGTTTCATGTTGCGGCTGGCGGTAAATTCCTGGGCGAGGATGCGTACCGAAACACAGGCGCGGCAGGTCTCGCATGCCGGCCTGTAGGCGATGTTCTGTGAGCGCCGGAAGCCGCCTTGCGTCAAGAGGTCGTTCATCTCCGCCGCCTTGTCGCCAACCAGGTGCGTGAACACCTTGCGCTCGAACTGGCCGTCAAGATACGGGCACGGCGACGGCGCGGTCAGGAAGAACTGCGGCGACTGGGTCGGATGCTGCGTCATCGAGCCTTGGAAACACTCCTTCGAATCGCTCTACCTTTGGCGCGGATGGCGAAAAATTCAACAGGATTGTGAGGGCGTGGTCGACTAGACGCCTTCACATTTACACTCAATCGGCTGTGACGGCTCTTCAAAGCACCGTTTTAGCGGCCCGTCCGGCTGACCACGGTGCCGAGCAAAAGGTCGTGCAGCGTGCGCTTGCGATCGGCAAACAAGGTCACCAGCAGGACCAGCGGCGACAGGATGACGTTGCCGGCCCAGAAAAGCACCGAATGGACGACGGCCGTGAGACCGTCGATCGGCCTGCCGTCGAGCCGGTCGAGCCGGATGCCCATCATCTTCATGCCCGTGGTGGCCTGGTCGGCACTGCCCAGCGTGTTCCAGATGTAGAGGATGGCGACGGCCGGCACCAGGACGCCAAACAGCATCCAGCCAAGACCGAGTGTCAAAAGCCCGAGGAAGAACACCAGTATGGCGAATGGAATGGTGAGCAGCGCGACGATCATATAGTCGATCACGAAGGCCACGATGCGCCGCGAGCGCACGCCGTCAAAGGCCCTGACATCGTCAAGCCTGGTGGTGATGATTTCGCCGTCGAGAACGCGCGCGTTCATGTCATTTCCTCGTAACAGGGCCCGACATAGGGTGCGGGCCGCTCAGCAATGAAATGGTGAAGGCCCGCGGCGGAATCAAGATCGAGCTTTTTGCGGCGCGCAAGGCATGAGCGGTAAGAGACGCAATCTGAATCGGTTGAATTTGCGGCGCGGATGGCATTAGCTTGCTGCGGCGCAACAAAGCGCCCATGGGCAGAGGGACGGGGCAACATGGACTACGACATGCTGGTCATCGGCAGCGGCCCGTCGGGGCGGCGCGCTGCGGTGCAGTCGGCCAAGCTCGGCAAATCGGCGCTGGTGGTCGACCGTGGCCGGCGTCTCGGCGGTGTTTCGGTGCATACCGGCACCATTCCACCAAAAACGCTGCGCGAGACCGTGCTCAATCTCTCCGGTTGGCGCGAGCGCGGCTTCTATGGGCGCGGTTACCGGGTCAAGCAGGATATTTCGGTCGGCGATCTGGTCGAGCGCCTGCACAAGACGCTCGACCACGAGGTCGAGGTGCTGCAGCACCAGTTCATGCGCAACACGGTCAAGAGCGCCCGCGCCGACGTGAAGTTTCTTGGCCCCAACAAGGTCAGCCTGACCACCGACACCGACGACTACAGCGAGGTTGGTTTTGCCAATGCACTGATCGCGGTCGGCACCAGGCCGCACCGTCCGCGCGACGTGCCCTTCGACAAGACCCGAATCTTCGACAGCGACGAGATGCTGGAGCTTGATCGTCTGCCGCGTACGCTGACCGTGATCGGCGCCGGCGTCATCGGGGTCGAATATGCGACGATCTTTTCCGCGCTCGATGTGCCGGTGACGCTTGTCGAGCCGCGCAACTCCATTCTCGATTTCGTCGACCGCGAGATCGTCGACGATTTCATCCATCAGATGCGCGATCGCGGCATGACAATCCGGCTGGGCAGTGCGGTGAAGGAGATCCGCTCCAAGCCGGACGCCGCCGAGGTCGAACTGACCGATGGCCGCACCATTCGCTCCGAGGTGGTGCTCTATGCCGCCGGTCGCACCGGCAATGTCGGCAGCCTGGGGCTGGATATCGTCGGCATCGACGCCGACTCAAGGGGGCGAATCAAGGTCGATCCGCATACGTTCCAGACCAGCGTGCCCAACATCTATGCCGCCGGCGACGTCATCGGCTTTCCGAGCCTGGCCTCGACCTCGATGGAGCAGGGCAGGGTGGCGGCCTGTCATGCTTTCGGCGTGCCCTTGCCGCCGCCACCCGAAACCTTTCCCTATGGCATCTACGCGGTGCCGGAAATCTCGACGGTCGGCCAGTCCGAGGAGCAGGTGCGTGAAAGTGGGGCCGCCTATGAGGTCGGCGTGGCGCGTTTTCGCGAGACCTCGCGCGGCCACATCATGGGCGTCAACACCGGCTTCCTGAAGCTATTGTTCTCGATCGAGACGCGCCGGCTGCTCGGCGCGCATATCATCGGCGAGGGCGCCACCGAGCTCATCCACATTGGCCAGGCGGTGATCAATCTCGGCGGCACCGTCGACTTCTTCGTCAACAACACCTTCAACTATCCGACACTCGCCGAAGCCTACAAGATTGCAGGGCTGGACGCCTGGAACCGGATGGGGCGAGGGTAGGCAGACAGTTCATTCGGAGGCAGGCGCCGGTACCCGCCGCGGCAGGTCGGCGGCGAGCAGCAGCAGGCATATCAGCTAGAGCGCGGCACCGGCGATCCACACCAACCCCGGCTGATAATCAGCGATCCGAACACCGGGGAGGCGCTGGACGCCGCCGCTCAATCTTATCCGCTGCTGCGCTCGGCCCTGTCGCACTATCGGGCTGGCGGCCATCAGGCACAGTTACGAGAGCGGAAGTGCGCATGGCTGCGAGATGATGGCTTCCGCCGTCAATCAGCTTTGCGCGATGGGCGCGGCACTGCCTTCAGCCATTGCCTTACGATTGCCGCGTCGGCACTGCCGAACTCATGACCCGATGGAACAATCCGGGCGTCGAGGTCGGCGCCATGCTGGCTGAGCAATGTCACCAGAGCCGGCACAAAGGGCGCATAGGTAAGGTCGGCGGCACCGGCGACGATCAGCACCCGCACGCTTGACAGATCCGTCGCCGGCACGTCGTCGAGCACCGGCATCGGCCGCAGCAGCGCGGCGCGTTCGACAAGGCCCGGATGCAGCAGCATCAGGCTCGAAACCAGATTGGCACCGTTCGAATAGCCGAGGAACGCCGTGCGGGAGAGGTCGAGATTGTGGCGTCTTGCCGCGTCGCTGACGAAGCCCGCAAAAGCGTTGGCTTCGGTGCGGATGCTCTGCTGTTCGAAGCGCGTCGGCGTGATGCGCGCGAACCAGCGGAAACCATCCTCCTGGACGATGCGGCCACGCACGGCGATCAGCGTGGCGTGCGGCGCGATCTCTCGTGCCAGCGGCACCAATGTCGTCTCGTCGACACCCGACCCATGCAGCAGGAAGAAGCATTCGCCAGTTGAATCCGCGGGATTGTAAAGGCGGTAGCGGAAGGCGAGATCACGCAATAACGCACCATCTTGTGAGGTCTCTTCGGTCATGGCCTCATCCTTTTGATTTCATGACGGTTCCGGTCAGTTTGCCGGCTTCAAAACGCAATATTTTCAAGCTCCGCGAAAGTTGATTGAACCGGGCGCATTACTGTCCGTTTCTTCGCCGATATCATTCCTGCGGAGGAATCGAAGCGGTGCGCCGGGGGTCGCATTGCCGGCATGAACAACCAGCTTTGAGGCCTTTTGTCGATGACCACCCAACTTTCCCCGGACCGCGGCACGCGTGTCCCAGACCGCGATACGCGTGTCTCGGATCGCGGCACGCATATCCCGGATCGCGATATGCGTGTCCCGGATCGCACCGAGCGCGTCCCGGATCGCACGGAGCGCGACACGCGCATCGATGTGCTTCGCGCTCTCGCTTTGCTGACCATCTTCGTCGACCACGTGCCGGGTACCGCCTTCGAGTATCTGACCTACAAGAATTTCGGCTTTTCAGACGCGGCAGAGGTCTTCGTGCTGATCTCCGGAGTCTCGGTCGCGCTCGCCTATGGCAAGAAATTCCAGCCAGGAAACAGGCTGCTGGCAACGTTGAAGATGTGGCGCCGCGCTGGCGTGCTCTATGCCGCCCACATCGTCACCACCATGGTGGTGATGGCGATCTTCTGCGCGGCGGCCGTGTTCGCCAGGCGACCGGAGCTGTTGACGATGATCAACATCGAGCCGTTGATCAAGAATACGCCGCAAGTGCTGGTCGGCGTCGTGACGCTTGGTCACCAGCTCGGCTACAACAACATCCTGCCGGTCTATGCAGTGCTGCTCTTGCTGGCGCCGGTCTTCCTGCTCTTCGTCAGCCACCGGCCGTTGCCGGCGCTGGTCGCATCCGGCGCGCTGTGGCTGGTCGCGGGGATCTACCAGATCGCGCCACCGAACTATCCTGAGCCCGGCTTCTGGTTTCTCGACCCGCTGTCGTGGCAGTTCCTGTTCAACATCGGCTTGGCAGGCACGCTGCATGTGCGTCGCGGCGGCACCATCCCGGCCAATCGCTGGCTGGTTGGCGCGGCTTTGGCCTACACCGCTACGGCGCTGGTGTGGGTGCATAGCCCGCTCTGGGGGCAGATCTCCTGGTTGGGCCTGCCTCCCGTGCTGACCGGCTTCGACAAGACGTTCCTGGCACTGCCGAGGCTGCTGCATATCCTGGCGGTGAGCTACCTGATCGTGGCATTCCCCGCCATCTCGAACCTGTTCCGCACTGGGCGCGATCATCCGCTTGCCATATTGGGCAAGCGATCGCTGCCGGTTTTCATTGCCGGCACGGTGCTCGCCCTGACGGCGCAGGTGCTGAAGCAGATCAACCCGGGCGGGCTTGCCTTTGACAGCCTGTTGATTGCCGCCGGCATCGCCATGCAGTTTGCGCTTGCCTATTATCTCGAATGGCTTTCGAGCCTTGGCTGGTCCGGGAAAAGCAGGCCGGCTCACAACGCCGCACCGCCGGTCCACGCGTCCTTCGGCATGTCGTCGATGGCAACAAGAATGGGCCGGTGAGATTCGTCAGGCGGCTCAGGCGGGCGAGGGGCCGGATGAGGCCCGCACCATGAGGTCGACCGGCAGCGATTGCCGGCTGAATGTGCCGTCGTTTTCGAGGATCGCCTTGACGGCAAGGCGGCCCATCTCGGCGATCGGCTGGACGATTGTGGTCAGCGGCGGCTTGGAAACCGCTCCTTCCGGGACACCGTCGAAGCCGACGATCGAAACGTCGCCCGGTACAGTGATGTCATGCTGCCGCAGCCAGTCCAGTGCATGCAGGGCGATCCTGTCCGACATTGCCAGGATCGCGGTCGGTGTCTTGGCGCCGGCAAAAATATGGTCGAGGCCGGCCCAGACACTCTCCTCGTCATTGACGGTTTCGTAGATCGGCACCTTCGAGACGTCGATGTCGACGCGGGCGAGTTCGGCGAAGTAGCCACGCAGGCGGTCGCGCGTACCGGAGTAGAGCGCCATCTCCACTTGCGCCTGCGTGGTCGGGCCGAAGCCGTCGTCCGCACAGGGCAGGGCAAGCACGGCAAAGCGACGATGCCCAAGTTCGGTCAGATGACGCGCCGCCAGGCCGGCGCCGGCGATGTTGTCGACACCGATCGCCGCGACCGCCTCGTCGTCGTCTGAATCGAGATCGAGCGCCACAAAGGGCAGTTTGCGCTCGCGCGCCAGTTCCACCAGTCGCGAACCGCCATCGACACAGAAGACGATGAAGCCATCGACCAGCGCGCTCTGGATGTTCCAGGCGAGCTGTTCATTGTTGGCGGCGGAGACCAGCGAAATCCCCGCACCAGTGGCGTCACAGGCCTGCGAGATGCTGGCCATCATCACCCGGGCGAAAGGGTCGTCGAAGAAATAGGACAATGGTTCCGCGGTCGCGACACCGATGGCGTTGACCTTGCCGGCGCGCAGCAGCCGGCCTTTTGGGTCGGGCCCGCCATATCCCATTGCCTCGGCTGCCGCCTTGACGCGTTCGCGGACTTCCTCGCGCACGATCTCCGGGCGGGCGAACACGTTGGACGCGGTGCCGTGCGATACGCCGGCCGCTTTGGCAATGTCTGCCAGCCGGATCGGTCTTGTCTTTCCAGAGGTCAATGGCGCCATCTTCGTCTCCTGAATTCACTCCATCTAACACTTTCGTTGGATCGGTTCAAATTGTGGCTTGATCGAAGGTCGGCCGAGGTGTATATTTGAATCGATCCAAAGAAACAGCAGCCCATATGATTGGATCGATTCAATTCAAGGAAAGGGAGATGTGTCATGCATCCCGTCAACTATCTCTTCGAAGACATCTATCGCAACGACTGGAGCATCGGCTCGACCGCCACGACCCAGAAGCGCCGCGACAGGGCCAGCCCATGGGTTCGCGAGCTGCGGTTCCTCGTGGAGCGCAAGCGGAGCTGATCGGGGTTGCTTTTTCGCGCCTGTCGATTGGATCGATTCAAATACTGAAAGGAGCGCATATCATGCATCCCGTGAGCTATCTGTTCGAAGACATCTACCGCAACTACTGGGGCATCGCGCCGGCGTCCGAACGGCCGGAGAGGCATCGGTTGGCGAGGCTGCGGCGGCACAATCGCGAATTGCTTGTCCAGCCCGAGCGCCGGCAGGATTGATCGGATCCGGTCTGATCAGGAACGCGTGCGCACCCGCGCCGAGCCAGCGATCACCAGCCAGCCGGCGATGAGCAAGGTGCCGCCGATCGGCGCTGACAGCGGGAACAGCCGCGAGCCGAGGAAATCGCGGGCCAGCAGATCGCCGCAGAACAACAGAAGCCCAACCAGCAGGATCAGGCTGCCGATGCGCAGCGTCCGGTTCGTGCCAAGCAATCCGGTCGCGAGGAAAACCGGCGCATGCATGAGCAGGAAGGATGCGGCAGTGCCGACAAAGGCCCCGCCCAGATGCGCCGCCGCGGCCGAAAGCGCCACGCCGGCGGCACCACAGAGGCCGCCGGCCAGGACGAGGATACGGCCGCTGTTGCCGTAAGATTGCTCGGCCGTGCTCATGTCTGGGACTCCGTGACGTTCAAGGCATGCGACCCGATTCGGTCAGGGCTTGCCGGCATTGGCGAGCATGTCCTGCTCGCGGCGCGATTGCGCCAGCCAATTATACACCGCGCCGCCGGCCATCAAGACGGATGTGCCCAGAAACACCGAGCGCATGCCGAAATGGCCACCGGCAAAACCGCCAAGCAAGGGGCCGGCGACCTGTCCGACATACTGGGCGGAGATCGAGAGCCCGAGCACATTGCCGCCGACGCCGTCGGGAACATTGTGGCGGATGACGCTGGTGATGCAAGGCAAGAGCCCGCCCAGCGCCAGGCCCATCAGGAAGCGCAGGCCGATGAGTTGCCAGCTCTGCGTGACGAAGGCCTGCGGGATCAGCAGCAGCGCCGAGACGGCAAGCGCGCCGATGATGACATTCCAATGGCCGATGCGGTCGGCGAGCTTGCCGAGGCGCGAAGCCGACAGGATGGCGCCAAGCGCTGCCGCCGACATGACGACGCCCGAGATCAGCGTGACGCGGCTCTGGTCTTCGATCAGCTGCTGCACATAGACGGTGATGATCGGTTCGATCGACATGGTGGCGAAACTCAACAGCATGCCGGTCGCCAGCATGGCGATAACAGGCCGCTTGTCGGGAATTTGTGCCCAGCCGCCTTTCTGCTTCTGCTTCGATGCGGCGTCTCTCGTTTTCGGTCGGGGATTCTCCTTGATCAGAAACGTGGTCGCCAGGAATGCCAGGAAGATGACGCTGCCGGACAACAGGAAGGTGGCGCGGATGCCGATCAGCGGCGGCAGGGCGCCACCAACCAGCGGGCCGACCAGAGCCCCACCGGTGATGCCGGCCGACAGCAGGCCCAGTGCCCAGCCGGAACGCTCCTTTGGCGTCTGCATGGCGACCAGGATGGTCGATCCCGAGGAATAGCCGCCGGCAAAACCGATCAGCAGCCGCAGCAGCACCAACTGCCATACGGTCTGCACCATACCAGTCAGCGACATGCATATGGCCATGCCGAAGCTGGCGCGAACCAGCATCACCTTGCGGCCGTAACGGTCGCCTAGACGTCCCCAGAGTGGTGCGACCAGTGCCGCCGCGAAGAAGGTCGCGCCATAGGCGATCCCCGACCATTGCACGATCGCCGCGTGGCCTTGGGCGCCGAGCTGCTCGATATAGAGCGGCAGGAACGGCAAAAGCAGTGTCATGGCGACAAGCGTCGAGAACGACCCGGCAAAGCACACGAACAGATTGCGCCGCCAGTGGATGTTGTAGGTGCTGTCGATCGCCGGGGGCGTGTTCTGCATGTCATATGTCCTGTCCGAGCAATGCCGTGTCGGCGGGTTGCTGCGGATACCGTTTTGGGATACCAAGATGGTATCCGTCATGGACGCAAGCGTGGGTGCTGTCAATGCGACCCCTCTCAAACGTGATCGGAAGATGCCGCCAGCAAGCCGATCGCCGGCAATGACCAGAAAACGGAGACGACAATGTCGCAGATGCAGAGCGTCGAAAAACAGCTTCGGCAGATGATCCTGGGCCTTGAGATCGGCCCCGGCGAGAAACTGACCGAGCGCTGGATCGAAAGCCGCTTCGGTGCCTCGCGAACGCCGGTCCGGGCCGCGCTGCTGCGGCTCGAGACCGAGGGCCTGGTCGGCAGGGACGGCCGTGGCTGGACCGTGTCGCCGATCAATCTGGCCGAGCTCGAGCAGGTCGCCGTCTACCGGGAGGCGGTCGAGGTCGCAGCCCTTCGCCTGACATGTGCCTTGGCGGACCGGAGCGCAGTCGATGTCATCGAGGCGATGCTCGACTCCTGCGACACCGACACGCCGCGCGAGGAATGGCATCGTATCGGCATGGATTTTCACATCGAGCTGGCGCGCCTGTCAGGCAATGAATTCCTGTTCCGCGCGGTCCGCGATGCCATGACGCGTCTGTCGCGGGCCCGCTGGCTGGAGGTTCGCGACGAGGCGGCCCTTGCTCGTGCCTGGGCCGAACATCGCGCCATTCTGGAAGCGGCACGCCGTGGCGATGCCGATGAGGCCGCGCGCCTGCTTTCGACCCACATCGTCGGCAGCCGCGACCGGCTGGTGACGTCGCTGGCCAACGATCGGCGTGGTCTTCGCGCCAGAGGCTTTGCTGTCATCGCTGCTTAAGGCTCTGTGCAGGGCAAGGTACGCGCTGCGCAAAAGGCGGCGTCCGGGCGCGCCGTGCACTTTCGGCCTCGCTTCACGGGCACTGATGGCGTAAGAGCGGCGATGGAAAACAACCGCTTTGAAACACCCGTGACCGTCAAGTCAGTCGCGGCGGGAAGCACTCAGCTTTTGCGTACGGCTCGTGAGGCTTCCGATTACCTGCTCAACAGCTGGCCCGGCAAGCGCAGCCCCAAGCATCGCGCGGCCCTGCAGGCCTGTCACGATGCGCTGGCCGGCGACAAGCCGGCGATGAACGCCAGGCGCGCCTTCATTGCTGCAGCGCGCGAAGTGGACGTCTTTGTCAGCGACAAGGCCCCGGCCTGATCCAAGGCGACAATCTGGAATGAGGCACGGCCCGCATGCGCGGGCCTTTTGCCGTCACTTTGCCGTTTCGGTTTCGGTTTCAGTCTCGTCTTCGGGCTTCGAACGCTCGCGCGCGGCAACTTTGGCCGCCAGCTTTTCAGCCTTCTTGGCCGCCTTCTGGCGGTCGCGTTCCTTGCGTTCGTGATCGTAGTTTGGTGGTCGCGCCATATCGGCTCCTTTTCACTGCCTTGCGGCTCTGACCCTGCCTAGGAGCATTAGCCGTCAAACACAACAGCTGAAGCGATCGTGCCCGGCCGTTGGCGTCGATGATGGTCCGGGGCTTGCAAGATGCACGGCACAATGGTGTAGGGGACCGGGGCGCCAACGCATCGTGAGCTGCGCGTTTGTTTTGATCAAGTGAACTATGGCCACCATACAGCGAACGACGGCAAGGGTTTTCTATTATGCGCGAAACGTCGCGCGCGATATCGCGCCGCAGGCGCTGTTCCGCCGGCGGCTGGCGGGTCGCCTCGAAAAATCCCTGCTTGCGGACGGTTTGGTTCGCCAGCGGTTGAACTACTACAACAAGCTGCAGGACGCATTTTCGCCCAGCCCGGCGGCAGTGCGTATCGACAATCTGCCCTTCGTACCGAGCATGTACTATTACGACCTCAAGGAGATTGCCCGGTATTTCGACCCCAAATTGCTCATCGACCTGCAATTCGGCGATGTTGTCGACGTGCCGGAGGTGCCGTCGCTCGTCAAGAATCGGCCGATCCATGCCGACAACAGCAATGCGATCATTCTGAAATTCAACAAGTTCCGGCACTTCCACATGCCTGCCGACGCAACCGCGTTCGCCGACAAGCTCCCGGCCATGGTCTGGCGCGGCGATCTCAACAATCCGATACGGACAAGATTTCTGGATGCCGTGCGCGATCTGCCGTTTTGCGACGCCGGCTCACACAAGTCATACGCGCCGGCCGAGTACAGCAAGCCATTTCTCAGCATCAGCCAGCAGCAGCGTTATCGATACATCGTCTCGCTCGAAGGCAATGACGTGGCGACCAATCTCAAATGGATCATGAATTCGAATTCGCTCTGCCTGATGCTGCCGCCGACATACGAGACATGGTTCGGGGAGAAGCAACTCGAGGCCAACGTCCACTATGTACCGCTCGACCCGGATTTCGCCGACCTTGCCGAAAAGGTGCGCTATTTCGAACAGCACCCGGCAGCGGCGGAACGCATCATTGCTGCGGCGAATGCCTATTGCCGGACATTCGCCAACGAGAAGGCCGAGCAGGCGATCTCCCTGCTCGTGCTCTACAAATACTTTGTGCTCAGCGGCCAGATCGAGCCTGATCCCGAGGTCTGGGGCTATATCGCGGGCTGATGCATGTCGCTCAAAAGTGGCCCCGGTTTTGAGACTACGACATGCATAAACAAAAGACTTAAAGTGCGTCGCATGATTCCGTTTCGAGGCGACGCGCTTTAAGTGCCCGGCGGGCATCGTCCGCCGGGCCATCGAAACCTGTGCTCACACGCCGCTGCGATCGAGAACCAGATCGGCGGCGCCGAAGCGGTCCTTTGCCGTCAGTTGCTGGTGCCAGTAGGGATAGAGCAAAGGCGGCCGGCTGACCGCGTCGAGGCGGTCACGCTCCTCGCTGGTGAGCGCCAGGCTTGCCGCCGCGATGTTGTCCCGAAACTGCGTTTCGGTCCTGCCGCCGATCACCAGCGAACTGACCGCCGGCCGGCCGAGCAGCCAGGCCAGCGCCACCTGCGCTGCCGACACGCCGCGCTGCGTGCCGATCTCGACAAGGACGTCCACGATCCGCCAGAGCCGGTCCTCGTCGCGGATCGGCGGTTCGGACCAGCCGGCGAGCTGGCGGGCGGTCGGGCTGTCGCGGCGGTATTTGCCGGAGAGCAATCCGCCGGCAAGCGGGCTCCAGACCAGCACGCCCAACCCCTGATCGACCGAAATCGGCAGCAATTCATACTCCGCCTCGCGCGCTTCCAACGTGTAGTGGATCTGCTGGGTGACAAAGCGCGGCTGGTGATGGCTGTCGCTGATGCCCAGCGCCTTCATCACCTGCCAGCCGGAATAGTTGGAGCAGCCGACATAGCGGACCTTGCCCTGGGCAACCAGCGTATCAAGCGCGGCGATGGTTTCCTCGAGCGGTGTCGTGCCATCCCATTCGTGCAGGAAGTAGATGTCGATGACGTCGGTCTTCAGCCGCTTCAGGCTTTTCTCGCATTCGCGGATCAGGTGATAGCGCGACAGGCCTTCATCGTTGGGACCGTTGCCGATCCGCATCCGCGCCTTGGAGGCGATCAGCACGTCGCCCTTGCGCTTGCCGCCGAGCGCTTCGCCGATGATCTCTTCCGAGATGCCGTTCGAATAGACATTGGCGGTGTCGATGACGTTGATGCCGGCATCGATGCAAAGGTCGATCATCCGGCGCGCCTCGTCGAGGTCGGTTTTGCCGACAGCCGAAAACGCGCCGGCACCGCCGAAGGTCATGGTGCCCATGGTCAGTGTCGAAACTTTCAAGCCGGAACGGCCGAGGGTGCGGTATTCCATGTCAGTCCTCGCGATTGCATTGGGGGAGGGGGCTTTGGGGAAAGATATTTGTAGGACAATTTAGACCGCTTGTCGCCATGCCACGACGATGGATCGATCATGCCTCGCGGAATTTGCAGTGGCGGCAGTCTCGCTCCAGTCTGCAATAAAACCGTCATTGCCGGTCTATATTGAAGTCGGCTCAGGTGTTGCCACTCCGGGACGCAGGCCAGGGGTTTGGGCGCCGGACGTGGATGGACAGGGCTTGCAAGCGGAGCAACTGATATGACCGAGCTAAGACAGAATTCTCCCGCCAAGGACTGGCTTGAAGCCGAGCTCGCCGACACGCTCGACGAGGACTATGAGCTCGAAATGTCGGAGCCGGCACTGTCGATGGAGATCGCCAAGATCTACAAGAACTCGCATCCGCCATCGATCGATCGCATGCAGTATTTTCGCGACCTGATCACCTTGCAGTCCGAATTGATCAAGCTGCAATCCTGGGTCGCCTATCACAAGAAGAAGCTGGTGGTGATCTTCGAGGGCCGCGACTCCGCCGGCAAGGGCGGCGTCATCAAGCGCATCACCCAGCGGCTCAATCCGCGCATCTGCCGTGTCGTCGCCCTTCCGGCGCCGACCGAGCGCGAGAAGTCGCAATGGTATTTCCAGCGCTATGTGCCGCATCTGCCGGCCGGCGGCGAGATCGTGCTGTTCGACCGCTCCTGGTACAACCGCTCCGGCGTTGAACGGGTGATGGGTTTTGCCGAGCCCGATCAGGTCGAAGAATTCTTCCGCGACGTGCCGGAGTTCGAGCGGATGCTGGTCCGCTCGGGCGTCACCGTGGTCAAATACTGGTTCTCGATCACCGACGAGGAGCAGCAGATGCGCTTCCTGATGCGCATCCACGATCCGATGAAGCAGTGGAAACTGTCGCCGATGGACCTGCAGTCGCGCGTGCGCTGGGAACAGTACACCAAAGCCAAGGAAGAGACCTTCGCCCGCACCAACATTCCGGAGGCGCCCTGGTTCATCGTCGAGGGCAACGACAAGAAGCGGGCGCGGCTAAACTGCATCGACCATCTGCTCAAGCAGATGCCGTATGAAGAGGTGCCGCACGAGGAGATCACGCTGCCCGAGCGCGTCTTCAATCCCGAGTACGAACGCCAGACGCTGCCGCGCGAACTCTACGTGCCGGAGAAGTACTGAGCGTCTTTACCCTCCCGCTTGTGGAGAGGGTGAGACCTACGCCCGCTTGATGACCACGTGGGTGGCGAGCGGCGTGGCAACCTGCTCGCTGCAGAGGTAACCGAGCCTGGGCATGTCCAGGCCGGCAAAAAGGTTCTCGCCGGCGCCAAGCAGCACCGGCGCGATGGCCAGATGCATCTCGTCGATCAGTTTCTCCTGGAGATATTGCCGGATGGTGGCGACGCCACCACCGACCCGCACGTCCTTGCCATCAGCCGCTGCTTTCGCTTGTTCAAGCGCCGAATGGATGCCGTCGGTGACGAAGTGGAAGGTCGTGCCGCCTTCCATTGTGAAGGATGCCCGCTTGTGGTGGGTCAGCACGAAAACCGGCACATGGTAGGGCGGGTTGTCGCCCCACCAGCCCTTCCAGCTATCATCCGGCCATTCGTCCCGGATCGGCCCGAACATGTTGCGGCCGAGGATCCAGGCGCCGAGATTCTCCATGCTGCGCGCCGCAAAATCCTCGTCAGTGCCGGTCGCGCCGCCTTCCTCTCCGAACATCTTGCGGAAGGTGCGGGTGCTGAAAGCCCATTTGTGCAGGGCTTCCCCGCCGACACCAAGCGGATTTTGCAGATCCTGATCGGGACCAGCGCCATAGCCGTCGAGCGACAGGCTGAAAGCATTGACTCGAAGTTTGGACATGAGAGCCTCCTCGATAATAAGTTGTAATTTGCAAGCAGTTGTTTCGTAGCAAACTGATTGCGAATTGCAAGCGGTTTTTTAAGCGCAAACAAGTCAGGGGATTGGTCAAACGACCCTCGCGCTCTGCTCCTTGGTCGGGAAGCTGGAAACTGTCATGGATATCCCAGGAGACCGCCGGCACTGTTCGCCGCGATCGGCCATCGGCGGGAAAAGAAGTTATCCCTTCAGCATCGCCGCCACTTCGGGCGCAAAATAGGTCAGGATGCCGTCGCAGCCGGCGCGCTTGAAGGCGAGCAAGGATTCCAGCATCGCTTTCTCGCCATCGATCCAGCCATTGGCGCTTGCGGCCTTGATCATCGAATACTCGCCCGACACCTGGTAGGCGAAGGTCGGCATCTGGAATTCATCCTTCAGCCGCCGGATGATGTCGAGATAGGGCAGGCCGGGCTTGACCATCAGCATGTCGGCGCCCTCGGCGATGTCCTGTTCGGCCTCGCGCACCGCCTCGTCGGAATTGGCGTGGTCGATGTAATAGGTCTTCTTGTCGCCCTTGAGCAGGCCGGCGGTGCCGACCGCCTCGCGGTAAGGGCCGTAGAAGGCCGAGGCGAACTTGGTCGCATAGGACATGATCGCAACGTCCTGGAAGCCATTGGCGTCGAGCGCGTCGCGGATGGCGCCGATGCGGCCGTCCATCATGTCGGACGGCGCGATGATGTCGGCGCCGGCCGCCGCCTGGATGACGGCCGCAGCGGTCACCTGTTCCACCGTCTCGTCATTGACGATGATGCCGTCGCGCAGGATGCCGTCATGGCCGTGGCTGGTGAACGGGTCGAGCGCGGCATCGGTGATGATGCCGATCTCCGGCACCGCGTCCTTTATCGCCCGGGTGGCGCGGTTGATGACATTGTCGGGGTCGAGGATGTGCGAGCCGGTCTGGTCGCGCAGTGAGATGTCGACATTGGGGAAGGTGGCGAGTGCCGGAATGCCGAGCTTTGCCGCCCGTTCGGCCTCCTTGACGGCGAGATCGATCGACAGGCGGAAGACGCCCGGCATGGCGGCGATCGGCTCGCGCACATTTTTGCCGTCGACGACGAAGATCGGCCAGATCAGGTCGTCGACCGAAAGCCGGTTCTCCTGCACGAGACGGCGCGACCAGTCGGCCTTGCGCATGCGGCGCAAGCGGCGGCTGCCGGTGATGTCGTCGACGCTGCGCGCGCCGGCTGGCTTTGTCGGGGTGAATTTGTTCATCGCCAAAACTCCGGGTCGGTGGCTTTTACCACGAGCCCTTGCCGCTGACCAATGCGACACGTTTGTGCCAGCGATTCGGTCGAGGTCTATTCGGGTTGCCCGTTGCCCGACAGGATCTGCGCTGCGCCCTTAATAGCGATGCGGAAAGCCTCGTCGAAGGAAACGCCGCGCACCTGCCAGGTGTAGGTCTTGCCGGCCATTGCCAGCCGCCAATCGGCGATCCAGCCGAACTCCTTGTCGCTCCACACGATGCTGCCGGAAAGCGCCTGATCGGCGCCGGCCTTTTTCGCAACCGTATCCAGCTTCGCCATGCTGGCGTCGCGCAGGGTCCTGTCGTCCAGCCCGGCTTGCGACAGCAGCGCTGCCGTGGGGAAGGCCACCTGCATGGCCAGCGGCGAGGCGGCATTGCCGAACGATTCGCGCATCAATTCGCCGCGCTTGTCATCGGCATCGAGCGCGAAATGCCGGATGCCTTGCTCGGTTGCCAAAAACACCGCCAGCCGCGGTCGCTTAGTCAGCCAGGGCTTACTGCCGAGCGAAGCCAGCACCGGGTCGATCGTCGCCGGCGTGTATTGGCAATAAAGGTCGTGCGGCCGGTCGTGCGTGCCCTGTTCGTCATGGACCGGAATGCCTTCCATGCAGTCGCGATAGCGGAAACCGGTGACAAAGCTGCCGGCCTTGTCGCGCAACGCTGTCATCTCGGGTTTCGCCAGCAGGCGCTGATCGCCGGAAACCCTGACCAGAACCGCATCGAGGCAGATCTTGAAGCCGGCCTGGCGGTTCGGCTCGCCCTGGCCGGTGACGATAGTCTGTGATTGGTAGAGATCCTCGACATTAGCTGCCCTGGCCGGACCATTGGCGGCGTAGAGGGCCAGCAGGCCCCCCACAACAAGGGCAAGGCGCAAAAACCGAGGCATGGCTCACCGTCCGCTTCGAAACCCGTCGTCGACTTATGGCGGCCATGCGAAGTCAGGGCCGGTTCTGAAGAACGATACGTTGTTGGTGAAAATGCTGACAGGGGCAAGCCTGATCATGCGCCCGTCAGGATGTTCGATCTGGGCCACGTTGTCGATGAACCATTCATTCCAGCTTGCTTCGGGTCCGAGATATTTGTCAAGGAGCCGATTGAAGCGGTCTGGCGACATCGGTTCGATGGTGGCGGCGCCGCGCAGCCCGAGATGCAGCAGGATGCCGGCATTGTTGTCGAAGTGGACAATTTCCACCGCGCAGCGCGGGTCTCTCTGGAGATGCTTTACCGCGCTTCCATCCGATGACCCGAGAAGCCAGATCGCACCGTCCTCCCAGATGAACCATACCGGCGCGTTGCGCGGCGCGCCATCCGTGCCGACGGTCGCCAAATTAGCCATCAGCGGGCGACATAGAACATCGTCCGGGTCGAACGTTCGCGACATCGCCAAATTGTCTCTCGATAGCCTCACAGGCGGACAAGTTGCACCCATTTGGCCGGGACGCAAAGGATGCGCCTTGCCTCTCCAGAGATCCAAACAGGCGCACGATGGTCGGGCTTGGCATTGACGCACCCATGCGCCACGCTTTAGCACTTCAATCCCGGCGGCGCGGGGGAGGGATTCTTTCACGATGGATTTTGGCGGAGGCGACGAGATCCGCTTCGAACATCTGGGCCGGGCCGGCGTCGTCACGTTGACGCGACCGCAGGCGCTCAATGCCGTCACGCATCGCATGATCCGGGCGCTCGACGCTGCTCTTTCCGCCTGGGAGTCCGACCAGGGCGTCGATGTCGTCCTCGTCAAGGCCGAGGGCAGGGCGTTTTCGGCGGGCGGCGACATACTGCACATCTACGAGGCCGGCCGGGCGGGAAAGCCGCCGGTCGAATTCTTCGCCGATGAATACCGGCTCAATGCCTGTATCAACGGCTTCAAGAAACCTTATGTTGCGCTGATCGACGGCATCGTCATGGGCGGCGGCGTCGGCATCTCCTTCCACGGCTCGCACCGGGTGATGACCGAGAATGCCCAGTTCGCCATGCCGGAGGTCGGCATCGGCTTTTTCCCGGATGTTGGCGCCAGCCATTTGCTGCCCGATCTCGGCGGCTCCTTCGGCATGTATCTGGCGCTGACCGGCAATCGCATCCGCTATGGCGACGCGCTGTGGTCGGGGCTGGCCACCCACACCATCAAGGCCGAGGACCAGCGCGGCTTCCTTGACCGGCTGACGCTGACCGGCGATCCGGAATCGGTGCTGCGCGGTTTCTTCGTCCAGGCAAAACGTGAGACCGACAGGCCGACGCTGGAAGCGATCGTCCGTCATTTTTCGCAACCATCCCTCAAGGCCGTCATCGACAGCCTGGAGCGGGCGGCAGGCGGCGACGAGTTCGCGGCAAAGACGCTGGCGACGCTCCGGACGCGCTCGCCGACCAGCCTGCGCGTCGCCTGGCGCCAGATCAGCGCCGGGCTGACCCTGTCCATGGACGCCTGCATGAAGATGGAGTTCCGCATCCTCAACCGGATGCTGGCCGGCCACGATTTCTACGAAGGCATTCGTGCCGCCATCATCGACAAGGGCTCGAAGCCACAATGGCGGCCGGCGAACCTCGGTGCGGTCAGCGAGGCGGATGTCGACGCCTATTTCGCCTCGCTCGGCGACCGGGAGCTCGACCTGTGAGCGAGGTGACCTTCAGACGCGTCGTGCTGCAGCCCTCCGGGGTGGAGGTGATCTTCGCCTGGTTCCAGCGCGTCGTCGCCGGCTACTGCCTGCTGTTTGGCATCCTCTACTGGATCAAGCTGATCGGCTTCTATCCGGGCCCGTTGTGGCGCTTCGACCTGATGCCGGTGCACTGGCAGGTGGCGGCGGTGACGCTCGCCGTGTTTTTTCCCTTCGCCGCCGCCGGCCTGTGGATGCTGGCGTCCTGGGGGCCGGTGATCTGGTTCATCTGCGCGGTGACAGAGACCGTCATGTATGCCGGTTTTCCCGAGCTTTTCGGCCACCGCACCCTCATCGTCATCTCGCATGCGGCCGTGGCGCTGCTTTATATCGTTTTCCGCGTGACCATCTGGCTGCAGAAACGACCGGTGCGGCACTAAGCCCTTGAGCGCATTGGCGACCTGGCGGCTGCCTCAATTCAGCCCCGCGATTGTTGGCTAAATCTTTAGGTTAATTATCCTTGCTCGGGTGACCGTTCGTTAAGCCTCTTTCGAAACCTCTTACCGGTAAGCTCTTGTTAGCCCTAGCGTTTAAGTCGAATTTTATGAGTATTCGATAGTGTCGCGATCAAGGTGAAAAACAAAAAATCACCAGGGCGACAAACGAGAGGCAAAGACAATGATCAATTCGCGTCCGGCGGCGAAGACCGCCAACGTATCCGACGACCGCCGCGAGGCTATCCGCTCGCTGTACATGGAATCGCTGCAGCTTGTAGAGCGGCTGCACCGCCGCCTGCTTGACGTGATCAAGGACGAATTCGACCGCAACGGGCGCTCCGACATCAATGCCATCCAGGCGCTGCTGCTGTTCAACATCGGCAATTCGGAACTGACCGCCGGCGAGCTGCGTTCGCGTGGCTATTATCTCGGCTCGAACGTCTCCTACAATCTGAAGAAGCTGGTCGACCTCGAATTCATCAACCACCAGCGCTCACGCATCGATCGCCGTTCGGTGCGGGTTTCGCTGACGCCGAAGGGCAGCGAGGTGGCGGACGTCGTCGCCGGCCTTTATGAGCGCCATGTCGGCTCGATCGAGCAGGTCGGCGGCATCAACACCGAAGAATTCAAGCAGATGAACCGCGCCCTGCAGCGGCTCGATCGCTTCTGGAACGACACCATCGCCTATCGGATGTAAGACGCCGCATCGAATCTGGCCCGCGCCACAGAAGCGCGGCCGAAATGTCGACCTCTGGTCAAGGCCGGTGCCGAAAGGCATCGGCCCTTTTTCTGATCACGGATAGGAAGCCAGGAATCGGCGGGCCGTCAGTTGACGGATGTCGTTGCGCGGGAGCCGCTGGGTCCTGGCCCACGCTTTGCTTTCGCCTTCACAATGCCTAGTGTCACCAGGCAGGGAAGGCATGATGGGTCGAAGGAGTAGCTTCAAAATCTGGTCTGTCGCAGTGGTGCTTTTGTTGGCGCCAAAACTGGCTTTCGCCGAAGAATGGTGGAAGGATTCCTTCACCATCGAAGGCAGTAGCCCGTGCGACAACAATGACTCCAGAGTGACGTTCACCGACAAAACCGTGGAAATGTGGGAGGTTGGATGCACTCTCGACAAAGTCCAGAAGCTCAAAGGCCTGGATGTCGTCATTTTGGACATGACTTGTTCGGACGATACGGAGAGTGTGGAAAAGAGGCGGGCGCTATTGCTCAAACTCGAGGATAACAAGGTGTTGCGATATCCCGAGTATCAAGTGCTGCAACGGTGTTCAGAGCTGGAGGCCTCAAGTTCGAAGCCCTGACATCCTTTCGGGCTACGGTTTCAACGGGCAGAATTGCTCGTGGAAATAGGCAAGCGCCTGTTCGGCCTGGCCGGGCTCGCCGAAGAATGGGCCGATTGTTTCGGGCTCGCGTGTCAGGTCGCAACTGCCCTCGGTGTCGGTCGTGCATGTCTTCACCAGCCCCTTCAGCGCGATGGTTGCCGGCGGATTGTCGAATGACAGGGCGGTTACGCCGCCAAGTCGCATTTCGTAGGTCAGGCGGTAGTAGATCGCGCCGTCTTCCTCGAACTGCTGTTCGGCCTTGTAGGTGCATTCGTCCAGCCGGGTGACGATGAACCTGAGCGTTTCGGTTTTGTCCCCGACCTCGTTGAGACCAGTGCTGGTGAACATAGCGGGCGATCGGGAAACCTGCTTCAGCGGTTCGTCGGTCTGCTGCCCGTATTTGGGGATCGCGCCCTGTTCGAGGCCGTGCACGAAATAGGCAACCGTTTCCTCCGGCGTCGGAGTGCCGCCGTTCGGACCTCCGGCCAAAGCGAAGGCCGCGATGACTGAAAGGAAACCAGGCATGGTCTCGTTCCCTGTGTTGGGCGAGCTTGTTAGTGTATCATTATCGGCTTGTGGTTCACCCGTCGATATTGGACCGGCGATCGCGGATCGGTACCGAAAAAGCACGGGCTTTTCATTTCGCTGCGTCGCCCGATGCAAATCGCGGGCCAAGGCCACGTTGCCGCCATATTCCAATGGAACCGAGGATGCCGGTGAGGCTGTGGTGAAGGCCGTGCGTTCACCCCGGAACCGTATCGCGGCTTGAGCGTTTGTGGCCGCACCGATACGGACATGGTTGGCTAATTGTTAAGATTGCCAACTTTAGAGTGCGGGCAAGTCGCCCTGATAACCTGATACAGCAGATCGAACGCTACAAGAATGTCTGGAACGTCCATGAGAACCAGCCGCCGTGTTTTCCTCTCCGGAGCCTCCGCGCTCGCAGCCGCGATGGTCGCCGGCGGCGCCAATGCGCAGGATGTGATCGGTGATATCCTGAAATCCTCGGCGCGCGGCAATTGGGATGACCAGTTCGATGCTCGCGCCAGCGAGGGCGGCAAGGTGGCCTCGACGCTGCCGATCTTCAGCGCGCAGACCGTCGCCTTTACCGAGCAGGCGGTGGCGCAATATCAGAACATTGCCGGGCAGGGCGGCTGGGTAGAGGTCCCGGCGACCAAGAAGTTACAGCTCGGCGTCGATGACCCGGATGTCGTGCCGTTGCGCAAGCGGCTGATGGTCTCTGGCGACCTGTCGCAGAGCGCCGGCATTTCGACGGCCTTCGATTCCTATGTCGACTCGGCGGTCAAGCGCTTCCAGTTGCGTCACGGCCTGCCCGCCGACGGCGCCATGGGCAAATACACCTACTTGGCGATAAACGTTTCGGCGCAGATCCGGCTTGGCCAGTTGCAGACCAATCTACAGCGGCTGAAGGAGAAGGCCGGCACGCTTGGCAGCCGCTATGTTCTGGTCGACATTCCGGCCGCGCAGGTCGAAGCGGTCGAGAACGACCGCGTCGTGCTTCGACACACCGCGATCGTCGGCAAGATCGATCGCCAGACGCCGATCGTCAATTCCAAGATCAACGAGATCATCGTCAATCCGTACTGGAACGCGCCGGTCTCGATCGTGCGCAAGGACATCATTCCGCTGATGCGGAAGGACCCCAACTACCTGAAGGACAGCCATATTCGCCTGTTCGCGCCGGACGGCAGCGAAGTCGACCCGCTCAATGTCGACTGGTCGACCGACGACGCCGCCAAGTATCGCTTCCGCCAGGATCCGGGCGCGGGCAACGCCATGGCGTCGGTGAAGATCAATTTCCCGAGCCCCGACGGCGTCTACATGCACGACACGCCGCAGCAGAGCCTGTTCGGCAAGATGATGCGTTTCGATTCCTCGGGCTGCGTGCGCGTGCAGAATGTGCGCGACCTCGTCACCTGGATCCTGCGCGACACGCCCGGCTGGGACCGTCAGCATTTCGAGGCGGCGATCAAGACCGGCGAAAACACCCCGATCCAGATTACCAACCCGGTGCCGGTGCATTTCCTCTATCTTTCGGCCTGGTCGACGGGCCCGGGCGTGGTGCAGTTCCGCGACGACGTCTACGCGCTCGACGGCGCCAACGAGCTGCAGATCACCTCGTCGCTTTAAATAACTGATTCTTTTACAGAAAGGGCCGCCGGTTGGGGCGGCCTTTTTCGTTGCTCGGGTGCCGTTGTGTGTTGTCGCCGGCTACCGGCGCCGCATTGCCGCCTCCGGCGAAAGCGCGCGCCGAAGCACGCGAAGCCGGTCGGTTGGAACTGGAGCTCAGGCTCGCCGTCATCGAGGCCGAACGCGGGGCCGTGCGCGCCATGCTGCGTAGCGGCCAGATCAATGACCATGCGGCGCGGGCGCTGTTCACCGAGATCACGCTTACCGAAGCCTTGCTGAAGGGACGACAGGCAGGGAAATAGCTCACTCGTTGCCTGGTTGGCGCAATCCGGCCAGCAAATTTCGCGCCGCAAACGTGGCGGGGCGAAAACAACTGTGTTAATGGCGCGGCGAATGCATGTCGCCCAAAAGTGTGCAGCGGTTTTGGGACAACGACATGCATAAATCAAAAATTGCCCCGAACCGAGGATTTCAGGCCATGGCAACAGCAGCGGCAGTGTCGAACAAATTCGAATCCTTCTTCGAAACCACGCTTGCCGATGCCGATCCGGAGATTTTCGGCGCCATCCGCAACGAACTCGGTCGCCAGCGCCACGAGATCGAGCTGATCGCCTCTGAAAACATCGTCTCGCGCGCCGTTCTGGAAGCGCAGGGCTCGATCATGACCAACAAATACGCCGAAGGCTATCCGGGCAAGCGCTACTATGGCGGCTGCCAGTTCGTCGACATCGCCGAGGAACTGGCCGTC
The DNA here is from genome assembly GCF_042431665.1 of Mesorhizobium kowhaii. NCBI lineage: Bacteria > Pseudomonadati > Pseudomonadota > Alphaproteobacteria > Hyphomicrobiales > Phyllobacteriaceae > Mesorhizobium > Mesorhizobium kowhaii. Next base: position 307,016 of record NZ_JBHLYT010000176.1, read on the forward strand.
GAGCGGGCGAAAAAGCTGTTCGGCTGCAACTTCGCCAATGTCCAGCCGAATTCCGGCAGCCAGATGAACCAGGCCGTGTTCCTGGCGCTGCTGCAGCCCGGCGACACCTTCATGGGCCTTGACCTCAATTCGGGCGGCCATCTGACCCACGGCTCGCCGGTCAACATGAGCGGCAAATGGTTCAAGGTCGTGTCCTATGGCGTGCGCCAGGATGACCATCTGCTCGACATGGACGCGATCGAGAAGACCGCCCACGAGACCAAGCCGAAGCTGATCCTGGCCGGCGGCACCGCCTATTCGCGCGTCTGGGACTGGAAGCGTTTTCGCGAGATCGCCGACGCGGTTGGTGCCTATCTGATGGTCGACATGGCCCACATCGCTGGCCTGGTCGCCGGCGGCGTGCATCCGTCGCCGCTGCCGCATGCCCATGTGGTGACCACGACCACGCACAAGTCGCTGCGCGGCCCGCGCGGCGGCATGATCCTGTGCAATGACGAGGATATCGCCAAGAAGATGAATTCCGCGGTGTTTCCCGGCCTGCAGGGTGGCCCGCTGATGCATGTCATCGCCGCCAAGGCGGTCGCCTTCGGCGAAGCGCTGAAGCCGAGCTTCAAGGTCTACGCCGAGAGCGTCGCCGCCAACGCCAAGGCGCTCGCCTCCAGCCTCAAGGAAACCGGTCTCGATATCGTCTCCGGCGGCACTGACAACCATCTGATGCTGGTCGACCTGCGCCCCAAGAACGCCACCGGCAAGCGCGCCGAGGCAGCGCTCGGCCGCGCCAACATCACCTGCAACAAGAACGGCATTCCGTTCGACCCGGAAAAGCCTTTCGTCACCTCCGGCGTGCGCCTTGGCACCCCGGCCGGCACAACGCGCGGCTTTGGCCAGGCCGAGTTCCGCGAGATCGGCAAGCTGATCGCCGAAGTGCTGGATGGTCTCAAAGTGGCCAATTCCGACGAGGGCAATGCCGCTGTCGAAGCGGCGGTCAAGGCCAAGGTGGTGGCGCTGACCGATCGTTTCCCGCTCTATCCCTATCTCGGCTGACGAGATTGAGGTCTCATCACCTTGCCGCGACGGACAAGCGCCGTCGCGGCAAGGCTGCGACAGGAGCCTTGATCATGCGAATTGTTCGTCTTGCCGACCTTGCCTTCGCCGGCGCCCTGGCCGCCTTGATTGCCTTGCCGCTCTCCGGCGTCGCCTTGGTGCAAACCGCTCCCGCTCAGGCCGCGCCCACTCAGGCCGCACCTGCCCAGGCCGCAACCGCGGCACCCGCCCCGGCGGCACCCAAGCTTGAAACCTTCGGCAGATGGTCGACCCTGGTCGACGAGGTCGATACTGGCGAGGATATCCGCAAGACCTGCGCGGCCTCGACCGCCTTTATCGGCGCCGGCGGCGAGAGCGGCACCCTGACGCTCATCATCACGAACGGCGATGCGCTGCCGCCGGATGCCTACCCGTCCCTGACCATTGCGGTCGATAACAAGGCGCTGCCAACGGGCAAGTCGGTCGCGGCAAGCTTCGGCGACGACAAGGGCCACGTCGCCGCAAAGCTCCATTCCGACGCCGCCGTGAGCGGCCGGCTCAGCTGGACAGTGGACAATCAGGCCAAGACCAGCCTGGCGCTGTTGCGCGTCATGCGCCGCGCATCGGCGCTCGATGTCTCCTTTGGCGACGCGCCGGTTGGAAGCATATCCATGGACGGCTTCACCAAGGCTTATCGCAGCCTCGGCGCATCATGCGGGTTTCCGACCACCGACGTCGCCCCCTGACGGCATCGGCGCGCTGTCCGGCTGCCTGGCGGCGCTGGCAATCTTGCTTGCGCCTCGCTATCTCTCAGGGGTCAGGGCTCTGAGGGGCGAGGAGCTGTTGCCGATACTTTGCCATCGTTGCAAAAACCTCTAAGCCTTTCGCTTCACCAGATTCGCCAACCAAAGGCTTCTCCATGCGCTGTCCCTATTGCCAGTCAGAAGATACGCAGGTGAAGGATTCGCGCCCCGCCGAGGATGGCGCCGCGATCCGCCGGCGGCGCGTTTGCCCCGATTGCGGCGGCCGCTTCACCACCTTCGAGCGCGTGCAGTTGCGCGACCTCGTCGTGGTCAAGAAATCGGGTCGCAAAGTGCCGTTCGATCGCGACAAGCTGCTGCGCTCGGTGGAGATCGCCGTTCGCAAGCGCAATGTCGATCCCGAGCGCATCGACCGCGCGGTGACCGGCATCGTGCGCCAGCTCGAAAGCTCCGGCGAGACCGAAGTGGCCTCCGGCGAGGTCGGTCGGCTGGTCATGGACGCGCTGAAGTCGCTCGACGATGTCGCCTATGTCCGCTTCGCCTCGGTCTACCGCAATTTTCGCGAGGCCAAGGATTTCCACGAATTGCTCGGCGAGCTCAAGGGGGACGAAATCAAGGGTGAAGAGGACGCCAGCTGAGCATGACCGCGAGCGACAGACAGGCCGCCCTTGATCGCCGTTTCATGGCAGCGGCGTTCCGCCTTTCGCGGAAGCATGCCGGGCGCACCGCGACCAACCCTTCCGTGGGCACGTTGATCGTGCGCGACGACGGGGATGGCCCGATGATCGTCGGCACCGGCGTCACCGCTGTCGGCGGCCGTCCGCATGCCGAGACCGAGGCGCTGGCCGAGGCCGGCGAACTGGCGCGCGGCGCCACCGCCTATGTCACGCTGGAACCTTGCGCCCACCATGGCCGCACGCCGCCTTGCGCCAATGCGCTGGTCAACGCCGGTGTCGCGCGCGTCGTCGGCGCCGCCAGCGATCCCGATCCGCGCGTGTCCGGCAAGGGCTACGCGATCCTGCGCGCCGCCGGGATCGAGGTGGTCGAAAAGGTTCTGGCGGCGGAAGCCGCCGAACAGATGGCCGGTTATTTGATTAGATCGTTGAGAAAACGCCCTGAAGTGATTCTCAAGCTTGCGCTTTCCAGCGATGGCAGGATCGGCAGGGAAGGCGGGGGGCAGGTGACGATCACCGGCGATATCGCCCGTCGCGAAGTGTATCTGATGCGGGCCGAGGCCGACGGCATATTGATCGGCATCGGCACCGCCCTTGAGGATGATCCCGCGCTCACGGTGCGCTTGCCCGGGCTGGAGAACCGGTCGCCGGCCCGTATCGTGCTCGACCGGCAGATCAGGTTGCCGGAGGCCTCGAAGCTGGTTTCTGGCGTGGACCGGGTGCCGCTCTATGTCGCCGCTTGCCTGGAGGCCGATCCGCAGCGGCGGACCATGCTGGAACGCGCCGGGGTGCGCTTCATCGGCACCGAAACACATGAGGGCGGCGTCGCACTGCCGGAACTGCTCGAGGATCTGGCCGCGCTCGGCATGGCCAGTGTTCTTGTCGAAGGCGGCGCCAAGGTAGCGGGCGCTTTCCTGGCCGAGGGGCTGGTCGACCGCATCGTGCTGTTCCAGGGGCCGGAAGCAATCGGCGCTGACGGCGTTGCATCACCCATCGATGCCGACCATATCCCGGCAGGATTTCGCAAGCTCCGCGATATGCGTTTCGGCGAAGACAGTTATGCAGAGTGGATCAGAGATTTCTAGGATCAACACCGATGTTTACCGGAATTGTCACCGATGTCGGCACTGTCGCGGCCGTCAAGCCGCTTCGGGAAGGGGTGGGACTGCGCATCGACACCGCCTATGATCCCGAAACGATCGCCATCGGCGCCTCGATTTCTTGCGGCGGTGTCTGCCTGACGGTGACTGCCTTGCCCGACAGTGGCACGAATGCGCGCTGGTTCGAGGTCGAGGCCTGGGAAGAGGCGCTCAGGCTGACGACGGCGATGGGCTGGAAACCGGGCTCGCGGATCAATCTGGAGCGAGCGCTGAAGATCGGCGACGAACTTGGTGGGCACATCGTTTCGGGCCATGTCGACGGCATGGCCGAGATCATCGAGCGCAAGGATGAAGGGGACGCGGTGCGTTTTACGCTCGAAGCACCGCGCGATCTTGCTAAGTTCATTGCACCGAAGGGCTCGGTCGCGCTCGACGGCACCTCGCTCACCGTCAACAAGGTGGAAGGCACGCGCTTCGACGTGCTTTTGATCCACCATTCGCTGACCGTGACCACCTGGGGCGAGCGCCAGGTCGGCGACCGCGTCAATCTCGAGATCGACACCATGGCCCGCTACGCGGCGCGGCTGGTGGAGGCCGCGAAAGAGGGGCTTTGACGCCTCCTGTCGCCAATCGCTCTTCGACGACAATCTTGAAAGCTTCCGGCCATTGGCCGTACATTGTTGTCAAGAGAACGATAATGACCCCATCTGCCTTGAATACGTCTCGCGGCCGTGTCCGTGGTGAGCGTCTGGAAACACGGGTCACGGCCGGCCGACCAGAAGAATCTTATCGAACAGGCCGCCGCACTTCAGGGCCGGACGGTGACGGATTTCGTGCTGACCAGCGTGCAGGAAGCTGCTCTACGGGCCATCGAGGAGCACCAGCGCCTCGATCTATCCGTCCGCGACAGTGAAGCCTTGGTCGATGCTCTGATCAATCCCCGGCCCGTCAAGGACCGCCTGCGCGACACTGTGAGCCGGTATGCCGGGCCACCGGCGCCTGACCGGGGTGGACGAGTCCACCGGGGTGGGCGGGTCGATTGGGGAAGCCCTGCGGGTTGTGGTGCTTGGCCCGCAGCATGACAGGACGGCCGATATTGCCGAACTGTTCAGATGACAAAAAATGGTCACAGGCAGACGGACTTCCGCGGCAAACCGGACACGCGCAACATCTTCGCTTGCGATCAAACGGGCTTCGGCCTAAGTCACCGGCTCTGCCGGAGACGTGACGCAAAATGCCCAAGAACAAGAAACTCAAGCTGCTGATCATCGAAGCCCGCTTCTATGATGATCTGGCGGACGCGCTGCTCGACGGCGCCAAGGCTGCGCTCGACGAAGCCGGCGTCAAGTACGATGTCGTCACCGTGCCGGGCGCGCTGGAAATTCCGGCCGTGATCTCCTTCGCGCTCGATGCCGCCGAGGGTGAGGGCACCGACTATGACGGCTTTGTCGCGCTCGGCACCGTCATCCGCGGCGAGACGCACCATTTCGATATCGTTGCCAACGAATCCGCACGCGCCCTGATGGATATGTCGGTGCAGGAATCGATCTGCATCGGCAACGGCATCCTGACCACCGAAAACGACGAACAGGCCTGGACGCGCGCCCGGCGCACGGAAGGCGACAAGGGTGGCTTTGCCGCCCGTGCCGCGCTGAGCATGATCGCCGTCAAGAAACGGCTCGGAGCCTGACCGGCGTGACGCAATCCGGAGACAAGGATCGACCACCGGTACGCCACGCCAACAAGCGCGGCGCTGCCCGGCTGGCCGCTGTGCAGGCGCTCTATCAGATGGATGTCGCCGGCAGCGGCGTCTTCGAGATCACCGCCGAATACGAGGCCTTTCGTCTCGGCAAGGAAGTCGACGGCGCGCTCTACCGCGAGGCCGATGCGCAATGGTTTCGCGCCATTCTCGCCGGTGTCGTCGAGAACCAGAAGACCGTCGATCCGATCATACGCCAGGCACTGACCGAGGATTGGCCGCTGTCGAGGCTCGATTCGACGCTGCGCGCCATTCTGCGCGCCGGCGTCTACGAACTGATGAAGCGCGAGGATGTCCCCGTCGCAGTCATCGTTTCCGAATATGTCGATATCGCCAAGGCTTTCTACGAGGAAGACGAGCCGAAGCTGGTCAATGCCGTGCTTGACCGTGTGTCTCGCCGGGTGCGTGGCGAGGGGCGCGGCAAGGACGCATCGTGACAGCAATCGCCATCGAGGCAGGCCAGGACGCGCGTCGCACTGCTTTGATCCTCGCCGCCTCGCAGGCGATCATCGGTTCTGCTGCCCCCATCGCCATCTCCATGGGGGCGCTGGCCGGGCAATATCTGCTTGGTCCCGACAAGTCGCTGGCAACGGCGCCGATCACCGGCTTCAACATCGGCGTGGCGCTCGGCGCGCTGCCGGCGGCGGCCATCATCCGCGGCATGGGCCAACGCGGCGGCTTCATGACCGGCACGATCGTCACGGCGCTTGGCGGGCTGGTCGCTACATCAGCGCTTTTCCACGGCAGCTTCTGGCTGTTCGCCTTCGGCCTGTTGGTGATCGGCGTCGGCGGCGCTTTCGTGCAGCAGTTCCGTTTTGCCGCCGCCGACAATGCGCCGCCGGCGTTCAAGGCACGCGCCATCTCCTTCGTGCTGGCCGGCGGCATCGTCACCGCCATCCTCGGGCCGCAGATCGTCATCTTCACCCGTGAATCGTTCGCGCCGGTGATGTTTGCCGGTTCGTTCGCCGCCATCCTGCCGCTGGCGGCGGTCGGCGCCATCATCCTGTCGTTCCTGCGCCTGCCGGCGAAGGCATCCGGCAAGGTGGAGATCGCCGACAACGACGCCAGACCGTTGGCCGAAATCGTTACCCACCCGCGCTTCGTCGCGGCGCTGTTCTGCGCCGTCGGCAGCTATGCGCTGATGAGCTTCGTCATGACCGGCGCCCCGCTGGCGATGGTTGGCTGCGGTCTGTCGGAGGACGATGCGACGCTTGGCATTTCCTGGCACGTCATGGCGATGTTCGCGCCGAGCTTCTTCACCGGCTCGCTGATCCATCGCTTCGGTGCCGAACGCATCGTCGCCACCGGCCTGATCCTGCTCATCGGCTGCGCCATCGTCGCTCTGTCGGGCCTGGCGCTGTGGCAATTCTGGACGTCGCTGATCCTGCTCGGCCTTGGCTGGAATTTCAGCTTCATCGGCGCCACGGCGATGGTGGCGGCCAGCTACCGGCCGTCGGAAAAGGGCAAGGTGCAGGGCTTCCACGACTTCGTGCTGTTCGGCTCTGTCGCTTGCGCGTCGCTGATGTCGGGTATGGTCTACAATGCCTGGGGCTGGACCATGCTGAACTGGATGGTCTTTCCGGTCACCGTTTTGTGCTTCGTCGCCCTCGGCGCGCTCAAGCTGACGGGCATTCGCAAGGCCGATGCCTGATCCCAGCCGCTGCTTGCCTGACACGCCCTGTCAGCATGGTGCCTGCCGAATTTGCGGCGCCCGAACAAAATTATTGCCTCTGTGCCTATTGTTATGAAACCGTGTGCCCCGACTGGTGGCTGAAGCCATGCTCATATGCGGCCGCCGCATTCCGGTTCACAGCAAGGGATTTTCACAATGTTTTCAGTCAAGGTCTTGGCCAGCGCGGCATTGGCGCTCGGCATCACCGCGGCTTCCGCCAGTGCCCAGGTGGTTGTCTCTTCGAAGATCGACACCGAGGGCGGCGTGCTCGGCAACATCATCCAGCTCGTTCTCAACGCCAACAACATCAAGACCACCGACCGGATCCAGCTCGGCGGCACGCCGGTGGTGCGCAAGGCTATCACCGCCGGCGAGATCGACATCTATCCCGAATACACCGGCAACGCCGCTTTCTTCTTCGAGAAGGCCGACGACCCGGTCTGGAAGGATGCCGCAAAGGCCTATGAGACTGCCAAGAAGCTCGACTACGACGCCAACAAGATCGTCTGGCTGTCGCCGTCGCCGGCCAACAACACCTGGGCGATCGCGCTGCGCAAGGAGGTCGCCGAGACCAACAAGCTCGCCACGCTCACCGAATTCGGCAAGTATGTCGCGGGCGGCGGCCAAGTGGTGCTGGCGGCCTCCGCCGAGTTCGTCAATTCGGCGGCCGCACTTCCGGCCTTCCAGACCACCTATGGCTTCACGCTGAAGCCGGACCAGTTGATCACGCTCTCGGGCGGCGACACGGCGGCAACCATCGCAGCCGCCGCCAACCAGACCAGCGGGGCGAATGCGGCCATGGTCTATGGCACCGATGGCGGCATCGCGCCGTCCGGTCTGGTCGTGCTCGACGACGACAAGGGCGTGCAGCCGGTTTACCAGCCGGCGCCGATCATCCGCGAAAAGGTGCTGAAGGAACATCCCGAGATCGAGACGCTGCTGAAGCCGGTCTTCGCCAAGCTCGACCTCGTCACGCTGCAGGAGCTGAACGGTCGCGTGCAGGTCGGCGGCGAGCCGGTCAAGGGCGTCGCCGAAGACTTCCTGAAAAAGAACGGCTTCCTGAAGTAGGACGATCCCGGCGCGCCGCATTCGTGGCGCGTCGGATCGACTGACGGGGGAGGGCGTGCAGATCCGGTTCGACAAGCTCGGCGTGGTCATCGCCGCGATAGCAGCCTATGCGGCTTTCGCCGCGCCCTTTGCCACGTTCCGCGCCAACCGCATCGTTCCCGGCCAGGCGCGCTCGATTCTCGAGGCGCTGCCGACGGCCACCGGGACGCTACTGCTCGCCATCGTTGTCATAGCCGCGCTCATTGCGCTGTTCAGGACGCCGCTTGTCCTGCGCCTTGCCGCAAGTGTGGTGGCGCTTGCCGCGCTAGCGCTGCTGATCGGCGTCGCCGGCACGTTTCTGACGCCGGCCGGCAACGCCTTTGCGAGAGTTTCGCCGGCCTCCGGCTTCTGGATACTGATCTTCGCCTTCACGCTTCTGCTAGCCGACGTGCTGACACGGCTGAACCTGTCGCCGTTGGGGCGGGTCGGCGTGCTTGTCGTAGCGGCTTTGGCGATCGGCCTGCTGTTGATTTCGGGAAGCTGGGACAATCTGTCGATCCTCAAGGAATACGCCAACCGTGCCGACAGTTTTTGGGCCGAAGGCTCCAAGCATGTGACGCTGGCGCTCGGTTCGCTGGCTGCGGCTGTGATCGTCGGCCTGCCGCTTGGTATCCTTTGCCATCGTGTCGAAAAGCTGCGCGCCGGCGTGCTCAACGTGCTCAACATCATTCAGACCATTCCCTCGATCGCGCTATTCGGCCTGCTGATCGCGCCGCTCGGCTGGGTCGCCACGCATGTGCCGGGAGCCGCCGCGCTCGGTATTCGCGGCATCGGCACGGCGCCGGCTTTCGTCGCTCTGTTCCTCTATTCACTGCTGCCGGTGGTGGCCAACACCGTGGTCGGTCTCGCCGGCGTGCCGCGCGCTGCCAACGACGCGGCGCGCGGCATGGGCATGACCGACAGGCAGCGCCTGTTCGGCGTCGAGTTTCCGCTGGCATTTCCGGTGATCCTCACCGGCATCCGCATCGTTTTGGTGCAGAACATCGGCCTCGCCACCATTGCCGCGCTCATCGGTGGCGGTGGTTTCGGCGTGTTCGTTTTCCAGGGGGTTGGCCAGACGGCGATGGATCTGGTGCTGCTCGGCGCCGTGCCGACGGTAGCGCTCGCCTTTGCCGCGGCCATCATTCTCGACGCGGTGATCGAAATGACCGCCACCAAGCGCAGGGTTGAAACGGCATGATCGAGATCGAAGGCATTACCAAGCGCTATGACGCGACAACGGTGGTCGATGATGTCTCGATGATCATCGAGCCACGCACCATCGCTGTCATCGTCGGCACGTCCGGTTCCGGCAAGACGACGCTGCTGCGCATGATCAACCGGCTGGTCGAGCCGACGGCTGGCGTCATCAAGCTCGATGGCGCGGACAATCGCTCGCTGCCCGGTTACGAACTGCGCCGCAGCATCGGCTATGCTATCCAGGGCCACGGCCTGTTTCCGCATCGCACGGTGGCGCAGAACATTGCCACCGTGCCGGTGCTGCTCGGCTGGGACAAAGCCCGCATCAAAGCCCGCGTCGACGAGTTGATGACGCTCTACCAGCTTGATCCCGAAGCCTTCGGCCCGCGCTACCCGCACGAACTGTCCGGCGGCCAGCAGCAGCGCGTTGGCGTTGCCCGCGCGCTCGCCGCCGAGCCCAACGTGCTGTTGATGGACGAGCCGTTCGGCGCGCTCGACCCGATCATCCGCACCAAGGCGCAGGAGGATCTGCTGGCGATCCAGAAGCGCTTCGGCACCACCATCATCCTCGTCACCCACGACATGGAAGAGGCCGTGCACATGGGCGACAAGATCGCTGTCATGGATGCCGGCAAGCTTGTGCAATACGCCAAGCCCGCCGAGATCCTGGCAAACCCGGCCAGCGCCTTCGTCGAGACCCTGGTCGGCGCCAGCGAAAGGCCGTTCCGGCTCTTGTCGCTCGGCCGCGTGCGCGACGCCGTGGAGAAGGGCTCCGCCGAAGGCGAGGCGATCCCCGGTGATGCCAGCCAGCGCGATGCGCTGGCCGAATTGTTGTGGTCGGGCCGGCCGGCGCTGCCGGTCAAAGGCGCCGACGGCAAGCCGCTTGGCCGCGTCACCGTCGACGGTCTGGTGAAGCGCGCGGCGAGGCCGGCATGAAAGCCTGGCTTCCATCGCTGCTCAGGCTTGCTTTGGTGGTGCTGCTCGTTGCCTTTGTCACCAATCCCGGCTGGTTCGAACCGCTGCTGAAGCCGCTGACCGAGAACAATGCGCCGGTGATCTACAATCAGGGCAGCTTGCTGACGCTGACATTGCTGCATTTGCGCATCGTGCTGATAGCTACTGTGGCCGCAACCATCGTCGCGGTCGCACTGGCCATCCTGGTCACAAGGCCGGCCGGCGTCGAATTCTTGCCGCTGTCGCGCAGCCTGGTCAACATCGGCCAGACCTTTCCGCCGGTGGCGGTGCTGGCGCTTGCCGTGCCGGCGGTCGGCTTCGGCGAAAAACCGACTCTGATCGCGCTGTTTCTCTATGGCCTGCTGCCGATCTTCGAGAATGCGCTGACCGGCCTGACGATATTGCCGGCCAATGTGATGGAGGCGGCGCGCGGTGCTGGCATGACCGGTTGGCAAAGGCTCACCAAGGTCGAGCTGCCGCTCAGCGCCCCGATCATCCTGGGCGGCATCAGGCTGTCGGTGGTGATCAGCCTTGCCACCGCCACCATCGGCTCGACCGTTGCCGCCAAGACGTTGGGCGAGGTCATCATCGCCGGCCTGTTGTCCAACAACCTCGCCTTCATCCTGCAGGGCGGCCTGATCGTGGCAGCTCTTGCCGTGCTGATCTATGACGGTCTGTCGGCGGTTGAACGCTACACGGCGCGCCGCATGGGCCGCGAGGCCGAGTAGCCACGTGCCGCGTCTAGAACGATTTCAATCGATCTAATAGGACAATGTCGGAGGCGTCGGTATCGTGCCCTATGCCTTTTGGGCGAAAGCCGGGCAAAAACCGAACAATATCTTGACGTTCGCAGCCCTGTTTCGCATACACCGCTGCGAAGAGGCGGATTCCGTGCACGGGATCCGGTCTTTGTCTCAACGGCCCAGGGAGGGGTTCTTTTGGGCCATCAATCGAGGAAAATCCGGCAATGACAATTATTTCCGCCGTCATCGCCTGCGGTCTGCTTTCTGTCCTCTACGCCATCTGGGCGACACGTTCGGTCCTCGCGGCCGATCAGGGCAATGCACGCATGCAGGAAATCTCCGCGGCCATCCGCGAGGGCGCGCAGGCCTATCTGACGCGCCAGTACACCACCATCGCCATGGTTGGCGTCGTCGTGCTCGTGCTCGCCTGGTGGCTGCTTTCCATCACAGCCGCGGTCGGCTTCCTGATCGGCGCCGTGCTGTCGGGCGCCGCCGGCTTCATCGGCATGCATGTGTCGGTGCGGGCCAATGTGCGCACCGCGCAGGCGGCCTCCAACAGCCTCGCCGCCGGTCTCGACATCGCTTTCAAGTCGGGCGCCATCACCGGCATGCTGGTTGCTGGCCTGGCATTGCTCGGCGTGTCGATCTACTACCTCATCCTCACCCACTTCATGGGCCTTCAGCCCAATGACCGCATCGTCATCGACTCGCTGGTTTCGCTCGGCTTTGGCGCTTCGCTGATCTCGATCTTCGCCCGTCTCGGCGGCGGTATCTTCACCAAGGGCGCCGACGTTGGCGGCGATCTGGTCGGCAAGGTCGAAGCCGGTATTCCTGAAGACGATCCGCGCAACCCGGCCACCATCGCCGACAACGTTGGCGACAATGTCGGCGACTGCGCCGGCATGGCCGCCGACCTGTTCGAAACCTATGCGGTGACCGTCGTCGCCACCATGGTTCTCGCCTCCATCTTCTTCGGCGGCACCGCCGTTCTGGGTGCGGCGATGCTCTATCCGCTCGCCATCTGCGGCGCCTGCATCCTGACCTCGATCGTCGGCACCTTCTTCGTCAAGCTCGGCTCCAACGGCTCGATCATGGGCGCACTCTACAAGGGCCTGATCGTCACCGGCCTGTTGTCCATCGTCGGCCTCGGCGTCGCCACCTCGGTTACCCTCGGCTGGGGCGAGATCAGCACGGTTGCCGGCATGGCCATCACCGGCAAGAACCTGTTCATCTGCGGCCTGATCGGCCTCGTGGTGACCGGTCTGATCGTGGTGATCACCGAATACTACACCGGCACCAACAAGCGCCCGGTCAACTCCATCGCCCAGGCGTCGGTGACCGGTCACGGCACCAACGTCATCCAGGGCCTTGCGGTCTCGCTGGAATCGACGGCGCTGCCGGCGATCGTCATCGTCGCCGGCATCATCTCGACCTATCAGCTCGCCGGCCTCTTCGGTACGGCGATCGCGGTCACGACGATGCTCGGCCTCGCCGGTATGATCGTTGCGCTCGACGCCTTCGGCCCGGTCACCGACAATGCCGGCGGCATTGCCGAAATGGCCGGCCTGCCCAAGGAAGTGCGCCACTCCACCGACGCTCTCGACGCGGTCGGCAACACCACCAAGGCGGTGACCAAGGGCTACGCCATCGGTTCGGCCGGTCTCGGCGCGCTGGTGCTGTTTGCCGCCTATTCGAACGACCTGAAGTTCTTTGCCGCCAATGGCGACAAATATCCGTACTTCCAGGGCATGGGCGAAATCTCCTTCGATCTCTCCAACCCCTACGTCGTCGCCGGCCTGATCTTCGGCGGCCTGATCCCTTATCTGTTCGGCGGCATCGCCATGACGGCCGTCGGCCGTGCGGCGGGCGCCATCGTCGAGGAGGTGCGCAAGCAGTTCCGCGAGGATCCGGGCATCATGGCCGGCACGTCGAAGCCGAACTATGCCCGCGCGGTCGATCTTCTGACCAAGGCGGCGATCCGCGAGATGATCATCCCGTCGCTGCTGCCGGTGCTGGCGCCGCTCGTCGTCTATTTCGGCGTGCTGCTGATCTCGGGTTCGAAGGCGTCCGCCTTTGCCGCCCTCGGCGCCTCGCTGCTCGGCGTCATCGTCAATGGCCTTTTCGTCGCCATCTCGATGACCTCCGGCGGCGGCGCCTGGGACAACGCCAAGAAGTCCTTCGAAGACGGCTTTGTCGACAAGGACGGAGTCAAGCACCTCAAGGGTTCCGAAGCGCACAAGGCTTCGGTGACCGGCGACACGGTCGGCGATCCCTACAAGGACACCGCCGGTCCGGCCGTCAACCCGGCGATCAAGATCACAAACATCGTCGCGTTGCTGCTGCTGGCCGTGCTCGCGCACGGCTAAGCGATCGCCCAAGTCTCCGAGACAAAACCCGCGGGGAGCGATCCCCGCGGGTTTTTTGTTGCGGTGATGACACGGTCGCCTTTCAGTTCGTCCCTTCGTCTAGGCCCTCGCTGCGAGCCTTGCCCGACTGATCCCGGCAACAAAAACCCGCAGGATTGCTCCCGCGGGTTTTTGGTCGCCTGAGATGGTGCTGCTCTCCTCGAGGGGGACGGCAGGTCTGAGATCAGGGAGTGCCGCCGCCTGGGACGCCTGGGGCCAGCTTGCTGGCGCCGTTGATGACCTGGCTGAGGAAGTTCTGGTCCTTGCCGCCGGTCGGCGTGGTGCGCGAGATGAAGTCGAACACCTTGCCGTCCTTCAAGCCGTAATTGGCGATCTGGGTGACGCGGCTGTCGGGGCCGAAATAGACCGCCAGCACATGCTGGTCAATGAGGTGCGGCTTGTCGAAGGCGACGTAGCGCTTGCGCGTCTGCGAAATGTAATAGAACGTCTCGTTGTCGAAGGTCGCCGTCGTCGATGGCGTGCCGAGCGCCAGAAGCACCTGCTCGCGGCTCGAGCCGACCGGCACCAGGTCGATCGCCTGCTGGTCGATGACGTAGCCCTGGGTGAGGGTTTCGCTCGGGCTGAGGTCACCGATCATCTTGGAGGTGTGGCAGGCGGACAGCGCCGAAACAATCACCAGCAGCGAAATCGCACCGGCGGGCCGGGACGAGAAGGTCGACTTGAAATTCAGCGCGCGCAACAACAACTCCATTAACTGGCCGCAACTTGCGCTGGGCCGCAAAACCGGTAAACCAGCTTGCAGGCCGATGCAACAAGGCCACTTCAACAAACGGTCCCCGGGAGACCATCCCCAATGTTCCAGCGCTTTTTTGGCCGCGAACGCCATGCCAACCGCGCTATCACCGAGGCGCTTTACGCACAAATCGTGGCAGCGGCGCGGCAGACTGTGTTTTATTCCCACTGGAATGTACCCGACACGCCGCTTGGCCGTTTCGAGATGGTGTCGCTGCACATGTTCCTGTTCCAGCACCGGTTGCGCGGTGAGGGCGGCGTGGCGCAAGAGGTCGCGCAGGTGCTGATCGATGAGTTCTTCCTGGATGTCGACCACTCCCTGCGGGAATTGGGCATTGGCGATGTCGGCGTGCCCAAACGCATGAAAAAGCTGGCCAAGATGTTTTATGGTCGAACCGCCGCCTATGACGACGCCCTGGAAAGAAACGACCATGATGGGCTCACCGCTGCCCTTGCCCGCAATGTCCGGCCCGACGCCGGCGCCTGGCCGGAAGCGTCGCTGCTGGCCAATTATGTCACCGACGCTTGCAATCAGCTGGCCGCACAGCCATCCGAATCGATTGTCTCCGGCACGGTGGCGTTTCCCGTCGCCAACGGAGGTTGATCGATGAAACACATTGACCCGCAAAGCCCGGTATCGTTCCGCGCAAACATCGCCCGTCTGCCGCAGAAGGGTTTGCCGGTGGTGATCGAGGCCGACGCCGCGCAGCGCGCGGCGCTGGCCGTGGAGCACGAGCTGCTTTCGGTCGAAGCCTATCGCGCCGAGCTTCTGGTGACCTCATGGAAGCGCAATGGCGTGAAGGTTAGCGGTCGTGTCGAAGCCGACATCACCCAGGCCTGCATCGTCACGCTCGACCCTGTCGAAGCTCATATCGACGAGCCGATCGAAGCACTGTTGCTGCCCGAGGACTCCAAGCTCGGACGGCAGGGTTTCGATGGCGGCGGCGAGATCCTGCTCGACGCGGACGGACCGGACGGTCCCGAAACATTTTCCGGCGACACGATCGACGTCGGCGCACTCGCCGAACAGTTCTTCGGACTGGCGATCGACCCTTATCCGCGCAAGCAGGGCGCGTCTCTGGATGCCGGCGGCGAGACCGAACCGGCGGAGAATGAATTTCAGCAAAAACTGCGATCCTTGCTGGGAAAATCCTGAAAACCTCGCCCGCGACGGAAAAGTCGGTTGTGCGTCAGCCCAAAACCGTTATTTTCGCCGAACCTTCGCGATCACTAAAGCGACCTGCCGCCTAACCGTGAGATAAATACCGCGTGATCAGGATTTCCATCGATGCCATGGGCGGCGATCACGGACCAGCCGTGGTCATTCCAGCGCTCATGACGGTCGCGACCCGCCGTCCCGACATCCGCTTCGTCATCTTCGGGCGTGAGGACGTCGTGCGCCCCGAACTGGCCAAATTTCCCAAGCTGGTCGAGGTCAGCGAGTTCTTCCACTGCGAGATAGCGGTCAGGATGGACGACAAGCCGAGCCAGGCGCTGCGCCATGGCCGCTGGAAGTCGTCGATGTGGAAGGCCGTCGAAGCGGTCAAGGCCGGCACGGCGGACGCCTGCATTTCCGCCGGCAATACCGGCGCGCTGATGGCGATGTCGAAATTCTGCCTGCGCACCATGGCGACCATCGATCGCCCGGCGATCGCGGCACTCTGGCCGACGTTGCGCGGCGAGAGCGTGGTGCTGGACGTCGGCGCCACCATCGGCGCCGATGCGCATCAGCTGATTGATTTTGCCATTCTGGGCACCGGCATGGCGCGCTCGGTCTTCGGCGTTGCCCGGCCCAGCGTCGGCCTGCTCAATGTCGGGGTCGAGGAGATCAAGGGCCAGGAAGAGGTCAAGGAGGCCGGGCGCATGCTGCGCGAGGCCAATATGGCCTCGATGAACTATCACGGTTTCGTCGAGGGCGACGACATCG
Source organism: Mesorhizobium kowhaii (assembly GCF_042431665.1). Classification (NCBI taxonomy): domain Bacteria; kingdom Pseudomonadati; phylum Pseudomonadota; class Alphaproteobacteria; order Hyphomicrobiales; family Phyllobacteriaceae; genus Mesorhizobium; species Mesorhizobium kowhaii. The sequence goes on from NZ_JBHLYT010000176.1 coordinate 323,073, forward strand.
GCAAGGGCGTGGTCGACGTTGTCGTCACCGAAGGTTTTGCCGGCAATATCGCGCTGAAGACGGCGGAAGGCACGGTGCGCCAGATCTCTGGCTACCTGCGCGCGGCGATGAGCCGGACCTTGATGGCCAGGATCGGCTATGTCTTCGCCAAGGGCGCCTTCGATCGCTTGCGCGAAAAGATGGATGTCGGCCGTTCCAATGGCGGCGTCTTCCTGGGGCTGAACGGCATCGTGGTGAAAAGCCATGGCGGTGCCGATTCGGACGGCTTCGCCGCGGCGATCGAGCTTGGCTATGATATGGTGCGTAACAATCTGCTCGACCGCATCGAGGCCGACCTTGACCTGTTCCATGCGCGCAACCCGCATGCCCTGACATCTAGGAAAGCCGACGTCGTTATCGACGCAAAGGAATAGGAAAGAACTTTGATCAGATCAGTCGTGCGCGGCACGGGCGCCGCGCTGCCCCGCCGAATCATGAAGAATGCCGATTTCGAAGGCATGGTGGAAACCTCCGACGAGTGGATCGCGCAACGCACCGGCATCCGCCAGCGCCATATCGCTGGCGATGACGAGACGACGGCGTCGCTGGGGGAGGCGGCAGCGCGTGCCGCGCTTGCCAATGCCGGTCTGACGCCTGCCGACATCGATCTGATCGTGCTGGCGACCTCGACGCCCAACAACACCTTTCCGGCCACCGCCGTCGAAATCCAGAACCGGCTCGGCATGCATCACGGTTTTGCTTTCGACATGCAGGCGGTCTGCTCCGGCTTCGTCTATGCGGTAGCCACCGCCGATCTCTACATCCGCGGCGGCCTGGCCAAGCGCGTCCTGGTGATCGGCTCGGAAACATTCTCGCGCATCCTCGACTGGAGCGACCGCTCGACCTGCGTGCTGTTCGGCGACGGCGCCGGTGCCATGATCCTGGAGGCCGGCGAGGGGGCTGGCGCGATCGCCGATCGTGGCGTTCTGGCGGCCAGCCTGCGCTCCGACGGTATCCACAAGGACAAGCTCTTCGTCGACGGCGGGCCGTCGACCACGGGCACGGTCGGCCAACTCAGGATGGAGGGCCGCGAAGTCTTCAAGCATGCGGTCGGGATGATCACCGACGTCATCGAGGCGACGTTCTCACAAGCCGGCATATCAGCCGATGATCTCGACTGGTTCGTGCCGCACCAGGCCAATAAACGCATTATTGACGCTTCCGCCAAGAAGCTCGGGATAGCCGAGCAAAAGGTGGTGGTGACGGTCGATTTGCACGGTAACACCTCGGCTGCTTCCGTGCCGTTGGCGCTGGCGGTGGCCGTCGCCGACGGCCGCATCAAGAAGGGCGATCTCGTGCTTCTGGAGGCGATGGGTGGCGGCTTCACCTGGGGTGCTGTTCTGGTTCGTTGGTAAGTGCCGAACGGTCCGGTTTCGGTCCTTGACCTTGCCGGATCAATTACTTAGGCTCTGCCGTTGTTGTGCCGAATTTTATGTTTTGAGCTGATGGGACGGTCGCATGGGGGGAAAGACACTTACGCGCGCCGACCTTGCCGAGGCTGTTTACCGGAAGGTCGGCTTGTCGCGCACTGAATCGGCCGAACTTGTCGAAGCGGTGCTGGACGAGATCTGCGAAGCGATCGTCCGTGGCGAGACGGTGAAGCTGTCGTCCTTCGCGACATTCCACGTCCGTTCCAAGAACGAGCGCATCGGCCGCAACCCCAAGACTGGCGAAGAAGTGCCGATCCTGCCGCGCCGGGTGATGACCTTCAAGTCGTCGAACGTGCTGAAGAGCCGCATCTTGCGGTCGCATCAAAGCGGCAAGGCCAAAGGCGGCAAGTAGCTTCGTTCATCTGCGCGGTTGAAAACCGGTGCCGCGTCATGACGCCGGGCTTGAATATTGTTTCACAAACCGCTGAAATGAGACCCGATTCGGCAGGTAAGCCGGATCATCGTCCAGTGTGAGGATTCGCCCATGGACAAGAGCCCCGACGCCTTTCGTACCATCAGCGAGGTCGCCGAAGATCTCGACCTGCCGCAGCATGTGCTGCGCTTCTGGGAAACGCGTTTCAACCAGATCAAGCCGATGAAGCGTGGTGGCGGCCGTCGTTACTACCGGCCGCAGGATGTCGAACTGATCAAGGGCATCCGCCATATGCTCTACGACCAGGGCTACACCATCAAGGGCGTGCAGAAGCTGCTGCGCGAGAACGGCAATCATTTCCTGGTCGCCATCGGCAATGGCGACATGGCCGCCGTCGAGGCGATCTCGCAGCGAAAGCAGGCCGATCAAGTGCCGCTGACGCCTGCAGCCCAGCCACGCGGCATGGATGACGAACTGGTTGGCCAGCCGCGCGTCAAACCCAGCCGCCGCTTTTTCGGCCTGGGCAAGAGCGATGAGGAAGGTCCGGTTCAGCCGGACGTGTCGAAACTCTCACGCGACAATCGCGCCTTGCTGCAGGAGGCGCTGTTCGACCTCCTGGAATGCAAGCGCCTGCTCGATCAGGTGCGCTGATCGCTCCGCACGGAGCGACGTCGATATTTCGAAAACCGGAACCCGTCTTCCGGTGAGGCGTTACGTTTCCTTCTGCAATGCAAGGAAACACGTCATGGCATCATTTTCGACCCTCTCGGACATTGACCTCGACAAGCAGGTCGCGGCTCTCACCAGGGAATTGGCCAGCCTGAAGAAGGCAGTGTCCCGGCGGAGCGGTGCCTACTACGAAGACGGTCGCGATGCCGCGCTCGACACCTATTCCGATCTTGCAGGGCGTCTGCGGGATGCGATGCCGGCCATCCGCAAACAGGGTAGGGTGATCGAGAAATCGGCGCGCGGCCATCCGGCGGCGGCCGCTGCGGTCGGCCTTGTGGTGGTCGGTCTCGTTGCCAGCCTGCTGTTCAGCCGGCGCTGAGGGAGCAAGCTTTATCGCGATTTGTCCTGGCGTGAAGGTTTTGTCGGCGTGGCGGTGCGGATTTGCGCCGAAGCCTGCGACCAGCGCAATGATTTTGAAAGCGCCGAATCGTATCGCAGTACCACGAGAAGACCAGCCTTGAACAAGAAGCCAAGGCGGGTCTTCTCGTTGGCAGTCTGGTATGCTTAGGCCTTCTTCATCGTCACGTGGTGGTGATGATGATGGTAGTGATGGCGGTGATGGACGGGATGGTAGGGATGATGATGGTGGTGACGATGATGCGTTGCCATCGCGGCCGCATCCGCGCTCGTGGCGCCGATCACCGGCACCGTGAAAGCAAGTGCAACTGCAAGCCCGAGGGCCGAGAGGAGGGACTTCTTCATGGATCGTTTCCTTTTTTAGCAGGTGAATCGGGTCGATGACCCGATCGCCGCGAACGGGATTACGCTCCTGAATTTTTTCCTCGGTATTTCCCGATTGTAGAATTTTGTTTCTGGACTGTTTCCACGGAAACCGGGCTTCCACCGTCATCGTCGCCATGGCCGAAAAGCCATGCTTTACCGCCTCTTTTGCCTACATCGGCGGAACCACGCCATTGTTTCCGACCACGACGCGGCCGGAACTGAGCGTGCCGTCAGCCTCACGCTGGGCGGTGACGAAGACCGTCGCGCCCGGCTTGAGGTCGGTCGGGGTGGCCGGCGCGAAGGTCACGACAGGTGTGGTGTCGGGTATCGAAATCTTCTTGGTCTGCCCATTGTCATAGGTCAGCGTGACGGCTCGACCGTTTATATCGGTGACGTCGGCCACGGTGCCGTTGGTCATGCGGCTGTTTGGCTGCAGGTCCCAGGGGCGGTCGCCTTCACCAGTGCCTTTCAAGGCGGCTGGAAAGACCACCACCTCCAGCGCGCCGCTGCCGCCATCCGCTTTCGATACGGAGGCGATGCCGAGGAAGTCGCCTTGCTTGATATCCTTGACGGATGCATTGGCGACGCCTGAGATCTTCCAGCCGGCACTAAGCTTGATCGCAGAAGTATCGCCCTGGCGGGTTTTCACGGTGAGCAGCGATGGCTCGAAACTGGCCACAGTGCCGCGCACGCGCAGCGTGTCCGCCGCTCGAGCGGCGCCGACATCGACAGCGGAAAGGCTGGAAATCGTGCCGAGCACGACGATGAGTGTCTTCAAGTTCATTGCAGAGATCCTTCCGGGACGGGCTGGCTGGAACCGGATGGTTTTCAGGCCAGCAACTCTGGGATAACGAACGGGCGCGGCGAAACTGCCGAAAAAAGGGCGATTGGACGGTCAAAACAACTTGATCGCGACGTGTGCGCGATCCTGCTGCGCAGGGCGCTTGAATCACGATAGCGTGACGGTCCGATTGGTACTTGGCAAATCGCTGGCGAGCGGGCATCTTCCCGATCGTCTCAGGCAACTTCGTCATTTGATCAAACTCTTTCAGCTTACGGAGTTGCCAATGCCCAACACTGCAAAACGCGAAGCCCTCTCCGAACCGGTAGCCAATGAGATCGGGCCAGATTACAGCACCCTCAGAGCAATGCGGGAGACCCGCGGCTACAGTGTGGAAAAGCTTTCCCTGACATGCGGTCTGGCTACCGACGAGATTGAAGATATCGAGAGCGGCAAGGTGACCGACCCGTCGAAGCTGCGTCGTATTGTGTCTGCGCTTCGACTTCCCCAGGATGCTTTGATCGCTTCGGCTGTGCACACGCCGGCCGCGCAAGGTCGATCCCTGGCATAGTTCGACATCAGGCCTGCCCGACAACCCGCCAAGGGCACCCCTTGGCGGGTTTGTTCTTGTTGGTGCCGCAGCCTTCCTGCCCAGCCTGGGGCTTGCCGATTTGTGTGCCGCACGTGTTTATACGCGCGGCGACCCGATCCGCTGTCCATCAAGTCCTGAACTATGGGTTTTCGAAAATGAGCCTGGAATCCGTTCGTGCCTTCTTCGCCGCTCGCGGGCCTGACATCGATGTCATCGTCACCGAAGCGAGCTCGGCGACGGTGGCACTGGCGGCCGAGGCGCATGGCGTGCTGCCGGCGCAGATCGCCAAGACGATCTGCCTGCGCGTCGGCGATCGCACCATGCTGGTGGTGACCAGCGGCATCGCCAGGCTGGACAACCGCAAGTTCAAGGACCAGTTCGGCGGCAAACCGCGCATGCTCGACGCCGCGGAGGTTGTCGAAGCAACCAGCCACCCGGTCGGCGGTGTCTGCCCGTTTGGCCTGCCGGCGCCGCTGCCGGTCTACTGCGACGTGTCGCTGCGCGAATTCGACGAGGTCGTGCCTGCCGCCGGCGCCACCAACGCCGCCGTGCGGCTTAGCCCGCAGCGCATGATCGACCTCACCGGCGCCGAATGGGTCGATGTCTGCCAGGGGTAGGTCAGGGGTTCGCCGGCACCCGCGATCGCATCGGCGCGATAGTCGCCGAATTTCGGTTGACCCGAGCGGGGTTATCACGATACATCGCGACCGGTCCGGAGTGTAGCGCAGCCCGGTAGCGCACTTGACTGGGGGTCAAGGGGTCGTCGGTTCGAATCCGGCCACTCCGACCAAGAAGATCAAAAGTTTAGTCATTTCCCCCAGAGGTGGCTATAAAATTTCTAGCCACATTGTAGCCACCGAAGAAAAAGCCCACCGAAGCCGAGCGAGCGTCAATGGGGTTAGCATGCGCTTAATTAGTTCCAAGGAAATTTTAACGAATCATTGACCGCGCTGTCCCAGAATAGGACGGCGCGGTCAAACCCCAACCGGACTGCGCAGGCGGCTCCGGCACTCAGCGCCCGCCCACTGTCGGAGCCGCTACTCACACTCCGTAATATACCAGCGATGGTTGAATCAACTGTTACCGCAGGTGCTTTCTAGTGCGTTGTTCCAGTCGCTAGACTTTGATGGAATACGGTTGTAGGCGCCCGCCCAGCGGCCGAGCATCATCACGCCCTACCACCTTGCCAAGCACGACGACCATGCCGACATCGCCGCCTACCTCAAGGCCCATGGAGTCGTCATCCTGAAACCGGAGCCGATTTCCGCCAAGCTGGCGGCCGGCCACCCTGCAAAGGGCGCGACGTTCTTTGCCTCCACCTGCGCCCCCTGCCATGTCGTACGGCCAAAGGATAATTCCACCATAGGGCCGAACCTGTGGAACGTCGTCGGACGCGACAAGGCCTCAATGAAGTTCGACCGCTACTCCAAGACCCTGCTGGCCTGGGACGGGTCCTGGACCTACGAGGATCTCAACATCTTCCTCGCTGGTCCGTCGCTGACCACGCCCGGCGTGAACATGGACTTCCGCGGCGTGCCCGATGAAGCCGACCGGCTGAACGTGATCGCCTATCTGCGAACGCTCGCTGACTCGCCGGTTCCGCTGCCCTGATCTGCATGGCCTCGCCAGCGCGCCGTTTGTGCCGGCCGCCATCCTTACACCGGAGAAGCTGTCCGCGCTGGCGGACTGTGTTTCGCTTCTCAGGGTTTGCTTTCAGGATGGAATCTGCGGCGGCTACCATTTCTTGCGGGTGGTCGTGGTCATGAGTGGTCATCCCATTTTGAGGAACCTGCGGGGCCGGGCAGTCCGTTTCCGCTCTGTGCGGGACGGGGGTCTAAAATCATGGTGCAGCGCAACAAAGATGTTGCATTGCACACAAGCTTCCGTTAGGTAATGCTAATACAAATGCGAAGGCTTCTTAAAAGTCGCCCCCTCACCGAAGGATGGAACGATGTCCAAGACCACTGAAAAGACCGCTGAATTTATCGACAACGCGTACCCCGCTTTTGATGCATCCAAGGCCATTGAGCAGGTCAGTGCTTTCACAGAAAAGGGCGTCGAGCAGTCGAAAGAAGTTCTCGCCAAATTCAAGGCGGATTCGGAGATGACCCAGAAGGCTCTCGAGACGAGCTTCGCATCCGCCAAAGCCGCTTCCAGCAACCTGTCGCTGAAGACAATTGCCGTTCTGCGCGCCAATACTGAAGCCGCCTTCTCGCATTTCGAAGCCCTAATTGCCGTGAAGTCGCCTTCCGAATTCGTTGAACTGCAGACCGCCTTCGTCCGCAAGCAGGTTGAAAGTGCCGTCGAGCAGGCCAGGGAACTTCAGGCCGTCACGACCAAAGCCGCCGAGGACGTATCCAAGCCGATCAAGTCCGTCTTCGAGAAGGCGGCCAAGGAACTTAAAGTCGCCTAGCTTTTTCTTGGGGCGGATAGAGCGGGGCGGGGCGTCACGGCTCTCCTAATGGAGAGCCGTGACTACCTATGCACTTGTCAGTCCTCTTCCTTCATATCTTCGGCTTCGTCCTTCAGCTTCTGCCAGTCCGCGCCGTGCTTGCGAAGTAGCGTCCGCGCCTGTTTGGGCGTCACGTCTGTCACTTCGGTCAGGTGCTCAACTTCAAGTTCTGCACCCTTCTTAACCCGGCTCGTATCGGTCGTTTTCTTTTTTTTGGCCATCTCTGCGTTCTCCACTCTCGAGGAACGAGCACTTAGCGGCGAAGTTCCAGTTTGAAGTTGGTCGCTATCGTTGACGCTGCCGACTTTGAGGCCGGTTGCGGCTGCTATTTCGGCGGGACTCATGACAGCGGTGGCGTCCGATAGCGCGTCAATGATTTTCCGTCGTTCGGCTGATCGCCTCACTTCATCAACGTCGCCAAGAACAGACCATCGGCCAGCGTCGAAACGAAGGGACTTTTCAATCTCCATCCGCGCACGTCGGCGATTCCGAATCCAGTCGGCTCAACCCTCCAAGGAACCCGGAATGCGTATCCTTCCTATTGTGCCCGCCGCCGGAGAAGCCAAGCGGCAGGCATATAGTTCCGTTGCCGACCGGCCTGCGGTCGTGGCATGATAACAGGCAAGACTACCTTCATCATCTCGCAGGAATGCGTAGTATGGACAAGAAAGAAGCCGCCCAGGAGATAATGCAGATCGTAAGAGGTCATCTGGCGAGCGCTAGAGACGCGGCACAAGGACAGCCATCCTGGCGACTGATCGATGAGGCGATGATGAAATTAAGGGGGATCGCTTCTATTTTGGACCACGACAGAGAGCCTCCCAAACCCGCCAACTGATTTGATGTTCTTCCTGCTATTGCAGTCGACGTTGTAGGGCTGCCTCTTGATGCGTGTCGTGAATGAGGAGGATCATAGAATGGCTACTCAGCATCTTTCCGGCGACGTACCTACCCAATGTTCAGGATCAATCATTGTGCTGCAAGCGCTTGTGGCGCAGCTCATTGCCAGGCACCCCGACCGAGACCGCATAATCAAAAGTGTCTCGGTGATGTCCGACGGCATCAAGGCTTCTGCTGCGAGCGCAACTGCCGACGACGCACAAAAAATCCATGACTTCGCCAAAGGCATGGATGACACCGTGAGGATCATTCGCGAGTATCTGACTGAAATCGACACCAACGCCGACGCTGGATTCAAGACGTCCACAATAAGCGACTGAAAAAGTCCAACGCGGCGCCCGCCCTGGCCAAAGGCCCGCCAGATCAGGCAAATTTCAAATCGCGGCGGCCATCGCCTCGAATCGGGTCCGGCCGCAACAAGCGCTGATGGCGATACTCCAGCGCGATGGCGCCCCAGATCAGGCCGAGCAGCAGATAGACATGGCGCCAGTGATCGATGTCGATGAAGGTGCCGAGCCCGATATTGCCGATGAAGGCGACATAGGCGCACAACAGATAGGGCTGCCACGGCCGGTCGCGCAGCAGGATGCGGAATCCGGCCGATATCGTCCAGGCGACGAGCGTCAGGAACGACACGAAGCCGAGCCAGCCATAGTCCATCAGCGTCTTCAGCCAGATGTCGTGGGTGTCTTCGCCGAAGATCGTGCCGAAGACCAACGGGCCGATGCCGAACGGATGCTCCAGTGCCATCTGGAAACCGATCGTGTAGCGGGCGAAGCGGCCGAGGCGGGCCGTGTCATAGCTCTGTTCCAGCTGAGCGCGGCTGGAAAACATTTCCGACACGCCGGGAAGCTGCAGGATGACCATCATCGCGATGACCAGCAGCGCAACGGCGGCGATGCTCATGACGACGACACGCAGCCGGAACTTGCCGCTGTTGCTCTGCAGGAACAGGCAGCCGGTGAGCAGGACTGCCGAGACGGCGAACATGCCCCAGGCGCCGCGCGAGAAGGAAAAGAAGATGCCGGCGGTGATGATCAGCAGCGGCACCGCCAGCAGCGGCATGCGTGAGACCGGCCCGGTCAAAAGCAAATAGAGCAGATAGATGCCGGGCAGCACCAGGAACGGGCCGAACACATTCGGGTCCTGGAAGGCGCCGGCGGCACGGTCGTATTTGGTGAACATTTCCGCGCCCGGAAAGGCGTGGAAATAGCCTGCTATGCCGAGCAGCGAGGTTATCACCGCCGACACGACATAGGCGAAGAAGATCAGCCGGTAGAGGCTGGGTTGCACCGCGGTCACCGAGGCAAAGAACACGGCGGTGAAGGCGAGAAACAGCGAGACGGAGAGATAGAGCGGCGTGTTGGCGAGGTCCGCCATCTGCGTCATCGCCATCATGCCACCGATGTTCATCGTCACCAGCAGCACCAGGAGCGGCATTGCCGCGCGCGACACTCTGAGACCAAAGAGAGCCCAGATGGCGATCAGCCCGGCCATGTAGAGTTCATAAGGCGCCGGTTCGCTGATGACGAAGCCCGACAGGAATATGCCGACGAAGACCGCGGCCGAGGAAATCAGCGCGATCAGCTTGGCGTTGACCGCGGCCTGCGGCAGCTCGTGGGAAATCGCGCTCAATAGGCGTTTTCCGTGTTGAGCAGCCGGACCGGTGTCAGGAACAGGATCCGCAAGTCGAACAGCAGCGACCAGTTCTCGATGTAGTAGAGGTCATACTCCGTCCGCATGCGGATCTTCTCGTTGGTGTCCATCTCGCCGCGCCAGCCATTGATCTGCGCCCAGCCGGTGACGCCGGGCTTGACCTTGTGGCGTGCGAAATAGCCGTCGACCACTTCGTTGTAGAGAAGGTTGTGCGACTGCGCGGCGATGGCGTGCGGGCGCGGGCCGACCAGCGACAGCGAACCCAGCAGCGAATTGAAGAACTGCGGCAGCTCGTCGATCGAGGTCTTGCGGATGAAGCGGCCGACGCGGGTGACGCGCGGGTCGTTCTTGGTCACCGTCTGCTTGGCGGTTGGATCGGCCTTGTCCGTATACATTGAGCGGAACTTGTAGACCTCGATGATTTCGTTGTTGAAACCGTGTCGCTTCTGGTGAAACAGCACCGGCCCCTTGCTGTCGAGCTTGATGGCGACGGCGGTCGCCAGCATCACCGGCGAGAACACGACGATGCCGATCAGGCTGAAGACGATATCGAAGGCGCGCTTGGCGACCGAATCCCAGTCGTTGATCGGCTTGTCGAAGATATCGAGCATCGGCACCGAGCCGATGTAGGAGTAGGCGCGTGGACGAAATTGCAGCGCGTTGGAATGCGCCGACAGCCGGATGTCGACCGGCAACACCCATAGCTTCTTCAACAGCTGCAGCACGCGCGATTCGGCGGTCAGCGGCAGCGATACGATCAGCATGTCGATGCGGGCGATGCGGGCGAACTCGATCAGTTCCGAAATGGTGCCGAGCTTGGGATAGCCGGCGACGATGGGTGGCGAGCGCTTGTCGCCGCGATCGTCGAAGATGCCGCAGATGCGGATGTCGTTGTAGGGCTGTTTTTCGACCGAGCGGATCAGGATTTCAGCCGCCTTGCCGCCGCCGACGATGACGGCGCGCCGCTCCATGCGGCCATCGCGCGCCCAGCGTCGGATCAGCTTCGACATCACCAGCCTGAGGCCGAAGAGGAGAACGAAACCGATGACGAACCAGGTGCCGAACAAGAGGCGCGAATAGTCTTCCGACATCTTCATGACGAACGCCGTCAGCGCCATGAGGGCGAAAGTGCCGGCCCAGACCAGCAGCACGCGGCCGAAATTGGCAATGGGCCGCATCAGGGCCACGATCTGGTAACAGTCGGTGACGTCGAGCAGCACCACGGCAAAGAACGACGACGCCGCGATCGACAGCGGATATTGCCAGGCGAGATAGTTGAAGAACCCGACATAATGGAAATAGACGCCGAGCCCGGACAGCAACAGCAAGCCGAACTCGACCATGCGCAGCACGCCACTGACCATGATCGGCGACATGGTATCGCGCCTGTACTGCGAAGCGACCTGCCGGGCGACATCGTTCATGCCGCCGGGCGTGTTGCCATCGGCCGGGCCGTCGAATTTACGCACCGCCTCTGCTGAAAAGCGGCGCGCGGGATCGATCTCGTTCATGGGGCTTTCCGCAAGCTTCCCTACGGTGAATAGCAAAAGAGAGCTAAGAAACCCTTGAAACAACGGGTGGCTTTGAAACGGCTTGGGGCCGCGGCCCTATTTATCGAGCGCGGCGAAGTAGGCCTTCTCGATGTCGGCGGCCATCACGTCGGCGCCGAAGCGCGCCTTGAGGCTGGCACCATCGGGCATCAGCTTGCGATAGGCGGCGGGGTCGGCCAGCGCCTGGCGCATCCTGTCGGCAAGCTCGACCGGGTCGGGCCGGATCAGGGCAGGGGAGCCGGTGCCGAAAATCTCCGGTATGCCGCCGACGGACGTGGCGATCATTGGCATTCCCGCGGCAAGCGTTTCGAGGACGATATAGGGCATGGCTTCGGCGCGCGAGGGAACGATGACGAGCTCCGCCAGCGCGAAGGCTTCCCTGGCCGGCATCGGCGGCAGGAAGCGGACGTGTCTCTCAAGTCCGAGTCGCTTCACCTGGGCGTGGTAGCGGGGCAGGTCGTCGCCGTCACCGACCATCACCGCGGTCAGCGCGCGGCCGAGCTGGGGGCCGGCGTTGGCCAGCGCATCGATGAAGATGTCGGGCCCCTTGAGGTCGCGCATCATGCCGATATAAAGCAGATCGGCTGCGTCGGGCGCGGCAATCACCGGCTCGAATTCGGCGGCGCGCAATCCGTTATAGACCAGGGTGTTGGGGATCGGCGGCTCCCCGACCTTGCGGCGATAGGTTCGCCTTTCGTAGTCGGAGACAAACAGCAGGTAGTCGGTGAAGCGCGCCATGAAGCGCTCGAGCGCGAAGAACAGCTTTCCGGTGGTCGTGTTCTCGTCATAGTGGAGAGAGCCGCCATGCGGCGAATAAAGGCGGGCTACGCGAGACCTTGATACCCGCAACAATGAGCCGAACAGACGGGCATAGGCGCCACCCTTGGCGCCGTGCCCGTGCAACACGTGCGGCCGCAATTCCTTGATGATCCTGTAGGTGCGCCAGGCCGACGCGAGGTCGCCCGGCCCGACATGGCGCTGCATCGGCGTGCGATGGATGCCGAGCGCCAGCATATCTTTCATCTGCTCGAACAGAAGTTCCTCGAACTCGCCGCCCGTCGTCGAATCGCAGACGATGCCAACGGAATGTCCCGCGGTGACCTGCGCCTCGGTCAGGTCGCGCACATGGCGGAAAATTCCTCCGACGGGTGAGCGAAAGCAATGGACGATCCTGAGCTTGTCCGCCACGTGTTGGTTCGTCAGAACAGGCGTTCGCGGACGTAGACGGTATCGCCAGGCAGCAGCGGGTCGGACGTGACCACGCGGCCGGTCATCACCTTGCCGTTGATGTCGCGGGTGATGTCGACGCTTTCCTGGTTGGCGCGCGGTGTGAAACCGCCGGCAATGGCGATTGCCTTCTGCACCGTCAGACCGGGGACGTAAGAGTATTGGCCGGCGGCACCCACTTCGCCCATGACGAAGATCGGCCGGTAGCGATCGATCTCGACCGAAACGTCGGGATCGCGCAGATAGCCTTGCCGCAATTTGTCGGCGATTTCCTTTTCCATCTGCTGCGCGGTGTGACCACGCGCCGGTATGGCGCCGACAAGCGGGAAGGAGAGGTAGCCGGATTGGTCGACGCTGTAGGTGTTGGTCAGCCCGTCCTGCTCGAACACGGTGACGCGGACGCGGTCGCCGGCGCCAAGACGATAGGGCTGGTCGAGCACCTCGTGGAAGGCTACCGGTGTCGGCCGGTAGCTGGAACAGCCGGCGAGCATCGATACGGCAAGCAGCGCGCGAAAGAGGGAAGCAGTGCTTTTCATGGCCGGACAGGTACCTTCGACTGGTCGCTGCAGCGTCGCAGCAAACTCTAGGATCGAGGTCCGTTATCATCCTGTTAGGGTTAATGGCCGGTAAAGGGAGCGGCCGGTGCAGCGCGCATCGGCAAGAGTTTTACGATTTTTTGGCGGTTTTGTTTGTCGCTCGCCAGTAAACCCTAATGCAAGCTTACTGCGATCTTAACGGCTGAGTTACCATAGTTGTTTACGGTGTGTCCTGACCCAGTATCGGAGTAGGGATGCATGTCCGTTCAGTCCGCGGCCGCAGATGTCGACGTCGATCTCAGGCAGCTCTTCGCCAGCCTGGCGAGGAACTGGCTGCGCATCCTCGTTGTCGCACTGCTGGTGACCGGAGCGGCTTTCGCGCTCGCCTCGTTTGCCACGCGCCACTACAAGGCTCAGACGCAGGTAGAGATCGCTCCGCGTGAATCCGTTTATACGCGGCCGGCCAGCAACAACGACGCCGACAAGCCGATTCTCGATGAACAAGGCGTTGCCACCCAGGTCCAGATAATTTCCTCCAACGAAATCCTCAAGCAGGTCGCGCAAAAGCTCAATCTGGAGAAACTGCCCGAGTTCGACGATGCACTCCACATGTCGCCGTTGAGCCGCGCTCTGGTCCTCGTCGGCTTGAAGAGCGATCCGATGGAAATTCCGACGGAAGAGCGCGTTCTCAAGAAAATGCATGAGAAGCTCAACGTCTACGGTGTCGAGAAGACCCGCATCATCGCCATTGAGTTCTCATCGGAAGATCCCAAGCTCGCGGCCGCCGTACCAGACGCCATTGCAGCCGCCTATATCTCGGGGCAAGGGGCTGCCAAGCTCGAATCGAACAATGCCGCCGCTGATTTCTTGGCGCCGGAGATCGCCGACCTGCAGCAGCAGGTCAAAGCTGCCGAGGCGAAGGTCGCCAGCTACCGTGCGCAATCCGACCTTCTGATGGGCGGCAACAATTCGGTGCTTGCCACGCAGCAGCTTTCCGAACTGTCGAGCGAGCTGATGCGTGTGCGCGCCAACCGCGCCTCGGCGGAAGCGACCGCCGACAGCGTGCGCCAGGCGTTGCAGGGCGGCGGTTCGCTCGATGCCGTGCCTGAGGTCTTGTCTTCCGATCTGATCCAGCGCCTGCGCGAGCGGCAGGTCGAGCTCAGGGCCAACATCGCCGATCTTTCCACCACCTTGCTTGACAATCATCCGCGCATCCGGGCGTTGAAGTCTCAGCTTGTCGACCTCGACGGCCAGATCCGCAACGAGGCGCAAAAGCTCATGAAGGGTCTGATGACCCAGGCGCAGACCGCGCAGGCTCGTGAGAACCAGCTCGTCGCCGACGTCAACACGCTGAAGGCCGCATCGGCCCGCGCCGGCGAACAGCAGGTCGAACTTGATGCCTTGCAGCGTGATGCGGCCGCCAAGCGCCAGCAGCTCGAATCGTACCAGGCCAACTACCTCAGCGCGGCGTCGCGCAAGGACCGCAACTATCTGCCCGTCGATGCCCGGGTGGTTTCTCTGGCGCAGGTGCCGTCCGAGCCCTATTTCCCGAAGGTCCTGCCGATCGTCGGTGCCGCCTTCGTCGCGTCGCTGCTGATCATGGCGATCGCGACGCTTCTGCGGGAGCTGTTTTCTGGCCGTGCCATGCGGCCGGCGACCGGTTCCCGCTTCGAGCGGATCGATGAGGTCGCTATGCCCCATGTAGCTCAGGCGCCCGATAGGGCCGCGATGCCGGCTTTCCGCCAGGAGCACGCCGTCCTCCAGGACCCGATCCTTCGCCCGGAGATGGGAGAACGTCCGGCTGACGCGAGGGCTGAGCCCTACACATCCGCGATGCCCTATGCCACTGCAATGCCCGAGACCGTTGCGCCTTATACGTATACGGCCGAAGCGCCTGACAGGGTCGCGATGCCCGATGCGGCGACAGCAGAGCAGACGGCTGTCGATGCCGAACCTGCGCGTTCCACCCTGGGTGAGATCGACGTTGAGAAGGCCGCCGAAAAGCTGATCGCCAGTGGTGCGGCGCGCGCCATATTCGTCTCGCCGGAGGGCGACGAGGCAGCCGCATCGGCGGTCCTGGTGGCACGCGAGGTCGCCGACGCCGGCCTGCGCGTCCTGTTGCTGGACCTTACCGCTTCGGGAGCCGCCTCGCGGCCGATGCTGGACAGCGGCCTTTTCCCCGGCATCACCAACCTGCTCGCTTCGGAAGCGCAGTTCAGCGACGTCATCCATGCCGATCTCTATTCGGACTGCCATGTCATTCCCGTTGGCACCGCCGATCCGGTCCGCGCCATGCGCGCCGCCGACCGGCTGCCGATCATCATGCAGTCGCTGACCACAGCCTATGATCTGGTCGTGGTCGAATGCGGACCGGCCGACGCGCAAGGCATCAGCCGTCTGGCCGGCGATGCCACCGAGGTGTTCCTGTCCATGCTGGAGCCGGATGATGAAGTGACGCAGGCCGCGGTCAAGCTCATCGAAAGCGGCTATCCCGACCTGACGCTGGTGACGCCGCTCGGCCACGAACCGCCCGGCAATCCGGTGCCGGGACGGCGCTCGGCGGCCTGAAAGAGCCGCAAACTATCCCAATTCCAGGGTCGTCACGCCGAACAACCGCTGCAGGCCGAGCTCCGGGGCCGGGCCCTTGTACATGCGGGTGGTCTTGAAGGTCGGCGCAAAGCCGGCCGCCTCGAGCGCTTCAATGAAACCGGCGTTCTCGGCGTGAACGTCGATGTGCAGGTCGCCGCCCTCGCAGGCACCCGCCAGTCCGTGCAGCAGCTGCAGCGCGGTGTGGATGCTGTCGGCAAACAGCGGGCCGATCTTGAAGCCTGATCGGCACGGCCGAGCCACACCATAGCCGGTGGTGCCGCGCGAACTAATCGCCGCCAGCCCGTGATGCGGCGCCTGCAGCCATCGCTGCAGGAAGGCTCGCCGGGGTGCCGGAAAACAAGATGCGTCATAAGCGATGATGTCGGGGACGAGCTGGGTCGTCACAGTGCGCAACCCGTCGGCCCTGACCGCCGGGCCTGCCGCACGGCCGCTATAGCGGATGGTTTCGTAGGCGGGTTCGAAGCCCTTGCGCCTGTAATTGGCCTGCTGCTCGGCGACGCCGTCGAGGCCGATGGTTCTCCCTGAAAGCCTGTCCATGCCGGCGTTCCACACCGCCTTGCCATAGCCTTTGCCCCGCTTGTCCGGCCGGCAGATGTAAAGGCCGACGAAACCGAATTCGCGTCCATAGGCTACTGCCGAGATTGCCGCGACCATTTCGTTGCCGACAAAGGCGCCGATAAAGCCCGAGGGATCCGCAGCCTGGAACATTGCCGCGTCTTCAAGACCAGGGTTCCAGCCTTCCGCCGCCGCCCAGTCGATGAGAACCTCCAATTCATGCAGCGACAGCGTGCGGATGGTCGGCTTCATTGTGCTCACTCCGCGGCGACAGCTCCGGGGGAGAAGGATTTCAGCATGCCACGGTAGGGCTTGGCCAGTGGGCTGGCATAGGCGCCGTGCTTCGATGTCGAAAGGCCGAGCGCTATCAGCGCCTCGGCCTGCTTCAGCGCCGCGCCGACACCGTCGATGACAGGCAGGCCGAATTCGGCCTGCAGCCGGTGGGCAAGATCCGCCATGCCGGCGCAGCCAAGCACGATGGCTTCGGCCCTGTCCTCCTCGACGGCCCGGGCGATTTCGTCGCGCAGCTTCCCGATCGCGCCCGATGCCGGATCTTCAAGTGCAAGCACTGGAATGTCTGCCGCCCGTACACGCGCCCGTCCCGCCATGCCGTAGCGCTGCACCAGCCCCTCCACCGGCACGCGGGAGCGTTCGGTGGTGGTCACGACGGTGAAGCGCTGGGCGATGAAGGACGCCATGCTGAGGGCCGCCTCGCAAATGCCGATGATGGGGATGTTGGCCATGGCGCGCGCGGCATCCAGGCCTGTATCGTCGAAACAGGCGATGATCGCCGCCTGCGCGCCGGCACGCTCACCGGCGGCGATCTCCATCAGCAGGCCGGGCACGGCGAGCGCCTCGTCATAATAGCCTTCGATCGAGGCCGGTCCCATGGACGAGGTGACGGCAACGACTTTCGTCCAGGCGCCGGCAACTGCGCGCGCCGCCGCACCGATGGTCTCGGTCATGCTCGCCGTTGTGTTGGGATTCACCACAAGGATCTGCATGTTCAGGCTCGCGCCCGGCGGCGGCCGACATAGAGGATGGCGCCCAGAGTCGCCAGGATCACCAGGAAGGAGAACGCCGTGGTCACCGTGCCCAGCGCGTAGAGAACGGGCGTCGTGACGTTGGTGGTCATGCCGTAGATCTCGAGCGGCAGCGTGTTGAAGGTGCCTGAGGTCATCAGCGTGCGGGCGAACTCATCGTAGGACAAGGTGAAGCCGAACAGGCCGACGCCGATCAGGCTCGGCGCGATCATCGGCAGCACGACATGGGCGAAGGTCTGCCAGGACGAGGCGCCAAGATCGCGCGCGGCTTCCTCATAGGCGGGCGAGAAACGGTTGAAGACGGCGAACATGATGAGCACGCCGAAGGGCAGCGTCCAGGTCAGATGCGCGCCGAAAGCCGAGGTGTACCAGGCCGGGCGAAAGCCGATCTGCTGGAAGACGACGCCGATGCCCAGTGAAATGATGATCGAGGGCACGACCAGGCTGGCGACCGCCAGGTAGAACAGCGCGGTGGCACCGCGAAACTTCTGGCGGAAGGCAAGACCGGCGAGCAGCGACACCGCGACGGTGACGACCATCACCATGAGGCCAAGCACCAGCGAGCGCTTGAAGCTGCCGCCGAAATCGCCGACCGCCTGGCGTTCGAACAGGTTGGCGAACCAGTGAAGCGAGACGCCGTTGAGCGGGAAGGTTAGACCACCGGTTTCGCCCTGGAAGGACAGGATCAGGATCGCCGACAGCGGGCCGTAGAGGAACAGCACGAACAGCGCGAAGAACGCCGCCAACACGTAGAATTCGAGGGTGCGTTTTTCGTGGCTCACGTCAAAGCTCCTTGCGGATATCGACGATGCGCAGGATGCCCGCGACCATCAAAAGCACCAGCACCAGAAGCACCACGGCGTTGGCGGCGGCGGCCGGATATTGCAGCAGCGACATCTGGTTCTTCATCATCAGCGCCACCGACGCGCTCTGTCCCCCCGACATCACCTGGACTGTGGAGAAGTCGGCCATCACCAAGGTGACGACGAAGATGGTGCCGATCGCCATGCCGGGCTTGGCCAGCGGAATGATGACGTTCCACAGCACTTGCCAGCCCGACGCGCCGGCATCGCGCGCGGCCTCGACCAGCGATTTGTCGATGCGCATCAGCGTGTTGAAGATCGGCGTCACCATGAACAGCGTGTAGAGATGGACCATGGCCAGAACGACGGCGAATTCGGAATAGAGCAGCCATTCGATGGGCTTCGGCACCAGGCCCAACTGCACCAGCGTCGAGTTGATGAGGCCGTTGCGGCCGAGCACCGGGATCCACGAGATCATGCGGATGATGTTGGAGGTTAGGAACGGCACGGTGCAGACCAGGAACAGCACCATCTGCATGGCGGTGGTGCGGATGTGGAAGGCAAGGAAATAGGCGACCCAGAAGCCGATGAACAAGGTCAGCGCCCAGACGATGGCGGCGAACTTGATGGTGTTGAGATAGGTCTTCCAGGTCACCCAGGAGCCCAGCACGTCGGAATAGTTGGTGGTCAGGAAATCCGGATACATGGCCGCGAAGTCGTAGTCCCAGAAGGAGACGACGACGATCATGATGATGGGCAGAAGCAGGAACGCGCCGAGGATGATGGCCAGCGGCGCCGATTGGAGGTAGGGCGTGATGGCGCCGAGCGAGAGCCGGCGGCGCCTGGCCGGCTTGGCGGCGGCGATTGCGGGGCGTTCGAGAGCCACAGTCATCTGGAATACCTTCGGAGTGATGTGGCGAGAGAGCGGCTGAGATCCTTCGCGCGCCCCTCTGTCCTGCCGGACATCTCCCCCCCAAGGGGGGAGATCGGCAGTTTCAGCCCCATTGCCTCTTTCCACAAAGTTGGAGATTGGCGAAAACCAAAGCGACATCCAATCTCCCCCCTTGAGGGGGAGATGTCCGGCAGGACAGAGGGGGCGCGAAGGAATGAGGCATGTCCAGTTGACGAGCTGCCTTTACCCCTACGCCGCGATGAACTCGTTCCAGCGCTTCACCATGTAGCGGTCCTCGTCCATGACCGAGTTCCAGCAGGCGACCTTGCCCATGCGCTCCTCGAAGGAGCCGCCATCGCGCACGGCGCCAGCCTTTTCCATGACGGTGCCGTCGGGTGCCTTGATCTCGCCCTTGGCCGGCTTGCCCTCGATCCAGTAGCCCCACTCGTCCTCGGACATGAACTTCTTGGCCGAGACCATGTTGGCCGAGTAGTAGCCCTGGCGGTTGAGATAGCCGCCGACCCAGCCTGACGTGTACCAGTTGATGTATTCATAGGCCGCGTCCAGTTCGGCGCCCTTGAGGTGTGCGGCAAGGCCGAGGCCGCCGCCCCATGAGCGGTAGCCTTCCTTGAGCGGCTGGAAGCGGCAGGCAATGCCCTTGGAGCGCACGGCGGCCACGGCCGGCGACCACATCGACTGGATGACGACTTCGCCCGACGCCATCAGGTTGACGCTCTCGTCGAAGGACTTCCAGAAGGCGCGGAACTGGCCGCCTTGCTTGGCCTTGATCAGGAAGTCGATGGTCTTGTCGATCTCCTCCTTGGTCATGTTGCCCTTGTCGGCATATTTGATGTTGCCCATCGCTTCCATGATCATCGCCGCATCCATGATGCCGATGGACGGGATGTTGAGGATCGCGGTCTTGCCCTTGAAGGCCGGGTCCATGATGTCGGCCCAGGTGGTGATGTCGCGGCCGACGAGGTCGGGGCGGATGCCCAGCGTGTCGGCGTTGTAGATGGTCGGCACCATGGTGAACCAGTTGGTCGGCGCCTTGGCGAAGGTCTTTGAGTCCTGCGCCTCGACATAGCCGACCGTGTGCGGCGCGGTGCCCTGGGCAATGACGCTGTCGGGCGTGAGCTTGCCGGTTTTGAACAGCGGCACCAGCTCGTCGTAATATTTCAGCTTACTGACATCCATCGGCTGCAGCACGCCGCTCGGGAACACCTTCTTGCAGATCCAGTATTCGATGTCGGCGATGTCGTAGCTGTCTGGCTGGGTCACGGCGCGCTGGGCGGCGGCGTCGGAATCGGTCGCTGTCATCTCCAGCGTGATGCCGAGGTCGGCCTTGCACTTGTCGGCGATGGCATTGAGGTTCGACACGCCGGTGCCGAACTGGCGCAGCGTGATGTTGGACTGCGCCCAGATGGTCGGGAAACCGGTGATGACGCCCGAGCCGGCGGCAAGGCCGACGGCGGCCGCACCCGTCTTGAGCAGCGAGCGGCGCGAAATGCCAGTCTTGGTTTGCTTGGTGTTTGTCATGCTTATTCCCCTGTCTTGTTTTGCTTCGTTGACGTCATGAATGAAGGCGGCCGAGGACGATGGCGTCCTCGGAATCCCACGCGAGCGGTACGGCGTCGCCGATGGCGACGGGTTTGGCGAAGAAGTCGGAATCGTCGACGATGACGGTGAAATCGTCGATGCCGGCGCCGGTAACGGAGAGCTTCACCGTGGCGCCGCGATATTCGATGTTGGAGACGAGGCCGGTGAAGCCGAGGCCGGGCGAGGGTGCGGCGCCGATGCGCACATGGTCGGTGCGGATGGCGATGTCGATCGGTGCTCCTGCCTCCTGCAACTGGCCGCTGGCAGCGAGCGAGCCGCCGCCGGTGATGTCGAATACAACCATGCCGTCTCTGCTGCCGGTAACGCGGCCCGAGATGACGTTGTGGTCGCCCATGAAGCGCGCCACGAAGGCGGTGGCCGGTCGCTCGAACACGTCGCGCGGAGGCGCCGCCTGCTCGATGCGGCCGTCATTCATCACCACGATCAGGTCGGCGAGCGCCATCGCCTCCTCCTGACTATGGGTGACGTGGACGAAGGTAATGCCGAGCGAGGTCTGCAGCTTCTTCAGCTCGGCGCGCATGCGGATCTTCAGGAACGGATCGAGTGCCGACAGCGGCTCGTCGAGCAGCAGCGCCTCCGGGTCGGTGATGAGTGCCCGCGCCAACGCCACGCGCTGCTGCTGGCCGCCGGAAAGCTGCGCGGGGCGGCGCGTCGCATAGGCCTCCATCTGCATCAGCCTCAGCATGTCCAGCGCCTTGGCGCGGCGCTGTTCCTTGTCGACGCCTTTCATCTTCAGGCTGAAGGCGACATTGTCGATGAGGTCGAGATGCGGGAACAGCGCATAGGACTGGAACATCATCGCCGTGCCGCGCCTGGCCGGCGGCAGGTCGGTGACGACGGTGTTGCCGAGCCGGACATCGCCCGACGAAATGCTCTCATGGCCGGCGATCATGCGCAGCGTCGAAGTCTTGCCGCAGCCGGAGGGGCCGAGCAGGCAGCAATAGGTACCGGCCGGAATCTTCAGGCTGATATCCTCGACGGCGGTCGTCGTTCCATAGACTTTCGAAACGGACACAATGTCGATTTCGGCGGCTTTGGACATTCAGGCTTCCCCGTTTGGTCGCACTAACCAATGCATCATGCGTGCCAATCGCCGCGCGGACGTCCAAGCGATTGAATTGTCGGGAAAATCGGGATTTTTGCCTGCTGCCCACTGAGCGGGCTGGTTTGTGCGTTGCACAAATTATGGGCGATTGTCAGCGATATGCACAAAAATCGTATGCAATCTTTTTTGGCTTCGTGTTCACTTTGCCTCTCGTGCGCGGATGACGAGTCGCGTTAGAAGGAGACAGGAAGATTTCCGCCATGAACATTGCCGACCAGATCTATTCCGCCACAGACAGTGCCACGCAGGATCGCGCCCAGGCGATCCGCGACCAGCTGCGCGACGCCATCGTCGACCGCCGACTGGCGCCCGGCACCAAGCTGTCGGAAGGCGAGGTCGGCACGCTGTTCGACGTTTCCCGCACCGTGGCGCGGGCAGCGCTACAGATGCTGTCCTTCGAAGGCCTGGTGCGCACCGAGCGCAACCGCGGCGCCTTCGTCGCCAACCCTTCGCCCGAGGAAGCGCGCCAGGTGTTCGCCTCGCGCCGGCTGATCGAGCCGGGCATCGCCATTGCCGCATGCGGGCGCGCCACCGCGGCTGACATCGCCGCTTTTCGGGCGCAGCTCGACGAGGAAGGTCGCTTCATCGCCGAGCGCGGTCCCAATGCGCGGCGTGCCGAAATCAAAGCGTCGGGCGATTTCCACCTGCTGCTCGCCTCGGTGGCCGGCAATGCCATCCTGCAGCGTTTCATGGAGGAGCTGGTGGCGCGCTCGTCGCTTGTCATCGCCCTTTACGGGCGTTCTGGCGTATCAGCCTGCGGACATAGCGAGCACACGGAAATTGTCGGTGCACTGGAGAACGGCGATTGCGGGCTGGCGAGCCGGCTGATGCTGCACCACATCGACCATATCGAGGCCGACCTCGATCTGCGTGTCAGAGCCGGCCCGGCGCTCCGGGAAGCCCTCAACTTCTGAAGCTAATGCATGTCGCTCAAAAGTGGCCCCGGTTTTGAGACAACGACATGCATAGAAACAAAGGCTAAAGCGCGTCGCATGAATCCGTTTCGACGCGACGCGCTTTAGCTCTCATCCTCGCCGGTCGTGGGCGCTGCCTGTCCGGCAGCCTTGCGGCGCAGCATCTTGGTCAGCTTCCAGATCGTCGGGCTGTTCTTGATGAAGGCCTTGATCCCAGCGCCTTGCCGAAGCGTCAGCGCCAGCACACGACCCTTCAGGGTCAAGGGGATCAGCAACTCGAAATGCTGGGTTTCGATATCGCACCATTGCCGCTTGTAAGGCTCGTCGCCGACGGAGAAGTCGTAGACAGAAAAACCGGTCTCGCAGGCCTCCTGGATGTTGTCGAAGAACAGGAAGTCGCCGGGACTGGTGTGGCCGAGATCATCCTCGGCGATCGCGCCGAACTCGCAGATCAGGCGCTTGCCCGAGCGGCTTGATCCGGTGACGGCGCGGAGCTTGCCGGCCACTTCGAGCCCGTGCAGCACGAAGGAGGGCTTGTCCTCGGCAAGTGCGTCCGTGAACAGCGCGCGGAAGAAGCCGCGCACCTGCTCGTCGCCGAAGACGTTGGCGATGCCCATCTTGCGAAAACGGAGTTCCTTCATCTCGAAAAAGGCATCGAGCAGCCTGTCCACCTCGTCCGGGGTAGCGGCCTCGATGCGGCGATGACTGCCGGCGGCCTCGAACTTGCGCATCTGCGAGCGGTGCTTCTTGCGCTTGCGCTTGCCGCTGGCGCGCAACAGCAGCGCATCGAAGCCACCGCCGAGATCAACGGCCAGCGACAGGTTTGGGCTGGCAAAATGGTCAAGCAGGGCGAGTGGATTGGCGACACCGTCGAGATCGGGCAGCAACCGCTCGAGCGCGATGAGATCGATGTCCGGGCGTGCCTTGGCGATGGCCGCCAACATAGATCGGATGGCCGGGATATCCGCCCTGGCCAGCCATTGCGGATCGGCGGCGACGAAGTTGCCGTTGGCGTGGCGGTCGCCCATGAAGCGGGCGACGCGGAACGGACCTTTCGCGGTGACCTCCAGGGCCAGCGCAAAAACCGGCCTGCCTTCGGCGCTCAGCGTCGCAACGAGCAGATTCGGCCCGACCTGCTCGGCCCAGTTGAGGATCCAGCCGGCACTCTGCGCCGGCGCAAACAGGGCCGAGCGGCAGAACCCGGCATAGGCCGCGAGCCCTTCCGTCGACGTCACCGAAATTGACAGGCCGGCCTGATCCCCTGGCAAGGCGCGCTGCGACGCCTCGGTCGCAGCGAGCCGATTGCCGTCAAATGACGCTGTTGCGTCAACCATACCTCAATCCTTAGGGCGTATTGATCGCAATTTGGGGGTTCGCGTAGGCGCATTCCGTGCTTGGATCAGCCTAGGCGCAAAAGGTGAATGAATGATCGACGGGGGCGAGGCAATCCGGAAACTGGCGCTGAACGTCGCCCGTTATACCGGTCTTGCACCGTTGGCCAAGCCGTTCATCGGCGGCATTGGCGCCATACTGATGCTGCACCGCGTGACCGCGACGCCCGAAAAGCCTGACAGCGTCAACCGGCATCTGAACATCGCGCCTGGCTTCCTCGATGCCGTGATCGCCGACATGAAGGCGAGCGGCTATGCCTTCGTCTCCATGGACGAAGCGGTCGAGCGCATCAAGGCAGGCGGCAAGGGTGGCGAGTTCGCCACCATCACCGCCGATGACGCCTATCGCGACAACATGACAGAGGCGCTGCCGGTGCTGGAGAAGCACGGCGCGCCGATGACCATTTATGTCGCGCCCGGGCTGATCAACGGCACCGCCGATTTGTGGTGGGATGTGGTCGAGGACATCGTCAACGTGCGCGACAGCCTCACTCTGACGCGACCGAATGGCCCGTTGGTGATCGATTGCTCGACCCCTGCGAAGAAATTACAGGCCAATATACGCCTGCACGCCTATCTCACCTCCGAAGTCCGCGAGGAGGACCTGCAGGCCGTGCTGCGTGACCTGGCTCGCTCAAATGGCGTTGACACCGACGGCCCGCGGCTGCGGACACTGATGAACTGGGACGAAATCCGCAGTATCGCCGCGCATCCGCTGGTGACGATTGGCGCCCACACGATCAACCACAGCAATCTGAAGCGGCTCTCCGAAACCGATGCGCGGCACGAGATCGGCGCCGTGCATGGCATGCTGCAGGCTGAACTGGGCGAAAAGCCCAGCCATTTCGCCTACCCTTATGGCTATGCCAGCGCGGTGGGCTGCCGCGAAGTGGGCTTTGCCCGAGACGCCGGCTACACCTCCGCCGTGACCACGCGCCACGGCGTGCTGCGCGCCGAACATGCCGGGTTCCTGCATGCCTTGCCGCGCATTTCAGTCAACGGCCGCTACCAGAGCCTCGCCCACATCCGCACCATGCTGTCGGGCGTAACCACGCCGCTCGCCAACGCCGGCAAGATGGTCGTGACGATCTGACGCTAGCAGATCTGTGTTCCAGTTCAGCGCTTCGCCGGCGGCTCCAGCATCAGCCACTTGATGATGCCCATCGCTGGCAGCACCCACAGCAAGCCACTGAGCAGGAAGAACAGGAAATGCACCCACGGGCTCGATTCCGACAGCCGGGCGACCGCGACGATCGATGCGACCAGCGCGTAGATGATGACCAGCGCCACCAGCAGAAACGTTCCGATCAGCTTTTTCAGGCGCACGGGCATGGTTGGCCTCCTGGTCCAAGACTGCCGGGAAACTCGGAGGTCCCGGCGAGCTCAGTGTTGGCTTCGCATAGGCCTTGACGCGATCCTGTGCAACCGGTGAGACGCGGCGCGACGGCGTGCCGCGCCGCCTGGTCTTGCCAGCACGGGTGCGATGGTCCACCAATCCGCGAAACCAACCTGCCGGGACAAGATCATGGCTGCCATATCAGCTGCCGCGCCTTTCGCGGCCCGCGACCGCGACCTGCACAACCGGGCGCTGCTGCGCGGCTGGCTCTATGTGGTGGTGCTGGTGCTGTTTGCGCTGGTGCTGGTCGGTGGCGCCACCAGGCTTACCGGTGCCGGCCTGTCGATCACGGAGTGGAAGCCGATCCACGGCGTGATACCGCCGCTCAACGACGCCGAGTGGCAAGAGGAATTCCAACTCTATCAGCAGATCCCGCAATATGCCGAGCTCAACAAGGGCATGAGCATCGAGGCGTTCAAGTCGATCTTCTGGTGGGAATGGGTGCACCGCATCCTGGCGCGCAGCGTCGGCCTGGTGTTTGGCTTGCCGCTGCTGTTCTTCTGGGCGACGCGCCGCATCGAACGAGGCCTCGGGCCAAAACTCGTGGGCATCCTTTTGCTTGGCGGCCTGCAAGGCGCCATCGGCTGGTGGATGGTGGCCTCGGGACTGGTCGACCGGGTCTCGGTCAGCCAGTACCGGCTGGCGACCCACCTGACGCTGGCAGCGCTGATCTTTACCGCGACCATGGTCGTGGCGCGTGGGCTGGCGCCGCATTCCGAACCTGCCGCCGATCGGTCGACGCAGAGGCTGGCCGGCTTCATCGTGCTGTTGGCGTTGATCCAGATCTATCTCGGCGGGCTGGTCGCCGGGCTCGACGCCGGCCTGAGCTACAACACCTGGCCGCTGATGGACGGCAAGTTGATCCCTGGTGATTTGCTGATCCTCGAGCCGGCATGGCGCAATTTCTTCGAAAGCCCGAAAACGGTGCAATTCGTCCATCGGCTCGGCGCCTATACGGTGTTCGTTGTCGCCTTGTGGCACCTGATCGCCACGCGTCGGCGGCTGCCTGAAACAACGCATGCCCGCCGCGCGACACTGCTGTTTGTGCTGGTGCTGGTGCAGGCCTCGATCGGCATCGGCACGCTGCTGATGCATGTGCCGCTGCACATGGCGCTGACCCATCAGGGGTTTGCGCTCATCGTGCTGGGCTTTGCCGCCGCGCATTGGCGCGGCACCAAGGGTGCCTATCCCTTGCCGCACGAAATCGCGCTCAGGAGCTGATCCCGAGCCGATCTGCCGGTTACATCCAGAATTCGTTTGACGATGTCGTCTTCTCGCCGTCGAACTCCGCCTGGCGCAAAGCTGCGGCGGATGGCGTTGATTGGCTCTGAGCGGCCTTGGCAGCCTTGTCGGCGTCGGCGGCCCTGAGTGCGTCAAGCTTGGCCTGGGCGACAGCGATATCCTGCTGCACCTGGGCGGCCTGGACCTGATCCTTGATCGCCTTGGCCTGGTCTTCCAAGTCCTGGATCTGCTTTTCGAGCGCGGCCTCCTGGGCTGCATTGCTCGATGAACTGGACGAGGAATACTGGGTTGCCTGGGAGGAACCCGAAATCGCGCTGACCATGACAAATCCCTGATGGAGCCACGGCACGTCAGTAGCCCATCATGGTGAACAAGCCGTTACTGGCGCCGACCTCCGAGATCAGAAAATTGGCCGCACCGCCGGGATCGCCGCCGCGATCGACAACTCGCGGTTCTCCTCGACCGGATTGTCGTCCTCGTGATGCCAGGACGCCGACAGGCAGCCATAGGCGATGGCGTGATCCGGAATGACTGGCGGAGCCTGGCCCAGCGTTCTGGCAAAGACCTCGGCCATATCTGCGATGCGCTCCGGATCGAGGCAAAGCTCGTCCCGGTCGAGCGGGTTGTAGAACATGTTCGCGGCGTCGAAGCCGGGATCGCCAAGCACGCCCTTCGGATCGATCGCCAGCCAGCCCCGCGGCCCATGCAGGATGTTGTCGTGATGCAGGTCGCCATGCAGGGGCCTGATATCGTGTGGATCGGCCAGCAACCGATCGGCGATGACGGCGGCCTCGACATAGAGACTGTCATGGCCGGCGTCGCGGTCGGTCGCGGCTTTCCCGAACAGGCTTGAAAACCGCTCCCTGAGCGGCTGAAGCTCCGGCGGGAAGGGGTCTTTCCAAGGCGAAAACAGTTTTGCCATCACATCCGCCGCGATTGCGGTCGCGGCGTTGTCGCCCTGTTCGCCGAGAACCTGTTGCAGCAGGGTTTCACCGGCATATTCGAGCAGCATGCTGTGGCCGTCACGGCCAAGCAGGCGGACCGCGCCTTCGCCGCGCCGCCAGGCGAGATAATGCTCGCCGCGCAATTCGTCGGCGACGTCATCGAAAGGCTTGAGCGCCTTGACGATTGCCGGCGAACCATCCTCGCGTCGCACCTTCCAGATGCGGCTCGAAAAGGTCTCGGCGATGAGTTCGGGCGCGCTGACCCTCCAGCGCGTCGGAAAGACAGGCGCGTCCATCAGAGGCCGAGCATCAGGTCCATGTTCTGCACGGCGGCACCCGAGGCGCCCTTGCCGAGATTGTCATAGACCGCCAGCAGCAGCGCCTGCGCCCGTTTGTCGTTGGCGAAGACGTAGACCTTCATCCGGTTGGTGCCGTTGTAGATCTCCGGATCGATGTCCGGCATGCGCTCCAGATGCGCATAGGGCGCGACCTCGACCACACCGCCCTCGATGGCGGCGAAATGGTCGGCAATCGCCGCATGAAGCTCCGCACCCGTCGGTACATGGTCGAGACCGCCAAGCTGCAGCGGCACCACCGTGATCATACCTTGTGCGAAATTGCCGACCGCCGGCTGCATGATCGGATCATGCGACAGCCTGGCATAGGCCCTCAGTTCCGGCACGTGCTTGTGCTGCAAGGTGAGGCCATAGGGCAGGAACTCCGAGGCGTCCTCTCCCTTGGCGACATAATCCTCGATCATCGGCCGTCCGCCGCCCGAATAGCCGGAAATGCCATTGACCGTGATCGGGAAATCCGCCGGCAGCAGGCCGGCGGTGACCAGCGGCCGCAGCGTCGCGATCGGTCCCTGCGGCCAGCAGCCGGGGTTGGCGACGCGCTTGGCCGAGGCGATCGTCTTTGCCTGCGCCTTGTCCATCTCGGCGAAGCCATACGCCCAGCCTTCGGCTACGCGATGCGCGGTCGACGCATCGATGACCTTGGTGGTGTCGTTGGCGATCAGCGAGACACTTTCCTTCGCCGCGTCATCGGGCAGGCACAGGATCGCGACATCGGCGGCATTGAGGAACTCGGCGCGCGCGGCCGTTTCCTTGCGGCGCTCGGCGGGAACGGAGATGATCTCCAGATCGCCGCGCTCGGCAAGCAGCGCCCGGATCTGCAGACCAGTGGTGCCGTGCTCGCCGTCGATGAAGATTTTCGGTTTCATTGCCTGATCAAATTCCCTGATATTTCAACACTATATGCCCTGACCGTGATTCACCGCGGCACCGTTGTGGTTGCCGTTGTTCAGCTCTTCAAGCCGGGCCTTTCGTTCGGCCAGCAGACCGAGATACTGCATCGCCACCATCGAGCCGGCAATCGCCGTTATATCGGCGTGATCATAGGCCGGCGCAACCTCGACGATATCGGCGCCGACAATATCGATCTGGTTGAGCTGGCGCAGCGTCGACAGGATTTTTGCCGAGGACGGCCCGCCGGCAACCGGCGTGCCGGTGCCGGGCGCGTAGGCCGGGTCGAGGCAGTCGATGTCGAATGTGAGGTAGGTCTTCTTGCCGCCGGTGCGGTCGACGATGGCGTACGCGATGTCGGACGCGCGCATCTCCTCGATTTCGTGGCCGTAGAGGATCTTGATGCCGAACGTGTCGGGCGCATGAGTGCGAATGCCGATCTGGATCGAGCGGTCGGGATCGATGATGCCTTCCTTGACGGCGCGGCCGACGAAGGATCCGTGGTCGATGCGTTTGCCATCGTCCGGCCAGGTATCCTGGTGGGCATCGAACTGCACCAGGGCGAGCGGGCCGTGGATGGCGGCATGCGCCTTGAGCAGCGGCCAGGTGACGAAATGATCGCCACCGAGCGACAACAGGAAGGCGCCGGATTTGAGGATCTTCGCCGCTTCGCGCTCGATCGTGCCGGGCGTCTTCTGGTGGTTGCCTGAGTCGAGCAGGCAATCGCCATAGTCGACCACCGCGAGATGCTCGAACAGATCGCGTGAAAACGGGTATTGCGGGTCATTGTCGAGGATCGCCGAGGCGCGGCGGATCGCCTGCGGCCCAAAGCGGGCGCCGGGCCGGTTGGTGACGGCGGCGTCGAAGGGAATGCCCCATACCACAGCGTCCGCGCCCTTCACGTCCTTCGTGTATTTGCGCCGCATGAAAGACAGCGCGCCGGAATAGGTCGGCTCGAGGGCAGCGCCCGTTTTGGAGCGGGCGGTGAAGGCATGGTCGATGTTGTTGGTCGCCATTACGGATCCTCGTTTTTCATCGGGGTGCAACAACTACAGAACCGGCACGGAAGATGCCAGTCACAGCTTGGCGAGACGAAATGGCGCCCCTGGAGTGCCATGACAAAACAGGATTTGTATCACCATGACGCAGACGGCGTTTCTTAATCCTCCCCGCGCCGTGGTGTCGACCCACACCGGCACGATCGCCGGCGAACGCTTCCTGGTTCTCGATTCGTGGCGCGGTATCTGCGCGCTGCTGGTGGCGCTGTTTCACTTCCCGACCGGTTCGACGATTTCGCAAAGCGCCTTCATCGGTTCGTCCTACCTCTTCGTCGACTTCTTCTTCGTCCTTTCCGGTTTCGTCATCGCCAGCAGCTACGGCAACCGGCTGAGCCAGCCGAAGGAGGTGGCTCGCTTCGCCCTGGTCCGTTTCGGCCGCATCTACCCGCTGCACCTGCTCATGCTGGCCGGCTTTGCCGGCTTCGAGTTGCTGCGGCTGGTGTTGCCGCAACTGCATGGCACCGGGGCTGCTCCCTTCACCGGTGGTTTCGACCCTAGGAGTCTGCTCGCCAATCTTCTCTTGCTGCAAGGCGTCGGCTTCGAGGATCAACTGACCTGGAATGCGCCAAGCTGGAGCATTTCCGCGGAGTTCTTCGCCTATCTGCTGTTTGCGGGTGTGGTCTTCGCCGCCGGAGCGAACGCCTGGATATGGTTCGTCGGCGCTGCCGTCACCGCGCCGCTGTTCCTGCTTGGCTTCTCGACCCATCATATGGATGTGTCCTTCGATTTCGGCTTCATCCGCTGCCTGTACGGCTTCTCGCTCGGCGCCTTGCTTGCCTGGTTTCAGCATGATTCCATTGCAAGGGCGCGACAGGCCCTGGCCAAGGCCGGCCCGCTCATGGCCTGGACCCTTGCCGAGATCGTCATGGTCGCCGTCATCGTGCTTTTTGTCTCGCTGGCCGGCGACAATGATTTCGGCATCGCGGCACCCCTGGTGTTCGCGCTGGCGCTGTTTCTCTTCGCCCATGAAGGCGGCTGGATCAGCGCCTTGCTCAGAACCCCGTTCATGCTGACGCTCGGTGCACTGTCCTACTCGATCTATATGGTCCACATCTTCGTCCAGGCGCGCATGATCAACGTCGCCGGGCTCGTCGAGCGCAAGCTCGGCTTGGGCCTGATCGGCGACATCGTGCTACGCGGCCAGCCCGCGACCGGCTTCGGCGCCGGGGGGACAGGGGCCGTGGCGATCGTCGTCATGCTTCTCGCCACCATCGCCGCCTCCTGGATCACCTGGCGTTTCGTCGAAATGCCGGCCATGGCTTGGTTCCGCCGGCTCTCGAAACGCATTTGACGCGAGCATGATCCCGAAAAGTGGACGTCGGTTTTCGGAAGGGATCAAGCTCAAACCAGAGATCCCGCGAGCATGATCCTGAAAAGTGGAAGCCGGTTTTCGGAAAAGATCATGCTCAAACAAGACATCCTCTAGCCGGCTTCGTTCACCGGGCTGTCACGGGCATCGCCTATTCGGGTTTCGATCCGGCAAGGAGCGATTCTCGATGCGGACCATCTGGCTAAGCCTTCTGCTTTCCGCGGCACTTGCCGCCGCCTCTGGCCAATCATCGGCCGCAGAAACCCGCGCCAGGCAGATCCTCGACCGCTTCGAACAGGCCAACCAATGGCGCGACCACGTCATGATTGCCGCGCATCGCGCCGGCAGCATGCAGGCCGGCAAGACGCTCTATGCGGAAAATTCGATCGCGGCCGTGGAGGGCTCGATCGCCATGGGCGCCGAAATCGTCGAGGTCGACATCAGGCGCTCGAAGGACGGTGAGTTCGTCATCATGCATGACAGCTGGCTCGACCGCACCACGACCTGCAAGGGTGAGGTGGTCAAGCGGACGCTGGCCGAACTGAAGACCTGCCGATTGGTGGTTGAGGGTACCGGCGTCGCCACCAATGAGACAGTTTCGACGCTGCGCGAGATGCTGCTGGCGACCAGGGACAGGATCCTCATCAACCTCGACAATAAGCTCGAGGTCGGCGACCTCTTCGGCATGATTGCTGTGGCTCGCGATCTCGGCATGGCCGAACAGGTCATCGTCAAGGAGAACCTGTGGAACGCCACCCGGATTGCCACGGTGAAGGCCGCCATGGATGCCATTGGCGGTGGCTTCCAGTTCATGCCGATCATCGCTGACGACGCGGTGCACGATGCCGCTTTCGCCGAGACGGTCGACCACGTCTTCTCGCCGCGCGCGACCGAGCTGATCAACTGGCGGGCAGGTGCCGAGACGCTGACCGAGACCGGCGGACCGCTGTTCAGCACGCGCATGCGCGCGGCCGCGGTGCGGGGCAACTGGCACATCTGGGCCGACACCTACGCCATCGTCAACAAGCCGGGCGGCTTCCTGGCCGGCGGCCGCGGCGACGAACTGGCGGTCAAGGCCAGCCTGCCGCGCGAAAGCTGGGGCTTCTGGGCCGACCGCGGCGCCACCATCATCCAGACCGACGAGCCGAAGGCGGCAATCGACTGGCTGGCGGCGAATGGCTACCGCGTGCCTTATGCCGACGAGGCGCGGCCGGCTGAGCCCGCCAACGCGGCGAGCATCAATTAGAGTAATTCCAGGAAAAGTGTGAAACGGTTTTCCCGGGAAAGCGCATGGCGTTTTCCCTTGGGAATTGTGCCAAAACAAAGAGAGATAGAGCGGTTCTGCGTTTCCGTGAAACGATGAACCGCTCTAGGAAATCCGAGATAGCGGCCTTGCGCGAGTGAAACTGCGCAGCGGGTCGTTCGCCGTCAGGCTACCATTGCCACGCCGTCCAATTCCCTGAGCGCATCCTCCGGCAGCGCGAGTTCTGCTGCTGCGAGGTTTTCCTCCAAATGCCCGACCGAAGACGTGCCGGGGATCAGCAGGATGTTGGGCGCGCGACGCAGCAGCCAGGCGAGCGCGACCTGCATCGGGGTGGCGCCGAGGCGCCGCGCCACGTCGGACAGTGTCGAAGACTGCAGCGGATTGAAGCCGCCGAGCGGGAAGAACGGGACATAGGCAATGCCGTCACGGGCGAGGTCGTCGATCAGGGCGTCGTCGCCGCGATGCGCCAGATTGTACTGGTTCTGGACGCAGACGATCTCGGCAATCCGGCGTCCTTCCTTGATCTGAGTCGATGTCACGTTGCTCAGCCCGATGTGCCTGACCAGGCCCTGCCGCTGAAGCTCGGCCAGCACGGTGAGCGGCGCTTCGATCGACCCTTCGGCGGGACCATGGGTATCGAACATGATCCGTAGGTTGACCACGTCGAGCACCTCGAGCCCGAGATTGCGCAGATTGTCGTGCACAGCCTGGGTCAGCGCTTCGGCGGAAAAGGCCGGCAGCCATGATCCATCCGTGCCGCGCCGGGCGCCGATCTTGGTGACGATGACGAGATCCTGGGGGTAGGGCGCCAGCGCCTCGCGGATCAGCCGGTTGGTGACGTACGGGCCATAGAAGTCGCTGGTGTCGATGTGGTCGACCCCCTGCAGAACGGCTTCACGCAGCACCGCCACTGCCGCGTCATGGTCCTTGGGCGGGCCGAACACACCGGGTCCGGCGAGTTGCATGGCGCCGTAGCCAAGCCGCTTCACAGTATGGCTGCCAAGGGTGAAGGTGCCGGCCTGTTGAATATCAGACATGAGTGATCTCCTTTGAGGAGACAAAGATAGGCGCTGCTCAACTTCGTGATAATCAGGTACAATCCACACAGGCTGTACGGAATTGCGCACAATGATGGACCTCGGTGATCTGAACGCCTTCGTGGCGGTGGCCCGCGCCGGCGGCTTTCGCGACGGTGCGCGTGCCAGCGGCGGCAGCGCCTCCGGCTTGAGCGAGGCGGTGCGTCGCCTGGAAGTGCAGCTCGGCGTCAGACTGTTCAACCGCACGACGCGCAGCGTTGTCCCAACCGAGGCAGGTCTCAGCCTGCTGGAGCGGCTCGGCCCGGCGCTGTCGGAGGTGGAGGCGGCCCTCGACGTGGTGAATGGCTTCCGCGACAGGCCGGCGGGCTCGTTGCGTCTCAATGTGCCGGTCAGTGCCGCGCGGCTGATATTGCCCGACATTGTTCCGGGCTTCCTCGCCGCCTTTCCCGGCATCCGGCTGGAGGTGATCGCCGATGAGAACTTTGTCGACGTGCTGGCGGCCGGCTGCGACGCCGGCATCCGTTATGACGAGCGGCTGGAACAGGACATGATCGCGGTGCCGATTGGACCGCGCGTGCAACGCTTCGCCACTGCCGCCAGCCCCGCCTATCTCGATCGCCATGGGCGGCCAGAACACCCGAGTGACCTGCTCGGCCACGCCTGTGTGCGCGGCCGCTTTGCCAGCGGCGCGATGTTGCCGTGGGAGTTCGAGCGCAACAGTGAGGTGGTGCGGATCGATCCGACGGGGCCGCTGATCGTGCGGATCGGCGGGGCGACCGATCTGGCCGTCGATGCGGCCATAGCCGGCACCGGCATCATCGGCCTCTTCGAGGGCTGGCTTCGCCCTCACTTCGAGAGCGGCGCGCTTGAGCCCATTCTCGAACCGTGGTGGCAGAACTTCTCCGGGCCGTTCCTCTATTATCCCGGCCGCCGCCTCGTGCCGGCCCCGCTGCGGGCGTTCATCGACTTCATCAAGGGCGGCAGACCCTGAGACCTGGCGCCAGGCATGAACTGCGCCGGCGTCGGCACCCCAAAAGAAAAAGGCCGCCCGGAGGCGGCCTTTTGATTGTCTGAAGCTGCGGTGCGCTTAGCGCTTCGAGAACTGGAACGAGCGGCGGGCCTTCGCCTTGCCGTACTTCTTGCGCTCGACGACGCGGCTGTCGCGGGTCAGGAAGCCACCCTTCTTGAGCACGGCGCGCAGCGTCGGCTCGTAATAGGTCAGCGCCTTGGAGATGCCGTGACGCACAGCGCCGGCCTGGCCCGAAAGGCCGCCGCCGATGACAGTGGCGACGATGTCGTACTGGCCCGAGCGGTTGGCCGCAATGATCGGCTGGTTGAGGATCATCTGCAGGACCGGACGCGCGAAATAGGTCGCGAATTCCTTGTCGTTGACGACGATCTTGCCGGAACCGGGCTTCACCCAGACGCGCGCAATGGCGTTCTTGCGCTTGCCGGTGGCATAGGCGCGGCCCGACTTGTCGAGCTTCTGGACGTGGACGGGGGCAGCCGGCTGGGTGTTGGTGTTGCCGGTGGCGGCGCCCAGTTCTGCGAGCGAGGAAAGCTCAGCCATCTTATGCGACCTTCTTGTTCTTGGAATTCAGCGCGGCCACGTCGAGAATCTCGGGCTGCTGGGCGACATGCGGATGCTCTGCACCTGCATAGACGCGCAGGTTCTTCATCTGGCGACGGCCGAGCGGGCCACGCGGCACCATGCGCTCGACGGCCTTCTCGACGACACGCTCGGGGAAACGACCCTCGAGCAGCTGGCGCGCGGTGCGCTCCTTGATGCCGCCGGGGTGGCCGGTGTGCCAGTAATAGACCTTGTCGGTGAACTTCTTGCCGGTGAACACCACCTTGTCGGCATTGATGACGATGACGTTGTCGCCGTCGTCGACATGCGGGGTGAAGGTCGGCTTGTGCTTGCCGCGAAGATGATTGGCGATGACAGTGGCGAGACGGCCGACGACGAGACCCTCGGCGTCGATCAGGATCCACTTCTTCACCACATCCGCAGGCTTCTGCGAAAAGGTTGTCATATTTTCTGCTTTCGGTTCGGACCTTCACAAGGAAAGGCGTTTCTTGTTGCTTGGATTGGCGAAAAGCGCTGCCCGCCGCCAATAACAAAACCGCGGCCTTTGCGGGCCGCTGCTTCGTGAGGGCTTATAGGCGAGGGTGAGGGGGCACGTCAAGTCCGCAGTTTCTAGAATATTCCAAAAAGATCAGGCAAAAACAATGGGTTAGTAGTGAGGTATTATAATACCGCAAGAATGAACGTTCCGGGGCATGGCCGGAACGTCCCTTGGCCGGCTGGGGTCTTCAGTTGGCTCTTTCGAGCGAGCGGCGTATCTCGGGCGCAAGCTGGTCCATCGCGACGGCAAGCCAGTCGCAAAGGTCGTCCGGCGATGTGTCATGAATCCATACCAGCCGGCTGCGTCCATTACTCTCGG
Organism: Mesorhizobium kowhaii; assembly: GCF_042431665.1. NCBI lineage: Bacteria > Pseudomonadati > Pseudomonadota > Alphaproteobacteria > Hyphomicrobiales > Phyllobacteriaceae > Mesorhizobium > Mesorhizobium kowhaii. The sequence goes on from NZ_JBHLYT010000176.1 coordinate 358,935, forward strand.
CAAAGACCTGCATCGAGGTGTTGTCGTGCTTCACCTCTACCCCTTGCCACGCCCAGACGATGCGGCGCGCCGGTTCGTCGCGGGCGATGAGCCTCTCCCGCACGATCTTGCCGTCGGCGAAGGTCATTTGCCTCAAGTCGGGCTCGATCAACCGGCAGTCCACGAAAATATCTGGCGTCGTTAGTCGCGGCCCCTCGGCGAAGTTGCCTACGGTGTGCCAGACCTTCTCCGGCGATGCGTCGACTATCATTTCCCTGATAACTGATCCCATTTGGCACCTCTCGTTCAAGAGCAGACAGGTTTGTCTACTAGACAAGTCTGTCTGTATGGCGGAAACTAGACAAGTCTGTCTGTATGGCGGAAAAGGGTTGACGTCAAAGGGTATTCGATATGGTGGACCACGCTACTGACATCGGCCGGGAGAGTGCTGCGCGCAACCGCATACTCGATACGGCCACGAACCTGTTCTATGCCGAGGGCGTGCACGCGGTCGGCATCGACCGGATCATCGCCGAGGCGGGCGTGGCCAAGGCCACTTTCTACAAGTACTTTCCGGCCAAGGACGAACTCGTCCGCGCCTACATTCAGGGCCAAAGCCGGCAAGGGAGGGCCATGATCGACAAGATCAGCGAGCGATCGGCGCGGGATTCGATCCTGGCTATTTTTGATCTCGTTGCGGACGCCGCCGCTCAGCCTGGCTACCGCGGCTGCCCGTTTCTGAATGCTGCCGCCGAATATCCTGAGCCGAGCCATCCAGTACGGCAGGCGATTGACGAGCATAGGCAATGGAAGCGTGACCTCCTGCTCGGTCTGCTTGAAGCCGACGGGTGCCTGGACCCCGAAACCACGGCCGATGTCCTGACTGTTGCCAACGACGGACTGCTGGTCGCCAGCCATCTTGATAAACCTGCAAACTTGCGCCGCCTCATTCGCGAGACGGTGCTACGAATCCTGGGGCTGTCGGCAGACGCATAGCAGCAGACGCAGATGGTCCTGCGTTGGGAAACATTGGCGAGAGGAATTCGTCTACCGCTTCGGCGGGATCGAATAGGTGCCGGTGGCGTGTGCCACAGTGTGTCCGTCCGGGCCGGCGACGATGTCGATGTCGAACACCATCAGGCTCTTGCCGAGCTTCAGGATGCGGCAATGGCCGTCGATCGGCCCGGCCTCGGCCTTGCGGACGAAGTTGATGTCGAGATTGACGGTAACGGAAAGCGCGTCCGGCCCGGCATGAGAGAGCACGCAGACATAGCCACCGATATCGGCCAGCGTGAACAGCGACGGACCCGACACTGTGCCGCCAGGGCGCAGATGCCGCTCGTGGGCATTGAGCCGCACGGTGCAACCGCCCGGAAACACGTCGATCGCCTCGTAATGTTTGAACTGGTCGTTGAGCTGGGGATAGACGGTGGCCATCAGCGCATTGACGTCTGCCGCGGTCAGCACCGGCTTGAGATTGCTCTGGGCGGGCATGGCGGTCTCCCTTGTGTGCGCCTGTTTGAACGCGGCCGGCTATTCTGGCAACACCGGTCAGCCGTCATTGATGACAATCCCAAGCCATCGGCACAAATGCAGGGCAGCCTTGTCGCTTGTGCCAGCAATCTGTTCGAGGGTGTTGGACGAAGCGTGATGGCATACTAGATTGAAGCATCCAACCATGATCCAGAATCGCGGAGAAACGACCATGGCTGAAATCCTCGCCATCAAGCCTGCCGCCGTTGACGGTCCGGTTGTCGCACAACTGGACAAGGGCGTGCTGCGCCTGACGCTCGCCAATCCCCCAGCCAACGCCTTGTCGCTGGCGGCGATGGCGGCGCTGACGACTGAACTCGAGCGTGCCAAGACCGACAAGGCGGTTCGCGTCATTGTACTGTCGGCGGCCGGCAAGGTGTTTTGCGCTGGCCACGATCTCAAGGAAATGACGGCGCGGCGCGCCGACGCCGATCGTGGCAAGGCCTTCTTCGCAGAGACCTTTGCGGCTTGCGCCACGCTGATGCAGGCGATCGTGCGTCATCCCCTGCCGGTGATTGCCGAAGTCGACGGCCTGGCCACCGCCGCCGGGCTGCAACTCGTCGCCAGCTGCGATCTGGCGATCGCGTCGCATGAAGCGACCTTCTGCACGCCAGGCGTCAACATCGGTCTGTTCTGCTCGACGCCGATGGTGGCGTTGTCGCGCAACGTCTCGCGCAAGCATGCGATGGAAATGCTGTTGACCGGCGAGACGATCGATGCGGCAACCGCCAAGGAGTTCGGCCTGGTCAACCGCGTCGTGCCACGCGAATATCTGAATCAGATTGTCACCAAATACGCGCAAACCATTGCTTCCAAATCATCTTTGGTGATCAAGACCGGCAAGGAAGCGTTTTACGCGCAGGCCGAGATGGGACTGGCCGACGCCTATGCTTATACCGGCCGGATCATGGTCGAGAACATGCTGGCGCGTGACGCGGAGGAGGGCATTGGCGCCTTCATCGGCAAGCGCAAGCCGGAATGGACGGACGAGTAGTCGTGGAACCGCGCATCTCCATCGTCACCATCGCGACCGACGATCTCGACCGCGCCGTGCGCTTCTACGAGGCGATGGGCCTGACCCGTCATGCCCGCATCACCGACGGTGTCGCCTTCTTCCAGATGGGCGGCGCCATTCTCGGCCTGTTCCCGCGCGCCAGCGCCGAGGAGGATTCCGGCATTGCCTTTGCCGGGGCGCCATCCGCCGTCTACCTCGCCTACAACACCCGCTCCGATGCCGAAGTCGACGAGGTGCTTGCCATGGCCGAGAAGGCCGGCGGCCGTATCGTCAAGCAAGCCGGCCGTGCCTTCTGGGGCGGCTGGTACGGCTATTTCGCCGATGCCGACGGGCATGTCTGGGAAGTGGCGCACAATCCGGCCTTTCCGATCGCGGAAGACGGCACGATTTCCCTGCCTGGCTGATGGCCTATCGCAAGCAGCTGACACGGCTCAAGGCACCCTACCTCAAGCGCATCCTGCTTGACCCGGAGCGGGTCGAGGATTGGGAAAAATACCCCTGGAACCTGCCGCTGTTTCGCGGCCACGATTTCGAACTCGAATTCACCACGCCGATCACCATCATCGTCGGCGAGAACGGCACCGGCAAATCGACGCTGCTCGAGGCGATCGGCGCGCTCGCCGGTTACGACGAAGCCGGTGGTGGCAAGGGCTACAGGCCGGTCGACCATTCTCGTGCCATCGACAAGAGCGGCGCCGCGCTGGCTGACAGTTTTCGTTGCCACTGGCTGCCGAAGGTCACCGCCGGCTGGTTCTTCCGCGCCGAATCCTTCTATTCCGTTGCCCGTTACCTCGACGAGGCAGCTAGGGAATCTGGCGGGGCGCCACCGGACTTCCTGTCCTGGTCGCATGGCGAGGGGTTCATCCGCTTCTTCGAGGAGCGCTGCCGCAGACAAGGCATCTACATCCTCGACGAACCCGAGAGCGCGCTCTCGCCATCGCGCCAGATCGAGCTGCTCAAAATGCTGCGGCGGATGGACCAGTCGGGCACCGCGCAAGTCATCATGGCGACGCACTCGCCACTGCTGATGGCCTGTCCCGGCGCGCGGCTGTTCCGCATCAGCCGCTTCGGTCTCGACCCGACCGATTTCAGCGATACCGACCATTTTCGCATGATGCGCGACTTCTGCACCGATCCGCAGGCGTTTATGGAGGAAGCGCTGAGGGAGGATGACGCGTGACGGTCTGCGACGATGACCTCAATTGGCGCATCGAGCAGGCCTGTCGCGAAGGCTGGCCGGCTACCGTCGAGACGGTCGCGGATGGCTGGCTTCTGCGGCGCTCGGGCGGCCGGATCCGACGCACCAATTCCGCGAACCCATTGCGCGGCGAGCGCGGTACGCCTGACAAGGTGATCGAAGCCGCCGAGTCCTTCTATGTTGGCCATGGCCAGACGCCGCTGTTCCGGGTGCCTGATATCGCCGACGAGCTCGAAACCGCGCTCGATCATCGCGGTTACCAGCTCGAAGGCGGGACAATCCACCTCTATGCCGGGATCAACGAGCTTGCCGAAGTCCGCGACGGACAGGTCGTGGTTTCCGAGGTGCCAGGCGAGAACTGGCTTGCAGCGCGGTTCCGCATTGGCACCTATGATGACGCCGATCGCCGCGTCTTTCGCGAGATGACCGGGCTGATCGTCGGCGACCGGGCGTTCGTGTCGTGCGAACGCGACAGCGAAATTGCCGCCCTGGCCTATGGCGTCATCCGCAATGGGCTGCTTGTGGTGGAATCGGTTGAAACCGACGGCCGCTTCAGGCAGCAAGGCTTGGGCCGCAAGACAGTCGGCGGCCTGATCGACTGGGCGCGACGGGCAGGTGCTCACGCCGCATGCCTGCAGGTGGTGGCCGACAATGCGCCGGGCCGTGCGCTCTATGCTTCGCTTGGATTCAGCCGTGAACTTTACCGCTATCACTACCGCAGGAAGCCGCATGAACCACGATAGTTACGACAACACCTACATTGCCGGCATCCTCAATTCGGTGAAGACCATCGCCATGGTCGGCGCGTCCGCCAATGACGTGCGGCCAAGCTATTTCGTGCTGAAATATCTGCAGGCCAAGGGGTTTTCGGTGTTTCCGATCAACCCTGGCCAGGCCGGCAAGGAAATCCTCGGCCGGATGACCTATGCCAGGCTGGCCGACGTTCCCGAACCGATCGACATGGTCGACGTCTTTCGCGCGGCGACGGCAGTGCCGAGCATTGTCGATGAGGTGTTGCGGCTCGATCCCCTGCCGAAAGTCCTCTGGATGCAGCTTGGCGTGCGCCATGACGAGGCAGCCGCACGCGCCGAGGCCGCCGGCATCAAGGTGGTGATGAACCGCTGCCCCAAGATCGAATACGGCAAGCTCTCCGGCGAGATCGGCTGGACCGGCGTCAATTCCGGCGTCTTGTCGTCGAAGAAGCCGCTGATGCGCCCCGGATTCCAGAGTTTTGGTGTGCGCCAAAAGTAGAAGCAAATTATTCCGTAAGTCGGTGCATTTTCTCGCGTTTCGGCCGCAGATCGTTCGCCGAAGGGCATTTTCTTCTTTGCATTCGCGCCCGGGCTTCGCCAAGAATGCCCGGCCATTTCAAGAGTTTCAAAAAGGGAGGCTTTTATGACCCGCACGCCCGGTTTCAATACGCTCGCCGTCCATGCCGGCGCCAAGCCCGACCCGGCCACCGGCGCCCGCGCCACGCCGATCTACCAGACGACCTCCTTCGTCTTCGACGATGCCGATCATGCCGCCTCGCTGTTCGGGCTGAAGGCCTTCGGCAACATCTACACCCGCATCATGAACCCGACGCAGGCAGTGCTCGAAGAGCGCATCGCGGCCCTCGAGGGCGGCACGGCGGCGCTTGCGGTCGCCTCCGGCCATGCCGCGCAAGTGATTGTGTTCCACAATCTGATGCAGCCGGGCGACAATTTCGTCGCCGCCAACAAGCTCTATGGCGGTTCGATCAACCAGTTCGGCCATGCCTTCAAGAATTATGGCTGGGAGGTGCGCTGGGCCGACACCAATGACATCTCGACCTTCGAAAGCCAGATCGACGACAGGACCAAGGCGATCTTCATCGAGAGCCTCGCCAATCCGGCCGGCACCTTTGTCGACATCGAGAAGATCGGCGACATCGCCCGGAAGCACGGCCTGCCGCTCATCGTCGACAACACGCTGGCCTCGCCCTACTTGATCCGGCCAATCGAGCACGGCGCCGACATCGTCGTCCATTCGCTGACCAAATTCATCGGCGGTCACGGCAATTCGATCGGTGGCGCCATCGTTGACTGCGGTACGTTCGACTGGTCGAAGTCGGGCAAATACCCGATGCTGTCGGAACCACGCCCTGAATATGGCGGCCTCATCCTGCACGAAACCTTCGGCAATTTCGCTTTCGCCATTGCCGCGCGCGTGCTTGGCCTGCGCGACCTCGGCCCGGCGATCTCACCGTTCAACGCCTTCCTCATCCTGACCGGCCTGGAAACCTTGCCGCTGCGCATGCAGCGCCACTGCGACAACGCCGTGACGGTTGCCGCCTGGCTGTCCAACCACCCCAAGGTCGCCTCGGTGAATTATCCCGGCCTGCCGAGCGACAAGAACAACGCGCTGCAGAAAAAATACTCGCCGCAAGGCGCCGGCGCCGTATTCACCTTTGGCCTCAAGGGCGGCTATGACGCCGGCGTCAAATTCGTCGAGGCGCTGGAACTGTTTTCGCACCTGGCCAATGTCGGCGACACCAAGTCGCTGGTCATCCACCCAGCCTCGACCACGCACCGCCAGCTTTCCGACGAGCAGAAGGTCAAGGCCGGAGCCGGTCCGGACACGGTGCGGCTTTCCATCGGCATCGAGGACGTCAACGACATCGTCGCCGACCTCGAACAGGCGCTTGCCAAGGTCTGATCGATCATGACCGCATTTCTTTCCGTCGACACCAAAAACGTCGAACCCGAATCTGGCGCGCCGGCGCCGGATCGTCTGATCTCGGGCGATCCGAAATTCCGCACCTGGAATGTCGAGGAGCGGGACAGCCTCTATGCCGGCATCTGGGAATCGACCCCGGGCAAATGGCGCATCGCCTACGACGAATGGGAGTTCTGCCACATACTGTCCGGCGTTTCGGTGGTCACTGAAGAAGGCGGCGTGGCGCGCACCGTCAAGGCCGGCGACAGCTTTGTGCTCAGGCCCGGCTTCAAGGGCAGCTGGGAAGTGCTTGAAACGACGCGCAAGGAGTATGTGATCAAGCTCTAATGCATGTCGCCCAAAAGTGGCCCCGGTTTTGGGAGAACGACATGCATAAAAACAGGCATCCAGGGCGGATCAGACGACGCGATCGATATCGCTGTCCGAAAATCCGTATCGCGCCATCATCTGCCGGTGCCAGTCGCTGCCCAGCAATTCATCAAGGCAAGCATCAATTCGCTGGAGCAGGGCGCTGTTGCCCTTGGCGATCGCGAAGGCGCCGGCCGATGGCTGTTTTTCGCTGGCGGGAACCTCGACAAGGCCAAGCGGCATTTCGGGCCGCCGGGTCAGATAGCCTCGATGCGCCATCGCAACGCTGGCATAGGCGTGCACCATGCCGTTGGCCACTGCGTCCGCCGCATCGGCCTGCGTTGCGAACATCCTGATCTGCTCCGGCGCAATTCCGTTGTGCAGCGCCGTGAGATGCTGGACCTGATCGGTTATGACGCCAAGCAACCCCGTCCGGTCCCTGGCAATGGATTGGTAGCCGCGAAAGCCGCGTGGATTGTCTTTCGCGACCAGCAACCCATCCTGCAGCGCCCAGATCGGCCGTGTGAAGTCGACAAGCCGTTGGCGCTCTTCGGAGACGAACAGGCCGGTCGTCATGGTCCAGCGACCCTCGACCAGCCCTGGCAGCAATTCAGCGAATTCGGTCTCGATCGGCTTGAAGCTCGCCAATCCGAGCATTTCGCCGAGCCTGCGCGCAAGCTCGACGTCACAGCCTGAGACCTCGCCCGATGCACCGGTAAAGCAGAATGGCGGCTCTTCCAGGAAGGCGAATTTCCACTCGCTCATGTCAGGTAGACCGTCGCCATGCTATTTCGCCGGGAACTGGCTGAGGCAAGCCTCCGACGCCTTGTCGTGGAAGGTCAGGGCGTCGGCGTCCTGTGCCTCGATTTCGGCGTCGGAAATCTCGTTGCGATAATACTGCACAAGGAGATCGAGCCCCTCCTGGCTGATGCCCTGGGTGGGCATCTCGCGCGCAAGGCAGCCGCAAAGGCTGAGCGCACGGTCCGGTGAGCCAATCTTATGGTTGGTGAGGATGAAATCCTGTGCCGGACAGGCATCGAGGAAGCCCTCGAAGTTCAGCTTCTGCTGCGGCTGGTCGCCATGATTGAAATAGGCCGGCGGCCATTGGCTCTTGCCGCTGGCGACATCGCAGCCGGTGCCGACATCCTCGGCATTCTTCAGAAGGGCTTGCCAGGCAATCTCTTTCGCGCCCGTCGGATATTCGAAATTCTCGCCCAGCGACGCGGTGTACATATCGAGATCGGGCTGCGTGAAGCCGGTTACCTGAAACCGGTTGAATTGGCATCGGCATTCAGCGCTCACGCGTTCAGCTTCGCCCTCCGCCGGTTGCTCGTTGGATTTGCTTTTCCGGCAAGCCGCCATGAAGGCGGCGCCATCGAGCGACGAGGCAGGAAATGTGGAGGCGTCGACATAGCGCTTGCCGTCCCAACCGATCATCATCTGGTCGGACTGGATGTCGAGAAAACCGTTCCGCTTGAAGGCGCTGAGCCCGATCTTGTCCTGCGGCACCAGCCTTGCACCGGGAATGTCGCCGAGGACCTCCTGATAGCTGTCGCCTTCGAGGACGAACAGGAAGTTGCCGCAATGGACGCCGTCGCAGTCCGGTTCATGGCGATAGGCGAAGATCTCCGGAAAGCCGTCGAGGTTGAGATCGACCTCGACCGCAAAGGATGTCGGCGGGAAGCCCTTCGATCCGGTCTGCCGCTCCAGCAGACCGGCCGCCATTTTCTGGGCGATCGCCACGCTGTTTTCCCACGGGATGTTTTCCGGCTGTTGTTGGGCGTGCGCCACCCCCAGGCATGCACATAGCAATGCCACTGCGAACGCTGTCGCCGGTCTCGAGAACATCCTCATGTCGCAGCCCCAGGCCCGTGATCGTCAGAAGCCGACGGCGAGCGTTTCCAGCCCATGGAAGTGGTAAGTGTCGCGGAAGGGCGGCTGTTCGGCAAGATGGAGCTTGGGGCGCCGGTCGAACAAGGTTTTCAGCGACACCTGCAATTCGAGCCGGGCGAGCGGCGCACCGATGCAGAAATGGATGCCGGCGCCGAAGGATACGTTCTTCTGGTCCGCACGATCGGGGCTGAAGGCGAGCGGTTCGGCGAAGGCGCGCGGGTCATGATTGGCCATGCCAAGCAGCAGCCCGATCGTCTGGCCCGGCTGCACGACGATGCCGGGGGCGATTTCGATTTCCTGATAGGCGTAGCGCGTGAACATGTGCAGCGGCGCATCGAAGCGAAGGCATTCCTCGACCGTTGCCGCGGTCGCTTCGGGTGAGGTGAAGAAGCGACGCGGGTCGCCACCTTGCGCCAGGACCGAGCGGACCGCATTGCCGGTCTGATGCACGGTCGCTTCATGGCCCGCATTGAGCAGCAGGATTGCCGAGGACACCATCTCGTCCTCCGACAGTTTTTGGCCGTCCTCCTGCGCCGAGATCAGCAGCGACAGCAGGTCATCACCGGGGTTCTTGCGCCGCTCGGTGACATAGCCACGCAGGAAATCGGCAAAATCGCCGGCGGCGCGGTTGGCTGTCTCCTCGGTTTCGCGCGTGCGGCCATGCATGTACATGGCGACCATCTGGTGCGACCAGTCGAGCAGTTGCGGCCCCATCTCGACCGGCACGCCGAGCATTTCGGCAATGATGGTGATCGGCAGCGGCGCTGCGAAGGCCGGCAAGAGGTCGACGGCTCCGTCCGATTCGAAACGGTCGATCAGTTCGTTGGCGAGCGCTTCGACACGCGGCCGCAGCCGTTCGACCTGGCGCGAGACGAAGGCACGGTTGACCAATGTTCTCAGCCGCGTGTGCACCGGTGGCTCCAGCTCCAGCAACGAATTGGCTTCGATGCCGTCGAACGCCCTGAGATGGCTGCGATCCTGTCCGATGCCGCGCCTGTCTGGAATCCCAGCGGGGTTCTGGCGGCCGAAGCGGCGGTCGCGCAGCAGCCGGTTGACGTCGTCGAAACCGCCAAAGCACCAGAAGCCGAACTCTTCCCAGAAGAATGCATTCGATGCGCCGTGCAGCCAGGCATAGGCCTCGTAAGGATTTTGAAAAAAGGCAGGCTCATGCGGGTCCAGCCTCAGGTGGCGAGTGGCTGGATCAAAGGCCAGGGCGGGGGGCGTCAATTTGGTCATGCCAGACCAATAGCGCGGCTTGCCAGCCTGGTTCCAGACCGTATGTTGCGGCCAGTGAGCAAAACGTTGGCAGCCCAATGCGTTGAGCCAGCCATACGGCTGCGGAAAGACTGAACTGATGAATGTGATCGTTGTCGGCGCGGGCATTGCCGGTCTTTCCACCGCGTGGTCGCTGGTCAAGGCCGGCCACAGCGTTTCCATCGTCGAGCAGGGACCGATTCCCAACCCGCTGGCGGCATCAGGCGACCATCACCGCATCATCCGCCGCGCCTACCGGGCCGGTACCGGCTATGGCCGGCTGATCACCGAGGCTTATCAGTCCTGGGACGAGATGTGGGCCGATCTCGGTGAAAGCCACCTCGATGCGCGCGGCTTTGTCTGCATTTCGCGCGAGCCGGGCGACGAGGCCGAGGAATATCGCGAGGGCCTGGAGGAGGGGAATTTTCCGTTCGAATTGCTGGAGCCGGAGGCAGCCGTTGAACGCTGGCCTTTCCTTGAAGCCAGCTCGTTCCGCTACGCCTATTTTTCGACCGAGGGCGGCGCGCTGCATTGCCGCAAGATCGCCTCCGGCCTCGCCAAATGGCTGCGGACCAACGGCGCCAATGTCTACGAAAACAGCAAGGTCGTCGAAGTCGATACCGAAGCCGGTCACGTCGTGCTCGAAAGCGGCGAAACGATGCAGGCCGATCGCATCGTCGTCGCTGCCGGCGCCTGGGTGTTGAAACTGTTTCCGGAACTGGATGGCGAGTTGAAGACCTATCGAACGGCACTTGCCTATGTCGAACCGCCGGCCGACCTCAAGGCGGCCTGGGAGGCGGCACCGGTCGTCCTCGATATTGGCGGTACGGTCGACGGCTACGTGATCCCGCCTTCCGGCGGCGCTGGGATGAAATTCGGTTCCGGGCTGCACAGGGTGCCGACCAGCGACGCCGACTGGAACCGTGACCCGGTGGCGGGCGAGGGCGAGGCGATCCGCAACCTGTTTTCGCCACCGATCGCCCGCATCGATGAGTACCGGGTGACCGAGGTCGTCACCTGCGCCTACACCTTCACCGCCGACGAGAGGTTCCTGGCGCTTGAGAAGGGCAGATGCCTGATCGTCTCGGCCTGCTCCGGCCATGGCTACAAATTCGGCGCGGCGGTCGGCCGGCGCGTTGCTGCCGCCATTGGTGATGGCGACGTCGCCGGTCTGAAGGCATGGCTGCGGGCGGAGGTGGCCTGAGCGCTCAGCCCGGACCGAGCCTAATCCTGGCAATGCCTGGGAATATGCACGCGCCGCCAGCCGGATGAACCTTCGCGGACCACCACGCGCCGTGCAACGGTCTGGTAGGAGGCGGGAACATTGATGATGCGCCTTTGCTCCGGCTGCACCAGCACCTCCTCGGCGATGCTGTCGTACTGCGCCGGGGTGACGATGCGCCGTGTCCGTTCGGGCTGTATCACCACGGTCTCGGCGACACGCCCGTAGCGCGCCTTGTGCCAGATCTTGCACAGCACCTTGCGGCCATGGATGACGCGCCATTCCCAGGAATAGCCGCCATCATCGACCTGGACCGTGTGGTAGACGGTGCGGGTGACGGCAGGCACGACCTCGTAGGTCACTTGTGCCGGAACCGTCATCACCACGCGTTCGCGGGTGCCATAGATGGCGGGAACATAGTCGACCTGCTGGCCGGGCGGGCTGACCAGCACGTCTTCGTACACGGTGTCGTAGACAGCCGGCGTGCGGACCGGTTCATAGCATTCGACGGCGCGGCCGCCGGCGGCCGTTTGAGAAATCGTGCCGAGCATGGTCAGCCCGGCAATGGTGAAGCATGCGGTTTTCCTGAACATGACACTCCCCCTGTTGAACGGCACAATGACGGTTCAACGTTGGATTGTAGGGGAAGCGGTGTCTGGGGGAAGGGAATTTGCCGTATTTCGTTAAGCAATGCGGTTAAGAAATTGCTACGGATGGTGATGACGTCGCCGAACGATGACGACGCGGGTCGATGAATCCCGCGAATGTAACCTTGATTCGACTTACCCAGATGGCTAGGAGGGGTCGGCCTTGCACAAGGATGAGCCGACATCCTATTTACAGAACGACGATCCAGAACCGATTCTGCCCGATCTGCCTGTCTTCCCGGCGCCGGAATCCCACCGCGAGATAAGAGACAATCCATGAAGAACCCCGTCGAAACCTACATGAACCTCGTTCCGATGGTGGTCGAACAGACCAATCGCGGCGAGCGGGCCTACGACATTTTCTCGCGCCTCCTCAAGGAGCGCATCATTTTCATCACCGGTCCGGTCGAGGACGGCATGGCGACGCTGGTCTGCGCGCAGCTTTTGTTCCTCGAAGCCGAGAATCCGAAGAAGGAAATCAACCTCTACATCAACTCGCCGGGCGGCGTCGTCACTTCGGGCATGGCGATCTACGACACCATGCAGTTCATCAAGCCGGCCGTGTCGACGCTCTGCATCGGCCAGGCGGCCTCGATGGGCTCGCTGCTCCTGACCGCCGGCCACAAGGACATGCGCTTCGCCACGCCGAACGCCCGCATCATGGTTCACCAGCCTTCCGGCGGCTTCCAGGGCCAGGCGTCCGACATCGAGCGCCATGCCCAGGACATCATCAAGCTGAAGCGTCGCCTCAACGAGGTCTACGTCAAGCACACCGGCAAAAGCTACGAAGAGATCGAGAAGACGCTCGACCGCGACCATTTCATGACCGCCGACGAAGCCAGGGATTTCGGCCTCATCGACAAGGTCATTTCGTCGCGCGAGGCGGCAGAAAGCGCTGTGGCATAAGGGCTAGTTGGCAGTTGGATGGCGGCATCACGCGCTTTTGGCGCATCTTGCGGCATTTCGGCCACAATTGGCTGTTCCCTCGGCGGACAGGATTGCCTACGTTAAGGCTATGTTGAGTTTCGGCGGCTTAGCTTTATGCGGGGCTGCCGCGAATCATTGCCACGTTTTCTGATTTGTGTTTCGTACGGAATGCGTTGCGGGAAAGCCGGGAGACTGGTGGCGGCGGATTCCCGCGATAGATAGAGTATGCGCCCTTTCAGCCAGACCATCGGCGGGCGGCCATGAAAGGACAGGAAAATGAGCAAGGTCGGCAACAACAGCGGCGATACCAAGAACACGCTCTACTGCTCGTTTTGCGGCAAAAGCCAGCACGAAGTGCGCAAGCTGATCGCCGGTCCGACGGTCTTCATCTGCGACGAGTGCGTCGAGCTCTGCATGGACATCATCCGCGAGGAGAACAAGACCTCGATGGTGAAGTCGCGCGAGGGTGTGCCGACTCCGCAGGAGATCCTCAAGGTTCTCGACGACTATGTCATCGGTCAGCCCTACGCCAAGCGCGTGCTGTCGGTGGCGGTCCACAACCACTACAAGCGCCTCGCGCATGCCGGCAAGAACAACGATGTCGAGCTGGCCAAGTCGAACATCCTGCTGATCGGCCCGACCGGTTGCGGCAAGACGCTGCTTGCGCAGACGCTGGCCCGCATCATCGACGTGCCCTTCACCATGGCTGATGCGACGACGCTGACCGAAGCCGGTTATGTCGGCGAGGATGTCGAAAACATCATCCTCAAGCTGTTGCAGTCGGCCGACTACAATGTCGAGCGGGCGCAGCGCGGCATCGTCTACATCGACGAGATCGACAAGATTTCGCGCAAGTCCGACAATCCCTCGATCACCCGCGACGTGTCGGGCGAGGGCGTGCAGCAGGCACTGCTGAAGATCATGGAAGGCACCGTCGCCTCCGTGCCGCCGCAGGGCGGCAGGAAGCATCCGCAGCAGGAATTCCTGCAGGTAGACACCGCCAACATCCTGTTCATCTGCGGCGGCGCCTTCGCCGGGCTGGACAAGATCATCTCGGATCGCGGCAGAAAAACCTCGATTGGCTTCGGCGCCATCGTCGCTTCGCCCGAGGATCGCCGCACCGGCGATGTCTTCCGCCTGGTCGAGCCCGAGGATCTCTTGAAATTCGGCCTTATCCCCGAATTTGTCGGCCGTCTGCCGGTTCTGGCGACGCTGGAGGATCTTGACGAGCCGGCGCTGATCCAGATCCTGACCGAGCCGAAGAACGCGCTGGTCAAGCAGTATCAGCGGCTGTTCGAGATGGAGAATGTCGACCTGACCTTCCACGAGAACGCCCTGTCGGCGATCGCCAAGCGCGCCATCGAGCGCAAGACCGGCGCGCGCGGCCTGCGCTCGATCATGGAAGCGATCCTGCTCGACACGATGTTCGAACTTCCCGCGCTCGAAGGCGTGCGCGAAGTGGTGATTTCGGAAGAGGTGGTGACCGGCAGCGCCCGGCCGCTCTACATCTATTCCGAACAGAAGGAAAAGAAGGGCAATGTCAGCGCCTGACATGAGCCCGCAGCGGAATTCTGAAACGGCGCCGCAAGGCGCCGTTTTGCTGTCGCTCAGGGTTTTGCGGCTGCGCCCGGTCTTGCCGTCGCAAATGTGTCACTTACGGGCAAGTTGGAGGAGCGGATTTGTACTGGCCCCTTGATCTTTGTGGATCGTGCATCCAACTAATTGGAGAAGGCCGAGGTGCCCGATTTCTGTGCTGTAAAACTCCCGTCACAAACGGTGGTAGGCGGAACGATCCCCGGTCGTTAATATAAGATTCGCGGTTGGCTGATTGGCGGCCGCGACATGAAAGGTTGGACAATGGCCAAAATATCCAAGGCTCCCAGCGACGGCGTCTTCGCAGTCCTCCCACTGCGCGACATCGTGGTGTTTCCGCACATGATCGTTCCGCTCTTCGTCGGGCGTGAAAAGTCGATCAAGGCGCTGGAAGAGGTGATGGGTCAGGAGAAGCAGATCCTGCTTGCCACCCAGATGAATGCCGCCGACGACGATCCCGAGCCCGATGCCATCTTTGACATCGGCACGCTCGCCAATGTGCTGCAATTGCTGAAGCTGCCCGACGGCACCGTCAAGGTTCTGGTCGAAGGCGCCTCGCGCGCGAAAATCGTCTCGTTCACCGACCGCCCCGACTTCCACGAGGCCCGCGCCACGGCGCTGGTCGAGCCGGAAGAGGAAGAGGTCGAGGTTGAGGCGCTGGCGCGCTCGGTAGTCACCGACTTCGAGAACTACGTCAAGCTGAACAAGAAGATCTCGCCCGAAGTGGTGGGTGCCGCCAGCCAGATCGACGACTATTCCAAGCTCGCCGACACGGTCGCTTCGCATCTCGCCATCAAGATTCCTGAAAAGCAGGAGATGCTGGCCACGCTCTCGGTCAAGGAGCGGCTGGAAAAGGCGATGGGCTTCATGGAAGCCGAAATCTCCGTCCTGCAGGTGGAGAAGCGCATCCGTTCGCGCGTCAAGCGCCAGATGGAGAAGACGCAGCGCGAATACTACCTCAACGAGCAGATGAAGGCGATCCAGAAGGAACTCGGCGAGGGCGAGGACGGCCGCGACGAGGCTGCCGAGATCGAAGCGCGCATCAAGAAGACCAAGCTCTCCAAGGAGGCCCGCGAAAAGGCGGAAGCCGAGTTGAAGAAGCTGCGGACGATGTCGCCGATGTCGGCGGAATCGACCGTCGTGCGCAATTATCTCGACTGGATCCTGTCGATCCCGTGGGGCAAGAACTCCAAGGTCAAGCAGGACCTGGCTTTCGCGCAGAACGTGCTCGACACCGATCACTTCGGTCTCGACAAGGTCAAGGACCGCATCGTCGAGTACCTTGCCGTGCAAAGCCGCCAGAAGAAGCTGAAGGGGCCGATCCTGTGCCTCGTCGGCCCTCCCGGCGTCGGCAAGACCTCGCTCGGCAAGTCTATCGCCAAGGCGACCGGTCGCGAATTCATCCGCATGGCGCTGGGCGGCGTGCGTGACGAAGCCGAGATCCGTGGTCATCGGCGCACTTATATCGGCTCGATGCCCGGCAAGGTCATCCAGTCGATGAAGAAGGCGAAGAGGTCCAACCCGCTCTTCCTGCTCGACGAGATCGACAAGATGGGCCAGGACTTCCGCGGCGATCCGTCGTCGGCGCTGCTCGAGGTGCTCGATCCCGAACAGAACTCGACGTTCATGGACCATTACCTCGAGGTCGAATACGACCTGTCGAGCGTGATGTTTGTGACGACGGCGAACACGCTGAACATCCCTGCGCCCTTGATGGACCGCATGGAGATCATCCGTATCGCCGGCTACACCGAGGACGAGAAGATCGAAATCGCCAAGCGGCACCTGATGCCGAAGGTGGTGCGCGACCATGCCCTGCAGCCGAAGGAGTTCTCCGTCGGCGAGGACGCGATCCGCGCCATCATCCAGACCTACACCCGTGAAGCGGGCGTCAGAAGTCTGGAGCGCGAGCTGATGAAGCTCGGGCGCAAGGCGGTGACCGAGATCCTGAAGACGAAGAAGAAGACGGTGAACATCACGGCGGCGAACCTCGCCGATTACCTCGGTGTTCCGCGCTTCCGCTTCGGTCAGGTCGAGGCTGACGATCAGGTCGGTGTCGTTACCGGGCTTGCCTGGACGGAAGTCGGCGGCGAGCTGTTGACGGTCGAAGGCGTCATGATGCCCGGCAAGGGCCGCATGACGGTGACCGGCAACCTGCGCGACGTGATGAAGGAATCGATTTCGGCGGCGGCCTCCTATGTCCGCTCGCGCGCCATCGATTTCGGCATCGAGCCGCCATTGTTCGACAAGCGCGACATCCACGTGCACGTGCCGGAAGGTGCGACGCCCAAGGATGGACCGTCGGCTGGCGTGGCGATGGCGACCGCGATCGTCTCGGTGCTGACCGGCATTCCGGTCAAGGCCGATGTGGCGATGACCGGCGAGATCACGCTGCGCGGCAGGGTGCTGCCGATCGGCGGCCTCAAGGAGAAGCTGCTTGCCGCACTGCGCGGCGGCATCAAGAAGGTGCTGATCCCGGAAGACAACGCCAAGGATCTGGCGGAGATTCCGGATAACGTGAAGAACGGCATGGAAATCGTTCCGGTCGGACGGGTCGGTGAGGTGTTGCGCCATGCACTGGTGCGTATGCCGGAGCCGATCGAGTGGGTCGAACCGGTCAATCCTCCGGTCACGACGGACAGCACGGATGATGCCGGCAAGACGCTTGCACATTAGAGCGCCGCGCGTCCACTTGGACGCGCAAAGGACGCTCTAACACTTGAGACTTGCGCATGGTCCTTTCCGAAAACCGACTGCGGTTTTCGGGGCCGTACGTTAGTTTTCGCTAAAGTTGCAGTGCACAAACAGAGAGCCGGGCTTCGCGCCCGGCTTTTTCATGTGAAAAACCCCGGAATTCCGGGCTTTTTCCGCTTTTTTCCCGGCTTTTCGACTTGGTTGCGGCAACGCTTCTTTCTAAAGTCCGTTTCCTGCCGGATGAGTCGTTAGTTCCGGTGTTCTCATGGAAGGGAATTTTTATGAACAAGAACGAACTGGTGTCCGCTGTCGCCGACGCCGCGAGCATTTCGAAGGGTGACGCGCAGTCGGCGGTCGATGCGGTATTTTCCGTGATCTCCGGCGAACTGAAGAAGGGCGGCGATGTCCGGCTTGTCGGCTTTGGCAATTTCACCGTGTCAAAGCGTGCGGCTTCGACCGGCCGCAACCCGCAGACCGGCGCCGAAGTCCAGATCCCGGCGCGCACCGTGCCGAAGTTCTCGGCCGGCAAGGGCCTCAAGGACGCAGTCAACTAAGCGCCTTTTTCTTTCAGAGACCTGAAAAGCCGGGCTTGCCCGGCTTTTCATTTTTGTGCCCGGAGGGACGTGCGGTCGCGCGCCCCGGAGCAAGCTATGCGGTGGGCGCCTCGGTGCGCATCAGGCCTTCCTGCTTGAGATCGGCCCAGAGTGCCGACGGCAGCTTCGCATCGAGCAACGAACGGTTGCTCTCGACTTCGCTCGGCCGCTGGCCACCGGGGATCACCGAGACCACCGAGGGGTGCAGTAGCGGGAATTGCAAGGCAGCCTCGATCAGCCGCACGCCATGGCGCTTGCAGACGCTCTCGATGCGGGCAACGCGCTCGATGATATCCTGTGGCGCCTCGGAGTAGTTGTGGTAAGCGCCCGGCTTCGGCCCGGTTGCCAGGATGCCGGAGTTATAGGGTCCGCCGAGAACGATGCCGATGCCGCGCGCCTGGCAGAGCGGCAGGAAGGATGCCAGCGCCTCCTGTTCCAGCAGCGTATAGCGCCCGGCAAGCAGGAACAGGTCGAAGTCGCCGCGCTCGGCCAGCGTCTGGGCAACCTGCCACTCATTGATGCCGCCACCGAACGCCTTGATCGCGCCCTGGTCGCGAAGCGCCAGCAGCCCGTAATAGCCCGAGCGCATGAACTCCTCGATGCGCCGGTCGGACGCTTCCTTGCTGCCATGGGTGAAGATGTCGACATCATGCACGAAGAGGATGTCGATACGGTCGACGCCGAGGCGCTCGAGCGAGGCTTCGAACGAGCGCATGACCCCGTCATAGCTGTAGTCGTAAACCTCGCGACGCGACGGCGTATCGAAGAACTTGCCGATACCGGTGCGCTCTTCCGGCGGGCAGGCGCGCATGATGCGGCCGACCTTGCTCGACAGCACATAGTCATCGCGCTTCTTGGTGCGCAGGAACGGGTTGAGCCGCGTTTCCGACAGGCCGAGCCCGTAGAGCGGCGCGGTGTCGTAGTAACGGCAGCCGGTCGCCCAGGCGGCCTCCAGCGTGGCATTGGCGTCCTCGTTTGAGACGGCACGGTAGAGATTGCCGAGCGGCGCGGTGCCGAAGCCGAGCTCGGTAAAAGTGATGCCGCCATTGCCGATGCGGTCGAAATGCCGTGTCTTCATATCCTGCTGTTTGCCTCACTTGATTTGTCTGACATGACACTATCATGCCTCTGGCTCGGCAAAAGCGTCGCGGACCGTTGGACACGTATTTTCGCGATTGATAGCATGAGCAAAATCAAGCTGTTCATGGAAGCAAGAGCGGCAATCCCCAGGGTGGTTTCGATGGCAGGTTTGCGGTGAGCGGCAACAACGAAAACCCGATCAAGACCGCGCTTGGCGAACTCGGCAGCGTGTTGGCACGCGTCGACGAGAGCCGGATCGACGCTGCCTGCAAGATGCTGGCCGACGCCAGGCAGATCGTCGTCTATGGCTGTGGGCGTGAAGCCTTGCAGGTCAAGGGCTTTGCCATGCGGCTCTATCATCTCGGCCTGCCGGTCTCGGTGGTCGGCGATATGAACACGCCGCCGCTGGGGACTGGCGATGTCTTTCTGGCCAGTTCAGGGCCGGGAGAAACCTCGACCGTGCTCACCTTGATGCAGGTCGCGCACGACGCCGGCGCGATCAACCTGCTGCTGACCGCCCAACCCGAAAGCAGCGCGGCAAAGCGCGCCGATTTCTCGCTGGTTGTGCCGGCGCAGACCATGGCCAACGACCAGGGGACCAAAAAAACGTCGGTGCTGCCGATGGGCTCGGTGTTCGAGGGCGCACTGTTCCTGCTGTTCGAGGTGATGGTGCTGAAGCTTAGGGATTTGACCGGTGCGGCGCCGGAAGCGATGCGCGCCCGCCACACCAACATGGAATAGATCATGCGCTACGAACTGATGCTGCCACACCAGATCCGCAAGGCGATCGCCGAGAACTGGCCGGTCGCATTGCCGCTTGGCGTGCTCGAATATCACGGCGAGCACATGGCCGTCGGCATGGACACGCTGGCCGTCATCAAGACGCTGGAGCTGTTCGAGAAGGAGCGTGACATCGTCATCCTGCCGCCCTTCTACTATGGCGCGGCGAGCTACGCGGTGGCGGCGCCGGAGGGCAGTGGCTCGGTGCAGGTCGGCGGCAACGCGCTGGCGTCCTTCGGCGAAGAGCTGTTCTACAGCCTGCTGCGCATCGGCTTTCGCAACATCCACGCGATCATCCACCACCAGACCGAGAATTTCGCCGCCGGCATGCCGACCGATCTCGCCTTCAAGACCGCCGGCCGGCAAGCTATCTTCCGCTTCCTTGAAAAGGAACGCGGCGAGGGCTGGTGGGGCTCGGAGGTGATGGCCAGCTACTATGCCGAGCACGCCGAGGGCGCGAATTTCTTCAACTGGGTGCAGGTGCATCCGCTGATGTCGGCGGCAATGAAGTACCCCTTCGACCATGCCGGCATCGGCGAGACCTCGCTGATGCTGGCACTATGCCCGGAGGCTGTCGATGCCGCTCACTTCACCGACAATAAAAGTTGGTACACGGCGACCGCCAAGGACGCTTCTGCCGAGCTCGGGCAAAAGGGCGTCGCCATGATCATGGATCATCTGCGCGCGACGCTCTTGGCTTAGTGTGGCTCCCCCTTCTTCCAGGGGGAGAAGGGAAGACGGAGCGGTTTATTTCACCGCTCCGGCAGTCATGCCCATGATCAGATAACGTTCCAGCGCGATGCCGATGACGGCCAATGGCGCTATTGCCGCCGTGGCAAGCGCTGCCATCGACCACCAATTGATTCCTTGCGAGCCGGTCTGGCTTGCCACCATGACCGGAATTGTCTTGGCGTCGGTTGAGGTCAAAAGGGCGGCGAAGAAATACTCGTTCCAGCACAGCACCATCGCCAGGATGAAGGCGGCGACCATGCCCGGAAGTGCGATCGGCATGACGATGCGGAAGAAAGCGCCCCAGATCGACAGCCCGTCGACGAGCGCCGCTTCCTCGAGCTCGACAGGTATGGAATTGAACTGGTCGCGCATGATCCAGATGACGATCGGCAGCACCATCAGCGTGTAGAGCAGGATCAGCCCGACGCGCGTGTCGAGCAGGCCGACTTCCCGGTAGAGCACCAGGAAGGGCAAAGCCAGCACCACCGGCGGCAGGATCAGCTGCGACAGGAAGAAGAACGAGATGTCCTCGTTCTTGAACCAGGCGAAATGGTAGCGGTAGCGGGTAAGCCCGTAGGCGGCGAGGCTGCCGATGACGATGGCGAGGCTCGATGCGCCGACCGAGGTGATCACCGAATTCATGAAGCGCTTGAGGAATTCCTCGCGCACGGTCGAGGTCTGGAAGATCGAGTCCGGCGACAGGCCGAGCGAGCGCCAGCCCTTCCAGTCCGGCTGGAAGTCGACGAAGGGGATGAGATGGCCCTGGGTGACGTCGACCGCTGTCTTGAACGAGGTCGTGATCGTCCAGTAGATCGGGAACAGGCAGATGAACGCCCAGAAGACGAGCGCGCCATAGATGAAAACGCGGCTGGCGAAGAAGCTCGCCGGCGAGCGGATCTCTGATGCAACGTATTCGGTGGTCTGGACGCTCATCTGGCTCAATTCACATTGCGGACGAAACGGCTGGCGAACTTTAGCAGCCACGTGACGAATACGACGATGATGATCAGGTACACCATCGCCAGCATGGTTCCGTAGCCGACATTCGAGCGGTCGCGATATTCGCGATAGATGAAGCTCGACACGGAATCAGTGGCGCCGCCCGGGCCGCCCGACGTCACCGTGATGATGATGTCGGCGAGCTTCAGCTTGAAGATGATGCGCAGGATCACCGCCGTCACCGACACCGGCAGCATCAGCGGAAAAGTGACCTGCCAGAAAGTCTGCCACGCATTGGCACCGTCAACCCGTGCCGCTTCGAGTATCTCACGCGACATTGCCTGCAGGCCGGCCAGCAGCATGATCATCATGAACGGGATGAAGGTCCAGGCATCCAGCACCATGATCGAGATACGGGCGATGATCGGGTCGCTGAAGAAGGCCGGGTTTTCCCAGCCGAGGTAGCGCGCCAGTGTAGAAGCCGGCCCGAAACGATATTCCATCAGCGACTTGCCGACCATCCACGACACCGCGACCGGCGACAGCATCAGCGGCATCAGGAAGACGACGCGGAAAAACTTGCGCGCCCGGATCTGCGCGTTGAGCAACAGCGCCAATCCGAAGGCAATCACGTATTCGACCAGCACGGCAAGCACATAGAGCACCATGTTGAACAGCGCATTGCGATAGTAGGGATCGCTCAGCATCTGCCAGAAATTCGCGAGCCCGTTGAATTTGCGGCCGCTGAAGGAGCTGAGGTTCCAGTCGGTGAGCGCGATGTAGAAACCGAACAGCGTCGGGAAGATCACCATGGCGATGGTGAACAACAGCGCCGGCAGCAGGAACAGCGCTCGCTGGCCATCCTCGCCGCGCGTCAGCACCTGGCCGATGCCGATTGCCACGCCCCACAGCACATAGGCGTAGACGACAGGGCGCCAGGTTTCGAAGCCGACAGTGTCGGCTTCGGTCTTGTACAGGATCTCCAGCGCGATCACCGCCAGCAGCCCGAGAGTCGCAGCAGCCATCAAAGCCCAGCCCAAGCGTTTGCGGCTCGGTGAAATCAGATCGTAAGGGGCGGCGTCCGCCGGCCACGCATTGGTGGGCAAAGTCTGGTTAGCCACGCGTCCCGTCCGTTCACAGAAGGCCCTTTGCCGGCCGGTCAGGGTCCGGCGGCGGCTCTGAGCCGCCGGACCCTGGTTCACTATAGTATCAGCCTACATGCCGAGCGAGGCCTTGTAGAGCTTGATCTGCTTGTCGCGGCCGATCTGATCGGTCAGCTTCTCCCAGGCCGCCGCAATGGCATCGGCGCCTTCCTGCGCCTTCATCTTGCCGGCGAAGGTGTTGGCCAGGATGTCCTCGGCGGCGCTGTAGTACTGGAAGATGCCGGGGATGCGTGGCTCGATCGCCGCGTTGGGATGGTTGTACGAGTCGCCCTCCGACTTCAGGTACGAGGTGATGAAAGCCTCGTCGTAACCTGCCGCCACCCATTCCGGAATGTCGAAGTGGGAGTTGCGGTAGGGCTGGAAGCCCGACGGATACATGGCCGTCCAGATCGACAGGTCCTTGCCGCCGAGATGGGCGGCAGCGGACCATGCCGCCTTCTTCTTCTTTTCGTCGGCATCGACGCGCGCCATGACATAGACGCCCCAGCCGAGATAGGCGCAGTTCGGCGAGTAGTTCGGCCCGCTGGCGAGCTTGTCCCAGGCGCCTGTCTTGGAATTATAGACGTCATCCGAACCCGGCAGGATCGAGAAGCCGGTGACGTCGCCGATGACCGAGGAATCGTTGGTCTTGACGTTGGAACCGATGTCGCCCCACCAGGGGATCATCGAACCGGTACCGGCCAGGAACTGCTGGAACCCAGTGGTGTTCGGGTCGGCGTTGATCTGGTCGGCCGGTTCCGAAGGCAAGGCGTCGATGACATCCTGGATGGCGCGCACCCAGGCCGGATTGTTGATGCGCGGCTTCATCGTGTCGGCGTCGAACAGCCAGGCCTTGTCATCGGGATGCTTGGCATAGGCGGAGGCGCGGCTGCCAAGGAAGTAGAAGCCGAAACCGCCCCAGGGCTTGGGCGCATCGAGATAGCCGTAAACGTCCTGGCCCTTGAACTTCTTGCCCTTGAGGAACTTGGTGACCGTCTGGACCTGTTGCCAGGTCTTCGGCACGCCCCACTCGCCTTCGCCGCCGCCATCCTTCCACTGCTTGGCCAGATCGGCGTCGGCGAACACGTCGGTGCGGTAGTTGAAGTTGTGCGCGTCGCCGTCAATCGTCACGCGATACTGCTTGCCGTCCCAGGTGCCGACGGGCGGCTTGAGGTAGTTGACGAGGTCGTCGAAATCGATCTGCGTCTTGACCCAGTCGGGCATCTCGGACGTGAGGCCCTTGCCGCAGACATCGCCTTCGAACGGCGCGCCCATCTCGATGATGTCGAAGTCGACGGTGCCGGTGGCGATCGACTGCTGCAGGCGGGCGTTGTAGTCGGCCTGCGCCAGGTCGATCCAGCTGATCTTGGCGCCGGTATAGGCTTCCCATGGCTTCAGGAAGCCGCGGAACAGCACATTGTGCAGGTTCTGGTTGTTGAGGCCCATGAAGGTCAGCTCGACGCCGGCGAATTCGCCTTCCTTGACGTTGGCCTTGGTCGCCTCGAGGCAGAGTTCACCGACCTTCTGGAAATCGGCGTCGGTCGGCTGCCCTTTGCCAACGCCCGGGATCTGCAGGATCTTCGAGCGCAGTTCGCTTGCCGCGGAAGCAGGGCGCGTCAAGGCGCCGAGCCCGGCGCCGGATGCGGCCGCGATTGCGGCCATGCTGGCCGCACCCTTCAATATGTCGCGCCTCGTGGCGCCGGCACGGACCAGTTTATCGTAAAGACCTGTTCTCATCGACTATTCCTCCCAGAAACATCTGCGTGAATGGATATGGCCAACCTTGTCGGACGCTGGAGCGCCAACGATTCTCCCGGCTCGGAAACGAACTACGCAGGACCCCACCTGCTTGATTGAAGTTCCGATTTTGCGGATCGGGCAACCAGCTTTCGGACCAGCGCCCACCACTATTCTCACAACCAAACGCCGTGTCAACGAGAACAGGTTTTTATCTATAAGAGACTGACTTGCCCTGACCGGTCGCGTTGGTTAGCTTCTGCGTCTACGGCCGATGGAGCCGATGGGGGAGATATGGCTCAAGTCGCAATCAGCAAGGTGGCCAAAGCGTTTGGAACCGTCAAGGTTCTGCACGAAGTCAGCGTCGACATTGCCGACGGACAGTTCGTGGTGCTGGTTGGCCCTTCGGGTTGCGGCAAGTCCACGCTGCTCAGAATGGTGGCCGGGCTGGAGACCATCTCGGGTGGCACGATCGCCATCGGCGACCGCATCGTCAATCATTTGCCGCCGGCCAAGCGCGACATCGCCATGGTGTTCCAGAACTATGCGCTCTATCCGCACAAGACGGTCGAACAGAACATGGCCTTTGCCCTCAAGCTGCGGAAAACCGATCCGGCCGTGGTCGCCGAGCGGGTCAAGCGCGCCGCCGACATCCTCGACCTCAATCCCTATCTGAAGCGCTATCCCCGGCAGCTCTCCGGCGGCCAGCGCCAGCGTGTGGCGATGGGCCGCGCCATCGTGCGCAATCCGCAGGTGTTCCTGTTCGACGAGCCGCTGTCCAATCTCGACGCCAAGCTGCGCGTGCAGATGCGCACCGAGATCAAGGAACTGCACCAGCGGCTGAAGACCACCACCATCTACGTCACCCACGACCAGATCGAGGCCATGACCATGGCCGACAAGATCGTCGTCATGCGCGACGGCCGCATCGAGCAGGTCGGCGCGCCGCTGGAGCTGTTCGACCGGCCGGCCAATCTGTTTGTTGCGGGCTTCATCGGCTCGCCTTCGATGAACCTGCTCAAGGGCACCATGCGCAAGGGCGACAAAGCCGGTGTGGAGATCGCCGGCACGCTGTTCCCGATTGCACCAGACAATGGAGCGCAGGACGGGCAGGCCGTCGTCTACGGCGTGCGGCCGGAACATCTCGAGATCCATCCCGATGGCGTGCCGGCGAAGATTTCGGTGGTCGAGCCGACCGGCTCGGAAACGCTGGTGTTCCTGCGCTTCGGCGAAGGCGAGATGGTGGCATTGTTTCGCGAGCGCCACGACTTCAAGCCTGGCGACACGCTCAAGCTGAAGCCGCGGCTCGACCAGATCCATCTTTTCGACGCCGAGACCGGCAAGCGTCTCTGATCTCAAACGACTTTACGAGGAATACCATGCTCAAAGGGATCGATCCGTTGCTCAATGCCGATGTGCTGCAGGCACTGCGGGCGATGGGCCATGGCGATGATTTGATCATCGCCGACACCAACTTCCCGTCCGATTCGGTGGCGCGCCAGACGGCGCTCGGCCGCCTGCTGCGCATCGATGCGCCGGCCGCCGAGGTGGTCAAGGCGGTGCTGTCGCTTTACCCGCTGGATACATTCGTCGATGACTCCGCCGCGCGCATGGAGGTCGTCGGCAAGCCGGACGAGATTCCGCCCGTGCAGAAGGAAGTGCAGAAGGAAATCGACAAGGCCGAAGGCAAATCGTGGCCGATGCTTGCGGTCGAGCGCTACGCTTTCTACGAGCGTGCCAAGCAGGCCTATTGCGTCATCCAGACCGGTGAGCGCCGCTTCTATGGCTGCTTCGCCTTCCGCAAGGGCGTTGTGCCGCCGGACGCGGAGTAGCGGCATGGCCTCTAGCAAGCCTGTCGTCATCCTTGGTGTGTTCGTCGCCGACACCGCCTATCGCGCCGATCGCCAGCCGCGCATGGGCGAGACGATCCTCGGCAACTCATTCAAGCTGGGTCCGGGCGGCAAGGGCTCGAACCAGGCGGTCGCCGCCGGCAAGCTCGGCGCCGACGTCACCTTCCTCACCCGCCTCGGCGTCGATCCCTTCGCCGACATGGCGAGGCAAACCTGGGCGCAGGCGGGCGTCAAGAATGCCGTCATCGACACGCCGGAGAGCTATACCGGTGCCGCCTATATCTTCGTCGAGGAGACGACCGGCAACAACGCCATCATCGTCAGCCCCGGCGCGGCGATGCTGATTTCGTCAGCCGATATCGAAGCCAATGCCGGGCTGATCGGCAGTGCCGGCGTCTTTGTCACCCAGCTCGAACAGCCGATCGAAGCCGCGCTGCGGGCGCTGGAGATCGCACGCGGGGCAGGGGTGACGACCATCCTCAACCCGGCTCCGGCGGCAAGACTTCCCGACCGCATCTACACGCTGTGTGATTATCTCACGCCCAACGAGACGGAGGCGGAGGAACTGACCGGGATGAAGGTCTCCTCGATCGATGAGGCGCGCGCCGCCGCCGGAAAGCTGCTGGAAAAGGGCGTCGGCACCGTCATCGTCACGCTCGGCGACAAGGGTGCGCTTTTGCACTCGAAGAATCGCTCCGAGCACGTTCCCGTCATCAATGCAGGCCCGGTGGTCGAGACCACAGGGGCGGGCGATGCCTTCAACGGTGGCCTCGCCGCCGCGCTGTCGCGAGGCGTGGAGCCGGTGCAGGCGGTGCGCTTCGCCTGCGCCGTCGCCGGTATTTCCGTGACGCGACCCGGCACCGCGCCGTCGATGCCGACGCTGCAAGAAGTCGAGGCGTTGCTGGCCAAGGGGTGAGATCGGCTTGGTGGATCGCTGACGCTGTCAAACCAAGCTGTGCTTAAGACTTTGAGCCCTATGATTTTTGCGAACGCAAGCTTGTGGAGATCCTGCGCAAGGGGCTCGTGATGCGCCAGCTTCTGGATTGATACAACGCCGCGATTTCCGTTCGGCATGCCTGCAGCGTTTGTTCGATCTCGTCCTTCTCATTCCTTGCACCCGAAGCGGCGCTCCGTAGCTCGGCGTTGCTTTGGTGAGCCAGATCGAGCTCATTGCGCAGCCTCGAGATTTCCGGTTGCAACGCAGCTTCCTTGTTGCTCGCGTCCGAAGCGGCCCGCTGTAGCTCGGCATTGCCTTGCTGAGCCAACTGCAGCTCATTGCGCAGCCTCGCGTTTTCAGACTGCAACGTCGCTTTCTCGGCCTCAGCGCCTGCAAGCATCGGTCGCATCGTTTGCACAGCCTCCCAGGCAAGCCGTGCCACCAGATCGCAGACGGCACGGCGCATCTGCTCGCTCCAGGCTGCGGGGTCGGCGCGCATGAGGCGCGAATACTCGTATTGTTCCTTGCTGGCGTTCGGTATCCAGACGCGCAAGGCTGAAGGCCACCAGCCCGCTCTGTCGGCGATGTCGAGAAACGTGGCCAGTTGCGATGCCTGGGAGTGACGCGAGTTCTTCCACTTGGCGCTGAAATGCAGGACGGTTGGAACGCGGCAATAAATGAGGGGATTGCGCGGGTTCTCGCGTATGAGTCGCCGCCATAATTGCCAATCCCCGGCCGATGCGACGTCTTCCGGCCACACATCTCGCGAAGGCAGGCAATCAGCCCGATACAGGAAGCAACTGGCAGGTATCGTGTTGCCGACCTCCGTGAACACCCTGAACTCGTCGGCCAGCTCCAGATTGGTCAGGAAAGGTGCTGCGATGCCATCGGTGGAAACCCACAGCGCCTGACTGTACGCGATGGCAGCCCCACCTTTGAGACCATCCGCCAGGATCTCAAAATGATCCGGAAACAGGAGATCGTCGTCGGCCGCAAAGCCAATCAGGTCGCCGCGTGCCTCGCGCAGTGCGATATTGCGGTTCGCGTAGCCATAGTTCGGCGCCTTGGCCAAATCGAAGAAGCGGATGCGGGCGTCCTGAAAAGCGTCGACCACCTCGGCCGTGCCGGGTGCGCAGCCGTCGCCGACAACCAGGAGCTCAAAGTCCTCGACGGTCTGATCCAGCACCGATTGGATGGCCAAGCCGATGACGTCCACGCGCGAATGCGTCGGCATCAGGATGGAAAAGCGCGGCTTGCTCACCATCCCTTCGCGCTGCCGAAATCATAGGGAATGAGATCGGTGTCGATGGGCAGTCGGTACTTGTCGGGATTTGAATGGTCGTACTGTATCGTTGGAAAATTGATGACGACCACTTCGGACGTTCCGATATTTCGGTCGGCATGCCAGACAAATTTTGGAACATTGACCAGGCGTGGACGATTGCCGGAGAGGTAAACCTTCGAAATCTTGCCGTATGTGCTGGATTCGGGGCGAGGGTCATAAAGGACCAGTTCCAACTCGCCGCTGACGACAAAATAGCGATCCTCGTGCAGCTTGTGCAGGCCCCAGCCCTTCACCAGCCCGGGGCGAATTGTGAAGATGTAGGAAAAGACGAGCGGGTCGGCATGCCAGCCCCAGCGCGGGTCATAGACCTCCGTGACGCTGCCGCGGTCATCATTGTGTCGGATGCTGTCGAAAAACGACATGCCGTCTACCAGAGGCGCAGTGCTTTGCCGCTGCTCGTCGAGAGTGCGTTGATCCTGCTGAGCCGCGGCAAGTGTGGATTCGAGAATATTTGGATGGGCATCCGTATCGTGGCTCATGAATGATTCCCGCAGGTTGGCCGGTTGGGATCGGATCGTCGTGACTGGAGAGCACGCTCCATAGCCGAGGTATTTTTTACAGTCGAGGCACGAGTTTCCTTGGTGCTCAGACACATGGATACCATACGTCTTCCGGGCCAACGCACGGGCAGCGTCAGGTCGCCTTACAAACCATCGGACTTGGATTCGAACAATCCAAGTCTCCTCATTCAGGAAGATTTCTTGACAACAACATCGACATTTCTCCAAAGCCAAGGGCTTGTTACCCTTGGGAGAAATGGCGCGAGTGACGGGGCTCGAACCTGCGACCTCCGGCGTGACAGGGCAGGTCAGAACCTCTTTCCGCTGCTTAGAAGCGCCCAGGACGCGCGAGGCGCTTCGGAGGTGTAGGAAAGGGGAAGCGCCTGGGTCGCTTTCGAGGCTTTATGCCCAGAATGTGTCCCAGGCGTAGAGGTCGTAGATATACTCCCGGCCCTCCATCACCTTGCCGTTCTTGATGTCAAAGACGATGCAACAGAGCACATCCATCTGTTTGCCGTTCCGCTCCCCGGTATCGCGATGGACGGCGACCACCGATCCGTCCTCGCTCTCCGTTACGTTCAAGAGATTGGATTTAAAGGTCCCGCGAGTTTCGCTCCCCAACCGGCCGAAGTAGCCAAAAATCCCTTCGTGGCCCTTGTAGTTTCCGGCGAACGAACTCTTCCCCGGACTATGCCATATGCAGGACTCGTCGATCATTTGCGTGAGCGTGTCCATGTCTCCTGAGTTGAACGCCGCATAACCGCGCCGTACGAGGTCGGAGTTCTGATTTCCTGGCGTCACGTCTGCCATAACTTCCTCCCGTTGCTGATCCAAGCGTGCTGGGTCGCGTGAGAGCCTGAAGGGCGTCGGCCCAACTCATATCAGCAACATACACCCCGACACGGTGCGGACGCTACGTGGTGCATGAAACAGAAGCCGGCTGGCAACCTTGCGCCCATGCAAGGCGATGGCGCGCTTAATCCAGGCCAGCGAGGAGGCGCCAGGAAGCGCGAGGCGTCTCTCCGCTGTAGGACAGCGGGCCGGCAGAAACGCGCATTGGCGGCCCTCCGGGGGGCCTTGCGGAATCGACACAGCCGAACCCCCTGGGACCGCGTGGCTCGAAATCTTCGGCAATTGCAAATTGATGTTCTGAGATAGCCAATTGGTCGGGGGGCTCCTTGCCAGCGTGCCATTTCGGAACATCGTCTTTCCGGCACAGCTCTTGCTATCTGATCATCGCCGGCTTTTGCCGGTACGGGAGTCGCCAGGTGGTGGAAGTGTTGGGGGTTAGCCCCCCGGCGGCTCTGGTGGAGGGACGCCCGATGATGCCCGAGGCCCTGCCTGGTGCTCAAATCGCATTGATACTGATGGCTCTGCCCTTCATTGGCCTTGCCATCGCAGTGATCTTTCAACTTTGCCGCTTTGGCTGGCAACACCGGGTGGTACGGAAGCGATGGTTTGGGCGCCACGCCAACAGATATCAAAAGCGCCGCGCGCAACTTGAGGAATCAGACCGGTGACGACCTACGTTGTGTCAGTCACTGCGGAGCTTCGACGGTAATCTTGATCGCGGCATAGTAAGCCGCAACATTGGCGATGTCTTCATCGCTCAGGTTCTTGACGACAGCCGACATCATTTGACTCTTGCGCTGTCCGATCTTGTAAGCCATCAGCGAGTGGACGAGATACTCGTACTTCTGCCCGGAGATATTGGGCGTGTAAGACAGTTTGCCGATGCCATCCTTGCCGTGGCACACTTGGCATTGCGTCATGACTTTCTGGCCGGCGATGCTGTCGCCTGCTGCCTGCACAAATGACGAGGTGACCACGAGGGCAGCCAAGCCAAGGATCAAACCACGCATACTATGCGCCCGGACGTGTCGAGTAAGTTTCTTGATCATCGAAGTCCTCCCACAGTTCGCGGCCTTTTCCCCTTTGGCGTGACGCAGAAATTAACTGCCGGTGCATCGCGCGAGTCCAGCAATTGGGGATTGTGTAAAACGATACACTCCGCAATCGCGCCTACATTTCGTTGTTTTCGATGATGCCGGCCTCGCCGTCGGGCAGGACGGCGGGCGCCGCCGACTTCCTTAGCCTCACCCCAGCGCCGCCGCCATTCTCGGGGATGAACTCGACGCCGGCAGATTCGAGGGCGGCGCGGATCTTCTCCACGCTGCTTACACGGGCGTCCTGGCCAGCTTCAAAGCGATTGACAGTGTTGCCTCCGACACCGGCCGCTTTGGCTAGGTCGAGGGTGCTCCAATTGAGGGCTGCGCGCCCCATACGGCATTGAACTGGCTTCATGTGGTGTTTTTATCACCAAAAGTCATTGACATCAACAGTCCCCGGTAATACCGTTAGTGGTGTAAATATCACCATTAGGGAGTTCAACCCATGCCGAACACATCTGTTCGGGCTGCCGCAGAAGGCATGCCCAATATCAACCGCCGCCGCCTGCTCAATCTGACCGGGGCGGGGCTCGCTCTCGCCGCAACTGCAATGGCACGAAGCCATCTGTCGCCGCACCTACCAGCCAGGTTGCCGAACTCGAAGCCGCATTCCATGCCGAATGGGCAACGCTCCGCTCCTTGGAGCCGGCGCTGAATGCGGCCGAGCTACGTTATATGGCTGTCAGGAGTAAGCGACCCGTCATGGGCGAGATGACAGCGGAGGAACTCGAAACGCTTCGCAAGACCGCTGTCGCTGATCTCGCAAAGATGCCACCGAGCCGCGCCAGCGTAGAACATGCCGAGGCCCTTCGCGCCTATAACAAGGCCGATGCTGCTGCTCGCCGCAAGACGGGCTTTGGCAAGCTCGATAAAGCATATGCGAAGGCCACGCACCGCACTTCGGACGCGGCCAGCGCGCTCCTTCGCTGTCCGGCCGCGACGCTTCACGACCTTGCCGCCAAGGTTCGGGTGCATCGCGTCTGGGAATACGACGGGCAGGACTTCAACTTCATCATGGACGACATAGCGCGTGTCGCCGGGAAACGGGGTGTCGTATGAACGCCGCTGCGCCTGTCGCGTCGGATCCCCCGATTGTTTGCGTCAGCGTGCAGGAGTATGCTGTTTCGCCGCCGAAAACGGCAAGATTTTCCAGGAGGAACCGATGTTAGCCTCCGACCTAACGAAATTTATCGAGCAGGATCATCTGGCTCTGGATGCCTTCGTAAAGGGCGATCCTGAGCCCTTGAAAAACCTCTACTCGCGACAGGACGACGTCATTATTGCCAATCCCTTTGGCCCGCCGGCGAAGGGATGGAGAAAGGCCGCAGAGATCATGGAACGGGCCGCCACCAATTACCGGCACGGCAAGGCCATCGGCTTTGATCGCATCTCGGAGTATGCGACGGCCGACTTGGGATACATCATCGAGGTCGAGCGGCTCCAATCCAAGGTCGGTGGTGGCAACAAACTGGTGCCGATTGCGCTTCGAGTCACCACCATATTCCGGCGGGAGGAAGGCGGGTGGAGGATCGTCCTTCGTCATGCCGATCCGATAACCTCGGCACGCCCGCCGACGTCCATTGTCGGGGAGTAGAAAGACCAAAAGTGCGCAAAAGCTTCGCCCCCGCAAGGGCGCCGCTACATTTCGTTGTTTTCGATGATGCCGGCTTCGCCTCCTCGCCGATATATCTTTCAGCCGACGGAACGTTTGTATCTCGCCCGGTGTTATCACGATGATCCCCCGCACAGGGATCATATAGGGCCTTGCCCCTCTTGGCCCTAGTTTGAGTCCGCTGTCTCCCCGGCAGCGGACCCGACGCATTTCCTTCTATTTCCGCAGCCTCAATAGGACGGCACTTGCCGGCGCCACCGATATCAGGAATATAATCCTCTCGTTGCGGCGACCCTTCAACGGAGTTCGCCTATGGCCAGAACCAAATTTCACAAGCGGCTTTCAGAGGCCGAAATCGAGCGCTTCCTCGCGGAAGCGGAGCGGCTGCACAAGAGCATCGTCCAGCCGCTTCTATCGCCTACCAGCGAGCATTACCGGGCTCTGCAGCGTACCCACGAAGCGCTGTTGAAGACGGTCAAGGACATCACCGGCAAGATGCGCCGTTCATCCAGTGGTTCGGGACGGGTCCGGTGCGGCCTCCTACGGCTGGGTAGCGCCGCGCAGTTAAGTCACACGCCTGGCGCTGCTGCCCCTACATCCTGATCTCGACATACGACAACAGGTAAAGGATCGCCATGGTCGCTGTCACGAGTACGACCCATAAGCCTAAGCTGCTCATGCCTCCTCACTTCCCGGCGGCTCGCTGTTGGGCAGGGTGTTGGGATGTAGGGACGCCGGCCCAAGGCGCAGAAAAGGTCCGCCACAAGCACAAGCTAATATAACCGAGATGCAGACGCCTATGGTGTGATCGCGGAACCTCCCGGGCTTAGGCGCTCGCGTCCGTCGCAGGTTTGATCCCCTGGCTTGGTTGGTTTGTCAGGAACCTATCACTCCTCCGTGGCGGGCTTTTTTATTTGATCAGGGAACCAACCTCCAGCCGCGCCGTTTGTGTCGGGCGCTGCCGGAAACTTGCACACAGGCCCTTCCGGCCCTGCATTTGCCCGCTGCTTCCCCCCGAGGCAGCGGGCTTTGCTTTTTTTGGTTTGGATGAGCACGCGCGGAACCGACTGAGCATTCGGATGACCGACAAGCCAGTGACAACCTACGTCGTCAGCGTATTCGAGAAGCCGCATTGGCGCACCGTGCTGACCACCAAGGACAAAGCCAAAGCCTTGGCGATGGCAAAGGAGATCGGCGACAAGGTGCGGGTTGAAGAGATCACCCCGAAGATGAAACGGCGCTAGGGAGGGTGCCCACCCTTGCACAAATTAGCAGAACACAGCCCAGCTTGCGCCATTATATCAGATAGGCCTAATGTAATTCATGAACTGGCCATGGAGCGGGCGCGGCGGCGCATCCGGGTTGGGCGCTATCATCGCCGCAACCTGCGCTTTCGGAATGCCGTTGGCATCGGCACATAGCTGGTACGAAAAACAGTGCTGTCAGGACGAGCATTGCAAGCCGATGGCAGACGGTGCCATTCGCGAAACAAGCAAGGGCTTCAAGGTGCCGTCTGGTGAATTGCTGCCTTACGCGGACGGCAGGGTGCGTCAGTCACACGACATGCGTTTCCATTGGTGCCATGCCCAAAAGGCAGGCCGGCATCGTCAAAAACCATCTAGCAACCCTGACATTACGATCTGTCTATACGTGCCGCCCAAGTCATTCTGAACTTGGACTGCTCTATCAACCCGCCAGCGCGCGACCGACCGCTATCCCAATTCCAATCGCCAGCCTGCGACAAGCGCTTCCTGCTCAGTCAGTTTTCTCGATTTCTTTGTCATAGGGGGGCGCCACGCCAAAGTTCGAACCAAAAGGAGGGTATGTCGTAATCGGGCTCCCGCTGGAAGAGGAGCCCGTCACTCGCTAGTTTGCACGACCATCGCAATTGCAGCCTAGCGCCAGCGGGCCTATCAATCCCGCTGCTTACATGGTGCTTACATGGCAGATTTGCCTGACATGGCCGAAGCCTATTAGCGCGAAGACCATTTAACTATCAGTAAGTTAAATGGCGCGAGTGACGGGGCTCGAACCCGCGACCTCCGGCGTGACAGGCCGGCACTCTAACCAACTGAGCTACACCCGCGCATTGACGAGCACGTGTCAGCCGTGTTCGTCGTTGGGCCGCTGGATAAGGGGTTCGCCACCGGGTGTCAAGCGCGACAGGACAGCATAACAGCAAACAGGAGAAGGTTTTTTGACAGCCGGCGTTTTGTTGGCAAAACCGGCCTCCAACCAGGGCGTCGCGCACTCATTTGGCCTTGCGAAGCCGACCCTGACCGCTTAAAGGTCCGCCCCGGAGCGGGCGATTAGCTCAGTTGGTAGAGCGCTTCGTTTACACCGAAGATGTCGGCGGTTCGAGCCCGTCATCGCCCACCAATCCACAGAATCCTTCCGTTGCCGCGTCAATGCCGAAGCGTGCGATACGGTGCGGCTGGTCGCCCGTTGGCGGCGGCTTCACAGACGCGGCTGAGGTCGGCGCGGATATTGTCGGAGTTCAACAGCTCGCTCGCCTCCGGATAGCCCTCGGCAATCAGTGTGGCGATGATGATGGCCGGACTGCCATGGGTACCGCTTTCCGCCAGCGCATGCGCCCGCTGAAAGATGTGGTCGGTTCTGAGTGGATTGATCATTTCCAGCCCCTCTGCCGGTTGTTGTCTGACCAACAACCTTTGAGAGGCGCTTGCGTTCCGTACTGCCTTTCGAGCGGATCTCTGCATGCATCGAGTGAAATCGCAGGATCGGTCGCTCAGAGATACTGTACAGTCTTCGTAAGTCCGCCACTGGGCGGATCCGTTGAACCGGCCAAGTGCGTGTGGAGTGTGCGTTCTGGCGGCGAAAACCACCGCCCATAGGCGAAAGGCGGCGCGTCTAAAAAGCGCTTGATCGCACCGGCCGCCATGAAGCAGAGCGGCCGGGCGTATCCGCTCTCCCTCACACCACGACGAAATCAGCGTTTGTCAGCGCCAGATTTGCAGCGAGGGTGGCGAAGTGGGTGGAGCCGCCCGCCGCGCTGCCGTTGCTGTCATAGGTGAGCCAGCCGGTGTCGGTCTCGTAGATGATGTGGTCGTTGCCATCGCCGGCAAGACCAGTTGTGTTCTTGACGAACTGTGCGGCCGTCAGCGTGCCGTTGCCGCCAAGCGCTGCGAAGATCGCATTGTCGACCTGGATGGTATCTTCGACCACCGAGAAGTCGGTGATGTGGTCGACATTGGTCGAGGCATTGAGCGCCGTGGTGAAGACGAAGGTGTCGTTGCCGGTGCTGCCGCTCAGCGTGTCGTTGCCGCCGAGGCCGTTGATAACATTCGCTCCCGAATTGCCAGTGATGATGTTGGCAATGGAATTGCCGGTGCCGTTGATCGAGGCGCCGGTCCGCAGCGCCAGGTTCTCCAACTCCTGACCGGAGAGGTTGAAGCTGACAAAGGCCTGCACATTGTCGGTGCCCTGGCCATTGACCTCAATGACATGGTCACCGGCATTGTCGACATAGTAGGTGTCGCTGCCCTGTGCGCCGCTCATCGTATCGGCGCCGCCGAGCCCGTCGATGACGTTGTTGCCGCTGTTGCCGGTGATGATGTTGGCGATCGAATTGCCGGTGCCGTTGATATTGCCTGCGCCGGTCAGCGTCAGGTTCTCCAGCTCCTGTCCCGACAGGTTGAAGGAGACGGAGCTGAAGACGCCGTCGGTGCCCTGGCCGCTGGCCTCGATGACATGATCACCGGCATTGTCGACATAGTAGGTGTCATTGCCCTGCGCGCCGCTCATCGTGTCGGCGCCGCCGAGCCCGTTGATGATGTTGACGCCCGAATTGCCGGTAATCACATTGGCGATCGAATTGCCGGTGCCGTTGATGTTGCCGTTGCTTCTCAGTGCGAGGTTCTCGATCTCCTGGCCGGAAAGGTTGAAAGAGACATAGGTCTGCACATTGTCGGTGCCTTGGCCATTCAGCTCGATCACCTTGTCACCGGCATTGTCGACCCAGTAGGTGTCGTTGCCAGTGCCGCCGCTCATCGTGTCGGCGCCGGCGTCGCCGTTGAGCGTGTCGGTATCGGCTCCGCCGAAGAGTTTGTCACTGCCGGCGCCACCGTTGACGATGTCGTTGCCGGCATCGCCGCTGATCGTATCGTCGCCGCCAAGACCCGACAGCGTATCGGCGCTGGCGCCACCGTTGATATGGTCCGTGAAGACATTGCTGCCCTTCCAGATGTCCTCGCCGACCGTGCCGACGAAGATGGTCGGGTCGAAGATCTGGGCGCGGATGCAGCTGCCGATGCCGTCGCCACCATCATAGGACTCCCAGGTGGCCACGAAGCGGCCATCGGCCAGCGCCGTGATTGCCGGGTTGGACTGATCGCTCGCTGCCGTCGAATTGACGATGAAGTCGCTGCCGGCCGCTGAACCGTCGGCGTTGTAGACGCGGGCGCGGATGCAATGGCTGCTGCCGTCGCCGGTATCAGTGGACTCCCAGGTGGCCACAAAGCGGCCGTCGGCCAGCGCCGTGATCGCGGGGTAAGACTGAGAGCCAGTTGCCGTCGAATTGACGATGAAGTCGCTGCCGGCCGCTGAACCGTTGGCGTTGTAGATGCGGGCACGGAGGCAGGTGCCGTCGCCGTCGCCAGGGTCATTGGACCGCCAGGTGGCCACAAAGCGGCCATCGGCCAGCGCCATGATCGCGGGGTCAGACTGATCGCCCGTTGTCGTCGAATTGACGACGAAGTCGCTGCCGGCCGCTGATCCGTTGGTATTGTAGACGCGGGCGCGGATGCAATAGCCGCTGCCGTCACCGGTATCAGCTGAATGCCAGGTGGCCACGAAACGGCCATCGGCCAGCGCCGTGATCGCGGGATTATACTGATAGTTCGTTGTCGTCGAATTGACGATGAAGTTGCTGCCGGACGCTGAACCGTCGGCGTTGTAGATGTGGGCACGGATGCAGCTGCCGTCGCCGTCGCCGGGGTCATTGGACCGCCAGGTGGCCACGAAACGGCCATCTGCCAGCGCCGTGATCGCAGGATTATACTGATCACTCGTTGCCGTCGAATTGACGATGAAGTCGCTGCCGGACGCTGAACCGTCGGCGTTGTAGACGCGGGCGCGGATGCAAGTGCCGTCGCCGTCGCCCGGATCATTGGACTGCCAGGTGGTCACGAAACGGCCATCGGCCAGCGCCGTGATCGCCGGGCTAGACTGAGAGCCAGTTGCCGTCGAATTGACGATGAAGTCGCTGTCGGCCGCTGAACCGTCGGCGTTGTAGACGCGGGCGCGGATGCAGCTGCCATCGCCGTCGCCGGGATCATAGGAATACCAGGTGGCCACGAAGCGGCCGTCGGCCAGCGCCGTGATCGCGGGGCCAAACTGACTGTTTGTTGCCGTCGAATTGACGATGAATTCTTGTCCGATGCGTCCGATAGTCATGGCTTGTTCCCTTTCGCTGCCGGCGTGGTGGAGAATAGCCAGCAGCCGGCATCGCATACTGGCATTGGAATTCGGTGAGCGCGGTGTCGGTGTGTTCAGATCACCACGAAATCGGCGTTGGTGAGCGCGAGGTTGGCGGCCAGCGTGGCGAAATGGGTTGAGCCGCCCGCTGCATTGCCGTTGCTGTCATAGGTGAGCCAGCCGGTGTCGGTCTCGTAGATGATGTGATCGTTGCCGTCACCGGC
>NZ_JBHLYT010000177.1:0-2435 GCF_042431665.1 Mesorhizobium kowhaii
CGTAGGCGACTGCTTTTGTGCCGAATCGAATTGAATCCAAATGCGGGATCGGCAGCAGATGATCAAGAATTTTGTGAAGCTTGGCAGTGCTGAGCACGAAGGGACCCCCCCCGAAAGCAACACATTGGTCATCTCAGGGTGATCTATAATATATCGCGCAATCTGAGAGAAATCGGTGGCAATTTCATCGGAATTCTGGCCGAAAATGCGTTTTCGAAAGCAATAACGGCAATATGAAGCGCAACGGTCCGTCACCAGCAACAATCCCGTCTGGGCATACTTATGTTGAAGTCCGGGGGCAACCGTGTTGTCGTGCTCGCCGCTCGTATCCAGATTGCCAGGACTCTCAAACTCTTTCAATGACGGTTCGACAATGTGTTTAAGCTGATCATAATAGTCACCGTCTGTGATTTGTTCACGATAGAATTTGGTCACACGATAACGCGTGATACTGTGGTCTTGTAGCTCGCCCTTGGTTACCTCGCGCGTCCCCTCGATGAAATTCATGGCAGCGGTACGGTGCGGCGAGTCCCAGTTAGTGGGCGATGATTGAAGTGGGCGAACGCGAGGCGCCGGCGCCGAGGTCGTCCGCGCATCCATCTCACGATCGCTCATGCTCCGGTCCTCGCAATGAACCACAATTGCCTGCCGTGTCTGTTTCGCCTGCGCACCAAGGTCCTGGTAGGGCTCCGCCCCAAGCACACCGGTGTGTAGCATCTCATGGCGCGCCACCAATCGTCCAAGGCCCACTGCGGCCCCTCGTCCAGCTTCCCGCGAAGCCGAAGCCCCCAGTTGCATGGGAGAGGTCTCGCTGCCGCCGACAGACAAGAAAGGAACCAAAGCCGCTGTCGGGTGAACGACAGCGGCGCCCGCGTCGAACACGGAAAAGCTTCGATTGGCGGGACGGCACTCAACAGTCCAGTAGATATCGCATGGAGTTGCATCGGTTGAGCAAATTTCACATGGACCTCCTCTGTCGGAGACCGCCAGATCGCAATCTTCGTAATGGTTCTCCACCGCGTCCCATGCAATCGGCGGGCCAACAAAGAGGTTATGCGATTAAGGGGGCAAAACCACGTGTATCGGCCCGCAACGCGGAATGCTTGTGCGTCAGTGTGTCAGATTCCGAACATGGACGTCTCCAACCGTACGCATCCGAGCAAGGCCGCCTTGTAGGCCTCGTGGGGTTTGGCACTGACTGTCGTTGGCGCGTGGATCGGGACTTGAACGGATGCCAGTCTTTGATGGAGCTGTCTACGCGGTGGGCTCCATTACGGCGGACGGATTTCGGGCGTGCGCATTCGAGCATGCGGTTGAGGACTGTGCAGCCGATGGCGATTTCCGTCTGCTGAGCATGAAACGACCGGGCCCGCAGACGCCGCCCGATGAGGGCCTTGTATCGCCAGATGGTGATCTCGACCAGCGCGCGCTTACCATAGCCGGTGGTGGCCTGCCATTTCATTCGACCGTCTCTGCCGATTGCTGTGATATGCAGATCCCTTTGGCCGGGAGGTTCGGTGTCGGCGCGCTCGACCGCGTTAGCACGCGGCGGAATAACGATCACAGCGCCGGCGCTGTGGTTGATGAAAGCGTCGTAGGTCGGCTTTCCATCATAGGCGCCGTCGGCGGTGAACTGTCCGACCGGGCGACTGATCTGGTCGAGCAACGGGGCCACCTGCGAGGCATCGCCTGTGCCCTGGCCGGTCATCGCGCGGGCGATGATCTTGCCGCTACAGGCATCCAGAGCCAGATGGAGTTTGCGCCAACCGCGGCGGGATCTGGCGCCATGCTTCTCTTCAAGCCATTGGCCTGCGCCGTAAACCTGAAGGCCAGTGCTGTCGACAAGACCGGGCCGTCCGGCGCAACCTGGCGATCATGCCGGCTGTTGACAGATCGCCATGTCCGCGCTCGCCGGCTCAGGGTGGTATGATCGGGGACGGAGAGATCCAGACCCATCAAATTGCAGCACCGATCCCAGCAATCCTTCTGTCTGGCGCAGACGCAGCCCGAATACCAGGCCCAACGTCAAGGCGGTTTCGATCGCCAGAGCGGAATAGCGGGGCTGCCCACCTCTTGTCTTGCGTCTTGGCGCTTGCCACGACACAAGGGCTTCCGGCGTCAGCCACAGGGTCAAGCTACCGCGTCGGCAGAGCCCCGCCTCATACTCTTGCCAGTTCGTCACCCTGAACTTCATCTTGCCGATGTGATGGCGGCGGGGGGCATTGTGTTTGAAAGGCATGGCTGCGACAGACCGATTAGTGAGCTTCCCGCCCGCCTACGCCAATGCGATTAATGATCCGCGCACCAACGTCGGGTCCGGACCCATAAAGGGGTCCCGGTAGGGACGATGGTTGCCCATCGCCCCCCGGCCAGATCCGTACGTGCGGCACTACCGCATACGGCTCCTATCGGATGTTGTGACGGTGAACCGAGCA
>NZ_JBHLYT010000178.1:0-2008 GCF_042431665.1 Mesorhizobium kowhaii
TGCTCGGTTCACCGTCACAACATCCGATAGGAGCCGTATGCGGTAGTGCCGCACGTACGGATCTGGCCGGGGGGCGATGGGCAACCATCGTCCCTACCGGGACCAATTGGAGCGATGGCTCGCGATTTTAGTCGGGAAGTTCGGCAGGAGCCGCCCACCCAGGCTGGTAGTATCGTGACCAGCCGTTTTTCAATACTCACTCAAATCCGATTAAGAAAACGAGCAGTTGCATCTCATGTTTCGGGCTCGCCAATTCCCCACTCTAGCAGATACGTGCGATTACCTAAAAAGCCTGAACAAACCCAGCGTGGCACAACTGCTTGCAGCGACGAAAGGAAGGGGAGCGGTCGCCGTTCAGCCCAGGTCCGGCGTCGGTGGCCACGACGAGATGCTGACGCTTCTGTCTAGGATCGAGGATGAAGGCAATCCGGATATTTTGACTCTCACCATAGATTCCTATTCCCGGCTTGGAATGTTTGATCACGCCAGCCGTATACTCCGCACGAACCCTGAGGCACTAAACGGGTACCCGCTGGTGGCTCACGGTTGGCGCAAAGGACGCGCTCTTAACGAGCGAACGAAGCAGCCCCTCGACATTCGACACGGCTCACCGATCGCCGACCATCTATTCGAGACTGCGATTGCTTCTGGAATTACGTC
This sequence comes from Mesorhizobium kowhaii, assembly GCF_042431665.1. Taxonomy (NCBI): domain Bacteria; kingdom Pseudomonadati; phylum Pseudomonadota; class Alphaproteobacteria; order Hyphomicrobiales; family Phyllobacteriaceae; genus Mesorhizobium; species Mesorhizobium kowhaii. The sequence continues at coordinate 661 of NZ_JBHLYT010000178.1, forward strand.
CTTCGAGGGAGGCGGTCTCAGTTACAATCTGCCCTACGCAAAGAAAGTGCCACTTGAAGACTCAATCGCGTCCTGGAGAAGAATTGACCGCACTTGCGGAGAGCTAGCCGCCCACGGCATCATCGTATCGCGCGAGATGTTCGGCACCCTTACAGCGGTCCTCATTCCTCCTTCCACATCGCTGGCTATCTCTTTTCTTGAGGCTATCAGCGCCGCACGCGACGGAGTAAAGTGTTTACTGATCGCCTATCCTCAAGGGGGCAATACGCTACAGGATGTTGCGGCTTTGCGGTCTATCGAGACGCTGGCACGACGATATTTGCCGCCCGGGCAGTGCGTTTATCCCGTTCTGCATCAGTACATGGGACCGTTCCCGCGGGACAAGGCAAAGGCAAGCGCTCTTATTCTGCTCGGCGGATTGGTCGCGGGGCTGGGGGGCGCCACAAAGGTCGTCACAAAGACCTATGAAGAGGCAGTCGGTATCCCAACGGTGGAGGCAAACGTAGACGGTATCCGCATAACCAGATGCGCTCTGGCGAAAATGTTCGACTTCATCAAACTCGACGAATCGTCAGTTACAGAAGAGATGCATTGGATCGAGCGCGAAGTTATTGAGCTTGTGGATCCGATTGTTGAGTCTATTGATGTTCACAAAGCTGTAGTGGAGTCGTTCAAAGAAGGTCGACTCGATGTGCCCTTCAGCCCCAGTGTTTTCACGCGGGGGGACGTTATTCCAATTCGAGATCCAGAGGGAGCCATTCGCTACCTCTCCTGTGGTGGCCTTCCTTTCTCGGATAGAAGTCGGCGACGCAATCGCGAGAAGTTGGGCGAGACTGCGCCCCCCCCCCATGAACAGTTTCGAGAGATCGCAAATAATGTACACTTTTTTGCAGATCAATCCGATATATATCTCCCTTAAGGCGCGTTTCTGCCGCTTCGTCCTCGTCGCCCATGAAGTAAGCGTGGCCGCACTTCAAAATTTGCGCTTCGCAAGTTATACTTACTTCCGCGTTTATTGTGAACTGGGGCTCATAAGCACTCCTGTGGCCGCGGACCCCGTGCCGGTGGGCCGATCCTCTAAAGCAGGGCAAGCATGATGGAGGATGGCCCTCCGGGATCGGCTTTCAGGAGCGGGTCTCAAACCAGTCCGAGCTGCTGCGGTAAAGAGCCGTGGTGGTGAGCGTCGGATGAAACGTTCGGACGAGATCCGAGCAGGTGAATGTCCAAAAGACGAACGAAAGTGAACGGTTCCGTCGCAAACTTTTCGGAAAGGTCATTGCTGCATGACGGCTGCTCCTGCTTTCCGGGAGTTTGTCATGTTCAAGGGCCGCCATTTTGATCGATCCGT
>NZ_JBHLYT010000179.1:0-1085 GCF_042431665.1 Mesorhizobium kowhaii
GGCGACAGGAATGGCTTCAGCACCAAAATCCTACGCCACATCAATCGCTTAAGCTACATCCGCCAGCCTCTCAGACGGGTCGTCGTGCATAAGACGGGCTAGCATGGGCCCCGTTGCCTCGCCGGAAATCTCGGTCCGAATCTGCCGATGGTTTTGCGCGAGCGTTAGAGGCACCGCACCTAGGCTGTGCCCCGTATCGCCTGCCGATTCTATGAGGCTTCTGCAAGCGCCGGCCCACCCAAATAAGTTGCCAGCCTCATTTTCTCGGACGGCGCTATCAACCCATCGAGCCGCTCGCACCAGCGAAGCTATGGCGGACATATGAGAACGATACAATATTTCTTTCCAATATACTTGGCCGGAGTACTGCCGGCCGGTGTCGGGGTCCATAGATTTTTCCATGTAGGCGCCTATGTCTTCAAAAGAATAGCGTTCAAGAAACAATTTTTCGCCGATTTCATTCAGCATTGGTCCGTATACCAACGCTGCCGGCCCAAAGACTTTTGAGGCCAATTTGATGTCGTCGAAAAAAATCACTTTGGTGTCTCCGCGAAATTGCAATTAGACGCGTGGGGCTATCTTGGCATTTATCATGTGCAGCTTTCGGGAGCGAGCGTCCTAGCCAGATGGCGACGGTTTTTGGCGCGAACTTTCCAAAGGGGCATGTCATCTGGCGCTCCGTCTCGATTGAATTGGGTATGCCCTCTCGATCACGTCAATCGCCAGTTCCATGCTCCGGCGCCGAACATGCTGTGGGTCTCCGACTTCACTTATGTCGCGACCTGGACCGGCTTCGTCTACGTGGCTTTCGTCATCGACACCTATGCCCGCCGGATCGTCGGCTGGCGGGTGAGCCGGACGGCGCATGCAGCCTTCGTTCTCGATGCCCTGGAACAGGCTCTCCATGATCGGCGGCCCGTGCAGGGAGGCGGGCTCATCCATCACAGCGATAGAGGCAGCCAATACGTCTCTGTCAGATACACCGAGCGCCTGGCGGAGGCCGGCGTCGAGCCTTCGGTAGGCAGCGTCGGCGACAGCTACGACAATGCTCTCGCCGAAACGATCAACGGTCTTTACAAGGCCGA
>NZ_JBHLYT010000180.1:0-984 GCF_042431665.1 Mesorhizobium kowhaii
GGCAAGGTGGTGCAGAAGCTCGGCGTCGTGCCGCAGCAGATCGCCGGCGGCGATATCTATCCGGCGCTGGAAAAAGGCACCATCGACGCCGCCGAATGGGTCGGCCCGTATGACGACGAGAAGCTCGGCTTCTACAAGGTGGGGCCCTATTACTACTACCCCGGCTGGTGGGAAGGCGGCCCGACCGTCCACCTGATGTTCAACAAGGCGAAATACGACGAACTTTCGCCGGCTTACAAATCTCTGCTGCGCACCGCCGCCCAGGCTGCCGATGCCAACATGCTGCAGAAATACGATTATCTGAACCCGGCAGCGGTGAAGCGGCTGGTGGCCGGTGGAGCCAAGCTGCGCCCGTTCAGCCAGGACATCATGGCCGCCTGCTTCGAAAAGGCCAACGAGGTCTATGCCGAAATGGAAGCCACCAACGCGCCGTTCAAGAAGATCTGGGACTCGATCAAGGGCTTCCGCAAGGAGCACTATCTCTGGGCGCAGGTGGCCGAATACAATTACGACACCTTCATGATGGTCCAGCAGCGCAACGGCAAGCTGTAGACCACTGCATTGCCTCCATTGGAAAGACCCCGGGCCTGTGCCCGGGGGTCTTTCTTTTCAGGCTGGCGAGGAACTGACTTCGACCAGTATTCCGCCTGGGGCAAGGCAGTAGAAGGTGGTCGAATTGACGCCGCCGCGCGTCAGCTCTTGGACCTCGCCCGGCGCGAGGCCCGCATCGGCAAGCTCGGCCTGCTTTGCGTGCACAATGTCTGGTTTGCCCACGAAGAAGCCGACGTGAAAACCGTCGGGATAGCGGGCCGTCTCTCCCTTGCCCGGCATCATCAGGTTGAGGATGAAGCCGTCCGTTCCGCGTAAAACCGCGAAGGCATCCTTGCCGCGCATGGCGACAAGCTCGAAGCCGAAATGGCTGGTGAAGAAGCCGGCAAGAGCCGCGACTTCGGTGGTAATCAGATTGGCATGGTTCAGTTTCAT
>NZ_JBHLYT010000181.1:0-633 GCF_042431665.1 Mesorhizobium kowhaii
GATGATACGTCGGCGCGCCACGCCAACCAGGACGGCTACACCGCTCAGATCGGCGATGACCGCTTCACCGCGTTCCGCACCGGGCGATCGAAGTCACGGGGGGCATTCCTGGCAACGCTGCGCGCCGGGCACGGCGATTACGTCATCAATGACGAGGCGTTGGCCTATATGCGCGGCCGCAACCTCGCTGGTCCGGTGATCGACCGGGTGGCGGCTCTCCGCAAAAGGTGTTTGCCGACAGCGCCGCCTGGCAGGCGCATCTGGCAGCGCTGGGCCTCGACCAGCTTGCGGTTGAGCCGAACCCAGTCAAGATTGCCACCGAGGGGACGATGTGGGGGGCGATCCGCCATCATGGCTTTCTTGCCGACGCCGTTATCGTCTCCGATGACGCCGGCCAGTTCCGCATCGCCGACCATGCTCTGTGTTGGGTCCACGCCGAGCGGCTCGTCCACAAATTGGTGCCGATGACGCCAGACCAGGGCCAGGCCGTTGACGTCATGCGCCAGTTGATCTGGTGGTTCTATCACGGCCTGAAGAGCTATCAGCGGTCACCTTGTCCGCGCCGCGCGGCGGCCTTGCGTGCCCGCTTCGACCGCCTGTTCAAACGACGAACCGGCTACGTCATGCTCGACA
>NZ_JBHLYT010000182.1:0-1184 GCF_042431665.1 Mesorhizobium kowhaii
CCGAGTTCCTCCTTCAATTGCTGATGTGCCTGCTCACAGACCCACCTCGCCTTGATCGTGGCGGCGAGCATCTTGAGGCTCGCATCGGCCGGTAAGTTCGACACATAGTATTTTTGCTCGCCAGTCGACCGGCGTTCGCCGACGAGCCAGACCTCCTCGCCTGGCATGCATTGCATGCGATTGTCGAGCATGCGGTGCTTATGACCGTCCGCAACGCGGACACGGCGAGCCGCAAACAAACAAGTCAGCCGACCTTTAGTGCCGCGCCGCCAGCTTATCTTGTGCCATCTCTCACCAGACAGCATCACCTCGGCAGAGACCGGCGGCTGGTCCGGGATGTGATATTGGCGGCGCCTGCCGGTGGTCGCGACCGGGAAGATCAGATCAACATCGGCCGGATAGACGTTTTGGCGTCGCGATAGTCCTACCGCCCACAGCAGACCGCGCTCACTCAAAGCCTGACGAAAAGAGCTGCTCGACCCGTAGCCCGCGTCGGCAAGCACGCAGCCGAAACGCACGCCGGAGGCGATGACACGATCGATCTCTTCGATGGCGATTTCCGGCTTTGTCAGAGCGACCTGTCGATCCTTCGGGACGCGCGCCCGCATCATCCGCTCGGGATCATTCGTCCAGGTGTCGGGCAGGAAGAGCCGAAGGCCCACCATCACCGGCACTTCGCGTGAGGCCAGGGTCACCGACACCAGCGACTGGCAGTTGGACGTCTTGCCAAGCGACGAAGCGTATTGAGGCGCGACACCAACCGAATGTTGTCCCTTCTTCGGTAACGCTGTGTCGTCGATGACGAGAAAACCCGCCTCATCGCCGACCAGGCGATCTGCCTCCTTCAGCAGGGCGGCCTCGAGCGGAGCGCTGTCCCAAACCCCTGCCGCGACAAAATGATGAAGCTGATCGTAGCCGACATCGCCCGCTCGAGCGGCCATCGGTTGTACGCTCTTACGGTCGCCCGGCCCGATCAGACCAGCAATGTACAGCGGACACATCCGGCGCCGAGCTGGATGCGAAAGACCTGCCAAAAACGGTTGAAGCCAGCGCTCGAGATCGGCTTGCCAGTCCACATCCATTGATCGGCCCTCCACAAGCCGACCTCCTATGAATCACGCAAACTCTCTCTTGGGAATTCCAAAAACTCGCCCGCCGCTAAAAACCTGCCAAAGTAGTGCTAG
>NZ_JBHLYT010000183.1:0-3803 GCF_042431665.1 Mesorhizobium kowhaii
ACGGATCGATCAAAATGGCGGCCCTTGAACATGACAAACTCCCGGAAAGCAGGAGCAGCCGTCATGCAGCAATGACCTTTCCGAAAAGTTTGCGACGGAACCAGCTAAAGGCGTGGGGTTTCCGGATCCCCGTTAAGCCCGCACGATCTCAGGCATCGGTCCGCTGTGACCTGCCTCAGCCTCTGGTACCACCGCGGCAGACGTTCAGGCGCTGGTCTCGTTGCTCGCCACATATCTCGGCATTTCGACGTGTGATCAGGCGTGTCCAGTTGAAGACGTCAACGTTCCGAACCCGACACAATGAGGCTCAAGTGTTCCGCCGTTGCGGCGCGCAATAAATGAGTTTTTCCCTTCTTGCCCGCATAACTTCTGTGTTGGCACGTCGGTTGCGTGGCCTACGATAAAGTATCTGCTTCGACCATAGTGGTGCCGCAGTTGCCGGCCAAGGAGGATCTACATGAAACTTGCTCGAAAGGCCCGAATCAACGCGACAGATGTTCCCCAATTGAGAGTGATCCCGTCAATTGAAGCCTTGCCGTATCCGTCGCGGGTGCCGCTGTTATCCCCACAGCAGCGGTTTTGGTTGCTTTCGCGTCTGGCAGACGGCAGACGGGCTAGTCACATCCAGATGGGTGGCTCGGGTTCGCGCCGGACCGGACTTGCAGTCGGCTCTGGACAGGTTCGAGGCGAGCCATGAGGTGCTGCGGTTGGCTCGGTCCAGACGAGCTTTTCTTCGATTAACCAAACTCGACCGAATGAACGTGACAGCAGGCAAACACTCCAGGGAGTAGCTCATGCGCGTAGCCGTTGTTTGGAACCATGATCGTGGGGGTGTGATCAACCGGTTTGGTCAGCCTGGTCCGAAGGACGACGATTGCGAGACGGTCAACAGCGTGGTAGCGGCACTGCAAGATGGCGGCCACGAAGCATTGTTGTGCGAAGGTGACAAAGGGCTGCTCGCTACGCTCGAGCGCTTCATGCCCCCCGATTCGCAAGCCCGCCCCTCTGGAATGGTTTTCAACTATGCGGGTGGAATTCAGGGGGAGGCCCGTTACAGCCACGTTCCGGCCATGCTCGAGATGGGCGGCGTACCGTACACTGGATCGAGCCCGCTCGGGCATGGCCTGGCGCTCGACAAGGTCATCACTAAGAGGCTCATCCGCGCCGTCGGGGTGCCAACGCCGAAGTTTCGCGTGATGGATTGCAGGACCGAGAGTGTCGGCGACCTGCGCTTCCCTGTGGTAGTGAAGCCGCGTCACGAATCCACCAGCTGCGGTTTGCAACTCGTATCGGAGTTCGCTCAGTTAAAGCAGGCTGTAGAAGCGATTGTCACGCAATATGCACAGGATGCGCTCGTAGAAGAATACATCGATGGGCGAGAAATTACGGTCGCTCTGCTGGGAAACGGAGAGTTCGAGTTTTTGCCTCTGTTAGAGCAGGATTTCGGCGATCGCGAAACCCATCTTATCACTTGGGAAGAAAAGATCCACATGGCGGTCGCGGAGCCGCGAAAGATTTGCCCGGCGCAAATCGGAAGCAAGCTCGCGACTAGGCTGCAGGATATTTCCGTAGCGACCTTCCGCGCCTGCCAGTGCCGGGACTACGCGCGCGTCGACTTCCGGATCGACCGCGCCGGCCAACCTTTTGTCCTGGAGATCAATTCAATGCCAGCACTAGGTATGCGTGATTCTTATTTCACAGCCGCGAGGATCGCCGGACACAGCTTCTCGAGCTTGGTCAATCGGATCCTCGATGTCGCCCACACCCGGTATTTCGGAGTCGGCATCCCAAATACAGAAGACGCGTCGAAATGCGACGGCAGCCGTCTCTTCGACTAGGCAGCTACGACTGCGACTCTTGAGACACCTTGATTAGCCCAGGCTCTCGCTTCACCCTCAATGTGGCATCAATTGCTTGACGAAAGCTGGCCGAGCCGAGAGCCCCCGGGCGAATCTCCCCATTATCGATCAGACAGTCCGGATCGAATATCTTGAGTGATCAGTACCAGGCCGGATTGACTAAGGAAGTATATTGGAATGGATTTGCGCGTTGCAAGAGCCGTCAAGGACAACTACGAGCTGTTCCCGCGGCAAATGAAGGTCGCTGCACGTTGGTTGCTCGACAATCCGACGGAGGTCGCACTGCTATCAATGAGGGAGCAGGCGCGCCGAGCAAGGGTGCCTCCGGCAACACTAACGCGACTTGCAAAACGCCTCGGCTTCGATGGTTTCGACAAATTGAAAGAGATATTCGCTGACAGCATCAGAGAACGACCGAAAAGCTTCGCGGGGCATATGGAGGAATTAGTGGCACGACAAGAGGGCGACGGCGTCCTTGTCGGCGCTATGATCAAAACTTTGCGCGACCATCTAAGCGAGTTCGCGCAGCCCTCCGCGATTGCGGCGCTGGCTGCCGCCGCCGATCTCATGGTGGAGTCACAATACATCTTTTGTATTGGATTCCGCTCGGGTTTTCCTGCAGCCTATCTGATGCATTATGTCGGGTCATTGCTCGGCGTACCCACGGTATTGATCGACGGAATAGGCGGGACTGCCGATCCTGCGCTCCGGTCTGTCGGTCCCGGAGATGTCTTGCTAACGGTTAGTGTCAGCCCGTACACTCGCTACACGACGCAGGTCTGCGAGTTTGCGGTTTCCTGTGGTGCGAAGCTAATCGCTTTGACCGACAGCGAGCTATCTCCGATCGCTAAATTCTCCGAGATTGTGATCCGCGTTCGAACGGAGTTGCCTTCGTTTTTTCATACTATGACGCCCGTATTCGCAGCGGTGGAGTGCCTCGTCGCACTGATCGCGGCGAAGCGCGGAAGTCTCACGCTTGAAGCGTTGGCGGCGAACGAAGCACATATCGAAGCATTCGATACCTATGGCCTGCAGGCACGCGCAAGCGCGCACTGTGATTGACCGGGGCAGAGTCGCTAATTCGAAGCGCTCATTTTATTGGCTGCAAGCATGACGTTCAAGGGCATAGCGTATCTCCTCTAAGGCTTGTTGAGATTCATCGTGAGTTTATGACGGCGGCAGCGAGATGGATGATGGCTTTGAAGCTCTGGTCGGTTTTTTCGGCACGCATGGCAATACGCTTGAATTCCTTGAGTTTGCAGAAGAAGTTTTCGATCAGATGACGCCATTTGTACATCTCGGCATCGAGCGGCAGCGGCTTTGCACGACGCGAATGCTGAGAAATGACGACCTTGGCGCCGCGCTCGTTCAGATCGGCGATGATGACGTTGCTGTCGAAGGCCTTATCGGCAATCAGAGCGTCGAAGCAGAGGCCCTCGATGAGCGGTTCAACACCGACCGTATCGAATCGCTGGCCCCGGCAGGAGGACGAAGCGCACGAGATCGCCAAGCGCGTCGGTAAGCCCCAGGATCTTAGTCGTCATGCCGCCCTTGGAGCGACCAATGGCCAAGCCGGGTCTCCCTATTTGTTCACTTCGCAGGTGGGCAATCGCCTTGATATGGGAGACATCCATCGAACATTCTATGCTCTGTCTCGCCAGATCGGCCTGCGCGGCGCAACTGACAGCCACGGCCCACGCCTGCATGACATGCGCCATGTATTCGCGACGAACACCTAGTACCTCTGCACAGAGGTTATGACTCTTTGGAAGTCGGCTTGGGATAGGCTTTGGCCATCTTAAGGCGTGCGTTTTCGGTAGAGAACATCCAGTTGATGCGATGGTTCCGTCGCAAACTTTTCGGAAAGGTCATTGCTGCATGACGGCTGCTCCTGCTTTCCGGGAGTTTGTCATGTTCAAGGGCCGCCATTTTGATCGATCCGTG
>NZ_JBHLYT010000184.1:0-1602 GCF_042431665.1 Mesorhizobium kowhaii
TTAAGATGCTATGGGGCTGGCGGCGAAGGTGGCACTTTCGGCGCTTCCAACCAACCCGATGGAGAGCCCCATGCCGCAATCAAACGATCTGAGCCGGTCCGTCGCCACCCTGAATCAGGATAGCACACTCGTTGTCGTCATCGAGATGAGTCAATCGAGTTGGCTTGTCGCGGGAATGCTGCCGGGCGTCGAACGGCACCACCTGAAGAAGCTGGCGCCCGATGGGGATGGGTTGCTGCGGCTCCTGCATCGCTGGCGCGAGGAAGCGGCCCAGGCGGAGCGCGAGATCGAACGCATCGTTGTCGCCTTCGAGGCGGGGCGTGACGGTTTTTGGCTGGCGCGCTGGCTCAGGTCGCGCGGCATCGAAGCCTATGTCATGCATCCATCGAGCGTCGCCGTGTCACGTGAGCACCGGCGTGCGAAGACTGATCGCCTCGACACGGAGTTGCTGATGCGCGCCTTCCTCGGCTGGCTGCGCGGAGAAAAGCGCCACTGCAGCATGGCGGCTATTCCGACCATCGAAGAGGAAGACGCCAAGCGGCCGAACCGCGAGCGGGAAAAGCTGGTCTGCGATCGCACGCGCATCGTCAACCGCATGAAGGCGGCGCTCGCGCGCCTGGGAATTCGTGGGTTCAATCCGACGTTGCGCAAGGCGGAGGAGAAGCTTGCTGCGTTGCGCACGGCGGAAGGCTCCCCTCTCCCTGAAAATACCCAGGCTGAGTTTCGCCGCGACATGGCCCGGCTGCGTCTGGTGCGCGAACAGATCAAGGCCATCGAGCAGGAACGCCTGCGCAAGCTGGAGACGGCCTCGGCCGTCGAGAAGGGACCTCACGCGATGGTTCGCCTGATCTCGAGCGTCATCGGCGTCGGCGTCGAAACCGCGGATATGCTCGTCAACGAGATTCTGTCACGCCGTCTCCGGGATCGAAAGGCGGTCGCCCGCTATGCCGGCCTCACCGGCTCTCCGGATGAGAGCGGCGCGCGACGGCGCGAGAGAGGCCTCGCAAGAGCCGGCAATGCCCGGGTACGGCGCGGGATGATCCAACTGGCCTGGCGCTTTCTCCGGTTCCAGAAGGATAGCGCTTTGGCGCAGTGGTTTCGGAAGCGCACCGAGGATGGTCGGGGCGGCACGCGCAAGACCATGATCGTGGCCGTCGCGCGGCGCCTGCTCATCGCGCTCTGGCGCATGGCCACCATGGGCGAGATCCCGCAGGGCGTCGCAGTGCGGTCCGCTGGATAACGAAGAAGAGGATCAAGCTATCGGGGCCTGACGCGCCAACAGCGCCAGACTCCCAACGATCCGAGGCGGTGGCGAACCGGCACTGCACATGGGCTTTGCACCGTAATTAAGAATGGTCCCGCCGCCCCGGAGCCTTGCTCGCGATGCGCATTACTGCATCATGGCTGGGTCAAAGCACCCGCCGCATACAAGTACGCGAGAGCATTGTCTCGCCACGCGCAGGCTCCCTCGGTATCGACGTCCGCGATCGATAAGCCAGCGGCGGCTGCTTCTGTCGTGAATGGAGCAGCTGCCCTAAACGCAAACGAGGCCAATGAATGGACGCAAAAAAGACCGTTGACAAAAACATCCCCATACAAGTG
>NZ_JBHLYT010000185.1:0-24894 GCF_042431665.1 Mesorhizobium kowhaii
CAGGCCTTCAAGCGAATCATTCGGCGGCAGAGTCACGCAAAGGGTGAATCACAAACCCGCCCCCCTGCAAACCCCACCTCCGCCCGGAAATCTGCCCCGGTTACTCCGACAGAATCACAACCCGCTGAAATCACTCACTTCTTTTTGGAGCAGACACTGACAATCCTGACCACAGACAAGTAGCGTCGTCACTTATGGAGTTGGCGGGCTCGTTCTCGTCTATAGCGAGCCCGCCGCAATCGTTGCGGTTCTCTGCGCTTTCACAACAAATCTATTTCCCAATGACGGCAGCGGAGGCGGCGGAAGTCTATCCGCCATCGGTCAGATCATCGCGACTGTCGGCACCGTATCGGCGGTAGGCGTAGCCTTCTATTTCCATTTTAGAACCCGCCGCGGGTGACCTATCGCAGTCAAGATCTGTGAAACCGGTACGGCAGCGTTTTCCTCTTGGCGCCCACATGATTTGAGGGTTCAGACCGCTCATTGAGATCGGCGCGCCAAGGATGGCAGGTTACCCGTTTTAGGCGAGGATGTGGTTTTGATGTTGGTAGCTGACAAAGTGAGCAGATACGACATAGCTCCATCCAGTCCTCGCCGAAGGCATGCTCGACCTTCTGTCGCCGCGCCGGCACGACGTCGGGCATGCCGTTGGACATCGTAAAATTAACAGAGGGCTGACGAATTTGTACGATGAAGCGTGCATATACAGAGGATGGCCCCAATCCGCTTATCGCCGCTACCGTTCCCCGCCTCCTCGCCCTGGCCACAGCGTCAGATTGCTCACCTCGCTGCTGCCTGAATTCGCGACCCATTGTCATCAATATGCCCGACGCGCGACAATTTACGATCTCGTCTTTTTTACGCCATCTGCCACCTTCTGTCGCCTTTGTCGGGTCCACGACACAGGCGTGTTTGGCCAATCTGTTGTTTTGTCCTTAGGCTAAATAGCTGAAAAGAAAACACGAAATTCTTCTTCGACCCTATCAGGCAAGTTGGCACGAGTCTTGAAACCTTGAGTACGAGGCGGCGAGAGCTGCCGACCGGCATTCATGTCGCGGGCAGTCGCGATGGGTGAAAAGAAGGAAGGAACGCTACATGTCAGGTCTGCGTCAGATCGCATTCTACGGCAAAGGGGGGATCGGCAAATCCACCACCTCCCAGAATACACTCGCCGCACTTGTCGACCTCGGGCAGAAGATCCTTATCGTCGGCTGTGACCCCAAAGCCGACTCCACCCGCCTGATCCTGAACGCAAAGGCGCAGGATACGGTCCTACATCTCGCGGCGCAGGAAGGCTCGGTGGAAGACCTCGAACTCGAGGATGTGCTCAAGGTCGGCTACAAAGGCATCAAGTGCGTGGAGTCCGGCGGCCCCGAGCCGGGTGTCGGCTGTGCCGGCCGCGGCGTCATCACCTCGATCAACTTCCTTGAGGAGAACGGCGCCTATGACGGTATGGACTATGTATCCTACGACGTGCTCGGCGATGTCGTGTGCGGCGGCTTCGCGATGCCGATCCGTGAGAACAAGGCGCAGGAAATCTACATCGTCATGTCCGGCGAGATGATGGCGCTTTATGCCGCCAACAACATCGCCAAGGGCATCCTGAAATATGCCCATTCGGGCGGCGTGCGGCTCGGCGGCCTGATCTGCAACGAACGCCAAACCGACCGCGAGCTCGACCTTGCCGAAGCACTGGCCGCCAGGCTCAATTCCAAGCTCATCCATTTTGTGCCGCGCGACAACATCGTTCAGCACGCTGAGCTCAGGAAGATGTCAGTCATCCAGTATGCGCCGAACTCCAAGCAGGCGGGGGAATACCGCGCGCTGGCCGAGAAGATTCATGGCAATTCCGGCCAGGGCACCGTCCCGACCCCGATCACCATGGAGGAGCTTGAGGACATGCTGCTCGACTTCGGCATCATGAAGACCGACGAGCAAATGCTTGCCGAGCTTCAGGCCAAGGAAACCGTCAAGGCGGTCGCCCAATAACCGCTCCTGCCGCCGCGAGGCGCGGACCTGGAACTGGCGCGCCTTTTCAAAGAACGGCGCCTCCTCAATGAGGCGTCACCCGAACCATTAAAAGGGATCCCATGAGCCTGGAATACGAGAATGACGGCGCTCTCCATGCGAAGCTTGTCGAGGAGGTGCTGTCGCAATATCCCGACAAGGCGGGCAAGCGCCGCAAAAAGCACCTTAGCGTTGCTAAGAGCGGAGAAGAGGCTGGCGGGGAAGGCGAGGTCGTCTCCGAATGCGACGTCAAGTCGAACATCAAGTCCATTCCGGGCGTGATGACGATTCGCGGCTGCGCCTATGCCGGCTCTAAAGGCGTGGTGTGGGGTCCAGTCAAGGATATGGTCCATATCTCGCACGGACCGGTCGGCTGCGGGCAATACTCCTGGTCGCAGCGCCGCAACTACTATGTCGGTACGACGGGCATCGACACGTTCGGGACAATGCAGTTCACCTCCGACTTCCAGGAGAAGGACATTGTTTTCGGCGGCGACAAGAAGCTGGAACAGATCATCGACGAGATCGAGGAACTGTTTCCCCTCAACAACGGCATGACCGTGCAATCGGAATGCCCGATCGGCCTGATTGGCGACGACACCGAAGCTGTGTCCCGCAACAAGGCCAAGCAGCTCGAAAAGACGATCGTGCCGGTACGCTGCGAGGGCTTCCGCGGCGTCTCGCAATCGCTTGGCCACCACATAGCCAACGATTCGATCCGCGATTGGGTCTTCGAGAAGAAGGAAGTCGAATTCGAAGGCGGTCCTTATGACGTCAACGTCATAGGCGACTACAATATCGGTGGCGACGCCTGGGCCTCTCGCATCCTGCTTGAGGAGATAGGGCTGCGCGTGGTCGGCAACTGGTCGGGCGATGCTACGCTCGCCGAAATCGAGCGCGCGCCGAAGGCCAAGCTCAATCTCATCCATTGCTACCGGTCGATGAACTACATCTGCCGGCACATGGAGGAAAAATACGGCATCCCCTGGATGGAATACAATTTCTTCGGCCCCTCTCAGATCGAATCCTCTCTGCGCAAGATAGCCAAGAATTTTGGGCCTGAAATCGAGGAGAAGACCGAGAAGGTCATCGCCAAGTACAGGCCGCTTGTCGATGCGGTCATTGCCAAGTACCGGCCGCGCCTCGAAGGCAATACCGTCATGCTCTATGTCGGCGGCCTGCGACCCCGTCACGTCATCACGGCCTACGAAGATCTCGGCATGGTGATCGTCGGCACGGGCTATGAGTTCGCCCACAATGACGACTATCAGCGCACCAGCCATTACGTGAAGAACGGCACGCTGATCTATGACGACGTGACCGGTTACGAGCTGGAGAAGTTCATCGAGGGGGTTCGCCCTAATCTGGTCGGCTCGGGCATCAAGGAAAAGTACCCGGTGCAGAAGATGGGCATACCGTTCCGGCAAATGCACTCGTGGGATTATTCAGGACCATATCACGGCTATGACGGCTTTGCCATTTTCGCCCGCGACGTGGATCTTGCCATCAACAACCCGGTCTGGGACCTATTCCAGGCCCCCTGGAAAAAGAGCCCGAGCCGTGGGGAAGCGTTGGCTGCCGAATAACCACCTGTGCTCAGCTTGGTCTCCCCAAGGGAGACGATGAACGCCTGCGCCCGCGATCCGCGGGAGACCTGAAACGCTCGACGTCCCTGAGCCGCCATATGGCGAGGCCAGATGAAAAAGAGGTAACCACCAATGCCGCAGTCGGCTGAAAAAATTCTCGACCACGCTCCTCTGTTCCGCGAGCCGGAATATAGGCAGATGCTCGCCGAGAAGAAGCTGAATTTCGAATGTCCGCACCCCGATCAGATCGTCACCGATCAATGTGAATTCACCAAGACCTGGGAATACCGCGAAAGGAATCTCGCGCGCGAAGCGCTTGTGGTGAACCCCGCCAAGGCCTGCCAGCCGCTCGGCGCGGTGTTCGCGGCCGCGGGCTTCGAGCGAACGATGTCCTTCGTCCATGGCAGCCAGGGCTGCGTGGCCTACTACCGCTCGCACTTGTCGCGCCATTTCAAGGAGCCTGCTTCGGCGGTTTCCTCCTCGATGACGGAAGATGCGGCGGTTTTCGGCGGCCTGAAGAACATGGTCGATGGGCTAGCCAACACCTACCAACTCTATGACCCGAAGATGATCGCCGTCTCCACGACCTGTATGGCCGAGGTCATTGGCGACGACCTGCACAGCTTCATCGAGAATGCCAAGGACGAAAACTCCGTCCCGCGCGATTTCGACGTGCCCTTTGCCCACACGCCGGCTTTCGTCGGCAGCCATGTCGATGGCTATGACGGCATGGTCAAGGGCATTCTGGAGCACTTCTGGAAAGGCCAGGAGCGCAGTCAAGTCAAGGGAACCATCAACATCATCCCGGGCTTCGACGGCTTCTGCGTCGGCAACAACCGTGAACTCAAGCGCCTGCTCGATCTGATGGGCGTGTCCTACACCTTTATCCAGGACGCCTCTGACCAGTTCGACACGCCGTCGGACGGCGAATACCGCATGTACGACGGCGGCACGAAGATTGAAGACGTGAAGAAGGCACTTAACGCCGAGGCGACAGTTTCGCTACAGCGTTACAACACCCGAAAAACGCTCGAGTATTGCGAGGAAGTCGGGCAGGCGACGACCCAGTTCCATTATCCGCTCGGCGTCCAGGCGAGCGACGAATTGCTGATGAAGGTCTCGGCGATTTCCGGCAAGGAGATCCCCGAGACAATCCGCCTGGAACGCGGCCGACTGGTGGATGCCATGGCGGACAGCCAGTCCTGGCTGCACGGCAAGAAATACGCGATCTACGGCGATCCGGATTTCGTCTACGCCATGGCCCGCTTCGTCATGGAAACCGGCGGCGAGCCGACACATTGCCTCGCCACCAACGGCACATCGGCATGGAAAGCCGAGTTGAAGGAACTGCTTGGTTCCTCACCGTACGGCAAGGATGCTCAAGTGTGGGAAGGCAAGGACCTGTGGGCGATGCGCTCACTGCTCTTCACCGAGCCGGTGGACCTGCTGATCGGCAATTCCCATGGCAAGTATCTGGAGCGCGATACAGGCACGCCGCTGATCCGGCTGACGTTTCCGATCTTCGACCGGCACCATCACCATCGCTTTGCGCTCATGGGCTACCAGGGCGGACTACGCGTGCTGACGGCGATCCTCGACAAGATCTTCGACAAGCTCGATCGCGAGACGAGCCAGACGGGCGTGACGGACTATTCCTATGACCTCACCCGCTGAGCGCCGCGACCGGCTTTTCGTCGAAGCCGGCCACCTTCCACGGGCCTTTTGGAGACCGATCAAATGTCCTCGCTCAGCGCCAAGATTCAGGATGTCTTCAACGAGCCCGCCTGCGACAAGAACCGTGGCAAGGATGCCAAGGCGCGCAAACAGGGCTGCGCAAAGCCGCTGACGCCGGGAGCGGCAGCCGGCGGCTGCGCCTTCGATGGCGCCAAGATCGTGCTGCAGCCGATCACCGACGTTGCGCACCTAGTCCATGGGCCGCTCGCATGCGAGGGCAATTCCTGGGACAACCGCGGCTCGGCTTCGTCCGGGCCAACGCTGTGGCGCACTAGCTTCACCACCGATCTCGCCGCCCTCGACATCGTGATGGGGCAGGGCGAGCGTAAACTTTTCAAAGCGATCCGCGAGATCAAGCAGGCACATGCGCCGCCAGCAATCTTCGTCTACTCGACTTGCGTAACGGCGCTGATCGGCGACGACATCGAGGCCGTCTGCAAGCGCGCGGGGGAAAAATTCGGCTTGGCCGTGGTGCCGGTCAATGCGCCGGGCCTGGCCGGGTCGAAGAACCTCGGCAACAAGCTCGCCGGCGAGGCTTTGCTCGAACACGTCATCGGCACCGTGGAACCCGACGACGCCGGGCCCCACGACATCAACATCCTTGGCGAATTCAACCTATCGGGTGAGTTCTGGCTGGTGAAGCCGCTGCTTGATCGGCTTGGCATCCGGGTGCGCGCCTGCATTCCGGGGGACGCGCGATACATCGACGTTGCGTCGGCTCACCGCGCCCGGGCGGCTATGATGGTGTGCTCGACCGCACTTATCAACCTAGCCCGCAAGATGGAGGAGCGCTGGGACATCCCGTTCTTCGAGGGCTCCTTCTACGGCATCACCGATACCTCCGAAGCACTTCGCAACATTGCTGAACTGCTGGTGAGGAAAGGCGCCGATCGACAGATCCTCGATCGCACAGAGACGCTGATTGCACAGGAGGAGGCGATTGCGTGGAAGAAGCTCGAGGCTTACCGGCCGCGGCTGCAAGGCAAGCGCGTGTTGCTCAACACAGGTGGTGTCAAGTCATGGTCAGTCGTCCACGCGCTGACGGAGATCGGCATCGAGATCGTCGGCACTTCGGTAAAAAAATCCACGCTCGAAGACAAGGAGCGCATCAAACAGATCCTCAAGGACGACAACCACATGTTCGAGCAGATGCCAGCGCGCGACCTTTACGCCATGCTCTCAGAACAGAAGGCCGATATCATGCTTTCGGGCGGGCGCACGCAATTCATTGCGCTCAAGGCCAAGACGCCCTGGCTCGATATCAACCAGGAGCGCCAGCATGCTTATGCCGGCTATGACGGCATGGTGGAACTCGTACGCCAGATCGACCTCGCCATTCATAACCCGATATGGCACCAGGTGCGCGAACCGGCCCCGTGGGATTGCCAGGCTGATGTGAAGGACGAACTGCCGGGTACCAGGAGCGAGGCCGCGACCTTGCACGCTGCCGAAGAATTCGCCGGCCCGACGGCCGGCGATTTCGGCGAGTGTTGAGGAAAGCCGATGTCCCGCGTCCTTTCCCAGACCAAATCAGCCGCGGTCAATCCGCTGAAGTCGTCACAGCCGCTGGGTGCCGCCTTGGCCTTTCTTGGGGTCGAAGGCGCGATGCCGCTGTTCCACGGCAGCCAGGGCTGCACCAGCTTCGCGCTCGTGCTCTTGGTACGGCATTTCAAGGAAGCCATCCCGCTGCAGACCACCGCGATGGACGAGGTGACGACGATCCTCGGCGGGGCGGACAATCTTGAAGAGGCGATCCTCAACATCAAGGCTCGCACGAAGCCGAAGCTGATCGGGGTCTGCACGACGGCGCTGGTCGAAACCCGTGGCGAAGATACAGCAGGAGACGTCGCCGACATCAGGCTGAAACGCGCGCAAGACCTCCCAGGCACCGAGATCGTGCTGGCCAATACGCCGGATTTCGAAGGCGCAATCGAGGAGGGCTGGGCCAAGGCAGTCAGCGCGATGATCGAACGGCTTACACGCCCTGGCGAGCAGGTGCGGCAGTCGAAGAAGATCGCGATCCTCCCCGGCTGGAACCTCACCGTGGCTGACATCGAGCATTTGCGTGACATGATTGAAAACTTCGGACTCGAGCCGGTGATCCTGCCGGACGTCTCCGGCTCGCTCGACGGCACCGTGCCTGAGCGCTGGGTCACGACCACCTATGGCGGCACCAGCGTGGAGGGTATCCGCGAACTTGGCACGGCCCAGTACTGCATCGCCATCGGCGAGCACATGCGTCGCTCGGCGGAGGTGCTGCGGAAGGTGACGGGCGTCCCTTACGTGCTGTTTCAGTCGCTGACCGGATTGAAGAGCACCGACCGGTTCGTCTCGCTCTTGTCCGCGATCTCGGGTGAACCTGTGCCGGCAGGTGTGCGCCGCCGCCGGGCACAATTGCAGGATGCGTTGCTCGACGGACATTTCCATTTCGGAGGCAAGAAAATTGCGATCGCAGCTGAACCAGACCAACTCTACCAACTCGCAACTTTCTTCATCGGCATGGGCTGCGAAATCGCCGCGGCGGTCACCACGACCGATATGTCGAAAATTCTGGAAAAAGTACCGGCGCAGTCGGTTCAGATCGGTGATCTCGGCGATTTGGAAACTCTTGGCGCCAATGCCGATCTCCTCGTCACCCATTCGCACGGACGCCAGGCGGCAGAGCGCCTCGGCGTCCCGCTCATGCGCGTCGGCTTCCCCGTCTTCGACCGGCTCGGCAGCCAGCACAAGCCCACAATCCTCTATCAGGGCACCCGCGACCTGGTTTTCGAGGTTGCCAACATTTTCCAGGCTAATCGGCAGGCGCCGACGCGTGAGGAACTCTATCCACCCGGTAAGCGAGAAACGCCAGATGGGCCCCGTCCGCCGCCTCTCACTCGTCCCTGACGAAGTCCACGGTCCCGTGCGTGAGCGACCAGCAGGTGCATTGCGCGTGGCAATCGCTACGCAAGACATGAAGGATCTCAATGCGCATTTCGGGTCCGCCAGGCGCTTTGCCGTCTACGACGTGACGCGCGAGGAATGGAGTCTCGTGGAAGCCGTGGCCTTCGACGACGTTTCCGACCAGAGCGGGAAGCATCTGGCCGAGGGCGATGATCGTATCACGCCGAAGGTGGAGGCCTTGAAGGGATGTCATCTCCTGTTTTGCCTGGCGATCGGCGGGCCTTCGGCAGCGAAGCTTGTTTCGGCGAAAATCCATCCGATCAAGGTGCCTCAGCCGGAAAGCATTCAGGAGGTGCTGTTGCGCACGCAGATAATGCTCAGGACGTGTCCTCCCCCCTGGCTGCGCAAGGTGCTGGCGGAGGCAGGCGCCACCAACAAGAAGCCGTCCTTCGAGGACGAGGACTGAGATGAGGAGAAGCGAAATGTCTGATGCCGCGGTTGGCCCTGCGATCGCCGACGACGAGGCAGCCCTTGCCACCCCATTCGTCAAATGCCTTGTGCGGCTGATCCGTGCGCAGGATTCCTACGGGTCATGGGAAGGCAAACCGGATGCCGAGCTGCTGGGAGACTTTATCCTCACCAAGGAACAGCGCCGTGCGATCCCAATCGTCGACGATCCGGATCCGGACGTGCTGTGGAGGCTCGATAAGTTCTACGCCGCCGTCGGGCTTGCGATCGAGGAACGCTCCGGGCTGATGGCATCTCCGGTGATGGAGATGAGTCATGAAGGCTTTGGGCGCGTCATTTTCACGGCCGGGCGGCTGGTCGTTCTGTCGAAGACCCTGCGCGACGTCCACCGGTTCGGCTTCGAGACGCTGTGGAAGCTCGCAGCGGCCGGCACGAAACTGGCCGGCGATGCGATCGCAACGATCGAGGCCTATCCCGAGGTGGCACGGGCGTGAGGAAACCGGTTGTCGAGCAGGGGGTTCATGTCAGGTCTT
This sequence comes from Mesorhizobium kowhaii, assembly GCF_042431665.1. Taxonomy (NCBI): domain Bacteria; kingdom Pseudomonadati; phylum Pseudomonadota; class Alphaproteobacteria; order Hyphomicrobiales; family Phyllobacteriaceae; genus Mesorhizobium; species Mesorhizobium kowhaii. The sequence goes on from NZ_JBHLYT010000185.1 coordinate 9,212, forward strand.
GAGCAGCCGCGATGGCCAGCCCACGCAGCCGACGCGGTCCAGGCTGATGCGGTTGTTGGGGTAGCGCTGATGAAGCCACTCGTCCTGATCTGTTCGCAAGATGCCGAGTTCTATCTGTTCCTCAGCCACATATTGGAGGTGGATGGATTTACCAGTGAGCCGGCAGGCGGCGCGAAGGAAGCACTTGCAAGGGCCGACGAACGGGAATTCCAGGCCGTGGTGCTGGACTGCGGGCCAGCGAGCATAACCGGGTCCGCAATCTGCGCCCGGCTCAAGCGGGAGCCTCGGACCGGCAGCCTGCCCATTATTGCCCTGATTGCCCCCGGGGCCGAAAACCAGCACCTCGATCTCCTGAAGGCAGGCATTGACGAGAGCTTTGTGCGGCCGATCGCCCCAGCCAAGCTGCTCGACTGTCTACGCGCGAAGCTGGCGTTGACGAAGCGGGGTTCGAACGGGTTTGAAAACGGCGGTTGGCTCTCCTGTGGCAAGCTTGAGATGAAGCTCGACGCCCACCGGGTTCGTGGCAATGGCCACGAGATCCATCTCGGGCCGATCGAGTTCAACCTGCTGCGGCTTTTGCTTGAGGCACCCGGCAAGGTCTTCACTCGGGACGAACTGATCGGCGCGGCCTGGCCGGCCAACATCCATGTCGGTGTACGCACCGTCGATGTCCATATGAGCCGGCTCAGAAAGGCGCTGAAGGAGGCCTCGCCTGGCATCGCCATCCGTACCGTCAGATCGGCCGGCTACTCACTCGAGGAGCTGGACGGCTGAATGGATAACGGCTGCTGCCATTCCCCCATCTCCATCGTGCTTAGGGCAAGTTTCGCGGCTTTGAAACGCGCCTAAAGGACATGTTCAGAAAGAAGCAGTCAAATGGCTTTCAGAAGCGTACTCAATGTGACGGGGTCAGACCATGGCGATCAGGACGTCAGAATAGCTGCCACCTTGTGTGCCGAAGTTGGTGCGTATCTTTCGGTTCTGGTGATGTCGCCTCCGCCGCTCGTTATGGCGTCTCCGCTGCTCGGCGATGGCATCCCCGAGTGGCCTAGACAACGCGCAGTGGCTATCGCCAGGCTCGAAAACCGGTATAGGCAAATCGAGAGATTCTCGCAGGACATGGCCACACTGGAAAAAACAGCCAGGGAAATTCAGACGCTGCTAAGAGCAATGTGGCTTTGCTTTGACGTCGATACCGACTACTGCGATCAGGCCAGCGTCGGTGACGCGGTGCGACAGCGGGCGCTCTGCGCCGACCTCACGATCGTCGGACCCGCACTTCTCAACGATGATCATCTTGGACCTTCTGTCGTCAACGGCAGCTTGTTCGATACGGGAAAGCCGGTGCTTGTTGTGCCGAAGGGCGCTGAGGCGACACTGTCGCCACGGCGCGTGGTGGTCTGCTGGGATTCGCGAGTCGAGGCGTCCCGTGCGGTTCGGGAAGCGCTGGATATCTTGTCCCGTGCTGAGGAAGTTCGTGTCACACTCGTCGATCCGGAGCCAACCTGCAACGCAAACGGCGCGGAGCCCGGAGCCGACATTGCAGCCTATCTCACCCGGCACGGTGCTCGGGTGGCGGTCGACCGGCTGCCGAGCGCCGGCAAACCGGCGGCCACGGTGCTCGCGCAGCACGCGATCGACACATCTGCCGACATGATCGTCATGGGCGCTTACGGAAGCCGCCGGCTGCGCGAGCGGCTCTTTGGCGGCGTTACGAGATGGATCGTTGGGAAGCCGGCCTTGCCGCTGTTTCTGGCTCGCTGACCGGATTCGGAAAAGCACCGAGGCTGTTCGAGGCTCAACGCCCCTGGGTCATCTGTCGCAATGGCGTTTCGGAGAATGGTCGCGGCAAACGCGCAAATTTCGTCAAGCTCCTCGCAGGCGCCGTCGCCGCAAACTCCTGGACGTCTCCAGCGCGCTCTTGGGGGTTCTGCTCGCCCGAGATGATCCGTAACGCAGACGCATTGGCAGAGGTATAGGGCGCTGCTCAACGCAGGCAAACCCTGGTTTCGCAGGTCTGCGTCAGGTCTAGAAACAGTGTTGTTTCAGCGCGGCGGCGCGAGTTCGGACCATCGCGGCATAGCATGGCGCTATCACGCTCTCTCCCTCACCGCTGCTGAGAGCTGACCAAGACAATTGCCCGTGCCGTGGCCGATGCCCGCAACTCGAGTCGGGCCGGTCGTGCTCGTGCCGGCGTCGGCGGGTAACGATAGCTCGATCATTGTCATCGCCTGGGATGATAGCCGGGCTAGCGGCGAGAACGGCGGCATCTGCGGCGTTTCAGCCGGTTCGGCTCGAACCGTATGGCGCCCGAGGGGTCCTGGCTGGTCAATCCGACAACGCTACACCGCATCAGGCGGTCCCTGCAGCGGCTGAGCGCACGGGACATAGAAGATAACGACAAAAGCGGAACCACGGAGAGTTCATCGGTCGGCACAAGCCGGCGCTCATCTTGGCCATTTGTCACGGTCGTCATCATCAATCTGACGACGGCGGTATTCGCCACCCGCAGCTGGGCCGGCTTGGTCGTGAAGACCTTTAATGTCGCCCGCCAAGTATACAATCGCAAGGCGCCAGAGGGGCGCGCAGGCGATGCTCGGATGCTGCCAGCTGCAATCGCAAATGGCGAGATCCGAACCGCCTGAGGGACCGGAACCAGGTGACGTGAAGCGGACGATGATGACGAGCCTGGTTGCAGCCAACGCCGTCAGGACGTCCATCTGCTTGTCCCTCACGCCCGAATATATCGCATACAGGTTGTGTCGTCCGTGGCCCACGCATCTGAGGCAGCGCGAAGTGTGTGATGCGTGTACCAAACCCAACAGCGGCACAAACATGTCCGGTTCAATACAAGCGGCCATCCAGGGCATGGAGATTTTCAAAGGGCAATCATGCGATTACTGCGCGCTGAGCGCGCTGGCATGGCTTTTGCGACGGCCATTGCGAATTGAGATTTGCAACGCTGAGTGAGGGCTGACTGCGCGCAGACGCGCGAGACGAGCGATGCTTTCCTTGAACCCCGTGTGCCCGCTCTAACGGGGAAACAAGCTCGCGCACAAAGTCGCGCAACCTTCGGCAATAGCTTTGGAGAACATCATGGTATTGCGGATGGAGTCCCCGGCTCCTTCGATCAAAGCGGAGACTTGGCTGCGTGGCGATCCGCTGACGACCTTCCAGCCCGGCAAAGTCTACATCGTCGAATTTTGGGCAACCTGGTGCGGACCATGCGTGACGGCGATGCCCCATCTGGTGCAGCTGCAGGAGAAATACAAGGACAGCGGACTTGAGGTCGTCGGAGTCGCGGCGAGTGAACGCGATCCAACCGCCGTTGAGACCCGAACCAAGTTGGACGCGTGGCTAACCGAAAATTGCTCGAATCTGAACTATCGGATCGCGTTCGATCAAACAGGCGAAATGAAAAAGCTTTGGATGGAACCCAGTCTGTCAGTCGGGATTCCGACCTCGTTCGTGGTCGACCGAGACGGCCACATGGCCTTCATTGGTCATCCGACGAAACTCGATGACGTCTTGCCGAAAGTGTTTAACCGCAGCTGGCGCACCAGCGATGAAGCGAAAACCGCCGATACGGAGCGGATCGCCAGCAACGAAGCCAAAGCGCGCGAACAAGCGTTGAAGAAGCCGATCAATGATAGATTTCGCGCGGCTGTTGCGAAAGAGGATTGGAAGACGGCACTCGCGGCGATTCAAGAGGGCATCGCCTTGATGCCGGACAACCTCAATTTCCGCCTGGCTCATACGCATCTGGTGCTTCACAGAATGCACGACATGCAGGCCGGGTTGCCGGTCATGCGCCAATTGGTTCGCGACGCGATCGACAGAAACTCCGAAGTTTGGATGCTTGTGGCGCTAGACCAACTCTTCTATCCGGCGGATGACCATTCGCACTTTCCGTCTGCTGAGCGCTTCGCGATGGGCAAACAGCTGTCCGAACAAATCCTGGCATTGAATCCCCCGCAAGGCGACGGCCTTAAGTTCCGGCCTTATCCGGCGGTTGCTCGGTACTATCATGAGAGCGGCAACAAAGATCGCGCGATCGAGTTGGTCGAGCTGGCGCTGAAGTCGTTGGACGGTCCGGAGCCCATCTCGGACGAGCTGAAACAGCACCTTCTAGCCCATTTGCTGCAGGACCTGGCCAACTACAAGGGGGAAGGTTTGCCACGGCGCTCTCTGTGCGGCACCGCAAGACGATTTCCCAAAGGTGCCAAAGCGCCGCCCGCGGAGGAGAAAACATAAAAACGGGTGAGGGTCGGAATGTGTACTGGCCAATTCGTCCATTTCCCCGGCGCGGCCGCAGCAAGTCGTTTCCATGCAGCACAGTGTGGATCGCTTGCAGCGGATTCGAGGCTCGAATCTTGCGATGACCTCCGGCCGCATTGCTGCGGACGTGATGCTCGACGCGAATTCGCGTGCAAGCCCCCGCAGTCGAGGACCTGTTCAAGGTCGGCCACGGGACATCCATCGCGTGGAATCGGCCGCCCTCAGCCGGGCGTCGGCCGCGCAAGTATGGCCGAAGCAGACGGCCGCGAAAAAAGAAATCGTCCCTCGAGGAAGAGGACTGAAATGAGGAGAAAATGAAAATGTCTGACGCCGCGGTTCGCCCTGCCGTCAACGAGGACGAGGCGGCCCTTGCCACCCCGTTCGTCAGGTGCCCCGTGCGGCGGATCCGTGCTCAGGAGTGCTACGGCTCATGGGGCAAATCGGACGCCACGCTGCTGGCCGACTTCATCGTCACCAGAAAACAGCGCCGCGCGATCCCACCATAGGGGATCCCGCTCCGGACGTGCTGTGGGGGCTGGACATGTTTTACACCGCCGTGGGGCGTGCGGTCGAGGAGCGCTCGGGCCCGATGACATCGCCAATGATGGACCCCATGAGGCATCGGTCGCGTGCTTTTTGTGGCTGGGCGGTTGGTGGTTTCTGTCGAAACGTCCACCGGTTCGGCTTCGAGACGTTCCGGAAATTGGCGGAGGCCGGTACGAAGCTGGTCGACGATGCGACCCAGCCGTTGAAACCGACGTGGCATGAGCATCATCAAACCGATTTTCGAGGACGCCGATCATGTCAGATCCTGAGGAGCTGAAGAAGAACGTCCGCAAGCTGCAGTTGCGCGCGGAAATTGCACGACCTTGTCGAGGACCTTCCGGTCAACTGGAACCGAGATCAAGGCGGTCGCCGAGAAAACGGTCGCCGTTTTGCCGAGTTGGACGCTGCCAAGAGACAGCTCGCTGCGTCGGAGAATTGCCGATGATCGCTTTCGTCACCCGCGACGACTCCGAATGGATGCCGCACTATCTGACCGCCGTCGACGGCACCACCTGCATCGGCTGCGGCCGCTGTGTCAAGGTCTGCTCACGCGACGTCGTACACCTTTACGGCGTCGATGACGCGGGTGAAATCCTCGGCCCCTGCGACGATGGAGACGACGACTTCGATGGCGAGCTCAATCGCATGATCATGGTCGTCGACCATCCCGGCCGCTGTATTGGCTGCGGAGCTTGCGCCCGCGTTTGCCCGAAGAACTGCCAGACGCATGTTGCGGCCGACAAGATCGCTGCATGATCTGGCAGACAAACCAGGAGAATGACGGTGCCCTTTAGAATCTTCTGTCGCGTCTTGTTGCTGATGCTCTGCAGCATCGCTCTGACCGTTTACTTCGCCTCGCATTCCATCCGTCAGGCAGTCGTCACGACGCTGGCCTGTTCACTGCTGCTTCAGATAGGCTATTTCGGTAGCGTGCTCTTTCTGGTCTGGCGGCCCTCGCGACGTGGGCAAAGGACTGAGCATTTCGGCAGTTGCAAGGCCGTTGGGTGCCAGCCGCCAGACTACGATGGAATGAGCAATGACGCTTCAGAAATGCCTCAGCTTCGCGATAGCAGGTGTGGTTTCCTTCGTAAATGAGCTTTCCTTGCCAACCCGTCGCACTGCCAACGACCAGGTCCGCGCTTTGTCCATCCCCATGAGCGGCTTGTGAATGTCGAGACGCGCGCCCAGTCCAAGGTTCAGCGCAAGTTGCATCGCCCAAATGTAGTATCCCGACAGTCCCGGGTAACCCGAATGATCCGTCTCGGCAGACGCCGGTGACGACGTACTTCGTGCCCTTCCGGCAATACGACGTCCGCGAAGTCGAGGAACAGCAGGTTGCGGCCAGGCACAAAGGTATTTGGTTGGCTGCTCGCTTTCGTCGCTATCTCGTCGTCCCGCGTAAGGGCGATATCGCTGACTTGGCCGAGCGCGGCCATATCAATCATAAGTCCCCACGTAATCGGTCATGCCAGGCAGCAAAGTCTTTTCGAATGCCCTCGAGAGGTGCGGTCGATCCGATGCCGCTGCCCATGGTCGAAGACAATGGTTATTTCGGACTTCGCTGACCGGCAGGGCGCTTCGTGGGCGTGGGCGAGAGCGTCAACTACCAGATGCTGCAGTATCGGTGCTTGCCCGAGAACTCTAGAAACGATTTTGGCTCAGCGCATCGACCCAGAGGAATCGCAGAGCAAGGTGACGACGCTGGAGATTGAGAAGTACCAAACGCATTTTAATCGCTCTCGCGTCAAACGCGACGCCTACGTCCAAGGGGCCCTAGAATGAATACCGACGCTTTCACCGCTCATGAATCTAATGTTCGTCGCTACGGGCGGTCGTTTCCTACAGTCTTTACGAAAGCGCTTGGGGCGACAATCTGGGATGAAGCAGGGAAACCTCATATTGATTTCCTTGTAGGCTCTGGCGCACTCAACTACGGACACAACAACCCGACTATTATGGCACCAGCAATTGAATATCTCGTCGGCGAAAATATTATTCTGTCGCTTGATATGTATACAGCGGCAAAGCGTGACTTCATTGAAGTGTTTGTCGATTCGATCCTGAAGCCCAGAGGCCTTTCTTACAAAATACAGTTTCCTGGGCCGACCGGCACAAACGCCAACGAAGCAGCGCTGGCACTGGCCCGAAAATATACCGGTCGCTCGAGCGTCATGGCCTTCACAAATGCCTTCCACGGCATGTCGCTCGGCTCTCTGGCGGTATCGGGCTCGGCGTCAACAAGGGAGCTAGGCGGCGTTGCCCGTCACGATGTGATCCGTGTCCCCTACGATAGCTATCCGAACCAAACTTTCGATTCCGCGGGTTACATTGACAGCGTGTTGGGCGACCCAGGCAGCGGGATAGAAAAGCCGGCCGCAATCATTCTGGAGACCATCCAAGCTGAAGGCGGCATGAACACCGCATCCGTAGCTTGGCTTTCAGAAATTCAGCGCATTTGCCGTAAGCACGGCGTTGTTTTGATTGTCGACGACATTCAGGCAGGAGCAGGACGAACGGGCGATTTCTTCTCATTCGAGTTCGCGAAACTCGAGCCCGACATCGTGTGCCTGTCGAAGTCCCTAAGCGGTTCGGGTAGCCCGTTGTCCATTGTTCTGATTCGCCCCGACATGGACATATGGAATCCGGGCGAACATAGCGGGACCTTCAGAGGCAATAATCTTGCTTTCGTGACGGCCGGGGCCATGTGCAAAATGTGGTCCGACAGGCAGTTTACTTCAGGCGTTGAGCGGACAGCCGTCAACGTGCAAAAACACCTTGATCGTCTTGTTGCGAAATTTCCAACCTGCATCGAGGAAAAGCGTGGCCGCGGTCTGATGGCTGGCCTCAAGTTCCGTTCCCAGGCTTTTGTGGGTCGTGTGCACAATCTCGCGTTCGCAAACGGCCTGCTGATTGAATCTTCAGGGCCAAATCGCGACGTCATCAAAGTCCTCCCGCCGATAACCATCACTGACGAAGAACTCGATCATGGCATCGCCATCCTCGATCACGCACTACAGGAGCAAGTCAATGGAGACTAACCAGCTATCTCAGGCGCCAGCCATCTCGCCTCTTGTTATCAAAGAACGAAACGGCTCGATCGACATTGCGGAGGTCATCGCAGTCCTGAAAGGTGAGGTCACTGCTCTACACATTAGGCAAGCGTTCAGTACCGGAGTAGCAGAGGAGATCACCGCGAACTTTAATCGCAATCCGGGTCTGAAGGAGCGCAAAGATGGCGTTCCCGGACAGTATGTCGGCGCATCTCACTACAGGAAGGATGCAGCCACCTATTTTGCAGAGGCAAAAAATGCACGCCCATTCGTCGACGCCCTTTTTGGCAATTTGGTTGATCCGGTCCGCGGTTTGTTCGACGCGTTGAAGCGTGAGCTTCACGACCAGGGCATTGAATTGCGGCTGGCCCGCTCGGACGACGGTCAAGCTAATATTTGTCGCGCTCTTAGCTGGTCTGGCGGGGGCGCGTATGCCTTGGAACCTCACGACGACGTGGCTCAAGTCCTCTGCGTCGGGAACGATTACGAGCTTCCTGCCGTGGCGCACAACACCGTCGCAGCCCTCAACTTCTATCCCAGCATGCCCGAGGACGGTGGCAATCTGCGGCTCTGGAGCCATAAGCCGACAGTCTCCGACCGCAAGTCGCAGGGTGTTCAGACCACGGGCTATCCCTATTCCGCCGCTTATCTCGAGGCCGTTCCTTATCGCGACCTCCAGCTCAGGGCAGGGGATATCGGCCTGATCGACGGCGGATTCGTGCACGGGGTCACACGACAATCAGGCAACGGAAACCGTCGCCTGCTGCTGAACAACTTTTTCGGGTTTGCGCGACCGGATCTTGTTCTCTGGTGGACCTGAAGTTAGGTTGAGCTTTGGTGCAGGGATCGTTCATCGGAATGAGATAAGCGGCTTGATCGAAACAGCGCGGCTTCCCCATTATGCCTTTCAAACACAATTCCTCCCGCCGTCATCACATTGGCAAGATGAAGTTCAAGGTTACGAACTGGGCGGAATATGAGGCTGGCCTTCGCAGTCGGGGAAGCCTGCGTTATGGGTGACCGATGAAGCGCTGTCGGCGTGGCAAGCGCCAAAGCGGACGACGCGTGGCGGGCAGCCACGCTATTCGGACCTGGGCAATCGAAACTGCCCTGACGCTGGGAATGGTGTTCGGCCTGCTGCTGCGTCAGACGGAAGGCTTTCTGACCTCGATGCTGCGACTGATGGGATTGGATCTCACCGTTCCCGATCATACGACCCTGAGCCGTCGAGCAAACAAATGGCGATCGCCGAACAGGCGGCAAGGTGATGGAATCCCCGGAAAGGGACCCGTCCATGTCCTCATCGACAGCACCGGGTTGGAAATCTATGGCGCGGGCCAGACTGATCAGAATGTCGGCGACGCCTCGCAGGTGGAGACGCTGCTCGACCAGATCGACGGCCCTATCGGTCAGCTCACCGCAGACGGCGCCTATGACGGCGAGCCGGTTTACGACGCTGTCGCCAGGCACAGCAACGATGCTGCGGTGGTCGTTCCGCCACGCGCCAGTGCAGTGGAGCGATCGGACAACGATCCCTCCAGCCAGCGAGACCAACATATCGCGGCGATCAACGCCGTTGGCCGGATGAAATGGCAGGCCGCTGCCGGCTACGGCAAGCGCTCATTGGTCGAGACTGCGATCGGTCGCTATAAATCGATCATCGGACACCGACTGAAAGCCCGTTCATTCGGCGCACAGCAGGCGGAAGTCGCTATCGGCTGCACCGTCCTCAATCGAATGCTGGCATGTGCTCGCCCGAAAACCGTCCCGTTCAGGGCAGCTACCGCATAGCCCAGACATCAAAGACGCGAATCCCTTCACACCTCGGTCCCTGACACCAAAGCTGTCTACTCCAGGATTCATTTCTATATGTTTTCGCTTGCTTAAAGCTAACGAAGCATAACTTTAAGTCAAAATAACTCTACCAACGGCAAAGAGGTGCTAGAGCTTTGACGCCGGCCTGCCAAGGACGGCGCGCAGAGCCGTAGCCTTACGGCGGGCGGCCTTGTGCGCCAGTGAGAATATCCGGCGCAAAATGGCTGCGGAGCAGCGACTATGGAACGCCCGCCGACAAGTAGTGTCTCTCGGCCTCGAGGACTGGCACCCAGAATGTCCGACCGATCTTCTTTGGTTCCATCGATGCATTTCCCAAATGCAGTCAGAGAGGTGATTGCAGCGGCGTTTGGCCGGTTTCTCGACCAGACCGATGCCGTTGGTCAATCTGAGCAGTTGTTCAACCTGCTATCCGCTTTTGCTCTGAATTTTGATTGCCCTTGGATCGCATATGGCACTCTTACGCCTGACCAAAAATCCTATAGCCCATCCGGGCGCGATCCAGCGATCATTCTGAACTATCCTGATGGATGGCAGGAACGCTACCTCGAAATGGGCTATGATAGAATAGACCCCATCATCAAGACGAGTCGACAGCGGACAGGCGCCTTTCGATGGAGCGATTTGTACAACGACGCAAACACCTCTGAAGACGAACGGCACGTTTTCGATGAGGCTGCGTCATTTGGCTTGAGGTCGGGCATCAGTGTTCCATTGCACGGGCCCCAAGGCGGCTTTGCGATCATGAGCTTTGCCCAATCCAGCGATCATGGATTCCATGATAGAGCAATAGCATATTTAGAACTTGCCGCACTTCATTTTCATCTTAGAGTAATTCAGCTTGCGAATTTGAGTGATTTCGAAGCTATCCCAGAGCTCTCGAAAAGAGAGATAGAGTGCATACTATGGACGGCGAGAGGGAAATCATCATGGGAAATAGGATGTATTCTTGGTATATCAGTAAACACTGTAAATTTCCATATAAAAAACGTAATGCAAAAATTTGATACTGGAAGCAGAACAGCCGCCGCTATAAAAGCCGTAAATTTCGGAATCATCGGGCTGTAGAAGCGGTTGACAGCACCGAACTTCATCGGGCGACGATTAGAGCGGGATGAGATTTATAGGTGGGATTCCCAAATCATCGCGGTTCTGATTGAACTAAACCGCTGCCGCGGTAGCTGATGCGCGGGTCTGGCCTGAGAAGGCCCCTGTCTGAGAAGATTTGGTGTCGAGCCAACCTTCCAGACAGGAGAACCCCAGATGGCCCAGATAAGCCCTCTGCGTCAGCGGATGATTGAAGATCTGACGATCCGCAATTTGTCACCGGAGACCCAGCGATCCTACGTGCATCACGTGGCGAAGTTCAGTCGATTTTTTGGACGATCACCCGATCAACTGGGATACGAAGAGGTGCGCGCCTATCAGGCCCACTTGGTCCGAAGGGTCTCGTGGGGCGCGTTGAACCAGACCGTTTGCGCCTTGCGTTTCTTCTACGGCGTGACGCTGGGTCGATCTGATCTGCCTGAGCGGATCGCTTACGCCCGGACGCCGCGCAAGTTGCCGGTCGTGCTGAGCGCCGATGAGGTGGTCTGCTTTCTGCAGGCCGTGAAGGGGACGAGGAACCGGGTCGCTCTGATGACCACCTATGCGGTGGGCTTACGCGCCGCGGAGGCGGCGCGTCTGCAGGTGACGGACATCGATAGCAGCCGGATGATCATTCGCATCGAGCAGGGCAAGGGCGGCAAGGACCGCTATGTGATGCTGTCGCCGCAGTTGCTGGAGATTTTGCGCGTCTATTGGCGGTTGACCAAGCCGGGGCGATGGCTGTTTCCTCGGCGCGATGGCCGCGGCCCGATCCACCCACAGACCTTGGGGATCGCCTGTCGAGCAGCCAGTTCCTGGGCGTTGAGAAGCGGGTGACGGTGCACACCCTTCGCCACAGCTTCGCCACCCACCTTTTGGAAGCCGGCACGGACATAAGGATCATTCAGGTGCTGCTGGGCCATCGCAGCCTGGCGACGACGACACTATACGCCCAGGTCTCAACGGCTGTGATCGGCCGGACCGCCAGTCCTTTTGACCAACTCCACATGGCGATCACGCCGCCCGGCTGAGCCGCGCGCCATGCGCCCGGATCTGGAAGTGGCGGATGTATTCCACCGTCACGGGGCTGATTATCGCCGCGACCATGCCGGCCATCTCGGGCGTGTCGAGCGCCGGGTCATGGCCGCGGTGGAGGCGTGCCGGACCGCGGCCCTGGGCGGTCACGCCGAACACTGCACCAACTGCGGTCTCGTGCGGCAAGCTTATAACTCCTGTCTTATGGGCAGATCCAGTAATGGGAGCTGGCGGTCGCGGTGTCAGTATTTTCCTGTGAATCGTTGATTTCTCACTCTCCATAACATGACGCCGATGCTGCCCCGTCTGCTCGGCCACTGATGGCCGATCACAAGCGGGGACGAACATGTTGGAGACCTACTTCTCTGCGTCGAAGATGCTGGGGCATCTGCGCAGCGGGCCGTGCAGGCCATATCTAGATGGCTTCGCCGCAGCGCTCGAACGGCAGGGCTACGGCCCCGAGACGGCCGTACGCTATCTGCGGGCAGCAGCTCATGTCGGCCACGTCATGGCAGAGCGCGATGCAAGCGTGAGCGACATCGATTTGGCGGCGTTCGAACAGCATCTGCGAACGTGCCGATGTCCGCGCGCCACGGGAGGCCGCCGCAACCATCACACCATCTACGGCGCAAGGCTCTTCCGTCGGCACCTCGAAGAAATAGGCGTGTGCAAGCCCGCGGTCGCGGCGATGCGGCCTGCCGAACCGCAATTGGTCGTCGGCTTCAAAGCATGGCTCAGCGAACATCGCGGGGCATCCGATGCGACCATCAGGCTCTACGCGCGCGATGCAGCCAGCATTATGGCAGCACTTGGAACGCACCCGACGCGTTGGAGCCCCACCGATATCCGCGGCTACTTCATGAAGCGCGCGAGCACATGCGGGCGCGGCACCATCGAGAAGATGACGACGAGCCTCCGGGCATTCTTGCGCTACCTCGCCGTTCAAGAGCACTGCCGGGCCGGTCTCGACGATGCCGTTCCGGCCTACGCCCATTGGCAGCTTGCCGAGATGCCGCGATATTTGTCGGGCGAACAGGTCAGCCGGTTGATTGCTGCCTGCGATGGTGACGCCGGCGCGCACCGGCGGGATCGCGCCATCGTACTGCTGTTGGCTCGCCTCGGCCTGCGGGCCGGCGACGTGGCACAGCTCCGTCTCATCGATATCGAGTGGCAGGCGGGTTCGCTGCGGGTCACGGGCAAGTCGCGCTATGAGGTTCGCTTGCCGCTGCCCCAGGACGTCGGGATGCGATCGCTGCCTATCTCGAATGCCGACCGTCGTCCTGTCGAAGCGATCGCGTGTTCCTGAGCACGATCGCGCCCAGCCGCCCGTTCCGGAACGGCGACGGCGTCTCTTCGGTGGTCAGGCGCATTATGAAGCGGGCTGGCGTCGTGACGCCCGTCAAGGGTGCGCACGCCCTGCGGCATACCGCGGCGACCGAGATGCTGCGTCATGGCGTACCGCTCGACAAGATCGGCCTAGTCCTCCGGCATCGTGGCATCGACACGACGGCCCACTACGCCAAAGCCGATGTCACGCTTCTGAAGCTGGTGGCGCAGCCGTGGCCGGAGGCACTCTGATGTTGAACACCATCGAGACCTATCTCGCACTGCGCCGTGCCACGGGCTTTGCGATGTCGAATGCGGAGTACCTGCTCAAGAGCTTCGCCGCCTTCTCGGTCGAGCGCGGGCACGCGTATGTCCAAACGCAAACAGCCATCGATTGGGCCGCGCTCGGACCGTCCGTTGCGCAACGCGATGCTCGACTGAAGGCCGTCTGCCGCGCACGCCATATCCGCGTCGAAGATGTCCGGCACGAGTTGCCCCCGGCCAATCACTTCGGCGCCCGCAAAAGGCGTCGACCGCCGCACATCTACTCGGGCACGGAGATCGGTCGCCTGATCGAAGCCGCCGGCCGGCTTCGACCTCAAGGAGGCCTGCGCTCGCTGACGTATGCGACCTTGATCGCCCTGCTCGCGGCCACGGGGCTGCGCATCTCCGAAGCACTCAAGCTGACGTTCGCGGACATAACGAGCGACGGTCTGCTGATCCGCGAGACCAAGTTCCGCAAGACCCGTCTGGTGCCGTTGCACGATACGACGTCGGCAGGCTTGCAACGCTACCTGAAGCGCCGCGGACCTGGCTCGGGAGATGACCCCGTGTTCGCCGATACGCATGGCCGGCCACTGCGCTACATCGCAGTCAAAGAGACTTTCGACAAGGCTGGTCGGCAAAGTTGGCATCCGGCCAACGTCGGCGCGGCGCCCTCGGCTGCATGATCTGCGGCACACGCTCGCGGTGCGGGCGCTACAAGGCAGTCCGACGGGCCGAAACCGGTGCGGTGCGCATATGGTCGCGCTCGCGACGTACATGGGTCACGTCAACATCTACGCCACCTACTGGTACCTGGAGGCAACCGCCGACCTCGTGCGCGACATCGCCGTGGCCGGAGAAGCGTTCATGTCAGAAGGGAGGCGAGCATGACACCGGTCGCTCCCCTCATCGAAGCGTTCCTGCGCGAAACACTCGTCCATCAGCGGGGCGCCAGCCGACACACGTGCGATTCTTATGCCCAGAGCTTCCAACTCCTGTTCGAGTTCGCCGCTGCGAGGCTCAAGAGTAAACCATCCAAGCTGATGTTGGAGCAGATCGACTCCGGTTTGGTCAGCGCCTTCCTCGAGCATCTCGAGGATAAGCGCAAGAACGCCGCCGTGACGCGAAACGTTCGTTTAGCGGCCATCAAGTCGTTCTTCCGCTTCCTCGAATACCGGCAACCGGCAGCCCTCGATCAAGTTCGCCGCGTGCTGGCGATTCCGTTCAAGAAGACGGACACGCGTCTCGTTCCCTATCTACTGCGCGAAGAGCTGCAAGCGCTGCTCGATGCCCCGGACCCGACAACGCGCGACGGCATCCGCGACCGAGCCATGCTGCATATGGCCGTGTGTGCAGGATTGCGCGTCTCCGAACTGACGGGTCTGAAGATCGACGATATCGACATGTCGTCGATGAGCATACGCGTTGTCGGCAAGGGGCGGCGAGAACGAGCACTGCCGCTGTGGAAGCCGGCAGCCACGGCACTGCGCGCCTGGCTCGCCATTCGCGGAAAGGTCGCGACACCCGAAGTGTTCGTCAGCGCGCGTAGTGAAGCTTTGAGCCGATGGGGCTTCGCCTATCTGCTCAAGCAGCACGCCGCGGTTGCTGCTCGCCAGCAGCCCGGCCTCGCCAAGAAGCGCGTCTCGCCTCATGTGCTCAGGCACACCTGCGCGATGATCATCCTGCAGGCGACGCAAGACATCCGGAAAGTATCGCTGTGGCTGGGCCATGCCACGCTGACGACCACCGAGGTCTACACACGCGGCGATCCAACCGAAAGCTCGAAGCCATGGAAGCGATCGTGCCACCGCATCTGCGGCGCGGCACCTTCCAGCCGACCGACAAGCTGATGGCACTGTTCAAGAGCGCTTCGTAATGGTGAGCCGGGCCGGCGGCGAAATGCGTGAAAGAACGATCAGGTCGCCGCCAGCTCCCCATTACTGGATCTGCCCATAAGGCAGCTGTTGAAGGCGATGCGCTGGTGGCCGCATTGATCGCACTGCTCGATATGCCCGCCGAGCGCGGCGGTGCGGCAGAGTTCGATCGCCGTCATGACGCGACGCTGCGCGGTGCTGAGCGACGCGTCATGCTGCACGCGATAGGCTTCGCCGTAGCGGCGGAAGATATCCGCCACCTCCGGCCCCGAGCGGGCCATCGGCTTGAGCTCAGAAGTACTGAGGCTTGGCCGGTGGCAGCGGGGTGGGGGCCGGACGCGGCAAGAGCTCGAACGGGCTCGACGTGGCGCAGACCTTGTTGGTGGCAATC
>NZ_JBHLYT010000185.1:25026-25358 GCF_042431665.1 Mesorhizobium kowhaii
CCTCCAATAGATGGACGGCAAAGGCGTGCCGCAGGCTGTGCGGCGTGACCGGTTTGGGCAAGCGGGAGAGGTCGCGCGCTTTCGCGCAGGCTTGTCCCACCGCATCCCTGGTGATCGGCTGGCCGGCACGATCGCCGGGGAAGAGCCACGCCTCTGGCCGGCGCACCTTCCAATAGCTGCGCAGGATCTCCAGCAGCTTGGGCGACAGCATCACGTAGCGGTCCTTCAGGCCTTTGCCCTGCTCGACGCGGATGACCATTCTCTGGCTGTCGATGTCCGTGGTCTTCAGCTGAACCGCCTCCGAGATGCGCAAGCCGGCGGCATAGCAGGTG
>NZ_JBHLYT010000186.1:0-873 GCF_042431665.1 Mesorhizobium kowhaii
CACGCAGACTGTCACGGCGGGCTTCATGGGCGCAGTCAGAACCACAGAAGCGCTGACCCCGATCGCAATGCCGGCAAAGCAAGACCTGTGAGCGGCACCGTGCGGAGAGAAAGAAACGACCGGTTTGCATTGCGGCGGCGAACCTCTCGGAACGCCGTCGGGATTGCGGGGAAGCGGCTTGCCAACATTGCTGAGGAAGACCGGACTTGTCGGCATGGCGGGTGGGCGTCGATCGCTCAACATCCGGCCAAGTAGGCGAGCGGTCTCTGGCCACGGGCAGGTCCGCCACTTATCACCCTTTCCGTGCAGGTTTACCCGCGGCGAGGAGGTTAAAACCAACTGATCGACGGTCAGTCCGACAACTTCCGCAGCGCGAGCGCCAGTATTGTACAGGAACATGAGAAGCGTCTTGTCGCGAGGGGCCAGCCTCCCGTCGCGCGGCAGTCCGTCGAAGAGTCGTTCGACCTCGTCGCGTTCGAGATAATAAGTGGCCGCCGGCTGCGTGCGTTTCCTCGGAATGGCGGCAACACGTTCGGCCTCCGGCAGCAGCATCGGTTCCAAGCCAGCAGCATACCCCGCCGCTTTATCACCCGCCGTCTACGCTTCACGAATGACGTTGCCGCCACCCATGCAAGACTCGCTTCCGGCTGGCGGGCTGCGCGCCTTTGCCGGACGGGCGTTGAACCCGCTGGATCGCTGCGAACGGTTTCTACTCGATTCTCACCTCCTTTCTTGTTCATCCCCCGTTCCGGGGCTTGCCTGACGCAAGCTGGGCGCATCTGCGGCGCAAGTTTTACGATCTGCACATCAGCGGGACCTCACAGGCCGCGACGGCAACGATCACCGCCATGACCGAATTGTGGAAGGTCGAGG
>NZ_JBHLYT010000187.1:0-870 GCF_042431665.1 Mesorhizobium kowhaii
CGCTCGAAGTCCTTTGCCAGCCTTCGGCATCTGCCCAGCCATGCGAAGGTCCGCTCGACGATCCGCTGTACAATGTTGCGTGGAACTGGTTGTCCGGCTTGGCGGTTTCTGGCCGGCTGAGCCATCGAGTGGCGGAACCCTGAAGACGATCTCTACCTGCGTGTTGTCGATTTCGACCCGGCGGACCACGGTACGGATGATCTGCTGCGTTCCGATCCTGTCAAGGCCGGCGAGCCCTGCTTTCACCTTGGCTGAGAAATCTTCCAGACGGTTGATCAGGAGTGAGAGCTCGTGTTCGTTCTCGGCCACGTCGACCGCTGCCTGGTGCCGCACCTGAAGCTGAGAAAGGCGTTGTTTCAGACCCGCGATCCGCGGTTCGAATTCCGCCTTGTCGATGATGCCCTCGGCATAGCTGTCGATCAGCCGACCGATGCCGCGACGCAAGGTGGCCATTTGTCGTTCGAGGCGGGCGATCTCCTCCGGCTCACGGACTTCGTCACGGGCCGCAAGGAGGCGGCGACGGTATTCCTCGGCCATGCGGCGCGGATCCTCCAGGAGACCTTTGACTTGATCCCACACCGCTTCTTCCAGGTGATCGCCGCGCACCTGCGGGTTGTCGCAAACGGGGTGGCCGCTGAAGCGATAACCGTCCGTACCGATACAGCGATAGTAGCGCAGCGTGTCCGTCGGGTCGTATTTGCGGGCGCGAGGTGCGCGCTTGCCATAATAGGCGTAGCCGCAATGCCGGCACACCGCGAGGCCCTGCAGCAGCCAGTCCGAGCTCGGCGTGCGTTGGCGCTTGCGCTTCCGGTTCTCCTCAAGCTGAGCATGGACCGCCTCGAATTCGGTCGGATCGACGAGCGGGGGAAC
>NZ_JBHLYT010000188.1:0-565 GCF_042431665.1 Mesorhizobium kowhaii
CACGGATCGATCAAAATGGCGGCCCTTGAACATGACAAACTCCCGGAAAGCAGGAGCAGCCGTCATGCAGCAATGACCTTTCCGAAAAGTTTGCGACGGAACCTTCAAGTTCGGCGAATTGCGCCGCGTCGTTGGCGTCGGCGATCGAGCCCGGACGGAGTCCGTCGCCGAGCGAGAACGAGACGTCATAGGCGCGGCAGATGTCGCAGATCTCCTCGAAATGCTCGTAGAGGAAGCTCTCCTTGTGATGGTGCAGGCACCACTTCGCCATGATCGAGCCGCCTCGGCTGACGATGCCCGTGACCCGGTCAACGGTGAGCGGGATGTAATGCAGCCTCACGCCAGCATGGATGGTGAAATAGTCGACGCCTTGCTCGGCCTGCTCGATCAGGGTGTCGCGATAGACTTCCCAAGTCAGGTCCTCGGCGATGCCGCCGACCTTTTCGAGCGCCTGATAGAGTGGCACGGTGCCGATCGGCACCGGCGAATTGCGCACGATCCATTCGCGGATGTTGTGGATGTTGCGGCCGGTCGACAGATCCATCACCGTGTCGGCGCCCCAGCG
>NZ_JBHLYT010000188.1:575-3553 GCF_042431665.1 Mesorhizobium kowhaii
CGTGACGGCGGAATTGCCGATATTGGCATTGATCTTCACCAGGAAATTGCGGCCGATGATCATCGGCTCGCTCTCCGGGTGGTTGATGTTGGCGGGGATGATCGCGCGCCCGCGCGCCACCTCGTCGCGCACGAATTCCGGCGTGACGAAATCGGGAAGCTCCGCGCCGAAGGCCTCGCCGTCGCGGTGAAGCTTGCCGTGCAGCATCTCGCGGCCGAGGTTCTCGCGAATGGCGACGAACTCCATTTCAGGCGTGATGATGCCGGCGCGGGCATAGGCAAGCTGGGTTACCGCCTTGCCGGCCTTGCCCTTGAACGGGCGGTTGCGAACGGGGAATTCCGGCGTCAGGCGCTCGCCCACGGCGAAGCCGTTGTCTTCCGGCCTGACATGGCGGCCGTCATAGGCTTCTACGTCACCCCGCGCGGCGATCCATTCGTGCCGCAGCCGCGCCAGGCCTTTGTCGATGCTCGTTTCAACCGTCTGATCGGTATATGGGCCAGATGGATCGTAGACCGTCACGGGCGGTTCGCCTGCCGTCGGATGGACTGAGATTTCGCGCATCGGCACCCTGATCTGTGGATGGAGGACGCCGGATTTGTGGATTTTTCGTGAGGCAGGCAGCGGTCCCGTGGAAACCGCTGGGGTCAAGGCATTCATTTGAGGCTCCGTTGCTCATTGCATTGGAGACCCAGTTCTGTGCCGGAAGGATGAAAAGACGCTTTGGCCGACCTGCTCGAGACAGGTCTTCGGGCATAGATTCCCGCAAAGCGCTTGCACCGTCCCTACGCCAGTATGAACTGGATCAGGTTCAACGGGTCACTGCGCTGCGAAAGCCAGCAGTATCTCAGCCCCTTGTCGGGACCCCCCTGGTGAATGCCTCAGGTTGGACGGCACGGCGGTGCCTTGTCAAGCGCTGTGCCAACTTTTGTCTGGGACATTTCTCGGGGATCACGGCGTGGCATGGTATCGACAGACCTCCCGCACCTTGAGCGCGAAACTGCACTCTCAGGCTCAACGGCGAGGATAACTGGTCGCGCGCTGCAGCTGGCCACGCGCGGCGATGCCCAGTCAGGAAACACCCCGTTTTGCCGTATCCCTCAGATGCCGCCCATGCACAGATACTTCATCTCGAGGTAGTCCTCGAGCCCATGGCGGGAACCCTCGCGCCCTATGCCCGACTGCTTCACGCCGCCAAAGGGCGCGGCTTCGGAGGACATGCGCCCGGTGTTGATACCCACCATGCCATATTCCAGGGCCTCGGCCACGCGCCAGACACGCTTCAGGTTGGAGGCATAAAAGTAGGCGGCAAGGCCGTAGATCGTGTCATTGGCCTCGTGTACGACCTGATCGGCGTCGTCGAAGTTGATGATTGCGGCCAACGGTCCGAACGTTTCTTCTTGCGCGACTGTCATCTCGCTGGAAATACCGGTGAGGACTGTTGGTTGAAAAAACGTGCCCCTCGTGCCGATACGCTTGCCGCCGCATCGAACAATCCCGCCTTTTTCGACGGCGTCGGCGATATGGGATTCGATTTTGGCCAGAGCATGCTGATCAATCAGCGGCCCGATGGCGACCGCGGGATCGAAACCGTCACCAACCTGAAGTTGGCGAACCCGCTTCACGAATTTATCGACAAATTCATCGTGAACGCTCGATTGGACATAAAGGCGATTTGCGGAAACACAGGTCTGGCCGGCATTGCGGAATTTGGCCTGGATCGCACCGTCGACCGCGGCATCGACATCGGCATCGTCGAAGACGATGAAAGGCGCATTCCCTCCTAGCTCGAGGCTGACCTTCTTGATCTGGTCCGAGCATTGGCGCATCAGCAGCCGCCCGACCTCGGTCGAACCGGTGAAGCTGATCTTGCGGACCTTAGGGTTGCCGCAGAGTTCACGGCCGACCGCGTCGCCTTCGGACGCATAGACCATGGTCCCCGGCGGCACCGCTGGAGCAGCGGTTTGCCGACGTCTTATCGGCGCTCGAGCGCCGTGGCGCGCTGGCACAGAACGACTGGACGCCGCTTGAGGCGGACTTGTTGGAAATCTTGTCCTGAGATGTTCGCGATCTATTGCCAGCAGTTGGACGGAGGAACCGCGACGCGGTGTCCGGTCGGGAAACAAGTCCACGTCGATCGCCGCGCTGCTCGCATCGCTCGATCAGGAAGTGGAGGCCGGCGCTCGTTCCCTGTCACCGTCAGTGGATAGCGAAGCTGTCGAAGGGGCACCGTCAGCCGCTGTTGAGGCGCTGCAGGATCAAATTAGACGGCACGGCGATCGCTAGGACCTGAAATTCGGTTGAATACAAATGAGCGATTTGTGCCTTCGTTGCCTATGTCGAGTGTGAGAACGAGACGAAGCGCCCCTAATCCGATGGCGGCGCATCGAACCGTTTCGTTGCGCCTCCCGGTTCTTGGATTGCTGGTCCGTAAAATGCGATTGATTTTCACTCTAGCCAACCTGTATCAAAACCGATACAGTGCACCTCGATGAAGGTGATTGAATGGCTTGGAAGCAGTAGGGCGGATGTTCGAGCGTTTCCTGACGATGCGCGGATAGAGGCCGGCTGGCAGCTCGAACTTGTCCAGCGCGGCGACGATCCCGACGACTGGAAGCCTTTGCAGATCGTGGGGGCCGGCGTCAGGGAAATCAGAGTCCGGGAGGCATCGGGAGCGTTCCGCGTCATCTATCTGGCAACCCTGGAGGACCGCGTTTTGGTGCTTCATGCGTTCCAGAAGAAGACACAGGCCACGTCCAAGAAAGACCTCGATCTGGCGGCTCAACGGCTAAAACGATGGAAGGCAGAACGATGAACGTAGAAATCTATGAGAACGTCTGGGACGCCCTGGCGGACACCGAACAAGAGGCAGCAAACCTCAAGGCGCGCTCGGCGCTGCTCTACGAAATCCGTAAGGCAGTCCAGCGTTGGGACATTCCTCAGGAGGAAGCCGCCAAGCGGCTCGGTCTGACGCGCCCTCG
>NZ_JBHLYT010000189.1:0-5271 GCF_042431665.1 Mesorhizobium kowhaii
TTCGTGGATCCTCTGATAGCCTTTCAGCTTAACCACGGCGCCGATAGCGACGCGCTACGCGCATTCCATCGCATTGTCCATGATCGGAATGGTAACGATACAGCTGACTTCCTGTTTCTGCCAGTGAACGATGCCAGCGCTACGGATCTTGATCGCCGCGGCGACCATTGGTCGCTGCTGCTCATTGATCGCCGCGCGCGGGAAAGGCCGGTCGCCTATCACTACGACTCCTTCCGCCCGCTCCACCACACCATTGCAACAGAGCTCGCAGAACGGCTGGGCGCCAGCAGCCTGCAACCAATGGGCATGGCCCGGCAGCGGAACAGTTTTGATTGCGGCGTCTTTGTGCTGGATGCCACGCGGGAGCTGGCTCGACGGTTGGCCCAAGAACCGCGGCCACGCCGCGAGTCGCTGCACCTCGACAATCTCGTCGCCGATCGGCGGGCACTTCAGGAGCGGCTCATGGCTCAGCCGCCTGCGCGAGACCAGTCTGCTGGCCCTTCGCGAACTCGATGATTGGGCTGATCAAGTTGTTTGGAGCGGCTCTCGCCGGCAGAGAATCGGACAAGAATAGCCGCCGCGGTACCAGGACGTGACCGACGCAGATCGGCTGGATCTGTCGCAAACGCCTTTAAGGGGGAAGAACGGGCGGCTTTCGGATACACTTCACCCTGCCCTCGAACCTGTCGCGGACGATGGTCTCGGCAACGACCTTGTCGATCCCGCCACTATCACCATCGAAGCGGACAACCACGCTGAGATCGCCTTTGGCGCCCTGCAAGCTGGCCTCGATCTCACCTATGGAGCGGAGCGGTCAAGTGGTTTATTCCCGAAAAGGGCTTCGGCTTCATTGCTCCCGAGAACGGTGAAAAGGACGCCTTCGTTCGCGCTACTGCGCTGATCCGCTCAGGGCTAAGCGTGCTGATGGAGGGGCAGAAAGTGTCTTTCCAATACGGGCAAGGCAAGAACGGCCTGGAGGTTCGGAGCATTCGCCTGGTCCAGGCGGCGATAGGTTGGCCTTGGCCGAAACTACCTTCATACAAAAGAAAAGCCCGCTGCCGGGAGGAGGTGGCAGCGGGCTCGATTTTCGAATACGGCGCGGGAGGAGGTGCACCGCATTCAGTATCGGCATCCATCTGGGAGGAGAGTAGATGGCCGACAGCAAGATGATACCGACGGGCCGCCGATATTGCAATGCACAATTTCGTATCGCAAATGCGAAGGTGACGACAAGCCTGCCTGACAACAAGCCCGATGGTTCCATCTGCCCCAGGGCGCTAGCCAGGCCGATTTGGCGTGCGGCCTCGCCGCGGCCGCCGCCGCATGAAGCGGGTTGCTTGCCAAACCGATCCGAAAACCCGCGTAACCTGCTGTAAAGACCGGTTCGGCCGAGCCGAACCGCACCGATCCGTTTGGCGGCATCGCGAAATATTATTTTCCCGAAGCTGCGGGTTCTTGGATCCGGTTGGATTCCCAATTCAACGGTATGGCGGGATTGCAGGCAATCGCGCCTGACTGACGCGTTCCACATCAAGTCTGAGGTTTTCAGGCATCCCATGGCCTTCCACCTTTTTGTCCCCATCCTTGCCGGCGCGACGATCTCGAGCGGCTGCTGCGGCAGGTCGAGTTGCAGGCGACGGTGCGCTCACACCGGACCTTGCTGTGCGAGGACATCATGTCGCGCGATGTGACCAGGCGCGGTATTTGCTGCTTGATTACAACATCCGGTCGCTACCGGTCGTCGATCTGGAAGCGAGGCTGGTCGGCGCCGGGCGGGCTCAGGGAGCTGGCACGAGCGGCGGACGCTGTAATAAGCGTGACGTCGCCGGCGGCGACCGCTACGGCAAGCGCACCCGCGATGAGCCTGCTGCCGGTGCTCACCGACGGTCGCAGCCACGCCGCCATCATCGTCGATGACGACAGGCGCATCCTCGGCCTGATCACGCAGACCGACCTGCTGGCTGCAACCGCGCCCGCGCGGGCTGCAGACCAGCCGCAAGGTGCAGACAAGCCATTGGCGGCAGCGCTACAATAGTCGCCACCCCGAAAAAAATGTTCGGGAAGCTTTCCCGGCAAGCCTGTCCAATGTTCGACCGGGTTTCGATCCGGAGCCTATATTTGTTTAGGCGACATTGCCCGCCGCCCGCTTCCGGCGACATACAGCTTGTCCGCGGAGGCCGAGGACATTGTGCAGGAGGGTCTATGCCAGGGACCTTTCGTCCATATCAATCCCGTTCGCGGCGAGCCTCGCTCGTGCCCATTGTCGAGTCGAGCAGGCGGAAATGTCGGCTGCTCGATGGGCTGAACTCCTCCCAAGCAGACCGGGCTTTCTCAACTTACCGGTCGCGCTCGCCGGCCCTACGTTTGGATTTTGGCTGGTGAAGGCGTCGCCGGACGTTCGGCTTGAGCGCGTTCCTGACGTCCTTGTCGGCGACCGTCAGATCGAACCATTGAGGATCGAAATGGCCACCGCACCACCGCCTCATGTCGCGATGCTCGGGATCTTCCCGGTCGGCCATGATGGCCAGGAAATTCTCAAAACCGCCGATGCCGCCGACATCTTCCGGTGGCCTGGCGTGGGCGCCGTCGATGCAAGCCGCTGTCCTCGGAATCGGATCGAGGGTGAGGAATTTCTCGATGGTGACTAGATGCTCCCAGTGATCGCCGAAGTCGTAGAGATAGATGAATGAGAGGCCTGGATGGTGCTCGAAATCAAGAAGCCGGACCTCATTTTCATCGAAGGAACGGGATCCGCCTTCATATTCCATCTCGCCAAGCTGTTCGGGATCGCCATAGGACAAACCG
Source organism: Mesorhizobium kowhaii (assembly GCF_042431665.1). Lineage (NCBI taxonomy): Bacteria > Pseudomonadati > Pseudomonadota > Alphaproteobacteria > Hyphomicrobiales > Phyllobacteriaceae > Mesorhizobium > Mesorhizobium kowhaii. The sequence goes on from NZ_JBHLYT010000189.1 coordinate 2,806, forward strand.
CCAACCCGAAACTCATGCAGGTGGTAGTTCCACCAGTTGAAGGCGGCCTGGATGACGAGATGCAATTGTCCAAGATGCCAGTTCCACGGAACGACCACGCGTCGCCAAACCGCCGGCTCGATGCCGGCGAGCTCGATCCTGATTTGTAGCGCATTGGGTTCCTGGAAAAGCATGTACGTTACTTGGAACTGTTTTGCCTCAAAATTGTCAACCTCGGTGTCGCGCCACTTTCGAACGCAGTGTCGAAGTGCGTCCGACCGCGGTGAAGAGCAATTCGACACGCTTGGCCAGATTGCGCATCTCCTCTGGTACCCGGCAAATAGAGCATCGGCGTCGCTGGTTCGCGCCGCGACGCAAATCGCCCGACGCGACCAGCGGCACGCGCTTATCGGCGACCCCAGCCGCAGCACCGACCGCAGGTTCGGCGAGGCGAACGGACCCTCCTACCCGTTCTCCCGATGCAAGGTCCCCCGGCTTGCGAGACGTCGTTTCACTATAGACGGCGCACGCGGTCCGGTATCCGCTGCATCTCGCTTTCGCGCAGCGCGGCCGCGACCTCAACCGGCATGCCGTGCTGGGGATCGGTTTCGTGTCCGGCCGGGTCCCAGAGGTGGTCCCCCACAAACTTCAGCGCCAGGCTTTTCGAGGCCGGCCACGGGAAAGAGGCACCGGTCGCGGCCGGCGCCTAGGCCTCAAGGGTTCTCTTCGAATTCACAGAACGCCTACGTCAGGTCAAAGTCAGCTAGGCTGCGTATCGTTGCTGCAGGGCTTACCAGACCGCACTCAATGAGCCTCTCAGGAGTGAGAATCGTTATGTATGGTCGAATTGGTGGCTCTCTGCGCAGACTTGCGAGCAGCCCATATTTCATTTTCAAATGGAGAGCGGTATGGATGGTTCGCAGTTCAATCCTCGGCAGTTGAATCCGTTTGCATCAGGCTTCGCGCAGCAGAATACCGAGATGCCGGTAGGGCAACAGGCGGACGACTCGAGCCGGCAAGCGAGCTTTGAGCAGCAGCTGAGCCAGTTACAGCCCCCTTCGTCTGAGGAGGGCGGTGGAGGGATCCAGAGCGCGGGCTTGCGGGATAACCCGTTCAGTGGCCCGGAGGCGGCGCAAGGACCGGGTCCATGGCGCAATAGCGGTAGACAGCAACCGGAGTTTGCGGTGAATAAAGAGGTCCGCGTGGGCGCAAAGCGCGAACGCTTTGGGCCCTTTGCCGAGGACAAGGAGCTTGTTTCCACCTTCAAGAAAGCAGCCCGCGAAGCGCAGACGCACGAGAGGACTGTCAAGAGATTGGTAGGTGATCTGCACCATTTAAGCGGCTGGCTGTTCCAGGAAAATCGGGGCCCTATAACCGGCCGGTTTGACCGCGATTCGCCTGGCCATGCTTCTTTTGTCGCCGATGTGCGGGACTATCTGAAGGATGGTGGCCGCTTTGCTGTCGTTGCGCAGCTGAACAAGGTTGCCCCCGGGAGCCTTCCTTCACGAGACCAGCTAATTGGGGAGCTCCCTGCCGAAGACGCCGATCTCTTGGCAAGGTTCCGGGTAGGCGCCGAGCAGCGCAATGCCGCCAAAGGGGACATCAAAAACAGTCTTTCCAGATTTAGGGTGTTTGCTCGGTGGCTCCAAGCAAACGATAGGGACCCTCTAGCTTCTCTGTTGCGAGGCGGTTCGCTAGACAATGAAATTTCGGAGTACAGAAGCCTGGGGGGAGACCCTCAGAATCGCCTTAAATGCGCTCTGGCTAATCTCCCGCGGCTCTTGCCTGGGGGTGAAGAAGCCGAAGCGCCCGGATCCGAACCCCGTGGCATTGGGCGGCCCCGTCACCTGGCTCCTTATCCCGAAGACGGCCCCCTCATTGATGGTGCGCTCGGCCAAGCCTTGAACGATCTTAGGACCCCGACTGCGGCGCAGAGGCAGTTTGCCCAGAAGCGGGCTACACGTCTTCGTGCGCTGAGTGAGTGGCTTCAAAAAACGGGCAGGGGGGGGAGCATAGCTGGTCGACTTAACGGCTCTAACAATGAGCAGTTAACGCTGCGGAACGATGTGGAAGCGTTCAAACTGACTGGAAGCAGAGTACACGCTCCCGATTTGTCGCATCTTCGGAGCTACTTAAAACTCGTCGAGGCGAACCAAGGGTCGGGGCTGCAATCACATGAGCAGTCGGCTTTGCCAGCCGCGCAGACAGCTCGGCAGACCGGCGCGCTGAAGGAGCTCGCCTCGCTGCCCGCTACCCCGAGCGAGGGAGCTCGGGCCTTCTGGAGCCAGGCGATGCAAGAACCCCCGTCATCATCAACTGCCATGGCTCCCTCAGACGTCTTCCGTGAGGTCGCGGGGCGCGACGATGCTCACTTTCCGCCAGAGCACTCTGCCAGGGCCCGTTCAGACACCTACGGCGGTCTTGAGTCAATCGTTGATCTGAATGCGCCCACGCCATCCGAATTGCGCGACGATGCTCACTTTGCGC
>NZ_JBHLYT010000190.1:0-1120 GCF_042431665.1 Mesorhizobium kowhaii
ATGTGGACTTGTTCCGCAATTCGCCGCGAGGCCGATCCCGACAGCGTCCGAAGTGATTTCGCCGCCGCCGCTACTATTGACACAACGAGCCTCATATGAGGGGGCTGAAGATCAGGCCCTTGGCCGTTCCCGTGGCGGCCTGAGCACCAAGATCCACATGGCCGTGCGTGGTCTGGGGTGCCCGGTCCGCTTCACGCTCACGGCTGGCCAGAAGGGAGACGCCCCACAGGCCGATGCTCTGATCGAAGGCTTGCAAGCCCAAGTCGTGCTGGCCGATACAGCCTACGACAGCGACCGTCTGCGCAAGGCCATCGCTGACAAAGGGGCTGTCGCGGTCATCCCGAACAATCCCTCACGGGCGCGCAAACATCCGATCGACAAGCATCTCTATGCGCAACGCCACTTGGTCGAATGCTGCTTCTCAAAGCTCAAGCAGTTCCGCCGCGTCGCAACTCGCTTCGAAAAAACCGCAAGGCACTATCTCGCCGTCGTCACCCTAGCCGCAACAATCCTATGGCTCAGATAACTGTCCACACTTCCTAGAGCGTTTTGCCCGAGACCGGTAAGGTTGAACACGCAGCTCGAGTGCTGTTTGGGATGGCGGTTCAAGTTCCAATGCGGGAGGGGTGCACGGGGAACCCCAAATGAAGACTAGCGGCCTGGTTTTCCAGATCGATCAGGTTGGGCGCCATCGCTTGATATTGCCTGCAGTCCGCCTGAACGACGGATCGCTCAGGCCGTTCAAGCGGCAGGCTCCCGGCGATTTCCTTTAAGTCGGCAAGGACCGAAGCAATATGCGGCCAGCGAAAAGTCTGTTGGATCGTCGATGTCACGATCCGCGCCAGCGATGATTTCGAGCTTAGCGACTACGCCAAGAAGCGAATGCGCCCGTATGTCAGGGATTTTGTCTTGAAGCTTCAAGGCAGCAGTCGTGGCCTCGACTTCCGCTTGGCAGGCGATTGAATAGCCGACCTTCTTATCCATCGCGTTCGGGGCCGCAGCGTCGAGCACGCGTCTCTCTAGAGCAGTTTCTGGATAATCACGGTTAGGCATCGTAGCCGGCGTGGGCGAACAGGTTTTCGCATTCTTTGGGGTGGAAACGATCGATGGCGACGGCCAC
>NZ_JBHLYT010000191.1:0-1710 GCF_042431665.1 Mesorhizobium kowhaii
CCCGGTTGCGTGGTGGCATTCTCAACAAAGCACGCCGCGGTGAATATCGTTGCCCCCTTCCGACCGGCTTCATCTATAATGAGGTTGGCGATGTGGTCCTCGATCCAGACGCTCAGATCCGGGAGATGATCACCCACTTCTTCGAGACGTTCTCGCGGGTCGGGTCGGCTACGCAGACCGTCAAGGCGTTTGCCAGCGAAGGTCTGCTCTTCCCATCCCGGTTCCGCAACAGCAAGCGGGTGGTCTTCCAACCCCTGACCACATCGACAGCCTTACGCACGCTGCACAATCCTCGCTTCGCGGGCGTCTATGCCTATGGCCAGCGTCTTTACCGCAGGACCGTCGACGGAAAGAAACAGGTCCGTAAACGTGAGCCCAATGAATGGCTCGCATGCATCCCGGACGCCCATCCCGGCTATATCAGTTGGGAGCAGTTCCAGCACAACCTGAAGGCGCTCGAGGCCAATGGCCAAGGCTACCAGACCGCGCGTGTCTCGCCACCGCGCGAAGGCGCGGCTTTGTTGCAGGGGCGCGTCATATGCGGGCGGTGTGGCTGCCACATGAGGGCCCGTTACGTCACCCGGCGCGGTCAGGTGGACACTTGGTACGTCTGCAGCCGCGCCTACGTCTCTCGGGGTGAGCCTCACTGCCAGTCGATCGCAGGCTGGCCCGTCGACGCGGCGATCGGTGAACTGATCGCCGCGGCAATGACGCCCGCCGCCGTGGAATTAGCTCTGGAGATCCGAAAAGAGATCGAAGCGCGCTATGACGAAGCGGACAAACTCCGGCTCCGCGCCGTCGAACGCGCCCAAATCGATGCCGATCTTGCACAGCGGCGGTTTATGCTGGTCGATCCGAACAACCGCCTGGTTGCCGACACCCTTGAACGCGAATGGAACGACAAACTGCGCATGCTGGCTGATCTACGAGAAGAAAGAGCGCGCGCTCTACGCGAAGACCGAGCGACACTCGACGATGCAATCCGTGATCGATTGATCGCCATGACGGCCGACTTCAAAACGGTCTGGTGCGACCCCACCTTGCCGAACCGAGAACGCAAGCGACTCCTTGCCTATCTCGTCGAAGACGTCACCTTGCTCAAGTTCCAGGCCGAGGGAGAGACCCGGATCCACATCCGCTTCAGAGGCGGAAGGACCGAAACATTGACCACTCAGAACCCGAAATCGTCCGCACAGCAGGTAAAGACCCGGCCCGAGGTGGTCGAATTGGTCGACAAGCTTCTCGACGATCATATCTGCGCTGAAATCGCTGACATCCTGAATGCAAGGGGAATCCGCCCCGGCGGCTCAGCGCGGCGCGGCAAGGCTGACGCCCAGTTCACCGACTTGCGCGTCATCTATCTTGTCAAGCAATATGGTCTGCGCTCGCGCTACGACCGGCTGCGCGAGCGGGGAATGCTGACAAAAGCAGAAGCCTGCGCAAAACTCGGAATCACCGAATGTACCCTGGTCAGATGGGCGAAATACGGCATCGTGAAAAGACATGCCTACAACGGCTATATCGGCCTCTATGAACTGCCAGGACCGCACGTCCCAGCCAAGCAGTGCAGCCGATGGAACCAGCTTGCCCATCGGGCAGAGGCTATCCGCCGACTCAACTCCTCAAAATGCTCCGATCTCAAGGAAAGGGCTGTAGTATGAAGCCAGTTAGTTTGTGAACAGGCATGATCCTTGGCCATCATGCCAGATG
>NZ_JBHLYT010000192.1:0-622 GCF_042431665.1 Mesorhizobium kowhaii
TGCCATCCTGGCATGGTCGCTGCCTTCGCACCACTCAACGAGATCTGCCCTGATCGAGCCACGCCTGAACTGATTGAACTGACGGCGCGATTGGGAAGCATGATGCCGTATCGGCAGGCAGCGAAGGTGCTTGGCGAATTTCTGCCCATTGAACCCACCGAGACGTACGTGACCGTGCGCAAGCGGACCATCAGGATCGGTGAACGGCTCGATGAACAGATCGCGAAGGAAGAAAGGCGCGCGCGAGCTCAAAGGCACGATCGAAGCCAGCTTGAAATGCAGCTTCCCGGCGACCGACGCAAAGAGTTCGTCATCAGCATCGATACGGCACATGTTCGCAGCGCCGATCCCAATTCCGCGCGAAACTTCGAGCTCGTTGTAGCTCGATGCGGCCGCGGCGGTCGGGGTGATGTCGGTGGCCGCTACCTCGTGACCAGCAACACCGACCAGGCTGCAATCCGGGATCGAGCCCTCCACGCACTTCAGCAAGAAGGCTATTGCGGCTTTGGCAACGTCACCGTGATCTCGGACGGCGCCGAAATCCTGAAGCGGCTGCCCCGCGCCATGCCGAAGCCGACAGCCCACATCATCGACTGGTTCCACATTGCCATGAAGATCCAGC
>NZ_JBHLYT010000193.1:0-1134 GCF_042431665.1 Mesorhizobium kowhaii
TTGGGCGCCGACCTCGACGCGGGCGATGATGCGCTCTACGCGGCTCCAACTGGCGGCGCCGTCAAAAAACTCCTTGAAGCGGCGGACCTTGTTCGTCTTCGATGCTTCAAAGCGCGCCATCGTGCTGGTTTCCAGGTCCGCGACATGCTTGCGCAGGGTCGTGGTGGGCGCCACGCCGAGGATGAAGTCGACATCGTTGGCGCGGCACCAGTCGATGACCTGCGGACTACAATAGTGGCTGTCGGCCCGGATCAGGATGCGGATGTTCGGCCAGTTGCTGCGGATCGCCCGCACCAGGCGGCGCAGGTGGGGGCGGATTTCTGCCCCGCTCGGCCGCTTCGCTGGTCGCAGGACCGCACCGACGAACCGGCCGTCGCCATCGAACACAACAATCGGCTGGAAGCCGTATTCGTCGTGATGGGCATTGAACAGGCGGAGCTGCTGGCCGCCATGCACGGCGTCAAAGGTGTCGTCAATGTCGAGCACGATCCGCGTCGGAACCTGGCGGAAGGAAGCGCAATAGAGGTCGACCATCGCACTGCCCATAACGACCAGTTCCCGCACGCCGGGCAGGTTCTCCAGCCGGCACATCGTCGACTGGGAGGCCAGATCCCGCCCCGAAGGCAGCGCATCCTGGGCCATCTTGAAGATCGGATCGGAGCGCAGCCGGTTGGCGTCGTTGCCATCCTCGTAGCCGGCGGCAATCATCTTCATGCGGAAGCCGATAATATCGGACACGCTACGGATGACCTGGTCCGGACGGCGCGGATCGTCGATGCACCGTGCCACACGCTCGGCCACCCGCAGCCGCTTCTCCACCTCGGCCAGTGCCAGAACCCCACCGTTGGAAGAGAGCATGCCGCCGTCGAAACGGGCGACGACGCACTTGCCGCCAACAGATGACAAACCGCTCAGCGGCAGCGTAGGATCATTCATGGCGGGTGTGGTCTCCGGGAAATGGCGCGGATCGGCTTAATCAACCAAATCCTACGTCATTTCAACGGCTTGCACCACATCCCCCAACCCGCCAGTAGAGTCGAGGAGGGGCGCGGTGGCTTGGGCCGTGTTGGCCTCGCTCCGTCTCCCTTCCCCGCTCATCAAACCGGACGTGCGGATTTCCCGCATCCGGCTTTC
>NZ_JBHLYT010000194.1:0-575 GCF_042431665.1 Mesorhizobium kowhaii
CGCTCATCAAACCGGACGTGCGGATTTCCCGCATCCGGCTTTCCGACTGGTTTCATCGTGAGGCACGCGGCGGCGGTCCAATGTGCACGCGTCGAAGACGCAGGACACCAAGTTTTCCGAAGACAATGTCGTCGGAGAAACGCTGTGTGCCGCGTCCTTGCACCTTGTGCCGTTTGCGCAGGAAGGCGCGAACACGGTCATAGACGTGGTTGTCGACCGCTCGATAGGCCGGCAAGCGTGTTCCATAGCCAAAGTAGCCTGACCAGCCGCGCAGAAGCCTGTTCAGCTGGGTGCAGACCACGGGCCACGGCTCTTTGTTGCCGTTTACCAAGTGATCGCCAATCTTCGTTTTGATCCGTTGCACGCTCTTCTTGGATGGGCTCGCACCCAGGTACCAATGGCCGTCTTTCCGGTAGCGGTGAGGTCCGAACGTATAGCCAAGGAAGTCGAAAGGCTCCGTGCGGGCATCCTTCAGCGAGGTCTTCGCCTCGTTCAGCGTCAGCCCGAGTTTTGTCATCACCGAACGTGTCCACGCCAGCGCCTCGTCCGCGTGCCCGCGGCTGAGGATGACGAAG
>NZ_JBHLYT010000195.1:0-1073 GCF_042431665.1 Mesorhizobium kowhaii
CAGCCAAAATCTCTCGTTGCTGGCCAATGGTTTCAGCAAGTGGCCGGAAGCACCGGACTGTCGCAAGGCCACAGCCGCGATCGCCGATGAGGTCCTTCGCCGCGCCGAAAGCGAGGTCGGGCTCTCTGACTTTATGCAGGAGCATCTGACGTGCCTGGTAAATGGTTTCAGTAAGTGGGCGGAAGTGCCGGACTGCCGCGAAGCCACAGTGGCGATCGCCAGTGAGGTCCTTCGCCGCGCTAAACGCGACGTCCGGCTCTTTGACTTTACTCAGCAGGGGCTGGCGACCCTGGTGAACGGTTTCAGCAAGTGGCCGGAAGCACCGGACTGTCGCAAGGCCACAGTCGCTATCGCCGAGGCGGTCCTTCGTCGCTCCGGAAGCGGCGCCTTGATCTCTGATTTTACTCCGCAGGACCTGGCGAACCTGGTGAATGGTTTCAGCAAGTGGCCGCAAGCGCCTGGCTGCCGCGAGGCCACAGTCGCGATCGCCAGCCAGGTCTCTCGCTTTGCCAAACGCGAAGCCCAGCTCTCTGACGTTACTCCGCAGCACCTGGCGAACCTGGTGAACGGTTTCAGCAAGTGGCCGGAAGCGCCGCACTGCCGCGAGGCCATAGTCGCGATCGCCAGCGAGGTCTCTCGCCGCGCCAAACGCGACGTCCGGCTCTTTGACTTTACCCAGCAGGGGCTGGCGAATCTGGTGAACGGTTTCAGCAAGTGGCCGGAAGCGCCGGACTGCCGCGAGGCCACAGTCACGATCGCCGGCGAGGTCTCTCGCCTTGCCAAACGCGAAGCCCAGCTCTCTGACTTTAATGCGCAGGACGTGGCAAACCTGGCGAACGGTTTCAGCAAGTGGCCGGAAGCGCCGCACTGCCGCGAGGCCACAATCGCGATCGCCGGCGAGGTCTCTCGCTTTGCCAAACGCGAAGCCCAGCTCTCTGACGTTACTGCGCAGCACCTGGCGAACCTGGTGAACGGTTTCAGCAAGTGGTCGGAAGCGCCGGACTGCCGCGAGGCAACAGTCGCGATCGCCGGCGAGGTCTCTCGCCTTGCCAAACGCGAAGCCCAGCTCTCTG
>NZ_JBHLYT010000196.1:0-2543 GCF_042431665.1 Mesorhizobium kowhaii
CACATCCTCCACACTCGGCGGCCTGCAAAGGCCGCCTTTTTGTTCCGTCCACAAGCACCAAACGCTTGTCGTCGTTTAGACGCGCTTTTGAAAAGCCATCAACATAAACCAGGAGGTGAATGCCTATGCTCTGTTTCGGCGGGTTTGCCCGGACTGCCACACGTTCCGGCCGGTCAAAGACTACACGGCGCGCCGGATCCGAACTGTGTTCGGCACGGTGAAGGTGCGCAATCCCCGCTGGATGCTGTGTGGGGATTGCCATCCAGGGATGGTCGTTGCTTTCGCGCCACTGAAGGAAATCTGCCCGGATCGGGCGACGCCCGAGCTGATTGAACTGACGGCGCGGCTGGGAAGCATGATGCCGTACCGGCAGGCCGCCAGGGTGCTCACCGAATTCCTGCCCATTGAGCCTACCGAGACGCATGCGACCGTGCGCAAGCGCGCTATCAGGATCGGTGAACGGCTGGACGAGCAGGTTGCAGAGGAAGAACGGCGCGCAAGGGCGCAAGCTGATGATCGACGCCAGCCCGAAATGGAGCTTCCTGGCGATCGGCGCAAAGAGTTTATCATCAGCATCGACACAGCGCATGTGCGCAGCGCCGATCCCAATGCAGCGCGAAACTTCGAACTCGTTGTAGCCAGATGCGGTCGCGGCGGTCGGGGCGAACCCGGTGGCCGCTATTTCGTGACCAGCAGCACCGACCAAACCGCGATCCGAGATCGAGCGCTCCACGCGCTTCAGCAAGAAGGATATTGCGGCTTTGGCGACGTCACCGTGATCTCGGATGGCGCCGAAATCCTGAAGCGCCTGCCCCGCGCCATGCCTAGATGCCGTAATGGGCCGGCCTTCGCGAGCATAGCCAGGTTGGGTGGCTGTCCCTCAGAATGAAGGTGTTGAAACGGAGTCCGAGCGATCGGCTCCAAACATCATGAGAGGAGCAGCCATGGAACATTATGCGGGAATCGATGTCTCTCTGGAAGAGAGCAGCGTGTGCATTGTTGACGCGACCGGAACGATCATGCGCGAGGTCAAGATCGCCAGCGAGCCGGAGGCGCTGGTCCGCTATTTCGACGAACTGGAATTGTCTGTTAGTCGCATTGGGCTCGAGGCCGGGCCATTGTCGCAATGGCTGCATGCCGGGCTTGTGGCCGCCGGACGCGATGCGATTTTGCTCGAGACGCGGCACGTGAAGGCGGCGCTCTCGGCTATGACGGTGAAGACCGACCGGAAAGATGCACGCGGGATCGCCCAACTGCTGAGGATGGGATGGTACCGTCCGGTTCATGCCAAATCGGTGACTTGCAAGGATAGCCGAGCCCTTCTTGTTGGACGCAAGCTTCTGCAAGGCAAGCTTCTCGACGTCGAACTTAGCATCCGCGGGATCTTGCGCGGCTATGGGCTGAAGGTCGGAGAGGTCAGTCGTGGAAAGTTTGAGACGCGCATCCGGGAGCTGACAGCAGGCCACGTCACTTTGGAGACGGTGATTGGTGCGATGCTGGCGGCGCGGATGGCGTTGTGGTGCGAGTTCAGCAAGCTCCATCGCGAGATGCTGAAGATCGCGCGCGCTGATAAGGTCTGCCGGAGATTGATGAGCACACCTGGCGTTGGGGCCTTGGTCGCCCTGACCTATCGCTCGGCGGTGGACGACCCGACACGGTTTGGAAAATCCAGTACGGTCGGAGCCTACTTCGGGCTTACGCCCAAAAAATATCAATCCGGTGAGACCGATCGGGACGGTGGTGTCAGCAAGGTCGGCGACGCCATGGTGCGAACTGCGCTCTTTGAAGCTGCGCACGTCATGCTGACGCGGGCGATCCGCTTCTCGAGCCTGAAGCACTGGGCGCTCGACGTGGCGAAACGCCGGGGCATGAAGCGCGCCAAGGTGGCCCTTGCCCGCAAGTTGGGCGTCGTGCTCCATCGCATGTGGGTGGATGCGACCGATTTCCGCTGGAGTAAGGCCGCAGCGATGGCATAGGAGATAGAGCGTTCGGAGCGAGCCGAAACGGCAGCGCTCTCCTGAGGTCCCGTCGCCGGGACGAGGGCTTGGCAAGGTCGTGTGTAGTGCTGTGAATGCTTCGGCAAACCACGCTTCCTAGATTGACCTGTCAGCTCTGGATCTGATGGCATAGTGTGGCGGCCTTCGCGCTGACCACGGACAGAAGCATGATCCTGGCGATGAGATATCATTCAGAGGGGACTTGACGAACGAAGGCCCATTACAGAAGCATTACAGTTGCATATTTATCTATGGTCTGAATCTATGGGTCTCCATGATTCGGAGGTCATGGATGACAGGGGCATCAATCGAGACGACGCTTGAGCTTTGGGCATCATCGCTGCGTGACGTGAAGGCTCGTATGCGCGGACTGTTTACGCAGGAGCGAGTTGCAGCCTCTGCCAACCTCTTCCTGGACGGCCTGCTGGGTGACGAGCGGCGGAAGACAGGTTGGATGCGCGCTGAGGCGGCCGGTGATCCCGGCCCGTGGCGGCAACAAGCCATTCTGGGTCGCGGGCGTTGGGACGCGGACGGACTTCGCGACAT
>NZ_JBHLYT010000197.1:0-877 GCF_042431665.1 Mesorhizobium kowhaii
AGATACTTGCTCTTGCGGATTCGGATTGGTTTCAGTGAGAACCGCGATCGATCCCGCAAACGGTGTTCAGCATCGCAGGAAATGATCGCCTCGTGATTTGTCTGTAAGCGCGTAGGCATCCCCACGTAGCGTGCAGGCGGTTGATCGCTCATTTTCAGCATGAATCATGCGGAGAATCCTGTGAGCGACAGTATGAGCCATCATCGAACATTCGAGATTTTGACGGCGGAGCCTGTGCCGTCCCGACGCAAGCCGCGCCATCGGTCGGAAGACGAGAAGGCACGGCTTGTCGCCGAAGCGTTCTCGCCAGGGGGCAATGTGTCGGCGGTTGCGCGTTCCGAGGGGCTGGATCCCTCGCAGCTCTATGGGTGGCGCCGCAAGGCGCTTTCGTCGGGCATGGTTGCGCCACTGACGGAGGCAGCGAGCAAGCCGGCGAAGTTCACGCGCTTTGAAGCGGTGGGCAGCGGCACGGTGGAAATCGTCATTGGCGATGCCGTGGTGCGCGCCGGCGGCGATGTTGATTCCGATCGCCTGGCGAGGATCATCCGCGCGGTTCGCAAGGCATGATCGCTTCCGGTGTGGTGGTTTACGTGTCGTGCCAGCCTGTCGACTTCCGCAAGGGCGCGGCATCTTTGATGGCGCTGGTCAGGGACGGCGGCCTGGACCCGTTCTCGGGGGCGCTTCACGTATTCCGTTCGAAGCGTGCGGACCGGGTTCGCATCGTGTGGTGGGACGGCAGCGGGGTTTGCCTTTATTCGAAAACGTTGGAAGATCACAGCTTCTGCTGGTCTGCGATATCGGCCGCGCGCATGCGTCTCGACCACGCCCAGTTGATGGCGCTTCTGGCCGGGTTAGACTGGAAAAAGATGCGTCCGGC
>NZ_JBHLYT010000198.1:0-1526 GCF_042431665.1 Mesorhizobium kowhaii
TACTCGGCGCGATTGCGGAAAGGCTCAGCCCGATCGATCTGCTGGCGGTGTCGCAGACAGACGGCGAGCTGCGTGCTGCTGTCCAAATGTCCGCGGCGTTGGAAGAAAGGCGCCAGATGGCAATCCGGGTTCAGGCCGTCTGGAACAGGTTAATGGTCCCGCAGCCAGGAGTCGCGAATCCCTTTGTCGCACTAGTTGTTCCCGGCGTGTTGGAATCTCTCGCATCCAATTTCAATTGCCTGACCAGCGTGCAGCAGGAGCAGCTCGTTGCCATCGCCGAAGGACATAACGACCCCGAGCACCGCGTCTTTGCCCTGCGAGCCCTCGGCGGGGGGCTGGGAGGGCTCGCGCCCACGCTTCAGCAGCGCCTCGTCGAGGTCGCCGAAGGACTTGACGACGAAGAGCACTGCTTCCAAGCCCTGGAAGCGCTCAGACGGGGGGTGGGAGGGCTCGCGCCCGCGCTCCAGCAGCGTCTCATTGATCGCGCCGAGGCGCTTGACCCCGAATATCGCTTCTTGGCCTTGGAGGACCTCGGGCTGGCCGTGGGTGAGTTTACGCCCATGCTCCAGCAGCGTCTCGTCGAACTCGCCGAGGGGGTTGACGATCCCCAGTATCGCGTCGCTGCCCTCGTTTGTCTCGCAATGGGTGTGGGAGGGCTTGTGCCGGCGCTCCAGCAGCGTGTCGTCGATCGCGTCGAGGAGCTCAACCCGGAAGACCGCGTCTCGGTGCTTCGAGCCCTCGGGATAAGCGTGGGAGAGTTTGTACCCGCGCTCCAGCAGCGTGTGGTCGACCTCGCAGCAGGGCTTGTCGATCCCGTGCATCGCGCTCAAGCCCTGCAGCGCATCGGACTGGCCGCAGGAGAGTTTGCGCCGGAACTACAGCAGCGCCTCGTCAGGCTCGCCGAGGCGTTTGTCGATCCCGAGCATCGCGCTCAAGCCCTGGAGGGCATCGGACGGAACCTAGGAGAGCTTGCGCCCGCACTACAGCAGCGCCTCGTCGTGCTCGCCGAGGGGCTCGCCCAGTACGAGCATCGCGTCACAGCTCTGCGGGGCCTCGCAGTGGGCGTCGAAGGACTTGCGCCCACGCTCCAGCAGCGCCTCGTCGACCTCGTCGTGAGCCCTGACCTCGAAGATCACTTCTCGGCCCTCGCAGCCCTGGAGTCAGCCGTGGGAAAGCTTGTGCCCGAGCTACAGGAGCGCCTCGTCGTGCTCGTCGAGGGGCTCGCCCAGCCTCATCAACGCGTCTTAGCCCTATGGGGCTTCAGATGGGGCGTAGGCCGGTTTGCGCCGGCGTTACAAGAGCGCATCGTCGTGCTCGCCGAGGGGCTCGCCCAACCCGGAGATCTCAACCAGGCCATGTGGATCTTGAGAAAGGGCTTTGGACGTTTTACGCCCGAGCTACAGGAGCGCCTCGTCGTGCTCGCCGAGAATCTTAACGACCCACACGATCGTGTCACTGCGCTGCTAAGCCTCGGAGAGAGCGCGGGATTGCTTCCGCCCGAGCTACAGGAGCGCCTGGTCACCTTC
>NZ_JBHLYT010000199.1:0-1526 GCF_042431665.1 Mesorhizobium kowhaii
GAAGGTGACCAGGCGCTCCTGTAGCTCGGGCGGAAGCAATCCCGCGCTCTCTCCGAGGCTTAGCAGCGCAGTGACACGATCGTGTGGGTCGTTAAGATTCTCGGTGAGCACAACGAGGCGCTCCTGTAGCTCGGGCAGAAGCGATCCCGCGCTCTCTCGGAAGCTTTGCAGCGCATTGACACGATGGCGTTGGTCGTTAAGATTCTCGGCGAGCACAACGAGGCGCTCCTGTAGCTCGGGCAGAAGCGATCCCGCGCTCTCTCCGAGACTTTGCAGCGCAATGACGCGATGGCTTTGGTCGTTAAGATTCTCGGCGAGCGCGACGAGGCGCTCCTGTAGCTCGGGCACAAGCTTTCCTACGGCTGGTTTCAGGGCTGCGAGGGCCGAGGAGTAATCTTCGAGGTCAGGGTTCACGACGAGGTCGACGAGGCGCCGCTGGAGCGTGGGCGCAAGTCCTTCGACGCCCACTGCGAGGCCCAGCAGAGCTGTGACGCGATGCTCGTACTGGGCGAGCCCCTCGGCGAGCACGACGAGGCGCTGCTGTGGTCCGGGCGCAAGCGATCCTAGGTTCGTTCCGATGCCCCGCAGGGCTTTAGCGCGAAGCTCGGGATCGACAAACGCCTCGGCGAGCCTGACGAGGCGCTGCTGTAGTGCAGGCGCAAGCTCTCCTAGGTTCGGTCCGATGTCCTCCAGGGCTTGAGCGCGATGCTCGGGATCGACAAGCCCTGCTGCGAGGTCGACCACACGCTGCTGGAGCGCGGGCACAAACTCTCCCCCGCTTATCCCGAGGGCTGACAACACCGAGACGCGGTCTTCCGAGTTGAGCTCCTCGACGCGATCGACGAAACGCTGCTGGAGCGCCGGCACAAGCCGTCCCACACCCATTGCCAGACCAGCGAGGGCAGCGACGCGAAGCTGGGGATCGCCAACCCCCTCGGCAAGTTCGATGAGACGCTGCTGGAGTATGGGCGTAAAGTCACCCACGGCCAGCCCGAGGTCATCCAAGGCCGAGAAGCGAAGTTCGGGGTCAAGCGCCTCGGCGCGATCAATGAGACGCTGCTGGAGCGCAGGCGCGAGCCCTCCCACCCCTTGTCTGAGGGCTGCCAGGGCATCGACGCAGTGCTCTTCGTCGTCAAGTCCTTCGGCGACCTCGACGAGGCGCTGCTGAAGCGTGGGCGCGAGCCCTCCCAGCCCCCCGCCGAGGGCTTGCAGGGCAAAGACGCGGTGCTCGGGGTTGTTAAGTCCTTCGGCGATGGCAACGAGCTGCTCCTGCTGCACGCCGGTCAGGCAATTGAAATTGGATGCCAGAGATTCCAACGCGCCGGCAGCCATTAGTCCGACATAGGGATTCGCGACTCCTGGCTGCGGGACCATTAACCTGTTCCAGACGGCCTGAACCCGGATTGCCATCTGGCGCCGTTGTTCCAACGCCGCGGACATTTGGACAGCAGCACGCAGCTCGCCGTCTGTCTGCGACACCGCCAGCAGATCGATCGGGCTGAGCCTTTCCGCAATCGCGCCGAGTA
>NZ_JBHLYT010000200.1:0-1188 GCF_042431665.1 Mesorhizobium kowhaii
CAAGCTCCTTTGTCCGATGGAATGGGCTGCAAGCAGCCACCCCATGCTCGCGCAGTTGGAGCTCCTATTGAACGCCTGACCGGCACGACAGAGGACGCCATCAATACCGCGCCGTCGGCGTACACCCCCCTTGCCGCTCCGCCGCGGCGGAGCGGGTTAGTCCAACACGTTTTTAGCTCACCGTCGCGATCCACCACAGCGCGCTCTCGCCAGCCGCCTTTCTGCGCGACGCCAAGCTAAAAACGCTCTGCATTATGGCGAGGTGAGCATAACTTCAAAAAAGGCTTCACGTAATGCGGGGCGATCAACTTCACCTCATGGCCATACCTGCTCATCTCGCGGGCCCAATAATGCGCGCTGCCACAGGCTTCCATCACGATCACCGCTGGCGGCTGATCGGCCATAAATTTGGCAAAACTCCCCCGTGACAATTTCTTCCGGAACTTCAGCTCTCCCGTCATCGACGCCCCGTGGAGCTGAAAAACCGTCTTTGCCAAATCCACCCCGATCATTGTATCTTTCGTCACGGTTGCCGTCCTTTCCGCTCAGTGGCTGTAAACACCACTATCCTGGCACATTGCGATGCCATCTGGGGAGGGCGGCAACCACTCCATCTTTCAATGACACATCAAGGCCGATAAATTGGTCCATGGTTGTTGTTCTCCGATTGCTGCTGGGCCCGGGTCCGACTCGTGAGCCCGTTTTTCATCATATCGGGGAACAACCGCCGCCTATGCGCAAGGCTACAAAGCGGCACGTGGACGCGGCTCCCGCGATTACCCCATGTAATTACGATCCCCAAGCCGAGCATAAGGGGGAGATACGCCAGCCGTGACATTCAATAGGAACCCAGATCCGGAACGTCACTCACGATCGGCCGCTCGAGGAAGGCTTGACCTTTTAGGTCCATCTCCTTGAACAGCCGCGACACCTGGCTCTTAGAGCCTGCGCTTATGCCCCATAGCCTTGGCCAAGTCGTCTCCCGACCCGTCTAGCAGGCTTCTCTGATTGGGGTCGTTGAGGTCAAGTTACTCCTGCGTCTTTTTTTTGATCGTGTCGCCCCGCGGGTCACTCGCTTCTCTTTGCGGTCGACGTAAGGCCGCCGCATGATGGGGTCAGTAGAGCGAGGCGTCTCAATCTGTTGAACGACCTTGGGAGAGTTCGCCCAGGATCGTGCCTGCTAACGAG
>NZ_JBHLYT010000201.1:0-1480 GCF_042431665.1 Mesorhizobium kowhaii
AACCAAATCAGATCATCAGCGTCATTCAGCACCACTCCGAGCCGAATTCCGCATCAATTCCCTCTCGGCGCCATCTATACGCGGTTCTCAACCGCCATCGACACAGGGCGCGTTCGCGAACCTTTTCGGTCTCAACATTAGCCAGGGCGGACTGATGAACATGTTGCGCCGTGCGCAGGGCGCGTTCGCGGCCGAGTGCGACAAGGCCGTCGCGGCGTTGCGCCGGGCCAAGGTCATCGCCTCCGATGAGACCGGCGTGCGGATCGAAGGAAGCAACGCCTACCACTGGGTGTTTCGCTGCGCCGAAGCGGTTGTTCATCAAGCGGCGCCAACGCGCGGCGCTGTCGTGGTCCGGACCCTGATGGACGGCCATCGTCCCGACGTCTGGTGTTCCGATCGCTATGCCGCACAACAAGGTCACGCAAATGCGCATCAGACCTGCCTGGCGCATCTCGCCCGCGACGTCGCCTATGCGGACGAGGCAAGTGAGGACATGCTGCCCTCACGGCTCAAACGTTGGCTGCAAAGGGCCTTCGCCCTAGCCGACGGTATTGAAACCTTCGCCGCCTCGACCATCGCCGGCAAGCGTCGCGCCCTGGAGCGAAGTCTGGACGATATCTTCGCCACCACAACGTCGTGCGATCTGGCCCGCGACATCCAAAACAAGTTCAGGCGAGCTCGTGATCAACTTTTGACCTTTGCCCAATGGCCAGGAATGGTCGACGCGACGAACAACGCCTGCGAACGGGCGCTGAGACCCGCCGTCGTTCAACGGAAGATCACCAACGGCTATCGCGCCATGTGGGCCGCCCAGGGCGAAGCCGACATTCGAACCGTCGTCGACACGGCTCGTCTCGCGCCAGGCACGAACCCCTTCAAAATCATCCTTCAAACCGTCAGCGCCTGAAATCTGCGATGACTGAGCCCGCGACCTTGATCTTCCGAGCCTCTCTTCGGGCACGGCTTTGTCGGGACATCGAGGTGTCGAGTTCGAGCACGCTGGCGGATCTGGCCGAAGCCATCGTAGCGGCATTTGGCTTCGACTTGGACCACGCCTACGGCTTCTATTCAAAGCTGACGGGAAAGCTGTTCGACTCGCCCCTGCGGTTCGAACTCTTCGCCGACATAGAGGGGAGCGGCTCTCGCAGCGTGAAGGGCACGCGCGTCAGCACAGCCTTCCAGAAGGTGGGCTCGGCAATGACCTTCTTGTACGACTACGGTGACGAGTGGCGCTTCCGCGTTGAACTTATTGGAACAGGGCAGGCGCAGCCCGATGCCAATTACCCGAGGATCGTCAGCAAGATCGGCAAGGCTCCCCCGCAGTACCCGGACATCGATGACGAGTGACGACGCACCGTGCCGCATCGAAAGGGTGGGTTGTCTAATCGCAGATCATTGATCAAGTCTTTTTTGAATAGCCCGAAGACGCCATTGCTGTTTTTTGGACAGACAGCGAACAGGAGGCGATGTTACGATCGCG
>NZ_JBHLYT010000202.1:0-830 GCF_042431665.1 Mesorhizobium kowhaii
GATCGTGTCGTGCTCGGCAAACGTCGAATCCGAGGCCGTGAAGATGCGGAAGATGTCGGCTTCCGTGCCACCGCTCAAATTGTCGGCGCCAGCTCCGCCGTCGAGCGTATCGGTGCCTGCACCGCCGCTGAGGTCATCGATACCGGCGCCACCGGAAAGCGTGTCCGCGCCATCATCGCCGGCAAGGTCATCATCCCCGCCGTTGCCGGCGAGCACGTCATCGTCGCCGCCGCCATGGAGTTCGTCGTGACCGGCATCGCCGTAGAGGAAGTCATTCCCAAGATCGCCAAACAGGATATTGAGCGCGGTGTCGCCATTCCCGAGCCCGTCCACACCGCCGACCAGGGTGTCAGCGTCATCGCCACCATGCAGCCTATCGGCACCCAGCCCGCCAACAAGCGTGTCTATGCCCTGGTCTCCGTTCAGGGTGTCGTCGTCGCCCTCGCCGTAGAGATAGTCGCCATCCAGGCCGCCACTCAACGTATCGATTCCGTCGCCGCCATAGATATGGTCACTGCCACCGAGACCGTCGACCGTGTCGTTGCCGCCGACCGAGTAGATGATGTCGTCGCCATCCGTGGCGGGCAGTGTCAGAGGCGTGTCGTCACCAGGTGTTCCGACAATCACCTTGAAATTGCCGTCTAGAAAATCTCCCTTCGTGAGCTGAATGGAACCATCCAGTTGGACGACCAGGTCGGTTCCGTCGAGTTCAAAATTGCTGTTGGTGTCAGCGTAGAGGTATGTGTGGCCGTTGAGTTCTTTCCACCATATCTGCGAAAAGCCTGGGCCGATGTCGTCTGCCTTCAAGACATGATCATCAGGTGTGACTG
>NZ_JBHLYT010000203.1:0-1524 GCF_042431665.1 Mesorhizobium kowhaii
TAGTCTTACTGAGTCACGAAAGCGCGCGGAGGGGGATTCGTAGGCGACCTGGTTGTGATAGGTTGGCGATTCACAGCGATGGATGGGCGCCATGGTCAGCGAGGACGGTTGCGAAGCAGCCGCGTTTGATGGGTATTTGGAAGCACTGGTCGAGGTCATAGGCCATGCCGATCGGGCAGAGCCGCTGCGGGATTATTGTACGGGTTTGATGATGCCGGTGGCGCGCAAAAGCGTGGAGCCCCTGGCCGCCGTTACAGCGCCATCACGTGTTTCGGCCAAGCATCAATCGCTTTTGCATTTCGTGGGACAAGCGCCTTGGTCGGATGACGCACTGCTGGCGCGCGTTCGTGATTGGGCCTTGCCGCGCATGATCGAGCGTGGCGGTGCGATCACCGCCTGGATTGTCGACGACACTGGCTTTCCAAAGAAGGGGAAGCATTCCGTCGGTGTCGCACGCCAATATTGCGGCCAGCTCGGCAAGCAGGACAATTGCCAGGTTGCCGTCAGTCTTTCGATTGCGAATGAGGGGGCCAGCTTACCGGTTGCCTGGCAGCTTTATCTACCTGAGATCTGGGCAAATGATCCAGAGCGCCGGAAGAAGGCGAAGATCCCGGACGAGATCCTATTTCAAACCAAGCCACAGATCGCGCTTGAACAAGTACGTGCGGCGCTAGAGACGCAGATGCCGGCGGGCGTGATCCTTGCCGACGCCGGTTACGGCGCAGACGGCGGGTTCCGCCGAGGATTGACCGAGCTGGGCCTCAGCTATGTCGTGGGTGTCCAGCCGACGCTCAGTGTTTGGCGCCCAGGCGAAGGACCGCTACCGCCCAAGACCTGGAGCGGAAAGGGTCGGCCGCCGTCGCTGATGCAACGAAGCGCGGATCATCAACCTCTTTCAGCCAAGGCGCTTGCGGAAAGTCTGCCGATAGACGCGTGGCAGACCGTCATATGGCGGGAGGGCAGCAATACCGATCTTGCGTCGCGCTTTACCGCTGTTCGTCTTCGTGTCGCGTCCAGAGACTATAATCTCGGACATCCGCACGCCGAAGAATGGTTGCTTGTCGAATGGCCCGAAGGTGACAAAGAGCCGCTCAAATACTGGCTTTCGACCCTGCCGGAAACGACCGCGCTGCGTGATCTTGTTGCCACGACCAAGCTAAGGTGGCGGATTGAACGGGATTATCGCGAGCTCAAGCAGGAACTGGGCCTTGGCCACTACGAGGGTCGAGGTTGGCGCGGATTCCATCATCACGCCAGTCTTTGCATCGCGGCTTACGGGTTTCTCCTCTCCGAACGGGAGACGATTCCCCCCTCAGCAATCGCCCGTTCCAAAAGCAGCGAAAAACCTCCTATTCCCCGCGGTTCACGATCCAGCGAGCCCGCCCATTCGCCCCGAACGGCACACCTCAAATTCGATCGCGACGCTGCATAGAAAACTGACCGTCGCACTCGCCCGCAGATTGATGCGATGTCCCTGCTGCGCTCAGTCGAAGCCGAAATATCCAAATTTATGACGCAGTAAGA
>NZ_JBHLYT010000204.1:0-631 GCF_042431665.1 Mesorhizobium kowhaii
GGGCATCTACCGGGATCCAGTGCGCTCCAGCCATGGCCATTTCGTCAAAGCCAGTGGCCTGCGCTGGTTGAGCTTCATGGTGCTGACCCCGGTGCCATGGACAAGCCTGGTAAAGGCCTTGCCGGTCTTGACCCTGCTTGCTCCGTCCGAGCGATCCGACCATCAACGCGGGCGGCGCCACAAGCTGCTGACCGACTGGGCGCGGCAGGGCGCACTGCAACTCTGTCGCTGGCTGCCGGGGCGCCGCATCATCTTCGTGGGCGACAGCAGCTTTGCCGTCCATGAACTGGCCCATGCCATCACTGCCAGGGCAACGCTCATCAGCCGGCTGCGACTGGATGCCAGCCTGTTTGCGCCGCCGTCAAAGCGGACCACGCGCACCGTCGGTCGGCCAGCGCAAAAAGGTCCAGCGCTACCAAAGCTCAAGACACTCCTGTCCAACCCCGCCACGACCTGGGCCAGGATCATCGTGTCCGCCTGGTATGGCCATGTCGAAGGCAAGACGCTCGAGATCACGTCTGATACCGCCTTGTGGTACAGGCCCGGTACCCCGGTAATGCCGATCCGCTGGGTGCTGGTCCGGGATCCCGATGGCAAACGCGCCCCTCAAGCCTTCTTCAGCACGGACATC
>NZ_JBHLYT010000205.1:0-1552 GCF_042431665.1 Mesorhizobium kowhaii
GTAATTACATGGGGTAATCGCGGGAGCCGCGTCCACGTGCCGCTTTGTAGCCCTTGCGCATAGGCGGCGGTTGTTCCCCGATATGATGAAAAACGGGCTCACGAGTCGGACCCGGGCCCAGCAGCAATCGGAGAACAACAACCATGGACCAATTTATCGGCCTTGATGTGTCATTGAAAGAGACCTCGATCTCGGTGCGGCAGAATGGCAAGCGGAGCTGGCGCGGCAAATGCCCATCTGATCCGAAGTTGCTGGCCGAAGTGATCTGCAAGCGTGCGCCCAACGCGAAGAAGATCGTCTTCGAGACCGGCCCCTTATCGGTCTGGTTCTATCATGCGCTGACGGGGGAAGGCCTGCCGGCGATCTGCATCGATGCCCGTCACGCCAAAGCGGCGCTCGACATGGCGCCGAACAAGACCGATGCGAACGATGCAGACGGTCTGGCGCAGCTTGCAGAAGTTGGCTTTTACCGGGAGGTGCGGGTCAAGCAGTATGACAGCATGCTGACCCGCACACTGGTAGCCGCGCGCAGCCAGCTGATCAAGATCGTAACCGAGCTGTCCAATCAGATCCGTGGGCTGATGAAGACATTCGGGCTGGTCGTTCCCAAGGGTGCCGGCCGCGTATTCGAAGCCAATGTCCGAAACCTGATTGTCGATAACAAGGGACTGGAGCGGATTATCCTGCCTCTGCTCGAGACCTGGCGCACCGTGCGCGACCGGGCGGCGGAACTTGATCGGCAGCTTGTCGCCGCTGCGCGGGAAAGCGCGCCATGTCAGCTGCTGGTGTCGATACCGGGTGTTGGCTCGGTTGTCGCAGCCTCCTTCGCTTCAGCGATCGAGGCTCCGGAAAACTTCAGGACATCTCGTTCAGTTGGTGCGTGGCTCGGTCTCACCACCCGGCGCTACCAGTCGGGAGAAGTTGATTTTGACGGGCATATATCGCGGCGTGGCGACAACCATCTGCGGGGTCTGCTTTATCAAGCTGCCGTGGTGATCCTAACGAGAACCCTTGCTGACAGCACGCTTCGAACCTGGGGACTGAAGCTCAGGAAAAAGGTCGGCTTCAAGCGGGCCGCGGTCGCCGTGGCGCGCAAACTCGCTGTCATCATGCACACAATGCTGAAAACCGGCGAGCCTTTTGATCGGTCCGCCGGCGCGACCGCCTGAGATCGCACCGCATGGCATGGGAGACCACTCATGACTTGAAATTGAGCCACAACCAGATTGCGTCCTTTCTTCGGACACGCCGAGACGTCCCTGCCGGGACGTAGGTCGGGCCATTCCGCTATCGTGGGTTGCAGGTGCGTAACGTCCACGCAAACTGCGTTAATTACATTGGAAGGCCTCGCCTTGCGAATATCCATAATGCGGCGAACAGATGTCGACCGCGAAGACAACCATGCCTCCCGGCAAACGATCATCAACAGCGCGAAGAAGACCAGGCAGCGCGATCGTAACATCGCCTCCTGTTCGCTGTCTGTCCAAAAAACAGCAATGGCGTCTTCGGGCTATTCAAAAAAGACTTGATCAATGATCTGCGATTAGACAAC
>NZ_JBHLYT010000206.1:0-2214 GCF_042431665.1 Mesorhizobium kowhaii
CGAGATCGCCACCGCTTGCGGGCGGCGTCAGGCTCGGCGTCGATGGAAAGGGATCAATGAAAAGCCGGTGAGACAGCTTGACTGTTTAGATAACTGCCATAGTCCAGCCCCGTGACCGCCCGCAGTTCGACGCGGCCGTTTTCGATCTCCAGCGTCTTCACCTGTTCGGCCCGGTGCGAAGTCATGCCGTACTGGAGATTGATGCCGGCAAGCGGGGCGGGGAGCTGGCGCAGATAGTTCGCTGGGGCACCCACCAGGCTTGCAAGTTGGCCAAAACTCCAATGCGTCGGCGATAGGGGCATCCGCATCGGGCAGGATCAGCGTGCTGGAATCCAGCGAGGAGCAACCTAGTTAGATATCCACGCGACTGGCTTGGAGAGGCACTTATAGCGAGAAGGTAAGCTGGATATGGCGCAATTTGACTCAAATTTTCACGACATGACGGAGGGTATTCGCGCAGTTGCCTCTCCTGCCGACGCTGCGGACCTTCTGAACACAATTGTCGACGGTTACGGCCTTGAGACGGCGGCCTTTCTTACCGTCAGGCCGGTTTACGAGGAACCGAGTAAGCCGTTCTATCTGACCACCTATTCGCCTGAGTGGGTAAAACGCTACATCGAGAAGGAGTTTTTCGACATCGATCCCGTGCTTCGCTGCGGGCTGCGTGCTTTGACATTGGTTGATTAAAGAAGATCGACCTATCGGACAAGGCCGTGCGCACGTTCTTGGCGGGCATACCCCGGCTTGCGGGTCGCCGACAACCGGCGCAATGGACACGAAGAAAGGGCGGCATCGATGCCGCCCTTTCCGTATCTGAGGGCTGAATGGGTTGGATTAGAAATCCATGCCGCCCATACCGCCCATACCACCCATGCCGCCGCCCATGCCGCCCGGCATGCCGCCGCCAGCCGAGTCCTTCTTCGGAGCCTCCGCGATCATGGCTTCGGTGGTGACGAGCAGGCCGGCGACCGAGGCCGCGTCCTGGAGAGCCGTGCGAACGACCTTGACCGGATCGACGATGCCCATGGCGATCATATCGCCATACTCGCCGGTCTGGGCGTTGTAGCCGTAGGTCGCGCCCTTGTTGTCAAGGATATTGCCGGCAACGATCGAAGCTTCCGCACCGGCGTTGGCCGCGATCTGGCGGGCCGGAGCCTGCAGCGCACGACGAACGATGTTGATGCCGGCAGCCTGGTCGGCATTGACGCCGGTGACCTTGATGTTGGCCGAAGCGCGCAGCAGGGCTACGCCGCCGCCTGCAACGATGCCTTCTTCGACGGCCGCGCGGGTCGCGTTGAGGGCGTCATCGACGCGGTCCTTCTTTTCCTTGACTTCGACTTCCGTCGCGCCGCCGACGCGGATCACCGCAACGCCGCCCGCGAGCTTCGCAAGACGTTCCTGCAACTTCTCCTTGTCGTAGTCCGAGGTGGTCTCTTCGATCTGCTGCTTGATCTGGGCAACGCGGCCCTGGATCTCGGCCTTCTTGCCGGCGCCGTCGACGATGGTGGTGTTCTCCTTGGAGATCGACACCTTCTTGGCGCGGCCGAGCATGTTCAGGCCGACGTTCTCGAGCTTGATGCCGAGGTCTTCCGAGATGACCTGGCCACCGGTGAGGATGGCGATGTCTTCCAGCATGGCCTTGCGGCGATCACCGAAGCCCGGAGCCTTGACAGCGGCGATCTTCAGGCCGCCACGCAGCTTGTTGACGACCAGCGTGGCCAGGGCCTCGCCTTCGACGTCTTCCGAGATGATGAGCAGCGGCTTCGAGGTCTGCACGACGGCTTCGAGAACCGGCAGCATCGCCTGGAGGTTGGAGAGCTTCTTCTCGTGGAGCAGGATGTAGACGTCCTCGAGTTCGGCAACCATCTTGTCGGCGTTGGTGACGAAGTAGGGGCTGAGATAGCCGCGGTCGAACTGCATGCCTTCGACGACTTCGAGTTCGGTCTCGGCGGTCTTGGCTTCCTCAACCGTGATGACGCCTTCGTTGCCGACCTTCTTCATCGCTTCGGCGATCATCTTGCCGACCGACTCGTCGCCATTGCCGGCGATGGTGCCGACCTGGGCAACTTCCTCGGAGGTCTTGATCTTCTTGGCGTTCTTGGTGAGGTGGGCGACGACTTCGGTGACGGCCAGATCGATGCCGCGCTTCAGGTCCATCGGGTTCATGCCGGCGGCAACCGCCTTGTGGCCTTCCTGGACGATCGACTGCGCCAG
>NZ_JBHLYT010000207.1:0-1435 GCF_042431665.1 Mesorhizobium kowhaii
AGCCATTCTCGACCTCTTCACGCGGCCGCCACGCCGCAGATGTCCTCACTGTGAGAAGCTGCTCGCAGACGCCGTCAAACCTAAACTGCCAAAGTAGTGCTAGATGCCTTCATCAAACAGGCGGCCCTGGAACTCGCCCCGATCCCGCGCGACCCGTCTGTAAAGCTGATCGCACCCGACGGCTGAGGTTCTCGTGGGCACAACTCTGTCAGGTACCGTCGGACGAGCCGCGACCAATTTCGACCTCGCGCCAGCCGGTCTTGCCCCGCAACGTAACCAGCACGCCCTTGTCCGGGAAAAATTAATCCAGCCGGACCGTCCTCGGTTTGATCGCGCGCAACATCAAGGTCGACGATTTCGGAGCGGCGCAAGGAGCCGGCGAAGCCTAAAAGCAGCATGGCGCGGTCGCGCAGACCGCGCAGTATGACGTGGTCGAGCGTTTCCTGCACGGCGAGAACATCCTCGCGCAGGATGGCTTCCCTTTGACGGGGCGGGGAGGCGTGTTTGTTACGGATGCCGACGAGGACGGTGGCGATGCCCGGTCGTTCCGGTCGAGCGGTTGACCGCGTTGTGTATAGTTCCAGGTCAGCGACGACACAGGCGGCGCTCGATGGACGACACTGACTTGTTGTCCCTTGCCGATCCCGAGGCCTAGGGGCGTGATGTAGACGCCGACGATTTCTGGGTCCGGCGGCTGTGGGCCAAACGACTGACGCCGGCAGCAGGCGCAAAAATGCCTCCAGTCGGCGGCATAGGCGCGACGGGTGTTTGCCGAACTTGCTGCCTCGACACAATCGCGCGCACGGTCGGCTTGATCCACGTGCCTGCTAGGGCGGTGGCAACAGCCTAAATCGGTTGTCCCTGAGCTTGAAAGCTGTCGAGAAGTGCCATATCTTTTGCACAAGAAATATGACTCTCGATATGGTATGGTGAATACCGTGGCCCATGCACTCAAGATACCAGAGCAGAACGAACCTCTCATCTTGTCCTACATGGACCGGAATGGGAAGATTGCGATCGAGCAGGTCGCGGACGGTTTTGGCATGTCCAAAGGCCAGTTAGCCCAGACTGCCGGTCTTGCGCGCGAGACCCTTTACCGGTCAGAGCGTAGCGCCACGGTAAAGACCCAGGGGCGTCTGCGGGAAATGCTCGAGATCATCAGCCGCGTGACGGATTGGGCGGGTGGCAAGGAGCAGGCGATGGCTTGGTATCGGGCTCAGCCGCTTCCAGCGTTTGGGGGACGCACGGCTGAGGCGCTGGTGAAGGATGGCAAGGCAGCAGCGGTCCGTGATTATCTCGATCACATGGCCGTTGGCGGGTTTGCGTGAGGTTCGTCAGAACCTGCTACCGCGCACACGATCCACGTTGGGCATTCAAGCCGACTTCCGGCGAAGGAGCGGCGAGCCGAGGCGCCCGATTCAATCCCAAAGGCGTG
>NZ_JBHLYT010000208.1:0-719 GCF_042431665.1 Mesorhizobium kowhaii
GGCAGAGCAATGGATGAGAGATTCATGAGACGTCTCCAGGGTTAGGATGTCGGACCCCGAAACCTTACCTGAGTTCCGCCGCCCGTCGCCTCATGGGATCTTTTTGCGCCCGAGGCGTGCTGGTGGGCGCGGATGATGGTGGAATCGACGATCAGGTATTCAAAGTCCGGATCGTCCGCAATCGCGGCGAAGATGCGCCACCAGATGCCTTTGTGGCTCCAGCGGCTGAAACGGCGAAAGACACTGTTCCAATCGCCGAACACCTCGGGCAGATCACGCCAGGGCGAGCCCGTTCGCACGATCCACAGAACCGCTTCAACGAACATGCGGTTGTCGCGACCTGACGAGCCGCGTGTACGCTCGTCGCCAATAATGTGTTGCGACATCCGCTCCCACTGATCATCCCGAAGGATCAGACGGTCCAGCACTCCCATGACTGCCTCCAAAAGACAGTCTTGAATCTGATTTGCAAGCCCTTGGGAATCCCAAGAGTCCACACCTCCTAGCCCGCTTGATGCACGGCGATCGGCTTTCGGCGGCCTGCATGGCGATCTGGCCGCCCTTGGGGTGCATTTTGACAAGCCTCGTCGGGCGCCGGCGATGATCCGTCGTGACGGAAGGCGGGGGTTTGCGGGTTGAGGTCGGCGGGTTTGTTTCGGGACGTCTGCGCCCCATCGTTTATGTCGCGAGTTGCGGGATGCGGCTGAGGACGATGCGCA
>NZ_JBHLYT010000209.1:0-1419 GCF_042431665.1 Mesorhizobium kowhaii
CAATCCATGCCCTTCAATTGCCGAGCAGTTCGAGATCCTTGCCGCCTGATCATTGGCGCGAAAGCGTCGCGTCGTGACCGAAATCACGATTTGCGACAGAACCAAGCCGACTGCGGATTTCCGCGGTCAAACGAAGATATCCGTGACGCTCCATCGCCTCGACCAGAATCGGAACCAGCGCCTTCAGTCGTTTGCCACAGATCCTGTCCGACGCCTCCCAGAGCACGATCAGCGCTTCACGAACGGCTTCGGCTTCGGCTTCGACGACAAGATTGTGTCGATGTATGCGCGTGGCATGAGCACTCGGTATATCACCGGACACCTGCGGGACCTTTACGGCATCGACGTATCGCCGGACCTGATCTCGACTGTGACGGGCGCGGTTCTGGATGAAGTTGCCACCTGGCAGCAGCGGTCGCTCGACGCGATCTCCGCTCGTGTTCTTCGACGCCATCCGGGTCAAGATTCGCGACGAAGGCATGGTGCGTAACAAGGCCATCCATATCGCTCTGGGTGTGAGCGCGGATGGCGCAAAGGAGGTTCTGGGCCTCTGGCTCGAACAGAATGAAGGCGCCGAGTTCTGGCTGCGCGTCATGAACGAGCTCAAGAACCGCGGCGTCGAGGACATCCTTTTGGCCGTCGTCGATGGCCTGAAGGGGCTTCCCGGACGCCATTACAGCGGTGTTTCCCCACGCTATCGTTCAAACCTGTATTGTTCATCTGCTGCGCAACTCCATGGATTTTGTCTCATGGAAAGACCGCGGAATGTTGGCCGGCGCGCTCAAGGAAATCTATCGTGGCGTACCAAAGCTCCGTGCCGCGGTTGCCGCCGGTTCGCCGACGGGAGCGCATGTCAGGACACCCTGCGGTCCAACAGGCCCTGCGAAACCACTACTTCGAGTCGCTCGGTCTCCCCCGTCTCTATGTCTCTGCCCAAGCTTAATCCGGTCGAACCGCCATGGTACGTGACCCGTATGACCGGTGGTGTGGGAGGGGCGGCGTCGTGAGGCGTCCCCCTATCCCGATCAATCCTGATGTTGATTGGTCCTAGGGGATGCCGATTCCAAAACACCGGGTGTGGGCGACATCGAGGATGCGATAGATCAAGCTCGAGAAGCTATGTCCGGCGCTCTTTGCGGCAGTAACATAACTGGAGTGCATGTTGAGCGACGGCATCGAGTTCATCTCTAGGACAAACGGCTGGCCGGAGCGATCGATCCGGAAATCGACGCGAGCATAGTCCCGACAGTGACAGGCACGGAAGGTAGCAACCGAAATATCCCGTAACATCTTCTCAAGCCCGCTGCCGATTTGCGCCGGGCAAATCTTCGGGACCCCTGCGGCCGCCACGTATTTCGCGTCCCAATCCATAAGACGCGTTTCGCGATCGCCGAAGTCCTGCTCCACCAGAGGCAACAC
>NZ_JBHLYT010000210.1:0-1078 GCF_042431665.1 Mesorhizobium kowhaii
AAGACTGGAGACGACGCAGATGAACGCATTCTCACACCCCGCCGCGGTTGCGCCCACCATTGGGTATGCATCTGATGAAAGGGCGTTGATCCCGCCCGCCGTAAAGCCCCGCAAGACCGGGACGAGGCGTCGCCTGGCGCTTGGGCGTGCGATCCCGTTTGGCGCGCTGGTTGGGCCCGCACTTCTTCTTGTGGTCTGGTCCATCGGCAGTGTCGCCGGCCTGATCGATCCAAGAACGCTGCCGGCGCCTTGGTCAGTTGTCGGCACCGCCGTCGATCTTATCGCAGAAGGCAAGCTTCAGGGTCATCTGATGACGTCTGCCTGGCGGGCGGCGCAGGGGCTGGTGTTCGGCGTACTGATCGGGACCGTGCTTGCCCTCATTTCAGGGTTGTCCCGGCTTGGCGAAGCGATCATCGACGGTCCCGTTCAGATCAAGCGGGCGATCCCGACGCTCGCCCTGATCCCGTTGCTGATGCTGTGGTTCGGCATCGGCGAGGGCATGAAAGTGACGACGATCGCGCTGGCTGTCCTGATCCCGGTCTATATCCAGACCCACAGCAGCTTGCGCAGCATAGACAGCCGTTATGTCGAATTGGCCCAGACCCTGCGAATGGGCTATGGCGAATTCATCCGCGAGGTCATCCTGCCAGGCGCCCTGCCCGGCTTCTTCCTGGGCCTGCGTTTCGCGGTGACCTATGCCTGGCTGTCCCTGGTGGTGGTCGAACAGGTCAATGCCACGAGCGGCATCGGCTATATGATCGATCTCGCACGCAACTACGGCCAGACCGACATCGTCATCGTGGGCCTCGTCCTCTACGCGCTGCTCGGTCTCGCCTCAGACGGCATCGTCAGCTTCTTCCAGGAAAGGTCGCTGTCATGGCGTCGCACCTTGGCGGATTGAGCGGCGCGCCCGTCGTGCGGGTCGAGAGCCTTGTCAGAAGCTTCGGGCCGCGAACCATTCTCGACGGGCTCACCCTCGACATCGACAAGGGGGAGTTCGTCGCCCTTCTCGGCCGTAGCGGATCGGGCAAGAGTACGTTGCTGCGCGCGCTCGCGGATCTCGATGACAAAGTATCCG
>NZ_JBHLYT010000211.1:0-3086 GCF_042431665.1 Mesorhizobium kowhaii
ATTGCGGCGGTAAACGGCTATGCGCTTGGCGCCGGGGCCGAGATGGCTCTCGCTTGCGACTTTATAGTCATGGCCGCCTCAGCGCGGATCGGATTTCCCGAAATCGGCCTTGGCGCGTTCCTCGGGGGTGGGGTTACGAACATCCTTCCACGGCTTGTAGGTCTCGCAAAAGCGCGTGAGCTGATCTTCCTCGGTTCGCAGATTGACGGCGCGGAAGCAGTCAGGATCGGACTGGCCTTACGCAGTATCCCTGACAAGGAATTCGCAGCGAGCATCCGCACTTTGGCAAGTGAACTGTCAAAGAAGGCCCCATTCTCGATGCAGCTTGCCAAAGAACAGTTGGCGTCAGCTGCTCATGGGACGTTCGACTCTGCTCTTACTGCTGAGCTCGAAGGCATGATGTTTTGTTCGACGACGCGCGATTGGCAGGAGGGCGTCGACGCCTTCGCGGAAAAGCGTTCACCGATCTTTCGGGGGGAATAACATGGCGTCGAATGACCTCTTCAACATTCTGTCCCCCGACTCCATTGCGATCATTGGCGCATCCAAGAATCCGGCAAAGCGGGGATATAGGTCACTTAGGAAACTCCTGGACGATGGCTATGCCGGGACGATCTATCCAATCAATCCAAAAGAGAGTGAAATCTGCGGCATTAGATGTCTGCCCGATCTGGGCAGCCTGCCGGGCCCCGTCGACCTTGCGCTGGTCTGTACTCCCGCCGCGACGGTTGCTTCGGTCATCGCCGAATGCGCCGCAAAAGGAGTGGGCGGCGCCGTGGTTCTGGCGGGTGGCTTTGGCGAGGCCGGGGACGACGGCAAGCGGCTCCAGGATACGGTACTTGCCGCTGCGCGGGCTAGCGGTGTTAGAATCATCGGGCCGAACACCTCGGGCATGTTCAATACTCATAAAGCCTGCAATCTCGTCGGCTTTTCGGACTTGCGGAAGGGTAGCATCGGCCTTCTGTCCCAGTCGGGCAACATGGCTCTGGCACTCGTCACGGAAGCTCAAGCCAACGGCCAGGTGGGTTTGAGCACGTATGTGGGGGTAGGTAACGAGGCCGATATTCGCTTCGACGAATACCTCGACTACTTTGCGGCCGATCCCAAAACCAACGTGGTGATCGCCTACGTTGAAGGACTGAAAGACGGCCGCCGCTTTTTAAACGCCTTGAGGCGGATCTCGCTGGAGAAACCAGTTGTCATTTACAAATCGGGTCGGACAAGTGCCGGACGCATTTCCGCGAAGTCTCATACCGGCGCTTTGGCTGGCGAATATGCCGTCAGCGAAGGCGTGCTGAGGCAAGCCGGCGCAATCCTTGCACATCGGTCCGACGAGATCCTGCCGATGGCGGAGGCGCTATCGTTACTGCCTCCCCTGCGTTCGCGCCGCCTCGCCATCCTTGCGGACGGCGGAGGCCACGCGACAATTGCCGCCGACGCCTTATCTGAACGCGGACTGCTGCTAGCTCCCTTGAGCGATGAAACGCAACGGCGGATTGCGACGATGCTCCCTCCGGCCGCGTCGGTCATCAATCCAGTGGACGTGGCTGGGGGCACGGACACGGATCCGTCGGTGTTCGCCGCTTGCGCGGAGATTCTGTTGCAGGATTCGATGGTGGATGGACTTCTAATATCAGGTCTCTACGGCGGTTACGCGGTCCGTTTCTCACAAGACTTGCTCGCTGCAGAAATCGATGCCACGAACCTCATCGGCGCAATGCCACGCCGGTTCGGCAAGCCCGTAATCGTTCATAGCCTGTACGGTGCACTTCAGGCAGATCAGCGACCGTTGCCACTCCTCGAGATGCACCGCGCAGGCATCCCGGTGCACAGCTCCCTGGAAACTGCCGTGCGATGCATGCAGGCTTTGGCGGAGTGCGGTGAGGTGGGCCGCGCCTTTGCAGCGCTGCCGCCACAGCGGGCGCAGCACGGGAAAATCTTTGAGCAGGTTCTTGCGCGATGCAGAGCCGAGGGCAGGCGAGTAGTTTTGGAACACGAAGGGCGAGCTAGCCTGCGCGACTTCGGCCTGGATCTCGCTCCGGCTTTGCTGGCTCTCGATGAAAAAGAAGCCGAAGAGGCCTTTCTCAGTCTCGGCGCACAGCCGGTGGCACTGAAAATCGTATCTCGCGATATCCTGCACAAGACGGAGGCGGGCGGCGTCAAACTCAATGTCGTAGACGTGGCATCGGTGCGCAGCAGCTTCCTTGAGATCGTCGCCAATGCTAGGGCTGCGGTAACCAATCCGAAAATTGCGGGCGTCCTCGTCACTCCGATGGCAGCAAAGGAGGGCGTCGAGATCATCGTCGGCGTCGTGCGCGATGCCTCATACGGTCCCATCATGATGTTCGGACTAGGCGGAGTCCTCGTCGAAGTTCTTAGGGATGTGGTGTTCCGCGCGCTTCCGATCTCACGCAATGATGCCTTTGCGATGTTGGGCGAAATCAAGGCGCAAGCGGTTCTGGATGGCGTGCGCGGGGGAACGCCGGTTGATCGAGACGCGCTCGCAGACTTTATGGTCAGTATTTCGGATTTCGTTGAAGCCTGCCCGGAGATCGACGAACTCGACCTCAATCCCATCCTTGCATATCCCAACGGTTTGACCGTGCTCGATGTGCGCATTCTTCTCACCGCGTCTTCCCCAGCGCGGTCGGTAGAGAAACAAAGGATCGAAGCATGACGGATCTGCCGAAGCTGATCGACTCGAAACTCGAAGTCAGCGACCGCGTCGCCTTGCTCGTGCTTGACCGGGATGACGTCCGCAACGAACTGACCGGGACGAGTTTGATAGACGACATTGTGCAAACGGTTGACTGGATCAATGGTGGGGCGGCCATCTCGGTTTTGGTCATCACAGGGGCTGGCAAGGCGTTTTCCGCCGGCGGCAACGTCAAGGACATGCGGGACCGTAGGGGAAGCTTCGCTGGCGATGTGTTTGAGGTGCAAGAACGCTATCGCCGCGGCATCCAACGAATTGCGCTTGCGACGCACCGGCTGGAGGTCCCTGTCATTGCTGCGGTCAATGGGGCAGCAATCGGTGCTGGTTTCGATCTGGCAACAATGTGCGACATCCGTATCGCAGCGGAGGA
>NZ_JBHLYT010000212.1:0-684 GCF_042431665.1 Mesorhizobium kowhaii
CGAACTGCCCGCCTGCGACCCCGACCCGCGCGCCCTCGGCCTGACCTCCAGCCATCTCGCCTATGTCATATACACCTCGGGCTCAACCGGAACCCCAAAGGGCGCCATGGTCGAGCATCAAAGCCTGTTGAATTTCCTATATGCTTTTTCGGATATATTGAAGCTTACCGAGCAGGATGTATTCCTAGCTATCACATCCATCTCATTTGATATCGCGGGGCTGGAGCTCTATCTTCCCACGTGCACGGGCGCCACAGTCGTCCTAGCCAACCGAAAGGATGCTACGGCTGCTACGACGTTGCATCATCTTCTAGACCATCACAAGATCTCTTTGATGCAGGCCACTCCAGCAACGTGGCGCTTGCTGATGGATGCCGGCTGGCAAGGAACGCCGGGCTTAAGTGTGTTGTGTGGAGGTGAAGCGTTACCTGCAAATCAGGCGTCGCGGCTTAGTAGAGGGGTGGGGTCTCTAAGGAATCTCTACGGTCCGACCGAAACAACGATCTGGTCGTCCAGTTTTTTTGTTGACGCTAGGCCCGGTGTATCCCATCAAAACGTGCCGATCGGGCGTCCGATCGCCAACACGCGGGTGTATCTGCTGGACGCTCATGGCCAGCCGGTTCCGTTCGGGGCGGTGGGTGAGCTTTATATCGGCGGGGCGGGGGTGGCGCGCGGCTACCTCAA
>NZ_JBHLYT010000213.1:0-500 GCF_042431665.1 Mesorhizobium kowhaii
AAGACAGGTTGGATGCGCGCTGAGGCGGCCGGTGATCCCGGCCCGTGGCGGCAACAAGCCATTCTGGGTCGCGGGCGTTGGGACGCGGACGGACTTCGCGACATCGTGCGAGAGTATGTTGTAGAAAACCTCGCCACAGATGATGCGGTCCTGGTCATCGATGAGACGGGCTTCCTCAAGCAGGGCAAGACATCGTGCGGTGTTGCGCGTCAATATACAGGTTCTGCAGGCAAGATAACGAACTGCCAGATCGGTGTGTTCGCCGCCTATGTGTCCGCTCGCGGTCATGCCTTTGTCGATCGGGCCCTGTACTTGCCCAAAAGCTGGACCGGAGATCCGGTAAGGCTTGCAGCAACCCATGTTCCTGAGGCTATAGCCTTCGCTACCAAGCCAGGCTTGGCTGTCGATATGATACGGCGTGCGCTGGCAGCCGATGTGCCGTTTTCATGGGTGGCCGCAGATGCGGTGTATGGCGTCGGGGACGTCGAAGGAACCCTGCG
>NZ_JBHLYT010000214.1:0-2084 GCF_042431665.1 Mesorhizobium kowhaii
AACCGTCATCCGCGTGTCCCCGGAAGCCTATGACGCTTTCATGCAGGCGATCTCAGCCCCTGCCGCCGCCCCCCCGCCGAAGGCGGCGGAGCGGCTGCGTCGGTCCCCGCCCTGGGATCGCTAGGTGGCGCTTTCAGGCATCGAACTCCTCGACGACGCGCACCGCCTCGACAGCTTCGATTGCGGCAAGCCGGCGCTTAACGCTTGGCTGGCCGGCTTCGCGCGAACGAACCAGGCCCGCGGGTTTACCCGCGTTCTGATCGTTCACGACGAGGGAACAGTCGTCGGCTATTACGGCCTTGCGCCGGGCGTGATCCAGCCAAACAGCGCACCGCGCGCCATCCGCACCGGACGCCCGCCCGATCCGATCCCCTGCCTGCTGATTGGCCAACTCGCCGTCGACCATCGCTATGCCGGACAAGGCATCGGCAGCGGCCTGGTCAAGGACGCGCTTCGTCGCTGCGTCGCCGGCGCCGAAATCGTCGCCGGCCGCGCGGTGGTGGTGCGGGCGATCGACGCCGAGGCCGAGGGCTACTGGCAGAGCTGGGGTTTTGTCCCGTCGCGAGACAACCCGTCTATCCTGATGCGCTCGATCCAGGACGTGAGCCTCTGGCTGGCTGAAGGCCGCTAGTCCACGCGCGTAGCGCCTCCGGCAGCGGCAGGGTCCGGGCGCGCCGGTCTGCGGCCGGCCGGGCTCTAGTCGCGGCGTGCCGCCGCTCCCCGCGCCGGCTTCGCCGTCTCGGCCTTCGGGTGACGATCCCTCGCGCAGGGCCAGAGGGAGAGGGCGGCCACAGTGGGGCGGGGGCCGCTGGAGAGAAAGGAAAGTTACCATGTCGATGATATTCATAGGGGGTTCACGCGAGATACTCGAACTGCCCGAACCTGCCGTCGCGCGCATCGGCGCGATCGTCGCTGCCGAGCACGGCGTGCTGGTCGGCGACGCGCCCGGAGCCGATGCCGAGGCGCAGGGCCTCCTCGCGGGCTACGGCTACGACCATGTCGGCGTCTTCCATGCCGGCAAGGAACCCCGCAACAATCTTGGCGACTGGGCGGCCTACCATGTCCCGTCTCCTGACGATGCCAGAGGGGACTTTGTCCACGCCGCCAAAGACCGGGAGATGGCGCGGCGCGCCGACTTTGGGATGATGGTCTGGGACGGCGCATCGCCCGGCACGATCGTCAACGTTCTTCGGCTCGCCATGGCAAACAAGCCGTGCGTCATTTACGATCTGGCCAGGGGCAGCCTGGCGACCGCGTACAATGTGCAAGACTGGTGCGCCATGCTCCGCCATGCTGGTCCGGACGTCCGCCGGCAGGTGGAGGCCCGCATGACGCCGGAGGAGCGTCTGGCGTTGCCAGGATGATGTACGCGCGGTCCACCTGCTGTCCGGCAGGCTCGATCCGATATGCTTGACCCGGCCCCTGCGCCCCCACCTCCGCTGTATGAACGGCCGGAGCCGGCCCCAATTCGAAGCCGTCCCACACGCGCCCGGGGGGCGTCTGTCGAGGGTGATCATCTTGACCCCGTCTCGCATCTGAAAGCGGGGCAAGCGTGCCAAACATCCTGTCTTGGGCGGTCATCCAACCTGGCTTCGAGGCACCGCCTGTCGATGGCGTGAAATTCGTTGCCTGCCGGCTTCAATCTCGAAACCGCTCTGCCGCCATACCGAAGACGCAAGGCGGTTCACGCGCCGTGTTGCTGTTCGCGGTATCGGCGAGGCACGGGCAATGACCCGAGAGGCTGGCGCGGCAAGCATGTTCCGGCGATCCGGCACCTTTGCGTGGGCGGCCAAGCGATGGCGGCCTGGGTTCTTGTCCATCTGCCGCATCCGGGGCCATTCCCGTTTCATGTCGCCTTTGTAGACGACCGCCTGCTTTGTGCGGTCAACCCCCGTTGGGGGTACACTCGGCGAATATTCAGGAAAATTCGATTTCTGTTTTTTGTCCGCGGACAGGCGAAGGGCCTGCCCGCTATTTTTTGGCAAATAGAATTTTCCAGAATTTTCGCCGAGATGACCGCAGCAGGACGGCCCTCTCCTTTGGCGCCATCGGGAATGGTCCCGATGCAACCGAAGGAGAACTAC
>NZ_JBHLYT010000214.1:2094-7778 GCF_042431665.1 Mesorhizobium kowhaii
GACCACCAAGGCCGACGGCTCGATGGAAGGCGTCTTCGCCACGCTCCGGGTCAACGCCCCGATCACCCTGATCCCGAACACCAACAAGTCGCGCGAGGACGCGCCCGACTACCGGATCGTCAACAAGCGCACGGGCTTCGAGATCGGAGCCGGCTGGCACCGCATCTCCCAGCGTTCGGGCGAGGAGTACCTCTCGGTCAAGCTGGAAGCCCCCGAGATCGGCGTGATCTTCGGCAATCTCGCCCCCGCCCCGGGTGGCGAGGAGAACAAGAAGGTCATCCTCTGGAACAATCCCCAGTGACAGCCACGAACGGGCCGGCTTCGAAAGGGGGCCGGCCCCTTCACCTCACCTTCCCGGAACAAGGAGGCTACGATGAGCCGCTATACGATCACAGTCACTGGCACCGTCACCGGACACGGCCGCTCCGACCGCGAGGCCATCATCGGCTACGACCCGCCGCTGCGAACCTACTTCCTGCAGGCATTCCCCCACGAAGAGACCGACGAACCGGCGCTGTGGCTTGGCACTCACGATCAGGCGTTTGAGATGCTTGAAGATCTTCACCACGCCGCCATGGCGCACGGCTATGATTTCATGCCGCTGCCGTCCGATGTCGCCACAAAGCTGGCGGATGACAAGGCTGCTACCGGTGATCGTCCGTAGCGTGGAATCTTCGGGGAATTGCTGAAACGCCTCCATCAGCCTGATTAGGCGAACGCGCAAAAAAAGGGCCTGCGACGGATGCTCCGTCGCAGGCCCTTTTTTTGCGCGCGTCGTAGTGAGCCGCAACAGTCCCTCATCACCCTGACTGCGCGGTAATGACGATCACTCCTTCGTTCTCAGCGATGGCCTCGACGACCAATCCCGCCGGGATCAAGGACGACAAACGCAAATTTCTCACCATGGTGCTGATTCCTCTCAGAAAACAGCACCACGCCGTCATGCAAAATCATCAAATGTGAGTCAGACCCTTATTGTCGGCCGATTGACATCGGGTAGGTGGATCGCGGCTGATAGCCGCGCATCCGCTTGGCGCGCACCAGCTGGAGGAAAAGCTCGACAGCTTCGCCCTCGGTATCGAAAGAGTGCTGTACCGTGCGGCCGGTGGTTCCGATCCGACCCCAACGGCGGACCAGGCAGGTCTGGCCGAACAGGGTCTCCTCGATCGACAGCGCATAGAAGCGCGCCATGTTCCGATCCGCGTCGCGGCGTTCGATACAGAGGCGATAGAGCTGCGCGATCATTGCGGACAGAATCGCGCAGCCGGACGCGCGCGTCCAATGAATGGTTTGAATCAGCGGACGCGGATCGATTCACTCTCGTGATGGATGGAACCGAACGTCAGTCGTTCAGCAGCGTCTTTGATGGCCTTCTCCGAAGAGATGTAGCCAATCCTCGTTGGGCCGGAGTCATGGGCGGTCGGTCATAACGAAAATCGACGCGATTGGCGCATCTGGCTACTTTGGCTGCCGAGCAAGGAATTCCGTTATCAGGCCCTGCACCACCTCCTGCATGGTTGTTCTATTGCGCGCGCAATGGACCTGCAGCTCGATCATCTGCGAGACCGGAATGCGTGTGTGCAGCCGGGCTGTCCCGCCGTCTGCCTTTGGCCTTTCGAGCTCCGCCTTCGCCTTTCTGGCAGACTGGGTTCTCGTCTGCTGCTCCAGGTTGTCCGTTTCGCTGATGCTGGATTCCACAATGGCAGCCATGTTGCGCGAGAACGGATCATCCGAACGGGCACGCGGTTTCAAGGCAGGCAGCGGCAATTGGTTTGCGGTCCGATCGCTTTTCTCGTTCATTGCGGGGTGGCTCCGTTCAGTTTGCGGATGATCTCGGCGGTCAGGGCATTCGTCTGGTCGCGAGCGTCCTGCACCGCCTTGTTCACGGGCTGGACTTCGTAAAGCGTCCCAGCGGTTGCGATTGAGGCGAAGGTCGGCCGTTGCGACAAAAACGTCTCAAGCACGCTGGCGTCGGCCTGCCGCAGCAGCTGGATCGCCGTGCGAAAGGCCATCGTGTTGTGCTCGATCCCCGAAACCATGTTGAGCATCACCGCGTAGGGAATTTCGCGATGGCGTCCGCCAAGCGAGCGGATGTGCCGGATCAGACCGAGGCATTGCTTGACATCGAAGACGTGCGCTTTCGTCGGGATCAGCACGAAGTCGGCGTTGGCGACGGCCGGTCCGAGGGCGGCCACGGCCGTGCCCTGCACGTCGACCAGTAGCAGGTCCTCGGCGTCGGATTGCGCCAGGCGATCGATCAGTTCGTCGGTCGAGTTGATGGGGATGACGTCGATGTTTGAAAGAGCGTACCCGGCGCGGCGACTGTTTTTGCTCCACTCCAGCGCTGACAGTTGCGGATCGGTGTCGAGCACCGTCACCCGATGACCGGCGGCGGCGAACTCGCCTGCGAGCAGGATGGTGGTCATGGTCTTGCCGACCCCGCCTTTGGGAGAGGCCACTGTGATTTGCACCGCGCGTTGTTCCGGCATTGTCTTTTCCCAATGTTGCGTCACCTTGGCGTCAAGGCGCATAGGCGATTTGGCGCCAATGTGACTTTCTTGCATTATGCAAATGCGCCGATGCTACAAAGTGCGAAGGCATATAAGTGCCTAGGTGATAACACGAATTTGCGCATTTGGTGCAATGTTCCTGGATGCATAATTGGTTCTGAACTAGCAAAACATCGCATCAGTTTAATGTTGCATAGTGAATTGACAAGATACGCAATTTGGGTCCAAATTGGCTGAGCAGGTCGTCGCTTCGCTTCGACCTGGACCGTCTTCGACGTGAGGCCCATCCGCCATAGCGAGGGAATTTTGGACACCAGCGCCGCCCACAAGGACACCCGAAAGCGCTCCCGGATCGATATTGGGCCGGACGCGGGCGCGCTCCTGGATGAGGCCTGCAAGGTGTTCCAGCTTGACCGAGCGGAGACGTTGCGGCGCATTATCCGGGCCAGCCTGGATGTCGGTCCCGCTCTGTCAGCTGAGAATTCACGCACTGTCGCGGCGTTGGCCTCGCAAGTCCGGATGGTCGGCCGAAACCTCAGCCAGCTTCTCCATGCCATTCATTCCGGCCACGCTGCCCCCATGGAGGCGGCGTTGCCGATATGGGAAGCGCTGGATGAGAGGGTGAAAGCTGTCGACGCCGAATTGACGGCGATGACGATCGCGCATGGCCTGAAACTTCGGAAGGCGGCGCATCTGCTGGATGGTGAGGGCGCGTGAACCTCGACCAGTCGTCCATACAGGCCATAGCCGATCGGATTCGCGCGAGCGCGGCTTTTGAAGAAGAGAACCGCAAGCGCCGGCATCGGGCCATGTTGTCCTTTGCTGGAAATGACGATGATTGGTTGTTCAAGACGGTTCGCGGCCGGACAGGGGAGGGCGGTCTCGGGGGAAGTCAGACAACGGAACCGGCCGTGCCGCGCTCGTCTGCGCGAGAGCTGGAGCCGCCGCGCGGTAAAGCCGGGCGACTAAACCTCGCCCTGCCAACGAAGTGGCGGAAGCTCGCCGGCGGACCTCGGCCGAGGGCCGCTGCCGACAGGCTGGCGGCCGGGTATCAGCCGGCCGTTCTGAAGGTGATTTCCTACGGGCATGGCGTCACTAGGGCAGCCGCCATCGGTCAATATATCCAGAAGGAGGGCGTCGCGCTCGAGACGTATGACGCGCGTATCCTGGCAACGCGGGAAGCCGTCGCCGAGGAAATGAAACAGTGGGGCGAGGGTTTCGACAAGCGGCGGGAGAGCGAGGATGTGGCGACGTTTCGGCTTTCGCTGGCAGGGCAGGAGAATGCCGAGCGCCTTTCACAGGCAGTTCAGGCAGGTTTCGCCGGCCACGGTTTCGCCTATCGTATCGACACACTGCAGGACGGATCGAGCGTCTCGCGCGTCGTCGCGACCATGGCCGGACACAGCGTCGTGCGGAGTGAGAACGGGGACGACAAGGTGAAGCATCGGTTTCACTTTTCCGATCGACGCCAGCAGGATCGCCAGTTCTCGGCACCAACCCGGGCCATGATCGCCTCGCGGATCTCCGATGCGCTTGGGGTCAAGGAGGATACCGTTTCGGTGAAGCCAATTGGGGAGCCCAGCCACGGCAAAGCCGGTGTCGTGTTCCAGCTCGCGCGCCTTACCCATGACGGAGCGGCGATCGGCGCCGACGGCGCCGCGATCGCGTCTGAGGAGGCGGTTCGGCAGACCGCGCAGTCCTGGGACAAGACCCTGAATTCCTACAAGCCTCGCGACACCATGCACATGATCCTGTCGGCCAAGGCGGGCGAGGACAGGCAAGCTCTGGTGAGGGCCGCACGTGGGTTCCTGCATGAGCAGTTCCCCAATCACAAATTCGCCTTCGGCATGCATGCCGATATGGCGGAGGAGGGCGGCCATATTCATGTCCATGCCATCGTCGCCGTGAAAGGTCAGGACGGTGACCGATTGCGACCAGGTCCGGCCCAGCTTCGCGCATGGCGCGCACTCTATGCCCAGCACGCACAAGCGCAGGGCATGAAAATCGTCGCGACTTCCGCGGCCTATCGAGCGTCATCACAAAGCTATGGTCCGCGCGACAAGGCGATTGTGGCCACGGCCGAAAAGCCGCGGCCGGGCAGGGAGGCGCGCGACCGCGCCTATGCCCGTGCAAACCCGCACGTCATCGAGAAAGCCCGCCAGCGGATCAATCACGCAAAGGCCAACCCGGTAAAGATTCCGATTTCGGCGCGCCAGCTGCAGGCCACCCAGGCAAGCCTTCGGGACTGGCACTCGGTTGCTGCTTCTCAGCCGGATAACGCGACAGCGAGTCAATTCATTGATCGGATGACGCAGGCTTTCCGATCCGGTACTGTTGTCGTCGCTATTCGAGATGGAAAGGGTGTTCAAATGAGTTCAGATGCCACCGCGGACCAGATGCGGGAAAACCTAAAACAGATCAACGAGACCGTTAACAAGACAGCGGCCATGATGAACGGCCAGACGAAAGCGGAGTTCTTACGGCGCGCAGCGCCCACCATGGAGCTGCTTGCGATCCGGACGGATCTCAAATCCCTGCAGGAAGGTGGCGTCACGCATGTCAGTGAAGACCAGGCCCATCGGATTGCCGGCACGCGCGCCGAAGCTTTGATCCATCGCGCCCAGGAGATCGAGGCCGCTGAGCGGCTTGAGGCGGATCGCGCTCGCGAGATCCGTAATCGCGCCATCGAGCAGGAGATTCGTGACGAACGAGCCGGATCGGCTGATCCGACCTCGCTTGAGCAGGTTGCGCAAGACCGCGAAATGGTGCGCAATGCCGAAAGCATCGCTGCGAAGGAAGCCCGCGAGGCACAAGCCGCAAGCGAAGCCGCGCGTTCATTGGCGCAGAATCCTAACGAGCGGCTTGATCCCGAGATCGTCAAAGGCGAACGGCTCGAAGAACTGCAGCGCCTGCAGTCGAGGAGCATCAACACCGCTCCGGTCGAAGGCGAAGAGCCGGATTCACAGAAGCCGCAAAAGCAGTAGTTGCCTCGCCATGCAGCACTGAGTGAGCTCGTTGTTCCCTAAGCCGGGCTCTGGCTGGGGCTCCGTTCGGCACTCGCTCGCGCCAAAACGCAAAATGTGCTCATTTGACACTTCGTGATTATGCAGCCGCTTTTACCCGGATTTCTATTTCCAGGTGTGCGGAGGCGGCGATGTTGACAAGTGCGTCAAG
>NZ_JBHLYT010000215.1:0-1001 GCF_042431665.1 Mesorhizobium kowhaii
TGGCTGTTCCAACAGACCACGTTCTATCATCAGCTCGAAGCGCAGCGCCTCTGCACCCAGTCTCCAGGAATGGGCTCAAGCCGAATACCCCATCTGTCGCAAATTGTAATTTCCGCCACGAGAGGGCGCTTTCGCCCCGATTGTCCGGCTGCGAGGATTTCGAACTGCTCAGCGATTGAGGGGCGTGGATTATAGGCAAATCTCGCCTGTCGCTTGCGCATCATGTGAACCATTTCGATGCCGGAGAGAATGACTTCGGCGCTTGCCGTCGATTTGAAGCCGAGCATGGAGCGGATGCGGCGCTTGACGCGTCGATGGTCCTGCTCGATCCGATTATTGAGATACTTGCTCTTGCGGATTCGGATTGGTTGCAGTGAGCGCCGCGATCGATCCCGCAAACGGTGTTCAGCATCGCAGGAAATGATCGCCTCGTGATTTGTCTGGCTGCCGTCGATAACAATGCGATCCGGTCGACCGTGGCGACCCAACGCCTTCCGGAGGAAGCGTTTTGCGGCCGCCAGGTCACGGTTTTCGCTGAAGAAGAATTCGACCGTGTCGCCGACGCTGTCGATGGCGCGATAGAGGTACGTCCACTGGCCGCGAACCTTGATATACGTCTCGTCCATATGCCACTTGCCGGTGATGGCACGCTTGCGTCCGTTGAAACACTCCAGCAGCCGAGGCGAGAAGTGGACGACCCAGCGATGCACGGTGGAGTGATCGACGTTCAGGCCGCGTTCGGCCATCATCTCTTCCAAATCGCGCAAGCTCAGATTGTAGGCCAGATACCAGCGTACGCACAGCAGGATCACGGATCGATCAAAATGACGGCCTTTGAACATGGAATGCTCCTGCGAAAATCTGAGCGCTTCATGCGGGACATAGGTTGCCATTCCGTTTGCGACAGATGGGGTATTCGGCTTGAGCCCATTCCTGGAGACTGGGTGCAGAGGCGCTGCGCTTCGAGCTGATGATAGAACGTGGTCTGTTGGAACAGCCAC
>NZ_JBHLYT010000216.1:0-929 GCF_042431665.1 Mesorhizobium kowhaii
CAGCCAAAATCTCTCGTTGCTGGCCAATGGTTTCAGCAAGTGGCCGGAAGCACCGGACTGTCGCAAGGCCACAGCCGCGATCGCCGATGAGGTCCTTCGCCGCGGGGTTCAGCTCACCCGCTTTACTGCGCAGGAGCTATCGAATCTCGTGAACGGATTCAGCAAGCGGCCGAACGACGAGGGCTGCTGTCAAGCCGCGGCCGCGATCGCCAATGTAATTGTCGGCCGTTCCGGCGCCCCCCCCCGGCTCTCCACCTTTGTTCCGCAGGACCTGTCAAACCTAGTGAACGGTTTCAGCAAGTGGCCGGAAGCACCGGACTGTCGCAAGGCCACAGTCGCTATCGCCGAGGCGGTCCTTCGTCGCTCCGGAAGCGGCGCCTTGATCTCTGATTTTACTCCGCAGGACCTGGCGAACCTGGTGAACGGTTTCAGCAAGTGGCCGCAAGCGCCTGGCTGCCGCGAGGCCACAGTCGCGATCGCCAGCCAGGTCTCTCGCTTTGCCAAACGCGACGTCCGGCTCTTTGACTTTACCCAGCAGGGGCTGGCGAATCTGGTGAACGGTTTCAGCAAGTGGCCGGAAGCGCCGCACTGCCGCGAGGCCATAGTCGCGATCGCCAGCGAGGTCTCTCGCCTTGCCAAACGCGAAGCCCAGCTCTCTGACTTTAATGCGCAGGACGTGGCGAATCTGGTGAACGGTTTCAGCAAGTGGCCGGAAGCACCGGACTGCCGCGAGGCCACAGTCACGATCGCCGGCGAGGTCTCTCGCCTTGCCAAACGTGAAGCCCAGCTCTCTGACTTTAATGCGCAGGACGTGGCAAACCTGGCGAACGGTTTCAGCAAGTGGTCGGAAGCGCCGGACTGCCGCGAGGCAACAGTCGCGATCGCCGGCGAGGTCTCTCGCCTTGCCAAACGCGAAGCCCAGCTCTCTG
>NZ_JBHLYT010000217.1:0-2459 GCF_042431665.1 Mesorhizobium kowhaii
CGCCCTCCGGGCTCCTGTCGGCGCATCCCGCGCTCTCATCCCCAACCAAATCAGATCATCAGCGTCATTCAGCACCACTCCGAGCCGAATTCCGCATCAATTCCTTCTCGGCGCCATCTATACGCGGTTCTCAACCGCCCATCGACAGCAGGCTCAGATTGTAGGCCAGATACCAGCGTACGCACAGCAGGATCACGGATCGATCAAAATGGCGGCCCTTGAACATGACAAACTCCCGGAAAGCAGGAGCAGCCGTCATGCAGCAATGACCTTTCCGAAAAGTTTGCGACGGAACCCGATGAAGGGCTAGCAACCCATATCGGCCCCAAGCCGTGCGCAGGCAACCGTGAGGATGTCGGCGAAGCGTCGGTAGGGGAGCGTGCAGGCCAGCCATTGAGCCGCGAAAGTCCAAAATCCCGGGTGCCGACGGCGTTGACGTTCCGGAAGGCAATACGATTGAGCGCGTTACGCGAGCGCTCAGCCGACCCGGCGTGGTCTGAGACCCTGGCATGCACGGAAGCTCCTTGTACGGGAACCGGGAGATCTCTGGATTGGCCACCCAACCCGTCCTGCGGGTGGATGGTCCGCAGTGGGAAGGCGAGGAGTCGTAGCCGCTGATGAACGATCCAGAGAAGTCTGACTTCGGCATAGTAGCTGTGAAGCCGACGAACAAAGCCGGGCGACCGGTGGCGGAGTTGGTGGAGCGAAGGCCGGGGACCAAGGGGAACGCGGAACAGCAACGCATGCACCGGACACAGGGCCGGGATCGCATGTCCCAGTCGCTGGATCGCGTACGGAAAGCCGCAAGGCTGAGGAAGAAGGACAGGTTCACCGCGCTCTTCCACCATATCACTGTCGACGCACTCCGGACGGCGTTCTACGCGCTCAGGCGCAAGGCCGCCCCCGGGGTGGATGGCATGACATGGCAGGACTACGAGGCAGAGCTTGAGCCCCGGCTCATCGATCTGCACGCCCGGGTCCAACGGGGAGCGTACCGCCCGCAACCGTCACGCCGGACGTTTATACCGAAGGCAGATGGGAAGCAGCGGCCGCTGGCAATCGCAGCTCTGGAAGACAAGATTGTCCAAGGGGCGACCGTCATGGTGCTCAACGCCATCTATGAAGGCGACTTCTGCGGCTTCTCCTACGGGTTTCGACCGGGGAGAGGGCCGCACGATGCGCTGGATGCGCTGTGCGTCGCGATCGACCATCGGAAAGTGAGCTGGATAATTGACGCCGACATCCAAAACTTTTTCGGGGCGGTCAGTCAGAAATGGCTGGTTCGCTTCCTGGAGCATCGGGTCGGCGATAAGCGCATCATCCGCCTGATCCAGAAATGGTTGAAGGCAGGTATTCTCGAAGACGGGGTCGTGACCGTAGACGACAAGGGGACGGGTCAAGGCTCGGTGATCTCACCGCTCCTCGGCAATATCTACCTGCACTACGTACTCGATCTGTGGGCGAAACGCTGGCGACAGCACGACGCCGCCGGCGACATGGTCATCGTGCGCTATGCCGATGACCTGGTGGTCGGCTTCGAGCGCGAGGACGACGCCCGTCGATTCCTCGATGC
This sequence comes from Mesorhizobium kowhaii, assembly GCF_042431665.1. NCBI lineage: Bacteria > Pseudomonadati > Pseudomonadota > Alphaproteobacteria > Hyphomicrobiales > Phyllobacteriaceae > Mesorhizobium > Mesorhizobium kowhaii. Next base: position 1,574 of record NZ_JBHLYT010000217.1, read on the forward strand.
GATGCGCGCGAGGCTTGAGGAGTTCGAACTGTCGCTCCATCCGGACAAGACCCGCCTGATTGAGTTTGGTCGCTTCGCGGCGGCTAATCGCAAGCGGCGCGGCCTCGGGAAGCCGGAGACCTTTATGTTTCTCGGGTTCACGTTCATCTGCGGCAAATCGCGCAGCGGGCGCTTCCAGCTTCAACGGAAGACCCGCGGCGACCGCATGCGGACGAAGCTCAGGAACATAAAGGAGGAGCTGTGGCGTCGGCTGCACTGGCCCATACCCGAACAGGGGAAATGGCTAAGGCAGATCGTGAGCGGGCATTTCGCCTACTTCGCGGTGCCGACAAACGCGCGCGCTTTAGCCGCGTTTCGGCACCATGTGGAAGAACTCTGGAGGCGCACGCTTCGGCGGCGTAGCCAGAAGGACGGATTCACATGGGGCCGGACCACAAAAGTGACAGAACACTGGCTCCCGAAGCCACGCATCCTTCATCCATGGCCCGACGTGCGCTTCGCCGTCACACACCCAAGGTAGGAGCCCGGTGCCTTAATTGGGCTCGCCGGGATCTGAGCGGGGGGCGCCCGGTAACGGGCGTCCCTACCGCGAAAAGAGCGTTTTCCAATTGCATGGCGTCAACGCAGGCGAGCAACCAGTCCTTCGCAAGAAGCTTTCGCGTAGGGAGATGGTGAAATTCTTCGAGAAAACGCCGCCGACTACTATCGCACTCGAAGCCTGTGGAGGCTCTCATCATTGGGCGAGGCTGTTAAGTTCGTTCGGTCATGAGGTGAAATTGATCGCGCCTCAGTTGGCGAAACCTTATGTGAAACGCGGCAAGAACGACGCGGCGGACGCGGAAGCTTTGTGTGAGGCGATGAGCCGACCGACGATGCGCTTCGTGCC
>NZ_JBHLYT010000217.1:2469-5250 GCF_042431665.1 Mesorhizobium kowhaii
TGCGGACCAGCAGGCGGCGTTGATGCTGGTCGGTTTGCGAGAGAGACTCATTCGCAATCGAACGCAGCTCGCCAATGCCATACGCGGGTTTGCCATGGAGTTCGGCATCGTCGCGGCCACGGGCATGTGCCGAATCGAACCGTTGCTGGAGCGGATTGCGGCTGATCAATCCCTGCCTGAATTGGCCCGCGAGCTTTTTGCCATGCATGGCGTTGAGTATCGCGACTTGCTTACCGAAACGAAAGCCGTCGAGGAAAAACTGACCGCGTTGCATCGCTCCGATGAATGCAGCAGGCGCCTGGCCGAAATTCCGGGTGTCGGGCCGGTCGGCGCATCGCTTTTGATGATGAAGACCCCAGATCCCCGAACGTTCAAGTCGGGTCGCGATTTTGCCGCTTGGATAGGCCTCACGCCCAAAGACCATTCGACTGCAGGCAAGGTCAGACTGGGGGTGATCACACGTGCTGGCGACGAAATGCTGAGGAGCATATTGGTGGTTGGCGCGACTGCTCTTCTTCAGCACGTCAGAGCAGGTCGAAGCAGGCATGCTTCCCGATGGCTCACCGAACTACTGCAAAGGAAGAAACCGAAGCTGGTTGCGGTGGCGCTCGCCAACAAGATTGCCCGTGTCGCCTGGAAGCTCATGGTGAGCGGCGAGGCGTATCGGCGGACAGAGGAGCAAACGCAAGCAACATAGGAATTGGCCATCACGGTGAGCAGAATAGAATGCTACCGTGTTGAGCTGATGCTGTGAACTTGCAAGAGAAAAGCAGATGGTGCGATCGATCGATCCAAGACGCGTGATACTCCGTCAGTTCCATTGGCCTTTCAAGGTCGTTGCCGTGTTAGGAACATGCGTTGCGGAAACCATCTTGGCCAGTGGTCATGTGCGACCACACACAAAGGCCGCACATATGGAAGCAAGCGATCCGATCAAAAATATCTGTAAAAAACACTTGCAAGTGGGAGCCAATGGTATGGACCCCGCCCCCCAGGCGAGGTGAAATCTCGAACGTCAACTGCAACAAAGGAGGATGTCATGCAGGTCGTTCGAATAGGTCTGGATCTTGCGAAATATGTGTTCCAGGTTCACGGGGTCGACTGCCACGGAAAAGTCGTCGTGCGAAAGACGCTGCGTCGCGATGCGGTAGCCTGCTTCTTCGCCAATCTGCCCCGATGCCTGGTCGGCATGGAAGCCTCGAACGGCGCGCATTACTGGGCAAGGGTGCTCACCGAGCTTGGCCATGAGGTTCGGCTGATCAGTCCTCAGTTCGTTACACCATATGTGAAGTCCAACAAGAACGACCGAAACGATGCGGAAGCCATCTGCGAAGCGGTCGGCCGGCCTTCGATGCGCTTTGTGCCGCCGAAATCGACTGATCAGCTGACGGTCCAGGCCGTTCATCGCATTCGTCGGCGTCTGGTCGCCGATCGAGTTCGGCTTGTGAACCAGATTCGCGGCCTTCTTTCCGAGCACGGGATCGTCATTCCCCGCGATATCTCGCAGCTGCGGCGCGGCCTCGCCGTCATCGTGGGGAATGATGATGACGGACTCAGCGAGATGGTCCGGTCGCTGATGAGGGAGCTGCAGGCGGAATTGGCCGAGCTCGACGATCGCATTGCAATTTATGATCGGCGGATACGGGAAATCTTCCGCACCAGCGAGCAGTGCCAACGGCTTGGGAAGATCGAAGGCATCGGCCCCGTGACGGCAACCGCCTTGATCGCTGCCGTAGGCGATAGAACCTGCTTCAAAAATGGCCGTCAGTTCGCGGCCTGGCTTGGCCTGGTACCCAAACAACGATCCAGCGGAGGGCGAGCCCGGCTATTCGGCATCAGCAAGCGGGGCGATCGCTATCTGCGCACATTGATGATCCATGGGGCTCGTGCTGCGCTTGGCAAAGCAGCCGGCAAGCAGGATCCACGAAGCCTCTGGCTCAGTAAGCTGCGGCAAAGACGACACCCCAACGTCGCGGCTGTCGCGCTCGCCAACAAGAATGCGAGGGTCGTGTGGGCCATCCTCTCGGGTGGCACATTCTACGAGCCCGCACAGTCGGTGAAAGCAGCTTGAGGCGAAGCGGCAAACGAAAGGAAAACAACAGAAGGAGGTCTCACCCCGGCAATTGCAGCAAAATGGCAGGAGATGGTGAAACGGTCATTCCGTCGCTTCCCGAACCTGGTGTGTGGACCGGCTTGGCTTCGGCCAATGTCTAGGGGCCGATGAGGTGGAAGCGCGCGAAAATCCATCGGGGCTCGCGGCGAAGACGTTGTCCAGCCGCATGAGGAAGCCGGATATACGTCAGCAGTTGTGACCGACGATCTTGATCCAGCCGACCTGTTACGTCCACATATGGAATTGGGGGCGCCGTCAAGAGATGCCGCTCCCCTTGGCGGCATGAGCGCAATCGATGACATGGCGCTGTCGGACGAGGCGCTCGAGGCCTGGATGGCCGCCAAGACCGCCCGCCGCCCGTTGGTGCGGACCATGTCGGCGCTGGATGGCTTCGTAACGGCGGCGGTCACCGGGCCCCGGTTCGCGGACCCGCAAGACTGGATGTGCCCGCTCATGGGGTTGCCGCGCGACGTCTTGGCCAAAGGCTCTGCAACCGATCATGCCGTGTTTGCCAGCCTCGCCAGGATCCACAACCGGATCAACGCGACGCTCTTCGACAGACCGGTATGCATACGCTGGAGGCCGCCTACTGACGCGTAGCTTGAGGCGATAGTGTCCGCTTAGATTAAGTGGACGCTTGGCGAATGAAGTATCTGGCTATGGAACAG
>NZ_JBHLYT010000218.1:0-609 GCF_042431665.1 Mesorhizobium kowhaii
ATTCGGCTCCACGTTCATCAATCTTGGCATCGTACCGGGAGATGGCGGTGCCTGGTTCCTGCAGGATCTGCTCGGTCCCCAAAGGGCGGCGGAGTTGATCTTCAGCGGGCGTTTGGTGCGCGCCGAGGAAGCTCTACGACTGGGAATCGTTCTTGAGATCGCGACAGCGTCCGAATTGCAGTCGCAAGCCCTGCAGCTTGCTGCAAGTATTGCAGGAAAACCTCCTCAAGCACTTCGTCTCGCAAAACGGCTGCTGAAGGCAGCGCGGCGATTGGACCTGCCTGATTTCCTCGACCTCTGCGCAGTGTTTCAGGGCATGTGCCACAATACGCAGGACCACGCTGAAGCGGTCGAAGCATTTCTGGACAAACGTCCTGCCCTCTTTCAGGGGCGCTAGCCCGCTTGATGCACGGCGATCGGCTTTCGGCGGCCTGCATCGGCGATCTGGCCGCCCTCGGAGTGCATTTTGACAAGCCTCGTCGGGCGCCGGCGATGATCCGTCGTTATGGAAGGCGGGGGTTTGCGGGTTGAGGTCGGCGGGTTTGTTTCGGGACGTCTGCGCCCCATCGTTTATGTCGCGAGTTGCGGGATGCGGCTGAGGACGATGCG
>NZ_JBHLYT010000219.1:0-971 GCF_042431665.1 Mesorhizobium kowhaii
GAATTCGAGTTCGAAACCAAGATCGTCGGCGGTGCCGTTCCGAAGGAATACATCCCCGGCGTCGAAAAGGGCATCAACAGCGTCATGACCTCGGGTCCGTTCGCGGGCTTCCCGATGATCGGCGTCAAGGCGACGCTGATCGACGGCGCTTACCACGATGTTGACTCCAGCGTTCTGGCCTTCGAAATCGCCGGCCGCGCCTGCTTCCGTGAAGCTGCACCCAAGCTTGGCGTGCAGTTGCTCGAGCCGATCATGAAGGTCGAAGTTGTGACGCCGGAAGACTACGTCGGCAGCGTCATCGGCGATCTGAACGGTCGTCGTGGCCAGATCCAGGGCCAGGAAGCACGTGGCGTGGCAGTGGTCATCAACGCGATGGTACCGCTCGCCAACATGTTCAAGTACGTCGACAACCTGCGCTCGATGAGCCAGGGCCGCGCGGCCTACACGATGCAGTTCGATCACTATGAGCCTGTGCCGACTGCGGTCGCCCAGGAAGTACAGAAGAAATACGCGTAACTCGAACGGGTTGCAGCAGTAACTTAATTCAAGGCCCGCACGGGCGAGCAGGATTGGAGACATCACATGGCAAAAGGTAAATTCGAGCGTAACAAGCCTCATGTGAACATCGGCACGATTGGTCACGTTGACCATGGCAAGACGTCGCTGACGGCGGCGATCACGAAGTATTTTGGCGAATACAAGCGCTACGACCAGATCGACGCTGCACCTGAGGAGAAGGCGCGCGGCATCACGATCTCGACGGCGCATGTCGAATACGAGACGGCCAACCGCCACTACGCTCACGTCGACTGCCCCGGCCACGCCGACTATGTGAAGAACATGATCACCGGTGCGGCGCAGATGGACGGCGCGATCCTGGTTGTGTCGGCTGCCGACGGCCCGATGCCGCAGACCCGCGAGCACATCCTGCTGGCCCGTCAGGTCGGCGTGCCGTCGATCGTGGTGTTCCT
>NZ_JBHLYT010000220.1:0-1667 GCF_042431665.1 Mesorhizobium kowhaii
TCACGGATCGATCAAAATGGCGGCCCTTGAACATGACAAACTCCCGGAAAGCAGGAGCAGCCGTCATGCAGCAATGACCTTTCCGAAAAGTTTGCGACGGAGCCCGCTGAGGATACGCGGAGGCGGAATGGCTCTGGATCTGGATCTGGGGAAAACTCTGCGCTCCAAGGCAAGCACAGCTATGAAGCGTTTACCCTTGGGGACAGTTGGCACATTTGAATCTGTAGGGGCTAAAGTCGGATGGTTGAGCTACTCGACGATCATTTCCTTATGTTGCGCCTTTTTAAAGATAGCGAAGCAGAAGTTTCAATTCAAATAACTCTGCTAACAGCTCTGAGATGGTAAAGTTTTGACGCCGGGCTGCTGAGGACGGTGGCCAGAGCCATAGTCGCATAGGCGGCAGCTTTTGCCCATCGAGAATGTCTAGTGCAAACACCATCGGAGCAGGAACTATGGAATATGGAATATCCGCTGACAGTAGTCTCTCTCTCGGCGTGACGGCTAGTACCCAGAGTATCCTCGCAATAACCTTTGGCCACTTAGATGAATTCCACAAAGTTATCTAAAGAGACGATTGCGACGGCATTTGGCCGGTTTCTCGACCGGACTGATATCGTTGGTCATTTGGAGCAGCTGTTCAAACTATTATCTGCTTTCGCTTTGAATTTTGATTGCCCTTGGATCGCCTATGGTACTCGTCCAATCACCCCCACATGCTATAGCCCAACTCGACGCGATCCGGCGCACATTCTAAACTATCCTTATCAATGGCAGGAACGCTATGTCGAAATGGGCTATGATAGAATAGACCCTATCATCAGGGCAAGCCGGCGGCGGGCAGGTGCTTTTCGATGGAGAGATTTGTATAACGACCCGAGCACTACTGAAGAAGAAAGGCGCATCTTCGATGAGGCTGCATCATTTGGCTTGAAGGCGGGCATCAGCGTTCCATTGCACGGCCCCCAAGGTGACTTTGGGGTCATGAGCTTTGCTCAATCCAGAGATCAGGGATTTCCAGATAGCGTTGTAAAATACCTGGAACTTTCTGCTTTTCATTTCCATATAATGTCTGCAAAATTTATGGTTTTAAGGCACCTTGAAAATACTCATGAGCTTTCGTCAAGAGAGATAGAGTGTATATTCTGGACAGCGAAAGGTAAATCGTCATGGGATATAGGGCAGATTCTAGGTATATCTGTCAACACGGTCAATTTCCACATGAAGAATATTATGCGAAAATTGGATACCGGAAGCAGGACCGTCGCCGCTATAAAGGCCGTAAATTTCGGAATCATCGATTTGTAGCACGGGCCGAACGCAAAGTGCTTTCCGCCGCTGACGGTTAGAGACTCAAGCCTTTGCTACATCGCGTTGATGGCGGAGCGTCTATTATCCGATCCGAAGGATGCGTCTCCAGCCAGGAAGTCGTACCCTGCTGAGTAGTGTAGGTGGGTTATAGAAAGGTGCTCGCTAGCAGGCTTCTCTGATTGGAGTCGTTGAGGTCAAGTTACTCCTGCGTCTTTTTTTTGATCGTGTCGCCCCGCGGGTCACTCGCTTCTCTTCGCGGTCGACGTAAGGCCGCCGCATGATGGGGTCAGTAGAGCGAGGCGTCTCAATCTGTTGAACGACCTTGGGAGAGTTCGCCCAGGATCGTGCCTGCTAACGAG
>NZ_JBHLYT010000221.1:0-943 GCF_042431665.1 Mesorhizobium kowhaii
CGCAGCACCAGATCGATCAACTCTTCCTTCGTCAGACGCTGCAAATCAGTGCGATCCATATCCCCATAGATTCAGGGATTCTTGCCCCTGACAAGGGTGTGAGTAATTACGCCAGCGGCATGGTTCTGCCGCATCGTCACCGGCAGGTTGGATGCCCAGCCTCTGTAAAGATCACAATAACGGCTGTAACGGTAACCATCGGGGTGACGCTCGATGTATTCGTCCCAAAGGATCTGCAGCGTCACATGCTTGCGCTTCAACTCGCGATGCACGTAAGCCCAGTCCGGCTCCACGCTGCGGCGGTGCCCCGTCTTCGTCCCGTTCGCCTTGTAGAGCGCAGCCTCCAGGACCGCGTCCGTGATCTCATCCCCTAACGGCCAGGCCAGGCCGGCAGCCTCCGCCCGGCGAAGCGTTTCGCGCACCGTCGAGGGCGCTGCGCCCACACGGTATGAGATCGCCTTGCGGCCAAGGCCCTCTTCAAATCGATATCTCAAAATCTCGCGGACACGCCGCATGGTCACTCTCTCCGCAGGCATTTCGTTCCTTCCCTGGACAACCCAAAAGAAGAAACATTCCACCAGCAGAGCACCCGGCCCAAACACCGCCACCAGGGGGCGGCATCATTTCGGAATCAGGGGGCGGTTAATTCTCTGAACGAGGGGGCGACATCATCTCGGAATCGGGGGGCGACTTCCCTCTCGGAATTTGCACCTGCGCCAGCCGGTGGTGCTTCATGTTGATGATCTGGTCGAGCAGGGAGCGGAACAGATCCTGCGCTCTCGTCTCGCGTTTCTCGCGTGGCCTGGACATCGCCATTCCCTCGATTTGCCTCGCCACACCTAGTACCTCTGCACAGAGGTTATGACTCTTTGGAAGTCGGCTTGGGATAGGCTTTGGCCATCTTAAGGCGTGCGTTTTCGGTAGAGAACATCCAGTTGATGCG
>NZ_JBHLYT010000222.1:0-42633 GCF_042431665.1 Mesorhizobium kowhaii
TCCGGCCGGCTCGAAACGCCCGATAAGAAATCGGTGGTGTTCCAGGATGCCCGACTGTTGCCATGGAAACGAGTGCTGGAGAATGTGATTCTTGGTCTCGACCTGCCGGACGCCGCCAAACGCGGGCGGGCTGCTCTCGAAGAAGTTGGCCTGGGCGGCCGTGAGAACGCTTGGCCGGTCGAGCTCTCTGGTGGCGAGCAGCAGCGGGTGGCATTGGCCCGCTCGCTGGTCCGTGATCCCGAACTGCTGCTAGCGGACGAGCCGTTCGGCGCACTCGACGCGCTGACCCGCCTGCGCATGCACGATCTGCTGCGTCAGCTTTGTGCCCGTCACCAACCGGCGGTCCTATTGGTCACCCATGACGTTGACGAAGCCGTGACGCTGGCGGACCGGGTTTTGGTTCTCGACAAGGGCGGGATCGTCGCCGACATCGCAATCGATATCCCAACGCCACGCGATCATGGCGATCGCCGGTTCGGCGAGATTCGCTCCGAACTTCTGCGTCATCTCGGCGTCGAGACGAAGCCTGTGCTGCCGGTCTGACCGGTCGAAAACCTGTCGCTCAGAGTCACCACCCAAGAGGACCCACATATGCCCGCCGAATCACGACAATTGAAGCTCAATCTTTTCATCTATCCTGGCGGCCATCATGAAGCTGGCTGGCGCTACAAGGATTCCGCCCCTGAGAGAGTGCTGGACATCGCCTATTATCAGGAACTGGCGAAAAAAGCCGAGGCGAGCAAGTTCGACGCGCTGTTCTTTGCCGATGGGCCGGCGCTCGCCGACAACATCCGTTACGCAAGCCGCTTCAGGCTTGAGCCGCTGACCTGGATTTCGGCGCTTGCCGCCGTGACGCAACGCATCGGCTTCATCGCGACCGCCTCGACCACCTACAACGAACCCTATAACCTCGCGCGGCTGTTTGCTTCGGTCGATCATCTGAGCGGTGGGCGCGCCGGTTGGAACATCGTCACGACGGGTGATGCGTCCGCGGCGTTGAATTTCGGCTTTGACCGACATCCATCCCATGCCGACCGTTACGAGCGCGCCGGCGAATTCGTTGATGTGGTGACCAAGCTCTGGGACAGTTGGGAGGACGACGCGCTCGTCTCCGATCGGGACTCTGGAATTTTTGCCGACACTGACAAGATCCACTCAATCAATCACATCGGCAAATATCATCGGGTGAAGGGTCCGCTCACGCTTCCGCGCTCACCACAGGGGCGTCCGGTCTACGTCCAGGCGGGTTCATCGGAAGACGGACGATCATTCGCAAGCCGCTATGCCGAGGCGATATTTACAGCCCATCAGACACTCGGCAACGCGCAGGAATTTTACGCTGATATCAAAGCGCGCGTGAAGTCGGTTGGCCGCAACCCTGATCACGTCAAGGTCTTGCCCGGCATCAGTCCCTTCATCGGTTCAACCGAGGCGGAAGCTCGGGCACTGCATGACGAGTTCAATGAGCTGACGCAGCCGGAATACTCTCTTCACCAGCTACGCCGCATCGTAGACGCCGACCTTTCCGGCTACGATCTGGACGGGCCATTTCCGCGCGAGCTCATCCGCGTTGAGGGCGAGCGCGGCGCAAGCAGCCGCTTCCACGTCGTACTCGACATCATTGAGCGCGAGAATCCAACCATCCGCCAGTTGCTGCACCGCCTCGCCGGGGCGCGCGGGCATTGGGTCCAGGCCGGGACACCCGAACAGATCGCCGACAAAATCCAGGAATGGTTCGACAATGGTGCCGCGGACGGCTTCAATATCATGCCGCCCTATCTACAGGGCGGGTTCGACATATTCGCCGAGGAGGTGGTGCCTATCTTGCGCAGGCGCGGACTTTTCCGGCACGACTATGACGGGGCAACGCTACGGGACCATTTCGGTCTGCCGCGCCCGCAAAACACATTCAGCGGACTGCAAAGAGCGACCGCTTGATGCATCATGAAGACCGAAAGGCCTGCTGTTTCCTTTTTCGGGATTCGCTGAGAAGTCTCCAGCTTAAACCCGATTAATGTGGTCCATCTGTCATATTTTCCAAGGCCCCTCTACGGTAGAGTTACCAGCAACGCAGGTAAGACGGCTCAGACCGTTACGCTCTTTACAAGAGGCAAATCTCCCGAGGGATCGTCAACATGATCCGGCGGTCGGAAGGATCCGCCGGCTGAAGGAGGTCGGTGCCAATGGAGGGGACAGGAGATGGATTGGATGATCCACGCCAGGCATGTGCACGGATTACCTCCCCAAAATGGCGAGCCGGTCACGGAATTGAGCCACCGTCGCGAGCTTTTCGAGGCAGTGGAGGCTTCGCTGTCTGCTGTCCGCAGGGCGAAGCGCGCAGCAGATGAGAACCTGCGGCGAGTGCACGGAGCGCCGGATAGCGCGTATCGAGCAGCTCGGCTCGCTCCTCATCGTCGACGATGCCATCTCGCATCTCGCAGGATTTCGTTTGTGCGCTCGTAGAGAGCCCGAATGATTGGCTGGTCGCTGATGTCGGCGTTGGTGGCAAGCCAGCTCTGCAGGAACTCAACCTCGGCTTGATTGATCAAACCGTCAGCCGCGAGGCCGCGAGCAATCCCGATCAACTCGTCGATCTGGCACGCCGCCATACGTTCGCCGCCGAGAAGATCAAAGTCTTTCCCCATGTCGCCCCCCCCACAGTGTCAAGTTCTGCTCTTGGAACTTGGAACTTACGTGCACCATTCACTGCCTGTGCGGCGCCTACGGAGACGCTGCAACGGGAACAAGCAGCTTGTCGCCATTGTGGTCAACTTCTACCAGTACCGGCTTTTGGTCCATGCGCTCCGTGATCCCGCGATGAAAGATGATGGCATTCATATAGGCGAAGGTCATCACGAGCGCGGCGGTGCGCAACGGGTAGTCGACCAGAGAATGCACAAGCAAGAACGCTACAGAAAGAAACGCTGCTTTCTGAAAGGAGTCCCGGCGAATTCTGGCAAACGCAAACAGAAGAAGGAATAGGTACAAAGCCATCAAGAGGGCAGCGATCACGCCGCCCTCGAAGGCAATTTCAAGATACTCGTTATGGGCATGGTTCACATACGATCTGAATATCATCCCTTCCTTTTCGTATATCTGGTAGGCCTTCTGAAAATTCCCAAAACCGACTCCGGCAACCCAATTCTCTTCTATTCCATCGATGGTCGTGCGGGCAAACTCCGCGCGTCCGAAGGCAGAATCAAGCTCCTTTGCATCGATCGTCGTCCATGCTCCTATCGTGTAGACGGAAAGCCCAACGAAGAGGGCAAATACGCTAAAGCCCCTTATACTCGAGCGAGCCGAGAGAAAGATGACGGACACCAGGGTGATGGCCAACCCGATAAGAACGCCGGCACGAGACCCTGCCGCCAAAAGGAGCAGCAGAAGTGCGATCAGACCAATCGCCCCGGAGAGGAGATGTCCACGGAACAGGCCGTAGTAGATAACGAAGGGAATGGAGACGAAAAGCAAAGCCGAAAAATGGTTTCGGTTGGCGAAAAGTCCTGCATTGATCGTGAATGGCAACAACCCCTCGATCGCGATGTTATCTGAGAGCGAATATTGAATCGCTCCTGCCAATCCGTTGCAGATTGCACCCATGAAAAAGAAGGGGAGCAGACCGTAGACTTGGTCGGAGCGCAAACGCATGACACCCAGGAAAAAAACTGCCGATGCTACCACGTACAGCAGACACTCGATCGTTCGCCCCACCCCGACGCTGATGAACCGAGTTTCATCAGTCAGCCAGGGACCACCGAGCAGCAGTCCCGGCCGCAGACCGACAAAAAGGCTTGCCGGCAGCGGAACGATTTGAAGTATAAGCAACGCCGCCGTCAGGAAAAGCAGCCAGAGAACTGACCCGGGCGTTGTTTGGGTTGACGTTCGAGACAAGGCAACCGCCGCAGAGATAAATGCCATGATCTCGATCAGCGTATCGGTATACAGGCCGCTGGCCGTACCGCCACCTATCAGCAAGGACGTGAACAGGACCGAGCCGAGGAGATATTTGTCCCATTCCGACGGTCGCGCGCTCAAGGTGAGATTCTCTCAATGTTCAATATGTGCATGACCAAGGTACCGACATAGCGAAACCGCCAACTGTCAGCTATTGCCGAGGTTTCCAACCGCAACAACTGCATGGGGCATACGTCCGGTCCAACAGAAAATCCCTGGCTTAGACTCTGACGATAGAACGTGCCCTCAGGAATGTTAAACCGCGCTATTTCGCCCGCCGAACCCACACATCTAATGGTCCAGAACAGTTCTTTGGGGAGCTTCAGGTCTCGTCCGGATGCGACCAAGGAAATTCTGTAGGAACCGGGCGGCAGCTCGATATATTGTTGGAGAGCAGTGTTCTTAACCGGCGTGTCCAAAAACCGAACCGTCGCCCCTCCCTCCCCTTCAACAGCATTTTGGGATGTCACGAACGTCACTTCGAGGCCTGACTGGTCGCGAACCTGCCAATCGAAAGGCTTCCCCCCGAACCCGGGTTCAAAGGTGCTGTTAAAAACATATCCACCCAGCTTTCGTTGGTCATCGGTCAGACTGAAGAGAAACAGCCGATAAGCCTGTTCATATTCCTTCTGCGCGATATACCCGGTGATTACGGAGGACAGTTCCCCCGATTTCGGTGGCGCACCGGATCCGACCAAGTCAAGGAGCAGCTGATTTGCAAAATCGAGCCCCGGGCGTGTTTTTCCAAGAGCGGAAAACAAGTTGGCCCGCCACGGTGCTCCCGCTGCAATTGATGCCAGCACGGCGTGATATCCGTCAGGGTTAGAAAGCATTGCCGGAAGGCCCTCGGCGACGGCCGGAAACTGATCCGGCCAGCGCCGCAGAAGTGTATCGAGCTCGTTTACAGCCTTCGACAGATCACCGATCTCGATCGAATGGCCTATGGATCTCTGGAGCGCATGGATCTCCGTTTTCGACAGCCTTCGTGCCTGATCGAAGAGCGCGTACGCGTCATCCTTCTTGCCCTGCCGGTATTCTATCTCGCCGATTAAGCTATAGAGGCGTGCATCTCCGACATTAAAGCGAAGTGCGCCTTTTGCCCTGGCGGCAAGCGCGTCAAGATCAGGGGGATTGGCGGTATCGTTCAGGTCATCGGAAATTTCGCCTATCAACGCGTCGACATTCACCGGATCCAGCGCCATTGAAACGGCTGGCATATCTGTCTCAAGGAGTCGACTTAGCCCTATCGACGAAGCCACTAATACTAGAACGGATGCGACGAACCAAATGCCTGAACGTCGAAGATCTTGGGCGAGTGGGCTGGTCTGCGCCGTCATCAACTTTACCCTCAAGTTTCTGGGTACTCGTGCCATAGTTATAATATTGATAGTTCATGTACTTATAGGCATAATTGTAGTCAAACTTGTTCACCGCAAACTTCGACATTGCTGCTCCAACCACGTTGGCGCCGGCAGCACGCAGACGCTTCAGGGCTGTCTTCGCCGACTTGCGGGTGACCTGCTTCGTCGAAACGACCATCAACGTACCCTCGGCTAGCCGGCTGAGAATAGGGGCATCCGACAGGCCGACGATCGGTGGAGCGTCGATTATCACCAGGTCGTACCGTTTACTGAGATTGGTCACGATCAACGCCATTTTCGGCGAAGACAGAAGATCCGCAGGATTGGGTGGAATGGTACCAGATGTCAGAACCGTCACATTGGGATATTTAGTTGACCGGAAGAGGCCAGCTAGGTCTTCCTTGCGGACAGTGTTAGTCAGCAGGTTGCTCAACCCGATCGTATTGTCGAGACCAAACAGTCGGTGAAGGTTCGGCTTTCGAAGATCGCCGTCGACAAGCAGCACTCTTGCTCCAAGTGCCGCGAAATCTTGACCAAGCTTGAACGCCGTCGTCGACTTGCCCTCCGCCGGCTCAGAACTCGTGACCAGAAGCGAGCGCGGCGCACCTTCAGCGCCGGAGAACTGTAGAGATGTTCGAAGCGACCGATAGGCTTCGGACAGACCTGACTTATGGTCCGCAATGCTGGCAATGAGCTCGCGATCATCGACGTGGGGCAAGATACCGAGCATCGCCAGTCCAAGTTCCTTTTCGATCTGCTCGGGATTGGTAAACGTGTTGTTCAGCAGCTCGATCACATAAATAATCGAGCTGCTGATCGCCATGAAGAGGGCCAATGCAATTGTGAGATTGATGCTCAGGCGCGGAGAATAAGGCGCCGTCGGCTGCGTCGCGAAATCCACGATCGCAGCACTCTGTGTCTTGAGCTCGGAACTGACTCCGACCTCATTTAACTTGGCAATAAGACTGTCATACTGAGACCGGTTTGAGTCGACTTCACGCTTAAGGATCGTATATTTGATATTCTTGTCATTGAAATCGACCTGCTGCCTTTCCATATCGACAAGTTTGGTTCTAAGGTCCGCTTCCTTGTTTTGAGCTTCCTGGTACTTGAGCCGCAGCGAATCGGTAATCGCCAGCACGCCGTTGTTATAAACGCGCTGCAGTTCTCTGATCTGGGCCTGCAATTGCTGCATTTCCGGAAAACCGGGCTTCAATATGCCGAGCTTCTGCTGATACTGGCTGTTGAGATCAGCCAACTTATCACTAAGCACCTGCAGGCCCTTGCTTTCGAGCACCGGGCCAAGGCTCGCACCGCGTCCCTTGTCGATCTGATCCACAACCGATCCGGCATCGGACCGCTCCTGGGTTGCCGTCTGGAGCGCCACATTGAGGGCCTCGATGTTCGATCCGATAAGCGACTTGTCGCTACCGGTGATCGTAATGCCCGCATCCCTCGCGTATGCGACGAGATCCTCCTCGGATTTCTGGAGCTTCTGCTTGACCTGTAAGACCTGCTCTTGGATGAATTGCCGCGCTAAATCAGACGTCGCGCTGGTTTGATCCAACCGCTGATCGATATAACTCTGTGCGACTTGGTTGGCCACGTCACTAGCATATTTCGGCTTCTGGTCCAAAAAGGTGATCGACAACAGACTTGTGTTGGTTACCAGATTAACCGTGAGATCGCTCAAAACGCGCTTGATCGCAATGGCTTCACGTTGTTCCGGAGTTTTCTCTTCGATTGAGGGAGCTTTTGAGATTCTGAATGCACGATAGAAAATGTTGCTTATCGAAAAATCCGGTGTCGGAAACAGGAAGTCCGGCTTTTCGCTAAGGCCCAGTTGGAAGACAACGCGTTGCGCCAATGCTCGGCTCTTCAACTTTTCACGGGCGGTCTGAAAGGCTCGGATATCGCTGCTTTCGGAAACCACCTCGATGTCCTGGAAGACCTTCGCCGAAGGGACTAAGACCTCCAGCTGCGTCGTTGCCTGATATTTGGGTGTCTGCATCATCGTCACGACGACGCCGGCAACAAGCCCGGCTGCCATCATCATGGCGATCAGCCATCGATAGTGGACAGCGTAGAAGAGCAGCTTGAGCGGATTAAAGCCCTGATCCTGTTCAGCATCGCGGCCGTAGGGGCTATAGTTTTGGCCGCTGTCATAGTAAAGATCCGAAGACAAGGCTTGGCCATGTCCCGGACCTGCTATTTGGTGTTGCCTGCTACGATCGAGCATAGTGCGGGCGGTCCTGGTTCATAAGGAGTTCACATGCCACCCGCGTCACGGCGCGAGTACGCCAATTCTCACTGCAGTTGACGCAACTCCGAGGGCGTCCTTCAGGTTGTTCAAGGCGATTTTCGATTTTGAAGGAAACACGACCACCTTGTCGCCACCGTAGATGCGTGGATTGGGGCTTTTACCAGCGCGAATGTTCTCGACATTATAGTTCGTCACGAGCGTATTTTGACCAATATTGCGATAAACAAAGACTTTTCCTGCGTCGCCAATAGTATTGAACCCACCGGCAAGAGCAATCGCGTCGATCAATGAAGCGTTGCTCGATACGGGGTAGATGCCGGCCTTGGTGACTTCGCCATCAACGGTTATGCGCTGTCCAATCGATTCCTTGACGAAAATTGTCACGTCCGGGGATTGCAGATATTGCGCGCCGTAAGCTGCTTCGATTTCCTTCTCCAACTGACGGACGGTTTTTCCTGCTGCCATCATTGTTCCGATCAGTGGAAGCGAAATTTGCCCGCTGGCGTCGACCTGAACCGTCCTGTTCAGATTGTCGACTTGGAACACATCGACCTCGAGCACGTCATTCGGCGACAATGGCTGCTCGCTGCCGTTCTGGCTATTTTGAGGAGCAGGAAGATCCTTCACAACCCGCAGAGCGCCACCGCTCGATAAGGGAACCGACGACGATGATGTGAGTTGCAGCGCGTCGATCGACGTCGGTGCCGTCGGCGAGCTGCTGGTGCAAGCCGACATGGTGAGGGAACCGAGCATCACGACTATAGCGGTCATGGCGCAGTTCATCGAATCGCGCATCATGAGGATACGCCCTTTAGCAAACGACCTATCCCCCCGAAGCGGCCGACCTTGTCGGGGCTTGGCATCTTTGCAAACGTACTTTTTCCAACAGGCTCAAGCGGCCGGTTCGCCAGTATGTCGCTCGGCCGCCTCACTACCATATTGTAAGCCTCATCTTCCCCACACCGCTTCGCGGCGACATCAAACGCTTGCGAAAGGCCAGGCCGACGGCGCTTAGCACCATGAGTATCGGATGCGATAATATCGACCCGGCCTTCGCCTAGCAGCTTTTCCGAGTAGTAGTGGGCGGTACGTCCGAAAGCGCCAACAACCGAGTCTGCAGTAAGCTGTATAAGGCACCCGAGCCTATTCAGCCGTTCGACCACGTCATAATTCGCCTTGATCCAGGTTAAACGCTCCGGGTGAGTGAGGATGGGGACGAACCCGGCCTCTATGAGGCGCATAGCAAGTTCTTCCAACCGCGGCGGTAACACGTGGTGAGGCGGCTCGAACAGAAAATAGCGCGACCTGTTTAAAGTCGGCACCTTGCCGAGGGTCAGCTGATTAGGAAGATCTGGGGCTATATGGACGTCGGCACCCACATAGAGAGCCAGCGGTATGTCGGCGCGCCGCAACGCTTGCTCCAACGAATGGACCGCTCGAACGATATTCTCTGTCCCGTTTTCGTACATGCCGGGTACGACATGGGGCGTGCACGCCATATGGGTCGTCCCGTCGGCCACCGCCAACCTCGCCATTTCCAGCGATTCGGCGATATTGGGCGAGCCGTCGTCGAGATCAGGCAAGATATGAGAATGCAGGTCGATCATAAGCGTTTCTGGCCACGTGAGGGCAAAACTGCGATTTCGCTGCGAAAGATGAATACAAACGTATCCGCCGCTTGATCGCGATTGAAACGGTTGAAACCCGCACAGTGGCGGCCGCGAAATTCCAGCTACCTGCTGTCAGAATTTTCGTCACCTTGAAGTCTTGGGAGGAGTGCAGTTGCACCACCCACAGCCATCGCCCAACAGCACGGGGCACGAGCCGGGGTGGTACTAGCAGCAGTGACTGTCGCCCCTGGAGCATTGGGCGACACGCACATACCAGCCTGCATTTGATTGACGTTCAGCGACGCAAGACAATGAACTCATTACCTCACAATCGCCCTAGCGGCTCACGCCATTATCATCGTCCTGAGTTGCCGTGAGAACTCCAGCAGTGATAAGCGCGCCTGCAAAAAACTGCTCAGGCAAGCCAAATGCAAACTTGCGGGACGGGTCAATGGCACCCGTGTGCTCGGGGCTTACAGCGGCTGCGGTGTGTTCGGGATTCACCACCTTGAGACAGATTTTGTTTTCGATACGCGAAATGTCGAGACTTGCATTCGCCGGCACGCTCAGCCTGCAATCACCAACCTGAACGGACGCCGAGCCCTTGGCGCCAACCACCAAGCGACTACCGAAGTCCAAAGCGCTTCCGGCTTTGGCAGGCACATAACCGGCCGTCTGCGAAACCATCACGTTGCCAGTTACATTTCGGATCGATCCGATCGGCTTTGCCGGCCCCGGATAAGCCGTCGCACAACTACACGACGCGTCCTGAGCGAAAGCTGAAACTGAGCCAAAACCGACCAAAGTGACCAACCCGGCCAACGCACTCTTTAAGATAACGTTCATCTGCTTCGATCCTTTGTTTGCGTCGTCAAGACGCGCCCAAGTCAATGTTTGCGATTAGCGCGTAACAGTTTTTGGTTCTGATTCCAACCTATTTCGCACATGCGAGATAATCTTTTGATTTCAGCCGTGTCTGTTTGAGCACACTATATTAGGCATAACGAATTAACGTTATATTTCTGCATCTCAAGTAAATCATACAGTTTCATCGTACTGGCTCAACGCCTGTTCATTATGACAATAATAATGTCAAATTGTCGATACGTCATAAACGTCGCACTGTCGATGAAAGTTTACGCGCAGGACAATGGTTCGTCGGTTCCCCGTAAGATATCGCCTTTCTGACTCTTTCTTTTCAATTTTAAACATGACGATGAAGTGGTATGTCATTCCATTAGAAGCTACCGTCGATTTTATGGCAATTCTCTATGCGCAGCGAGATCACTTTTATTGACTGCCATTCTTGATATATTCTTCGCACTCTTTTGGTACCGACCGCGCGGCATCCCCAGTATTCTTCGCCATGTGCGCGCTGGCGAGAACGAGACACTCTCTTCAAGCAGAAGCCATGAGGGGAACATCTCACAGAATGTCATCGTCGAGAGCTTGTAGACGCTCCCGGGAGTGACGTCCGACTAAGATCTGCCTAATTTCAAGCAGCATACTATGGGTATTGGGCATCAGGCTTCTGAGCGGCACCTCGACGGTGAAGCGCCATCATAACGTACTGCGCACCCCTCACAGAACTGCGACAAGGGAACGAAATATGGACCGTCGGCAATTTCTCAGCGCAACGCCGGCTCTTGGTCTGGCCACGTCGATCCCGACCGGCCCACCGGACGCCACAAACGCGAAGACATCACCCCCATCCAGCTTTGCGACTGTCGCAGCCTGTCTGGCTGATACCTTGCTTCGGTATTTAGACGGCGTTGGCAAGGCGCAGATCCGCGCCGGTGAAATCGTTCGGGCTCAAGGCTTCCGCTACCAGGTAGCGCCGTCTGCTGCCAGGGACCAGCACATAACAACAGCAGGTGGAGTGAAGCTATATGTTCTTCCAGGAGAGGGAGGTTTCAATGTCCTAGCGTTCGGGGCCACAGGCGACTACAACAATTTCACAGGTATCGGCACGGACGACACATTGCCAATACAGGCGGCCTTCAAGGCCGCCATGACGCTCGGCCTTCACGTCCACCTCCCAGGTCGCCAATACCGGATCACCGACACCATATCCATGCCGGACACTGATTATAAGCTCGCGTTCAAGGTCACTGGCGACAGCGGCAACTCGACCCGCATCTGGTTTGACAATGCGGTGGCCCACAAGAACATGTTTTACGGTGACCTCGACGTCAACTACATCAATTTTGAAGACATTGAGCTCCTGGACAAGACTCCCGGTACATCAAGGGCAATTCAGTTGGTTGGCACCGTGTCGGGCGGCCCGGCGTGGAAGCACCTCTTCAAGGGTATTCGTATTGTTGGGTTCCGTGAGGGAGTGCGGTTCGACGGCGGGGCAACTATCGTTGCAGATGCATATCAGTCAGAGGTGATGTTCCTGCACAGCAAGTTCAAGAATTGCAGGAAGAGCCTCATCTACAATAACATCCAGGCCGTCAATCACCAGTTGATTGGCCTCGACATCGAGAACGATGAGGCGGACGACGCAACCGAAAAATGGCCGATGATCGTGTTCGAACGCGGTACCTTCATCAACCACGTAGGCGGCTCGGTGATCGGCTATGGTCCTTATGTGTCCTTTACTTACCCCGATTTCGGTGGTGCGTTCCAGGTAACCGGACAGTTTGCAAGCAGAGGTGTTCGGATGGAGGCCCGTGGGGACGGCCCCTTTATCGACCACAATACCGCGAGCGTGATCACGACAAGCAACGCCTTCCGGCTGCACTTCGAAGACATGGGCATCATGGGGAGCCACTCCACAGCTCCCGTTCTGGCTAGGTTTGGCGGCCGTGTGTATGCTCGATTTGACAATGTGCACACCAACGTTTCCATGGAGGTGCAGGCCTACATGACCGTTAACCTCGGCGCGAACTCCGAGAACGGTAAAATTGAACTAAATCGGTGCCGGCTCTTGAATTACAAGCGCGTGGCAGACCAGACGGCCTATGGAAGCGGCGCTGTCCTCGCCTCCGATCGAAGAGCTATTCCGGCTGAGATCAGCATGCAACAGGAGGGCCATGCAGGGGCCGTGGTGGATGGCTACTACCAACTCATTGCCGACCGGAAGACAATCTACTCCGGGAACTGGCAAGTCGCCGAGCTCAAGACCTTGACGTGGGCACCGAACGACGTCAGCGGCTTTGGTAGTGGAAGCAACCCTGCCACGTTACAGGTTGTCCTCCCGAAGTACGCACGGCCCTGTAAGTTCCGGCTGTTGCGTGATGACGTTAACGCCGGCTTGACCTACGTATTGGAACTCTACTTTGTTGTGGCCGGCAAAGACATTTTGGTGGCCACGCTCGAACCAACGGATGGAGGACACTTCGAAACGAACATCAGAGGCGCCTCAAAGGCTCTGGTGAACTGGATCGCCGACGGCCTTGACTGGGACGGCAAAATGAAGATTGTCAAATCAGGAGCGCGCGACGGTTTTGTCGGCCTGATCATGGTCGACTATATGTAGTTTCTATCCGTTGCGAGGCCGGGGCTGCCGGCCGCCTGGCTCCCAAACTTTTCCTAAACGTGAGAGGGCCAAGATTGGGAAAATTACGAACCACGCACGGGCCCCAAACGCAGCCATGCCGCCCCAAAAATAGGTTAGAAGGGTCGCATCAAATGCGATTAGAGCCGCTACGCTGTCATTTCCTGAAAGCCAAGCGATTGCTCTCCTCGTCAGGATAATTGCTGTAAGTATAACCATCAATCCTATGGGGTAGGCATCCCCCAGGGTGAACAGCTGATCACCTACAAACCCTAATGACACATTGTAATCGTCCCCTACACCAATACGACCCCAAAGGAGGTCAACAGAATAATATCCAGCCCCTACTGGTTTGCTAAGCCATTCGTCTCGCGGAAACCAATTTAAAAAAAACAATTCCAGTTGCTTAAGGTAAGGTGCCATCCCAACGTCGCCATAACGCAAACCCGACCGAAGATACTCTGTGAACCTCATATGGTCAGTGACACCGATGGCGGCGGCACTGGTTATGCTGTTAACCTCTTCACCTCTCACTACCATTGCCCACCCCAGCAGAGCGGGCATAGCCAGCACGAGATATGAAAACTTGATGCCGATCCGGTGGTACGAGCACAACATCGCAAACGGCATAATAAGATATGCGGCAACGGCAAGCCTCCCGTAGCCTCCCCAATACAAAAAGAGGTTCCCCAAAATGGCGATCTCAAACAGTAGAAATACGAAAACGGATCCACGCCTTTCCTGACCGCGCTGAATCAGCGACTCCTGGAAATACAACGCAATACCAATGGGTATCATCAGGCTCATTTCAGGCCGCGGTGCTACAACTCCCACCAATACGATGGACAACAGGCCAACAGCGAGTCCGCACCACTGAAGCCATGTATTTCTCTCGTATAAGAGCGGGATAAAGTCAGGCGTATTATCGAACCGGCGCAGAACGTCAGTGAAAATAACGAAAATAGAAATAATTACTGATGCATCTATTCCATCGAAAATAAGAAGGTTCGGAGCGAACGGCACGTACAACAGCAGGAACGAAACTCCAATCGCCAAATCGAGAGATGATCGAAAGTACCTGAGACAAAGTCTGGCGGTTTGGAACGCCACTAGAGCGAATAAATACTTAGATGTATATATCTCGGTGATCGACTGCCCCACAAAGCAAAGCGCAATCGTAACGTAGGTTAGTATAGTGAATGCTGAACTGAGCGCCGCTCCCTCATCTTTGTTGCTTACACCGGTAGGCTTATACATTGCTGCTGACACGCCTGCCGTCCCTCAATCGCTTAGCCGGTTCGAACATAGGCCTTCCTTATCGTCCAGCAGGGATCCAAGCAAACAGCGGGCGGAAAACGCCGTCGCAAGGAGTCACCGCTTGCACACCAAGCCACCCGGAACCTCACTGCTGCCGCATCAACTCCGAAAGACCAGCAGTTCGAGGTCCAGCTTTTTGACCTTGGCGCAATAGGCTCGATTGCAATTTTCACCTCAAACACCAAGCGAGCTCGCGTGGTCGGCGTTGAACAAGGAAAGTGTCCGTAGCTTCCCTTTTCGTCGTTCCGCCGCTCTTCATATCAATCGAGATTAGCAAGCTTTGTAAATCGCCCCAATCTGACCAGGTTGGCCACAGAGTAGGCCCTTTTGAGTGAAAACAGCAGCCAAGTCACCACCGTCCGGCATTAAACACTGGACGACCACTGCATCTCCCAACCTAGTTCCGGTCTTCCCATCGCAGGGAGTTCCTGAGCCGACCGGCTTGCAATTCAAAACCATTCCCTGAAAATCTCGCCGCGCTGCGTCCGTAACCATTCCACGTAAGGCCATCGGTTTTGTTGACGCGGCACCGCACAGGACAATCTTGCGGCCCCCAACCCGAAGATCGTCTATCGAAGGAATGTTTAGGTGCCCGGTGAATGGCGAAAGCGTGACGTATGGCGGTGGACGTGGTCTGCCTTTCTGCGAGACAATGACAGCCATGAAGCCAACCACAAACACCAGCCCGACAATGGGAATAGCGATCAACTTATTCATCGATCTTCCGTGGTGCAGGCGATGCGATGAGCATCCAGTCTGGCCCCGTGAAGCCGGAAAGGATTCCCCAACACAGGCTTGATAAGATCATGCTTGTGAAAAATATCCGCCAACTCAATGCATGCGCCGGGCGCCACACCGATCAGATCCGAAATGGCGATGATGTCATTCGTTCCATCGCAATAAGCCAAGAAGTTCATCCGTGTCCGCACCTCATCTTGTGCACTGCCGACACGAGAAAGACTCGGATAGAGCCCCCGCTTCCCGAGTTGCGGTTCGCCGAAAGTGGTAGCTCGCCATCGCTCGTTGTTCTCAATCAGTTCGATGCAACTGCGGTAGGCTTGAAAGCTTTCCTCCAGCCCATTTTGGGTTACAAACTTTAGGTCATCTAGAGAGGTGTGGTATTCTTGGAAGGTTCCGTATTTCGATCGCATGATCGATGCGACCGGAAGGTTTACAGTCGGCGCGCAGTATTGTCTTTCGTCACTCCCGCGTTCTAGAAAGCTGTAAACCTTGTGTTCGCGATCCCGTAAGACGGCCAGCGCCGCGCGATCAGCAAGTGTATTCCCCGATCGAGAGGGTAAGAAGGACCACGCGCGCTCGTCGCCTACACAAGTGACGATATAGCCTGCAATCGTCCGTTCCTGCATCGCCTCCAAGTGTTGGCTGAGGTAAATTATCGACCCGATCGTCTCTGGGATGAAGACGATACGATAGGTGTATTTGCGATTGGGAAGAGATGCAAGCCAGCGGGCCAGCGCTGTCGTCACCACCGGCCCGGATAGTTCGTTATTAGCCATGGACGGATGGCAAATATAGGTGGAAAGAAGAACTTCCTCTTTCCGTTCACCAGGCAGGATGACGTCGGCGAAGTCGAGGACACCATCGCGCAGATCGCTGTCGATCACGACCTTGTATCGGTCGTCGGTCAGTGCGGCTCTTTGGACTTCGGACAGGCAAAACCCCCATCGCTCGCTGTAATAGCTGGTGACATATGGGATGGCGGAGGGCTGGTCGGGCAGCGTGTAGAGATGCTTGTCTAAGTCATGGCGCGAAATGACGGCGTTGATGGGGGTCGAATAGCCGAGCACGTGCAGATTATTGCGCTTGAAATCGATTGCTCGGTTGCCGCTCATATCCTCGATGTACGCATCGCGGATCGTCCACTCTTTCGGCACAGTCCAATCGAATGCCTGATAGCCTGTCGGAACAAAATGTCGCCGCATCCCCGGTATTAGCTTGCCAAGGTAGTCCAGTGTATCCCGGACACCCTGGCCGGTCAGACTCCGGCACATAGGCCAAAGATCCTGCGCCCACTGATGCATACTCTGGTTATTCACTGTCGGTTTCCTTGCGGTAAAGCATACCGTGCGCGCGGCCTGAAGTGATGACGGACTCGGTTGCATCGAACATCACCCTGGCGCTAATTACCCGAAGCCCGGTGCCCTCGTTCGGGCGGGAACCTGAATACAGGCTGCTATTCCAAAGCTCCTCGCCCATGGGATCGACGTACGTCTTGACGCCTTCCTCGATGTTCCTAACAAAAAGGCCGAAAGTTCGGCTTTCAGTTACGCCCGCGGCATCGGTATAAGGACCAGTGAAGGCTTTGTGGTATCTATATGGAACGGCGCATATTTCCTCGACGTAGTGGTAGAAAGTCATCGAATGCTGATCGGGGAGATCGAGAGATGCGATTTTGCCATCCATCTCTCGTAAGACGGCAAACGGGCTGTCAGGGCCGTACCCGCTGAAATTTGTGATCCCTTCGAACTCGGCAGCTCTCTTCCCAATGGCAACAAACGAATAGATAGGATGGCCTGTTCGAACCGCGCCAGGATGAAGCCTAGCAGCTTCCGTCAAAGCCCCCATTTTGCTCGGGGACGACCTGATATCGAACGGCAAGCCTGTCGTGAAATCGAAATTGAACAGCGGGAACACCAACGTTCCTTCGAGGCCCACGGATTCTAAAAAGCTCCTCAGGATAATCTCCGTTGAAGGAGAGACTCCGGCAGCCTTAAGTCGCCCGAGAGTGCGCCTTGCGCTGGAATGAATTAGTACTACATCACGATTTTCGAGGCCGCTAGATCGCCATCCGTCAGCTAGACTACGCGTCGCAATATCGATTGCAGACATAGAGTTCTCTCTCCTCGTGTTTAAACATCCATCTGACGCGGCTTCGGATTAAAGCTGCTTGGGAGGTGCTTGACAGCGGCGGGTCAGGGCGCCCGCCGCTGGCCAAGAAGAGTTGAGAGCCACCGCATAGCTTGATCACGGATTCGGGATCCACGACAGCAATTTGGCTCTAGGAGTCGCTATTTGCCGTACCGGCGCTCCAGCGCGTCGGCGATGCGTTCGCAGAGCAATTCTGACGTCACGACTGTGAGGTGGAGACGGAGGCGGACTCCGTGTGGATCAACCAGGGTAGCGACAATACCACGATCAGAGTACTCGTCGAGGTCGTGAACATCGTGGATGATGAAGTCTTGTATTTCTCGAAGTCGCTTAGGGCGCTCATCCACCGTGTTCTCCCTCCAAATTGGTGGCTTTCCGGGCAGGCCGAGTCTCATTCGCTGGAGTTCGGCGTAGCTCTGGGCAAGGTCTTGAGCGTTGAATAAATGCAGAGTTACTTTGCCGTTTTCGACGACCTGAACAATCCATTGATCGTCGACATTTTTCAGCCGCACGTCATTCGGTTCTCCGGCAACCATACTGGCGATCCGTCTCAGCGATCAAAAAAGAGAAATGACAGAGGAAGCCCCAAGTCGCTGTGAAGACGGCATCGACAAAACCTCGGCATGTCGTTGAGCGCAGGGCTCCTGGTCACGCACCGCCGGAACCCGCCGCAGAAAATCGTCTCCCGAAATCATAGTTCGCCGCAGGCCTGGCCTATAGCCGAATGGTCGCGGTCGGCTATTGCGGGAGACAGGGAGCAGTCCGACCGCGAAGGGAAGGCCAGCGCCCTCCCCTTGAGACCAAGATCGCGCGCAATAATTATGGCTTGGAAAGGGCTTCTACGATTTGAGACACCGCCTGCTCGGCGGAAAACTGGCGATCGAACAATTGCCTGCAACGTCCGGGCAGGTCGGCATCCGTTTCAACTTGTACCAGTAGCCTTTCCGCCTTCGCCACCAGTTCATCCAGTTGATCGCTCTGGCACTCTTCGCCAACCCGCTCGTTTCGGATCAGCTCGGCCAAGTCGTTGCCTGGGTTCAAGCGCACGAGTGCAGGGAGGCCGTTTTGCATATATGTCAGGAACTTGCCCGGTATGTTGTGCGATCTATGGCGAAGATCCAACGAAACGATCCCAATCCGGCACTGTGCGTAGAGATCCGGAATTTCGTCGGGGTGGATCTCGTCGAAAAAGACCACGTTGGTGAGGCCGAGAGCTTGCGCCTTTTCCCTAAGTCTTCGGGCCTCGCTGCCCCGACCGACCAGCAGGAAACCTACGTCGATCCGTGAGGCCATTCTCTGCGCCAAGTCCAGTACAATGCCGACGCTTTGAGCCACCCCCATGTTGCCCGCGTACACGAACAGCTTACGCCCGGCCAACGGTGTCTCGCTGACGCGGATTGAACAACGCACGTTTGAAGGCTTGTCCAGCCAGTTCTGCAGCACCTCGAGGACGCACCCCGACTTCCGCCGCCACCGGTCGAAGTAAACAAGGTTGCCCGGCGTCTGGACGCCGATTACGTCAGCAACCGAGTATTGGTAGCGCGCGATAGAATCAAAGAAACGGTAGGGCAGACCGCGGCCCATCAGGCCCATATCAACCGCCCATTCGGGAAAGATGTCGCGAATGATCAGATATCCCTTGCAGCCGCTTTCGCGCTTAAGTGCGCTCGCCATAGGCCCATGGAAAATAGAGGGAGCATACCAAACGATCCCGTCCCATCGCTGGCCCGCCAGCGGGCTTTTGCGCAGATTGCGCAACATGGCAAAAGGCATGACGAACTCATTCCAGGTACGCCTCACATAGCCAATTTCCTTGGTAGGCGGCGCTCGCAGGCGCAGCACCGTTACACCGTCAAGCTCCTCAATTGCCCAGGGGCGGCCCAGATCGGCCGCCGGCAGCATGACCGTCAGCCGATGCCCTTGCCGCGCAAATTCGCGCGAAAGATCCCTCAGTTGTACCGCGCCCGACGTTCGCAGCGGCGGGAAAGTATCCGCAATCAAAGCGATCCGCATCTGGCGCCGCTCAGTACTTCTTCCACACAACTCGATTCACATAGTCAGTATAGCTGTGGATTATGCGAACCACCTTTTCGCTGACATTGGGGATGTTATAGTCGGCAACCAGGCGAAGCCCACGCTCCGCGCCACGCGGTTGGTTTTCCAAGATTGCAAGGCCCTGACATACCCGGTCGACGTCCAAGCCCACCATCATTACCGTACCTTCCTCCATCCCCTCGGGACGCTCATGCGCCTCGCGCAAGTTGAGCGCCGGAAAATTCAGGATGGAGGACTCTTCCGTGATCGTACCACTGTCGGACAGAACCGCTTTTGCATTCATCTGCAGATGCACATAGTCCAAGAAGCCGAAGGGCTTCATAAAGTGGATCCTCGAGTCCATTTGGAGGTTCAACGAGTTCAGCCGCGAACGGGTGCGTGGGTGCGTCGAACAAATCAGCGGAACGTCGTGTTCCTGCGCTATGTGATTGGCGATGTCAGCAATCCGGGTCATTTTATCCGGTGAGTCGACGTTCTCTTCGCGATGAGCACTGATTACGAAGTACTTCCCTCGTTCAAGAGAGAGCTGACCCAAGACATCCGATTTGTTGATTTCATCCATATAGTAATTTAGGACTTCAAGCATCGGGCTACCCGTCTTTATAATTTGATCGGGGGCAATCCCCTCTCGTAGCAGATAGTTTCGCGCGATGTCACTGTACGTGAGATGAATGTCGGCTACATGATCAACTATTCGGCGGTTTATCTCCTCCGGAACCCGAGAATCGAAACAACGATTGCCGGCTTCCATATGAAAAACAGGAATCCTCAATCGTTTGGCCGCAATTGCCGCGAGACAGCTATTTGTGTCCCCAAGCAACAAAACCGCCTCTGGCTGGCGCTCTCGGAGCACTTTGTCGGTCGCCTCGATTACGCGACCAATCGTTTCGGCGGCAGTGTTTCCTGATGCTTCAAGAAACACATCGGGGCGGCGAATCTTAAGCTGCTCAAAAAAAATTCCATTCAACTCATAGTCATAGTTCTGGCCCGTATGCACGAGACATTGGTCGCACGATTGATCCAACCGGTCGATGACACGCGACAAACGGATGATTTCGGGGCGCGTCCCGACGATCGTCATAACCTTCAGCTTGTTCACCAATCCACTCCCCACTTGAACTCTCCGGGCCGAGCGATGTTTTAGACCACCTGCCGAGGAAGCGAGCTACGTAGCAAATCCCCAAAGAGAAGCCGCTGTAATTCGCTTCCTAAGAGCGATCCTGATCTGTCAAAGCGTTAAGCTCTTTACTGCCGACGACCTGCTGGTTGTACTTGAGATAGCTCTTATGCATGGTCGACACGAGGTCCGGCCACGGATCGGGTAGAAAGCCCGTCGTCCTCCTAAATAGGTCAGAATTCAGGGAGCGATCGACCGTGACGGACGTGTCGGCAATAATATCTATTTCCTTGCCGTAGACCCTCGAGACCAACGACAGAAGATCGAATTTGTTGATAGGATCAGCTGAAACATGAAAAAGACCCCTCAATTCGGCATTTAACACGACAAAATCTTTGATCACGCGCGCTATCTCTACCGCGGGCAAGCCAGAAAAAACAGCATTCTTGTAGCCCTTCACCTGGCCTTTCTGACTCAAAAACCAGTCGACCAGACTTTTTGAGCTCTCCAGTTCGTGACCGATGATTGACGTGCGGAGTGTCACCGCATTCGGGTAATCGACCTCACCCAGAAACTTCGTTCTCCCGTACAAATCGTTGGCATCGGCAAAATCGGATTCCAGATAATTACCCTTGCTACCTGAGAAAACACAATCCGTGCTCACATGTACCAAACGGGCCCCGGCCACGCGGGAAAGCTGCGCCAAGCGATGAGGGAGAGAAGCGTTGATTGACAGCGACGTGAGATGGTTTCGCGAAGCCTCAAGCTGCTTGATGACTCCGACGCAGTTTACCACGACATCCGGTTGGATTTCGGCGAACACGGCTGTCAGATCTCCGTCGTTCCGAACATCGAGATTGGATATGAGGCTACCATGCTCGTGAGGCAGAAAATGGCGTTTTTTGGTCGATGATCGGAGGGTTCCAACGGTTGCGTATCGATGATCGGCCGAGAAGAACCGGAAGACCGCGTTTCCCAGCATACCTCCAGCGCCCAAGACAAGGATTCTGTTCGTTTTCACGTTACGCATCGCCTTTCTGGTGCGAACCTAAAACCATACCGATAAGAGATCTTTGTCTTAGACGCAGGCGGTTTGGTCCTCGCGAGCAAACAGCCAGATTTCAACGACCATTTCAAACGGGACCAAGGGCATGTCATCTGGCTCACTCTTCGGGTTCGACATGCTCGCCACGGACAATAGCTTGCACAAACCGAAGTTTCATCAATAAGGCCTGCATCTCCGCGACGTCCAATCTTGTGGTGTTGTGCGAGTTGTAATCTGTCGATTGCGAAATCTCGATCTCGCCTTGCTCGAAGAATTTTCCATAGTTCAGATCGCGCAAATCTGGTGGAACACGGAAGTAGTTGCCCAAGTCCTGCGCTGCCACTCTTTCCTCTCGGCTGAGCAGAGCCTCGAACAATTTCTCGCCGTGTCGCGTACCTATAATCCTGATCGGATGCTCAGGGGCCCCCAGCAGGCCGGTCAGGGCCCTGGCCAAGGTCTCAATCGTAGCTGCCGGGGCCTTCTGCACGAAGATCTCACCGGGATTGCCATGCTCGAAAGCGTAAAGCACCAGGTCGACCGCGTCGTCCAATGTCATCATGAAACGGGTCATGGCCGCGTCAGTGATTGTGATGGGCTGGCCGGCGCGAATTTGGTTTGTGAACAATGGAATTACCGAGCCGCGCGAAGCCATCACATTGCCGTAGCGGGTAGCGCATATGGCGGTTTTGTTGCTCGATCGCGACTTCGCGACGATGACCTTCTCCATCATCGCCTTGCTGATACCCATGGCATTGATTGGATACACCGCCTTATCCGTGCTCAGGCAGATCACACGCTCCACACCGCAGTTTATGGCGGCTTCCAGGGTGTTCTCCGTACCCAGCACGTTGGTCTTGACGGCCTCAAGCGGGTAGAATTCGCAGGACGGCACCTGCTTGAGTGCGGCGGCGTGATAAATGAAATTCACCCCTCGAACGGCGTTGAGGACGGACTGATAGTCGCGCACGTCCCCAATATAGAATTTGACCTTGGGGTTGTTGTATTTCTTGCGCATGTCGTCCTGCTTCTTCTCATCCCGGCTGAAGATGCGGATTTCAGCTAAATCGGAATCGAGAAATCGGCGCAAAACGGCATTTCCGAATGAACCAGTGCCGCCGGTTATGAGGAGGGTCTTGCCGGTAAACATCGAGCATCCTTTTCTACTTCAACTGGCTGCTACAGAACGGAACATTGCCAGAGTGTCAGATCGCGCCGCGTCTGATGCGGCGTAGCGTTTGGCGAATTCAATCGCGGCCATTTGGAGCAATCGTTGCTCTTGGGAATCTCTGTCCGCCGCGACCGACAGTTGCTGTCGCCATATGTCGATAGAACCGAGCGGGACTACTGTGATTGCGCCAGATGCAACGGCCCGCCAAGGGGTCCGATCACTAACCAAAACGGGCGTACCGGCGCGCAGAGCCTCAAAGATCACATGCCCGAAATTTTCCCCCAGCGTGGGAAAGGCGAACAGATCAAATGCCGCAAACGTTGCGGAAACCTCATCGGGCTCCAGCATTCCCCGATATTCGACCGCTATGTGGGACGGGAGGCGTTCAATCATGGCCTGGCAATTCTGCCAGTAGGCAGCGTCCTCTATAGGGCCAAAAATGGTGAGTTTGATTTTGCGGTCGACTCGGGAAAGGATCTCGAGCAGGCCAGCCAGATTCTTCATTGGTGATATGCGCGATATGAAGGCGATCGCCAGTTGGCCCGCTGTTTTTCGCGAATGTTCAGGGGGCATGGAGTATTTACCTGCCGCGGACACCGGATCGGCGGCAAGATGGATTTTCCCCCTTGAATAAGGAAACTGACGCTGAATATCTTCAGCCTCCAATGGGGTGGAAGCGTGCCAATGCACACTACGATACAGTCCCACCAGCTTGGCGCAGCTTAGATACATCCGTTTTTTGAGGCGCTTGATCGAGAGGGCACCGCCAGAAAATTCGCCTCGTGGCGCAATGCAGACATTCGGGCCATTTCCCTGGACCAAACGTTGTTTGAGATAAATCGAAATAGACGATCGGTATCCAAAGAAGCTGTTCAGATACAGAACATCGAAGCTATGCAACTCCGTTGCCTTGACCATATGGCTGGCGTTAAATTTTCTTGGGTCGGCATAATAAATAAAACCATTTGGTGAGCGCAGCCACTTATTGGCACGGACCCCCGGATATGGCTCATCGGAGCCCAAATCACGATCCCGTGTAAAAATGAAAAACTCAACGTTACTGCACAGAGCTTCACACATATTGGCAAGCGTGCGGATCGGCCCGCCGCCTCTGAAACCCGGCAGATAAAAGTCGACGACACAAAGAACTTTGATCTTTTTCATTTCCGCACACGCAACGATATGCCTGTCTCCGCACCTTAAGGCGGGAGCCGTAGCTACTTAGGCGCGCCCTTTAAGCTGCGCTCTTTACCGGTGGGTATCCGTGCAATCGCCCAGACTTTAGCAACTCACGATAGATGTGCTCGGCAGCTTGAGCGGCTGGCTCACGATCGAGCATAAGATTAAGTGCTCCTGGCAAGGTCGACAGCCAATAGGCGCAGACGAAGTCATGATTATACTGGTCGTCCCAGCTCGTCGTAGAGGCCAGGCTGTCAGATATAGTGCGACGGAGATTGGCAGGATTTACTACCGGGACGACGCCCTTGTGAAATCCGTAAAATACACGCCCATAGAGAAACACCTGCTTTTTAAGCAGAAGCGCCTCGTAACCGACAGTGCTTGTGAGAGTGATGACTCCGACAGACGATTTGATCAGTTGCTTTGTCGGTTCGTCCGGCCCCAGCAACCTTACATTGGGAAGAGACCGAATACGTTGGTAAAATTTGAGCGAGGGGTATGCCCAAGCGCTCATATGATCCTTGACATACAAGCGGACGCCCTCGGGCAGACTGAAGGCAATGTTGCGGATGACTTCATATTCGTCGAGGTAGGCCCCAGCGAGGATGGATGTCGAGGCTTCAGGGTGGAAGTGGATCGGGTACAAAAGAAACCGTTCACCAGCCACCGCTTTTTGATACATGCCGCGAACTCTGCCGACTTTGAGACGACGACGCACATTGCGCAGAAAGAGGCTTACATGTGTGCGCAGGGGATTGCCGATCTGGAACGAATTGGTACGGCTGTCGGACGCGTGGCGTATGAGTGCCTTGATCCTACTGAGGCGGCCACGCCGAAAGTACCGTTTAATCAAGGTGATACGTTCCAGCCCATTGATTTTCATGTAATCGGGAACGATCGTTTCTATGTTGGTGATGTAGTTCTCTACCCACTGGTGAACATCCGGCGCGACTGTCTTTTGACCATTTCGAATTCCAGCAAAAGCTTTCTCGACAGAGTCATCCGCCAGAGGATCTGCAGAAACGGAAAAGCGACCGGGTAGGCGAGAGCCGCCTAAACCAAAATAAACGGCGTGCCGTTCCTGGGCTACGAAAAGCGCGAAATGCGCAAACGTGTTGGAGACATTTTCATACAAGACGAGCTCTGTGCCATGCTTGTCGAATATCTCCTCGAAATACGTTAGCAGGGCGCTTTTTAGGTGATCGAAGAAATCGAGGTCGGCACCCTCTCCCCAGATCCCGTAGACCTGCGCACGCTCGAAGTCGGATAGTAGGGCAGAGTTCAAATCATATCCGGCATAGCGGGCTAGAATATCGAAATCGACATGATGGTTCGCAAAGAAGGACGAGAAGTCATAGATCGCAGCAAAGCCCGCGGAATCCAAGCCGTTCTCTTCGCGAGAAAACGCGCTGTCTACTGCAACAGCTACGGTGGCGCCGTCGTTGCCGAACCGCGCCGCGAGTGCGTTGAAGAAATGAAAGTAGTTCGGCGCGCTATTTGACAGAAGGAGAACGTTCATCGTGGCGGCCAGCTATCGATCAGTTCAGGGAGTACGGCCGTCGACGAACGAATGTCCCGGGTCACTGTACGGCCTAACACTGCTTCGAGATTCTTAGGCGCAAGCCCAAACCCGGGTCGGACGCTGCGTACGCTGTCTCGCGTAATGACATCCCCTGCCTTTAGGTCCCTTACAAAATACAGCGACCGGCGGAACTTGACGTTCCCCTGCTCGCTCGATTTGCGCCCGTAGTCCACCTTGCCGAGCGCCTGCCAGGCCGTTTTCGCGCCGGCGCACAAGGCCGCCATTTCGGTAGGTTCCAGCGAGAAGCTATCGTCTGGCCCACCGCCGCCGCGGTCGAGGGTGAAGTGCTTTTCGATGATCGAGGCACCCAAGGCCACACTGGTAATGGCGGTAGTATTGTCCAGCGTATGATCAGAAAGGCCCGTGACCAGTCCGAACCGCTCAATCATGTCGCGCATCGTGTGCAGATTGTAGTCATCAGCCGGAGCCGGATAACCGCTGACGCAGTGCAGAATGGCCAATTCCCTGCAGCCGCCTTCCCGCGCAGCGTCGATGGCTTCCCGAATCTCCTCCGCATCCGCCATGCCGGTCGAGATGATCATCGGCTTGCCTGTGCTGGCGGCGTATTTGATCAACGGCAGATCGACAGCTTCGAACGAGGCGATCTTGTAAGCTGGTGCATTCAGGTCTTCCAGGAGATCAATCGCCGTACTGTCGAAGGGCGAGCTGAAGATGGTAATGGCCACTTTGCGGGCATGATCGAAGAGGAGCTTGTGCCAATCCCAGGGCATATGCGCTTCCTGATAGAGATCATAGAGCGTGCGCCCATCCCACAAACCGCCCTTGATGCGGAACTCCTCGCCGTCGCTATCGAGCGTGATCGTGTCGGGTTTGTAGGTCTGCAGCTTGACGGCATCTGCTCCGGCCCTCTTGGCCTCCTCGACGATGCGTAACGCCGTTTCTATTCTGCCGTTGTGGTTGGCTGACAGTTCGGCAATGACATAGGGAGGCTGATCCGGGCCGATCCGGCGCCCGGCGATCTGGATTTCGTGGCCCATTTCACCGCCCCGTTTGAGTTTCAGATAGCTTGGCGTACAAGTTGTTACGCATGCTTGACCATTCCGGCGCGAGTAACCCTAACCTGTAGATATCGACATATTTACCGTCGATCGAATGATGTTGGCGAAATATACCTTCGACCCGAAAACCAAATTTCTGATGCAACTTGATCACCGCCTCGTTAAAAGCCAGAACCTCGCAGTGCAATTTGTGCAATCCCATCTGACCAAAAACATACTCTAACGCGAGGTATTCCATGCGGGATCCTACGCCCTTTGGCGCGTCCGTTGACGCATAAAAGGCCCACGAACAATTGGCATTAAGAAAATCTATTGACGTGATCCCTACAATACCATGCCCGATGCCGTTGCATTCGTACATGAAGTATTTTTGATCGTCACATCCGCTAGTTTGTTTCCACCAGGAAAGATGCTCCGCTTGTGAGATTTCATGTCTGGTATACATGTTGGCGCGTACAGCAGGTGCATTGCGCCAAGAACGCATGAGTTCAAGCTCGTCATCCTCTATGGCTCGGAGTTTTCCCAAGCTGCTCACGTGCCCTCCAACGTTTCGAGCGAAAGTCGCAAGAGATGGTCCGCTACAGTTGCCGCTCCCCCGCCGGCGCAGACCAATGCTGAAGAGCTTACGAGTGATTTTAACTGATCTGTGCCGAGTATAGATAGCAAGTTTGGAAGATCGGCTGAAAGGTCCTCTTTAGAGGCAGTGCCGATGACCGCACCTCTTTTGGCAAGGACTGCAGCCATTTCTTTTTGATTGTCAGCTAACGCGATCTGTATTGTAGGCAAACCTAGACTGCAACGTTCCCAAGTGGTGCTCCCGGCCGCACCGATCGCCAGATCACTGCCCACCATCAGCCGAGCCATGTCGCGTACGCCTGTCAGTACTTGGGTGGGCCTCTGCATTCTAAGGGCTCTGGCACGCACCTGCGGCAACCAAGGCGCATGCGGCCCCATGACGACCGTGAACCGCAGATTAGTGGGTGAGGTGCAGAGATCGAGCGCATCCAATACAAGGCCCGTGACGTTCTCCCTGTCTACACCGCCCATGGTTACGAGCACGTGCTCGAGTTTCGGTTGAAGCCGACGAGCAAGACTTTCTACGCGCAACTCTGCGAACTCGGGCCGCAGTAGCGCATAGTCCGGTCCGAGCAATGTGATGGCGTGGGCGCTCAGCAGGCCATTGTAGTCCTGTTCGGTGCGACCGAGGCTCTGGTCGAGCAACAGATTGCAATTGTGCGGGCGGTCAGCCAAGTCGTCAATGATCATCAGGAGCCGACAGGCAGAACGAAGCTCTTCCTCCCAGCGGCGGTCTAGCCCGTAATGATCTACGATCAGACAATCCACAGCTGCGATGGCCTGGCACGTCTCTTGCGCATCTCGAGCCCAGTCCGTCCCCAGCCAGTAGGCATGGGGTGGAACCGTACACGCCTTAATGGCCTCCTTAGGCGGCTTGGGCAGCGCGACGGCCATGTATCCGCGCTCTGCTATGAGATCCATAAGGTGGCCATTGTGTAGACGGCAAATGAACTGGCATTCCGCCCCGCGCTCGCGAAGCGCGTCAGCCAGCGTAAGACAGCGCATGACATGACCAGTGCCAATCTCGATCGAGGCATCAGTTCGAAAGGCGATCTGCAAGCGTTTCAATCGCCGCGGGGACATTTTTGGATCATTCCGGTCCCGTGTCCTGGTTTAGGATCTGGAACATAAGTTCCGCCCGCTTCCAATCCTCGGGTGTGTCGATGTCTTGCACACGATGGCGTGGCAAGAACACAGGGACGCTGCCCTGCCCCAACACAGGCTTGTTCTCGAGCCAAGCCTCAGCGCGACCCCAGTAGAATTGACCCGCATCGTGCCAGGCCTTCTCAAGGTCTTGCGAGCGGCTCCCAAGATGCTCCGGCTGGAACATCGCCACGCGTTGACCTGACGTGATACGCAACGCCCTGTGAATGGGAAAGGCGTAACTCGTCACCGAGAAGGCGAATTCGGCCTCGGTCGCCCAAAGGATCTCTAGACCCTGTCGCAGGTCGCTCGCCTGCACAAATGGCGCAGTGGCATAGATGCAACAGACCTGTCTGGCAGGAGCACCCTCCGTCGCATGCCATTGGATGGCATGTGCCACAACGGGAACAGTTCCAGTGTGGTCGTCAGACAGTTCGCTCGGGCGCAAGAAAGGCACTTCTGCGCCGTATTCTTTTGCGACCTCGGCGATCTCAGTATCGTCCGTGCTGACAATGATACGATCGAAACAGGCGCTCTGTACGGCTGCGCGAATTGACCACGCAACCATCGGCAGCCCGCAAAAGGTGCGGATGTTCTTGCGTGGGATGCGCTTCGAACCGCCCCGTGCAGGAATCACGGCGAGCCTCATAGCCCCATAGCCTCGCGTAGCACCTTAACCACGAACTCCTGGTCCGCGTCGGTCAATGCCGGGTGCATTGGGATACTGATAGCCTCCCGGTAATAGCGCTCAGCCTCCGGGTAGTCGCCGTTCCGGAAACCCATCTTCTGATAATAAGGTTGGGTATGCACCGGGATGTAATGCAGGTTGACCATGATGTCCCTGGCGCGCATTGCCTCGAAAACCTCTAGATGCGACACGCCTATCTCCTCCAGCTGCAGCCGGATCACATACAAATGATAGGCCGAGTAGCTATCTGGATGTTGCCACGGCAGCGTCAGCGGCAGGTTGGCCAAGAGCTTGTTGTAACGGTCCGCGATCTCGTGTCGCCGCTTCACGTAATGGGTCAGGCGAGCAACTTGGCTCACGCCTAGGGCAGCCTGCATGTCCGTCATACGGTAATTGTAGCCGAGAGCCACCTGTTGATAATACCAAGGGCCATCCATTTCCTGCGTCATGAGCGCTGGCTCTCGCGTGATGCCATGACTTCGCAGTAGGCTCAAGCGCGTTGCCAGCTCATCATTGTTCGTTAAGGCCATCCCACCTTCAGCGGTTGTGATGATCTTTACTGGATGAAAACTAAACACGGTGATGTCGCTGTATCGGCCGCTTCCGACCGGCTCTCCCTTGTAGCGGGCGCCGATGGCGTGCGAGGCATCTTCGAGGATCTTGAACCCGTACTTTTCACCAAGGGCGTGAATGGCCTCCATGTCGCAGGGCTGGCCGGTGTGGTGAACAGGGGCCACAATTTTCGGCAGGCGGCCGACCTTTTCAGCTTCAATGAGCTTTTCCTCCAAGGCCCGAGGACAGAGGTTATAAGTACGCGGGTCGACATCCACGAAGCTCACTTGAGCGCCGCAATAGAGCGCGCAATTCGCCGTGGCCACAAAAGTGTTCGGCGAGGTCCAGAGAAAGTCTCCAGGCCCGAGGTCCAGCGCCAGACAGGCGATGTGAAGTGCCGAGGTGGCGCTGTTGACGGCCACCCCATGCCTGGCACCAGTGCGCACTATTACACTCCGCTCAAACTTCGGGATATTGGGGCCTTGAGTAAGGTTGGCGGACGTCAGAACGCCCACAACGGCATCGATGTCAGCCTGCGTAATATCTTGCTGTCCGTAGCGGATCATAGGTTCGCCTGTATTTAGCAAAAGTTTGAATTATGCCGACGATTTTGGCGGTAAGTGATTTGTGTCGAGGCGGTGGTAGGCAACCGCTTTCCAAATCATGATCAGAGTGAACGAGATCGTCATGCTGATGGGAACAGCCAGTTCGGAGTGGCTTTTGCTGAGGCACCAGGTGGATATGACAAATACCGGCAATGCGGCGATATGACTGTAGATGATGGGTTTGTCGAACCCACGGGCATAGAGAGCATAGTGAGGTACCATACCGACGGCATTGGTGATCGCTGCAAGTAGCACCCATGGGTATAGACCGACGGCATCTTGATAGACCGCCTTTCCTACCCACTGAAGCAGGTAAGGCAGCAACGTCCAGCTTACGAGGCCAAACGCAACCGACATGGCCACGGTCTGAAAAAACATTTGCTGAACCGTCTTACGGGCCAGACTGTATTCCTGCTTGTGGCTGTGACTGATCAGTGCGGGATAACTGAACGAGAACACGCCCGCATCCAGAAAGACCATAAGCGTTCCTGCAACTCCGAGGAACAACACATAAGCGCCGACCGCTTCAATGCCGCCCAGGCTCTCCATCCAATATCGATCGGCTGTCTGGATACCGCGCAAAGCGAGGGTCGAAACCAGGAAGGCCGCGCTGACCGAGATCCCTTTTCCGACCCAGCGCCAATCGATCGGTTTCGACCAACCACCAATCGGGAGTTGCCTTAGTCTCCAAATACCCAGCGCTCCTGCAGCAAGCCCCGCACAAGCCCAGAGCGCCATAATGACGTTGAGATTCCGGCTTTCTGGAAATCCGATCATCAGGGTTACAACGGCGATCGCCCAGCTGCCCTGGCGCACGAATAACGTTATGCTCGCCGCAACCTGGTCCGACAACACGACGAGCAGACGGGACACTTCCTGGTTGAAATGCTCCAGTGCCAGAATCGGAACGAACCAGCATAGAAGGGACGTTGACCAGCCCTCGAGCATTAAGATCAGGACAAAGGCTGGCAGTACAATCACGTAAAGCAGGCCACATAACGTCAATTGGCCCTTCAGCATGGCCCCTCGCTGCTCGTCAGAGACCTGCAGTATTTCCCTCGAAAGGAAGACATAAAAGTCCAAGCCGACCATATATAGACCGTAACTGACGGTGGCTGTGAAAAGCCCGTAGTATCCGACCGACGTCGGATCGATGTACCTGGCCAGGAAGAATACGAACAGAAACCGGGTCAACAGAGTGCCGAAACGCAAACCAATATTCAGCAGACGGGCTGCTCCGGCAACCAAGCGCTCATTTCCCCGCTCCAAGGGCGCCGATACCATGTTCAACGCCCTGCCTCGGCTTGACCTTGCACTCCCAGCCATTCAACGAGCGCCAAAGCCGGTCAGGACCGTCCTAATTGTCCGGAACACAATTAGCAGGTCCAGCCACGGCGAGAAGTTCTTGATATAGTAGAAATCGTAGTGAAGTTTCTCTAGGACCTCTCCCACGGCGGCAACATGGCCCTGATTCACTTGTGCCCACCCTGTGATTCCCGGCCGAACGATATGCCGATACCTATAAAATGGTAATTCCGCCTCGTACCATATCGAAAGAACGAGGGCCTCGGGTCGAGGTCCTATCCAGCTCATTTCTCCGCGCAGGATATTGATAACTTGTGGCAGTTCGTCGATCCTCGATTTTCTCAACAACCGCCCTAATCGAGTAATCCGCGCGTCACCATCTTTTGTAATTGCCTGTTCCTTCTCATCAGTACCGCGTGCGTCAACTCTCATCGTCCTAAATTTGTAGACCCTATACACGTTGCCTCGGTAGCCCATCCGCTCCTGTTTAAACAACGCAGCTCCACTTGACTCAAGTCTAACCAACGCAGCGACCAATAAGAGCGCCGGCGAAAGAAGAATCAGAGCAGCCAATGCCGCAAGCCAATCGATCACCTGCTTTATCTTCATATAGGCCTGATTCGGATTTAGAGAGCCCAGAGTGTTTTCTGAAAGGTGTTCGATCTCGACACGCCCTGTCAGGGACTCGCTGATCTGCTTGATATGATAGACCGGCGTGCCGGAAAGCGCTCGATCGGCAATATAGCGCTCCCACTCGTCTGAAAGATCAGCCCGAAGGTCTGCGACCACTCCGCTTGCATGTTTTACAATTTCGTCAGACGAACGTATCCAATGCCAGGCCACGCCCGGTATATTTCCGAGCCGATCGACGTTTCCCCCAGGGACTACAGCCAATCGGTACGGATCGAGCCGCCGCGTCACCACGCTTATCGCAAAGTACCAAAATGTCGACTGAAAGAAGCTGGCGGCCGCCTGGAACCGGCTGTAGTCAATTCGCAAAAAGAAAATAGTCAAAAACACGAGGCCGTAGGCTAACGCAAAGGTAGGCAGAATGTATCCAGTTGCTGCTACCCCGGGAAAATTCGCGATCCGGCGGTATAACATGTAGCCAATGATATGTGCGACAACCGCAGCGACGATCGTGATCTGCATGTTTGATGAATAAATAACGCCGTACCCTATCGAAAGACGGATCAGAGCAGGCACAACGATGGCAAACATCAAACCGCCCACCAATTGAAAGCGCATCCGCAACAGGAGATGTCTTTGGTTCGGCAAATTGATGGCGCGAACATTCATGTTCATAGGCTATATGTCCGGTTATTTGGTCTGGAGATATTTGCCGTCATGGCGGCATGAAATGGCACACGCCGTGAGCCGCTCGCCGACTTCTGCCCAGCGAAGAAGTGTCACTCGGGTGTTTTGCCACGAGCGTGGGAACGATTGACGTCTTTTGTCACCCTGATCTGTCTCGGTTTGCAAGTCGACCAGATACGACGTTCCAGCTACTGCCTTAAACGACCAGCACAACATGCTCCGTCTGAAGGCTCATCCATGATGCACCATTCGGCCATCTTGAAATGAAATCCAACCAGTGTGTAGTCCGTCCAGCCCGGACTAACGGTCTTGTTCTGCCACGCTGGGCAAAGTCCTTTGACGAATGTGCAAGACCACGGCTACCGCACTCCCGGGTGAAGCGGGGAGTTTTCACATGCGACGAGGGGGATCAAGCAAGCGAGCAATAAAGCGCTTTGATCACGCAATTACGACAAGACCGCTCGATTCCAGATCAATAGGAATTTCGCCATTCATGATGGCGACAAGAACGCGGGCCCGCCCTGTGGAATCAAGCCGATCAAGGCGACCTATCAACTCCGCGAAAGGCCCCGATAGAATTCGAACAGAAGATCCCGGTTTGAGGCCACCGCTGAAATCAAGCAGGCCATCTTTGCCGGTTAATGCAATGAAGCGCTCGACCAACCCAATAGGGACCGGCGATGGCCTATCCCCTCGCATGATCAAAGAACGAATGCCGATAGTTCCGTTGATCGAGCGCCAGCGTTGAAGGGTAACGTCTATGGCGACAAACATATACCCAGGAAAATATGCTGCCGTCCGCGTCGAGAGCTGTCGAGCGTGACGAACTGTTCTCTTGCCGCGCGGCACGAACGAAACAAATCCCTGTCTGTGGAGATGTTGTTCAGCTATGGTCTCTTTGCCCATAGATACACCGGCAACATACCACCTAACGCCATTATCTGCGGCTGGCGAATTCTGAAAGGCACTCCGCTCGGTGCTCGCCTGTCCTAAGAGAGTCACAATACTGATTCCACATTTCTTCGGCCGCTATGGGCAGATCATTTATGCTACATCTTTCAGACTCGCAAGGAACGATTTGGCTAAGAAGTGGCATTGCCTGAAAGATTATGAAATACTTTTGTTATCTATAACGGCAAATTAGCCGTCACTAATATTTCATCTATTGGCTGTAGCGATTGTTATGTAAGATATTTCATACTTGTGTGATATCCGCATTTGTCATATTTCTCTCTCGCATGGCAGGCGCGTAAAAGCTTTGTCTAACGAACAGTTGGACCGTGCCGATATTGCGGAGCCATATGATGCT
Organism: Mesorhizobium kowhaii; assembly: GCF_042431665.1. Classification (NCBI taxonomy): domain Bacteria; kingdom Pseudomonadati; phylum Pseudomonadota; class Alphaproteobacteria; order Hyphomicrobiales; family Phyllobacteriaceae; genus Mesorhizobium; species Mesorhizobium kowhaii. The sequence goes on from NZ_JBHLYT010000222.1 coordinate 33,557, forward strand.
TGTGCGTTAAACGCAAGTCTTGACCGATACGCTTTATCGCTACAATCGATTAAATAATAATCGCGTCAAGGAAGGTCTGTGGCGGGCTTGACAGGGTTTCCACGCGTTGTTAAGCGCCGCCTCTCGCTCCTCTGCCTTAGCACTAGATCTTCAATCTCTGACTTTGTTTTGCATCCGTTCTTGTCGGTTGTAAAATGATGCCCTCAGGCCCAGGGATCCTGATAGAGCGATAAAAGTGAGTGACTCGTTTCAGCGCGTGAGACAGCATCGTTGATAGCGCTGTGTTTTTGCGCCCGATGGTTTATTCTTTATAATCGCAAAGCGAGGCGACTTGTCACGTTTCTGTTAACGTCATGAACTATCTGTTGTTTTAAGAATGGCGTTTAGGCTGGAATTCCTAAGGCTGTTGTGTAGTTCTGTTGTTACTATTGCTAACATTTGTTGGTTATTTGTAGCAACATGTTGCGCAACGGTACGGTCGGGCACAATTTTCCACGTGGCCAAAGACTGACAACGCTGTGAACTAGGTCGGCTTTCTGTAGTGGATTGAAGGAACTGTCTGCATGTGCGGTATCATTGGAATTGTCGGCCAAATGCAGGTTGCGTCGCTCATTGTCGATGCCCTGAAACGGCTCGAATACCGCGGCTATGACTCGGCCGGCGTCGCTACCATCGAGAATGGCGAGCTCGGCCGCCGCCGGGCTGAAGGCAAGCTGATCAACCTCGAGCGCCGGTTGAAGGAAGAGCCGCTCGACGGCACGATCGGCATCGGCCACACGCGCTGGGCGACGCATGGCGTGCCGAACGAAACCAACGCGCATCCGCATTTTTCCGACGGGGTTGCCATCGTCCACAACGGCATCATCGAGAATTTCGCAGAATTGCGCGATGAGCTGATGCGCGACGGCTATACTTTCTCCTCGCAGACCGACACCGAGGTCGTCGCGCATCTGGTGGCGCGTGAACTGGCCAAGGGACTGAAGCCGGTCGCGGCGGCGCATCAGGCACTGAAGCGGCTGCACGGCGCCTTCGCGCTGGCGGTCATGTTCAAGGGCGACGAGGATCTGATCGTCGGCGCCCGCAACGGTCCGCCGCTCGCCGTTGGCCACGGCGACGGCGAGATGTTCCTGGGCTCGGATGCCATCGCGCTCGCGCCCTTCACCAACTCGATCACCTATCTGGAAGATGGTGACTGGGCGGTGGTGCGCCGCAACAGCGTCGTGATCTACGACATCGACGGCAACAAGGTAGACCGCAAACGTCAGCAGTCGCTCTCGACCAGCTTCATGGTCGACAAGGGTAACCGCCGGCACTTCATGGAAAAGGAAATCCACGAGCAGCCAGAGGTGATCTCGCACACGCTGGCGCATTATGTGGATTTCGTCTCCGGCGTCTCGAAGCCGCTCGACCTGCCGTTCGATTTTGGCAAAATCGACCGGTTGGCGATCTCGGCCTGTGGGACCGCCTATCTCGCCGGCCTGATCAGCAAATACTGGTTCGAGCGCTATGCGCGGCTGCCGGTCGACATCGATGTCGCCTCGGAGTTCCGCTACCGCGAGATGCCTTTATCCTCGAACGACGCGGCCTTGTTCATCTCCCAGTCGGGCGAAACCGCCGACACGCTGGCCTCGCTGCGCTATTGCCGCAAGGCCGGCATGAAGATCGGCGCGGTCGTCAATGTGCGGGAATCGACCATGGCGCGCGAATCCGACGTCGTGCTGCCGACACTCGCCGGGCCCGAGATCGGCGTCGCCTCGACCAAGGGCTTCACCTGCCAGCTTTCGGTTCTGGCTTCGCTGGCCGTGCGGGCCGGCGTCGCCCGCGGCACCATCTCGCCCGAGCTGGAGCGGATGCTGGTGCGCGAACTCTCCGAAGCGCCGCGCTTCGCCAGCGAGGTGCTGAAGCTCGACGGGCAGATCGAAAGGATCTCGCGCGATCTCTCCCGCCACAAGGATGTGCTCTATCTCGGCCGCGACACCAACTTCCCGCTCGCCATGGAAGGGGCGCTGAAGCTCAAGGAAATTTCGTACATCCATGCCGAGGGCTATGCCGCGGGAGAGCTGAAGCATGGACCGATCGCGCTGATCGACGAGAACATGCCGGTCATCGTGATTGCGCCGCATGACCGCATTTTCGAGAAGACGGTGTCCAACATGCAGGAAGTGGCGGCGCGCGGCGGCAAGATCATCCTGATCACCGACAGCAAGGGTGCGGCACAAGTGAGCGTCAAGACGATGGAGACGATCGTGCTGCCGGACGTGCCGGAAATCATCTCGCCGATCATCTACGCGCTGCCGATCCAGATGCTCGCCTATTTCACCGCCGTGTTCATGGGCACGGATGTCGACCAGCCGCGCAATCTGGCCAAATCGGTGACCGTCGAATGATCCTTTCAACCCAGCGTTCACCGCAGTCGACCTTCTAACCCGTAGCGAACGGGTGGTCAGGGTTCAGACTTGGGCGGAGCAGCATGAAATATTATGAAGTCGCCGAACGGGTCGCTTTTGGGGTTATGCTGGTTGTCGTCCTTGCACTCGCGTTGTTTCCGTTGCCTCGCCTAAAGGATTTTGGCATCGACATCGGCTTTCACTACGACAAGTTGAACCACATCACGGCGTTCGCCGTCCTGATGTTCCTTGGAAGCCTCGGCTGGCCCGAGCGAAAGATAAGGCTGATTATCTTCCTTGTGTTGGTTGGCGCCGGCATCGAGGTTCTCCAGGGGTTGCCGTTGATAGCTCGCGATGTTGATATGCTCGACTGGGTTGCTGATTGCGTCGGCGTGGCATGTGGCCTCGCCGCCGCGAGATGGGGGGAAAGGACTGCCTGATGATCGACAGTATTATGCCCCGGGCGTCGGAAAACGCGCTATTGTCCGGCTTGTTGCCCTCGACAGTGGGAAGGCAGCCTCGTTCGCGGCGGATGCAGTGGTTGCCTCGAACATTCTCGCCAAAACGGTTCCGAAGGTCATACGCCTTCAACGGTATCAGAGAGATATGCCGTCCCGCCTGATGGGAAGCGACCCAGTTTCATCGCCTGTGCTCGAATCGATTGTCTCGGCGGGTTTGGACATGTCGAGATAGATCAATAACACTACAGCGGCAAAATACCCTATCTGGAGAATGGTCGCGATGAGCATCGCCCAGCCTACCGTACGCCAGATCGAATCGGTTGTATGGTAAACCCAGATCACGACGACCAGCAGAGTGATCGTCGCACCGACAAGAAACCTTGGAAAATACATATCCCCAACCCCAACGTCGCGCTCTCGCGAAGCCCTGCCCGCCGGCCGCACAAGCGAACTAAGATATTCATGTTTCGCGCGAGCTTGCAAGCAAGCAGTCTCCGTTTAGTTGCTTTTGTCTCAAGCATTGGAGGCATGACCTGATCATGGATCATGATGTCTTATTGTTTCCGTAGAAAGATCGCGAGGTTGATTTATTCTATGGCCGAACCAATGCACTGCGTAACGTGACCACCATAGAAACTAAATTTGCTACCAATTCTATTGCGGCGTTCCGTGTCACCACGTTGGACTCGTTTACTGCTCGCGTCGGTATTATCACTCAGCGTATTGTTTGGCCATGTCACTTCTTAAGTCCAACTTCTGTCGATAATGCTAAAGCTTCCAGTCGAACTCAGCGTCAACACATATTTCGCTGTTCATAGTTTTTAAAGACGTGTCTGTGGAATTATTTCGGTTGGATGCCAGATAAGCATTAACATCTTAATGTCAGCCTTGGCTTCACCTCATCCAAGCTTATTCTTAGGTGACCTACTGTATAACATTACTGCGGCACGCGCCATTCGCACGAAAGCGCCATGCCCTTCGCGTTGTCGGTAGAGGATCGTGGCATTCACCGTTGGTGATGATGTACTTCCCCAGTCACAACGCATGGCTTACCTCTTCGAAGCGATCGCAGATGCCTCCGTCAGCCTAGCGGTTAATCGTTGATTGGCTTTTGCCTATTGGACCACCAAATAAGGTAGATTGGACCGAGCTTGACTACGGGCAGCCGCCTCTGACGTTCTCGAGCGCGCAGTTCACGATAATTCTTGACCTTCAACGTGCCACCGGGAAGCCTTATTCGAACAGTCACTGAAGAACCCCTAGCCTGGGAGCAAGAGACGGCTAGACAGCGCTTCCCAATCCGAAAGTCAAGACATACCTTTCAAAGTAAGTTATGTACGTGAGCAATGTTTTGTGAGCCGGCGCTCTTATAGTTTTGGCGCGCTTGTTTGAGCACTTCGGCTTTTGCGGAAGTTTCGCGAGCCTTGCACAAATAATAAAGCGATGTAGCCTCGCTGCTTACCCTTTGCGGTAGTAGGCATCCCATGCCAGCCTGATATCGGCGAAAGACCATTCTCTGCGGCGGCCATAGGCAGGACTTGGACGGGTGAAGCACTCGTTCAGTCCGGTCTCCCTCTGGAATCGCATAAACCACGCCGTGGATTTTGGCTTGCCGCGCGCCGTCGGCTGAATCCGGCGGATGAGCTCGCTATGCGCCCAATGGTCTTGCGGAGTGGCAAGCGAGGCCGGGTCCGCCAGGTAGGCCCGGAGTTTCTTGAGGGCGGCGTCGTCGGGCGTCTGATGGAGTTCCGCACGCAATGACGCGACGGCCAAACTCGCTCCCTCTCGAGCAGCTTCCGTCAGCATGTCGCGCAGCTGGGTACTGGTCAACACAAGCGCGTGCATGGCTTCCATGGGCATAGCTTTCGTTGTGGATTGTCGCGGCTGAAGATCGCCGCAAGCCCATTGCCTCACAAACGAAAAATGACGTCAAGCGCTAGACGCCGAGCAGGACGCCAAGGCGTTCAGTCACCGGGCGCATCGGGTCTACAAGGCCGAGGTCGTAGATCATGGTCGTTTCAAGATTTCCTTTGTGGTCGACGTAGTGTGACACGGCCTCGTGCGATACGCCTTGGGCTGTCAACATCAGGGAGATGGCAATCCTCTTGAGGTCGTAAAGCTGGAAATACTCCGGAACGCCCGGCATCGCTTTGAACCTGTCCAGCCCCTTGCGGAAATTGTCGAGGGGCTGGGTCATATCGGTGTGCGAGGGGAACAGTAACTTGCTTTCAGGCCAGCGGAGGCGTTGGGCCTGCACCATCCCGGCCACCCTAGGATGGATCGGCACCGAACGGTATGCGTATTCATAGAGCGAACGCGACAGTTTGATGCCCTTGGTGTTGTGCTTGTGCCAGACAAGCTTCTCCAGATCAAAATGGTCGAATTCCGCCTTGGTCAGATCGCTGGGGCGGGCCATGGTCAGGAACAGGATGCCCATAAATTTGGAGAGCTCCTCCATCTGGTCGTTGGCGGTTGCCACCTGCCCCTTGACCAGAGCCATGTTCCGTTTGGCGAACCCTTCCAGGTGATCAATTTCAGGCGGCGCCTCGAACACCGGATAGAAGATGTGAGCTGCGATTTGGCGGATCTGCTCTGTTGAGTAATCCCGGCGTCGGCGTATAACCTTCCGGGCTCGGATAGGAGTGCAGGGGTTGCGCATGTCCACCAACTGCATACGGATGGCCCAGTTATAGAGCGCCAGTACGTGCCGCAGCGCGCTGTTGAACACGTATCCCGACGAAAATTGCTTCTGGAATTCCTCGATATTCAGCGGTTTGATCGAGGAAAGCGGCCGGTCGGCGAACATCGTCCCGAAATCTTTGTAACGACGCCGACTGTTGTGGCCGCGCTTGCTTGCCACCGTCGGCGTGGGCCGCAGCCAATGCGCCACAAAGATCGCGAAATTGTAGCGGTAGCCGGCGGAGAGGCCGCTCACATGGCTTTCCCAATAGCGGTCGATCGCCTCACGGACCGTTAGAAGATGAGCACGGCGAGTGTCGGTTCGGTCGAAATCTGGATTATCCCCGACCTCCAGGGCGGCGTTGCCGTTTGCCGACCGCCAGCCGGGCAGAGGATACGTTGAGGACGACGGTAGACCCGAGCACTGTTCGATAACGCCTGCCATTGAACCTATAAGCATGGACAAAGGCCTTGTGCCCCAACTCAGTAACACGGAGCCCCAGGCCCGGAACGGAGTCACTTCGTATACGACAGTCCACTCCAACTGGATAATCCCAGTATATTTCCTGGCCTTTCCCAAGTTGGCAACTTGCAGTAAAAACAAGATCGTCAGTCAAAAACAATTTAGGCATTTCATGTAACTTCCATGTAACCGATTTATAGCAAATGTTACATGGACAGTGATGTAATGATGTTGAGTACGTCAACAAAAATGACCAGAAAACAAATGATTACGAATTTCAATAATCTCGAATTGTCGTACGGTTGGCGCTCCCTCACAAACGGCGCCAGCACCTGGGGTCGCCTGGGCGTCAGCCAGACCTATTTGGGCGCCGCCAATTTCGGCGGCAAGGTGGGCATAGGGACCGTTACCCCCGCGGTTGCTCTGGAAATCTCCGGCACCGTCTCCGCCACCGTCCTGCAACTGGCGGATGGCCCCGCCATCACCTGCGGCCCATCCACCTACGGCACCATGAAGATGGTCAATGGCCGTCCTTATTACTGCCGCCAGTAGAACAGTTTTAGGCGACTTTCCACTTATTCTGTGAATAAGCGGCTAATGGCTTGCCGACCACGCCGAACGAACGTAAAGACGCGCTTGCGGAAATACGGCGTTACTCGTCCATGGGTGTTTTATGCACGGTTGTGAAGAATTGCGAAAACAGCGGCGTCGACGTGTTCTCAAAGGAGCGACGATACTGACAGGTATATCAAATTCCGAGGTGAAGTGCACTGTTCGAAATATGCATTCCAAAGGTGCGGAGTTGCAGGTGTCAATCGAAGCGCGCGTCCCGGATGAATTCCTTCTCTACATCCCGATTGACGGCATAGGCTATAAGTCTGTTGTTAAGTGGCGACGAGCAGACAAGATCGGGGTGATGTTTTTGAGCACAGAACTAAAGCCACATTGGCACTACGGTTAAGTATAGGTTTTCGAAACGGCCTTAGCTCCATTTTTGAGACAGCAGTACACTAGGACTCTTTTGCCCGCTCTTAGCCTTGCAATCGCTCACGAAGGTCGGTCCATGGCAGTTCCATTCGTTTCGGATTTTGGTAATTGTCGGTTGCGAGAAAGCAGGTCGATGGAACGTTTTAAAGTCGAAGAGATGGACGGCTCAAAGATCGTCCGTAGCGTGTCAGTCGCGGCACAAAGCCATGTTCATGCAGTGGTGATGGCGATACCGCGACCCCTCAAGCCTGGTCGCGTACCTGGTGAGCCGTGGATACGCGTTACCGACCCCAGTGGTTCGTCCAGAGAGTTTTCTAGCGGATGCTAGCCCAACCCATGTCACTCCCCTCGCTCGCGAGCAGCTTGATAGTGTTCCTGTTGTGGTAAGAATGGGGGGTTACGACGTGTTCGAAGATGGCGAATCTGGCCGAAACGGAGACCAGACGTGTATGTTCTGGATCGTGGTAACCGTTTTCGCGATAGCATTCGCCACTTGGTGGACGGTGTAAGCCAGGCCGAAAAGCCACGTAGGTGGACTGAGCGCACCTTTCCGTACTGTGTTCTCTGATGTTCTGACCAATGCGTCGCTGGCGAGTGGGGTTCTATGTACCGACCAATCGAGCGCAGGTAGGCAATGATCTCAGGTAGCAAAAAGTCACGATCGCCAAACTCTTTGCCTATGCGCTCGAGATCCCCCGCGGCTGCCACCATCATCGACCATTGGGACACCACCAATCAGCTCCCTCAGATGTCCTCCAGTGGCCAAGCTCCGCGGCCGCGCCGAAGCTACGCCACAAGGCAAGCAGCAAGACTGCAATAGTAAAGGTGCGTCACTCTAAAGGGCATCAAACAACGCGGTCTGTCGTGCATCTGTCACACACCACCCCTACACGCACACTGAGGCGTCCCGCGACTGACATTTCGGGGCAGCCAGTTGGGGTATGAAAAAATGCAAGACAGCTGCCTGTCAGGTCGCTGTGTCTATGGTCGTTACCATTTCGTCTTCCTGCTGTAGCCTTTCAATCGGCCGCAATTGGGGAGGAGCGCGCGTGGCCGGCAAGTCAGATACATGACCAGATTTCCAAATCCGATGGTTGGGATATCCCACGAAGCCTTGGCAGGCCTGGTGGGCGAGGCGGTACAACAGGCATTGACGCAGCATGGTGTCCTGCTGGACGCCGAGGCGCTCGTTTCCGTCAGCGCGATTGCGGGCAGTGTGGCCGCCGCCCTGCCCTTCCTGCCGCAGGCACAATGGCACGCGATCGGCTCTTTCAAGGGCGACTTGACTACGCTCGCCTCCGAGTTCTTCCGCACGATGGCAAACAAGATCGCGCACAGCCACCCCGCCGGAGCGGACTACGCTTCGGGAAGGCCAGCGCCGGCGGCCGGACCCGGCCAGCCTGCGTTCCAACACGTTGCCGAGGGAGCCGCAGAGCTCCAATCGATGGTGATCGAGGACTGGGCGGGCGGAGTTGCCGGATCGACCTATTTGGAAGAGAAGCTCCGCATCCCGCGCTCCACGCTTCATCGCTGGCAAAGGCGCAACGAAGTCATTGCCTTGCGCAAGGGCGGCCGCAAGCATGTCTTCCCGCTTGCCCAGTTCATCGACGGCAGGCCGGCGCTAGGGATCAGTGCGGTGCTGTCCCTCATTCCCAATCCAAGGCTGGCCTGGTTTTGGTTGGCCCGCCCTTCGCCAGATCTCGACGGTCGCATTCCCATTGAAATGCTCAAGCACGACATGGTGCACGAGGTCATACTGGCCGCACGCGACTGTTCATCGACCGGCAGCATCAACTCTTCAGTTTGACTTTATGATTTTCAAATCGATCAGTTTGCAATTGTAATACCAGTTTTCCTTTGCGAGTAACGTCTCTTTGCAAAACAGTCATAAATAGAATCCACTCAGGCTAGTTCACGTTTCCTTTGTCCCTCTTGTGCAATCTGTGCCAAATTTAGACGCATATTCGTGATATTTCCGCAACAATACTTCTTAAAGAGCCAAAGAGCCGCTTTCCAGTTTCAATCTCCGTTTGTGCACTGCAGCGAAGTCGGCCATGTCGAGCGCGAAGAAGCCGCGCCGGTGCGCGACTTTTTCAACGA
>NZ_JBHLYT010000223.1:0-504 GCF_042431665.1 Mesorhizobium kowhaii
CTATCGCACCAAGCGCCGCTTCGTGGAGATGGGTCTGGAGGCGGCGCTCAGCGAAGAGCCACGCGCAGGCGCGCAACGCAAGCTGACGGGCAAGGAAGAAGCCCGGCTGGTGGCCACCGCCTGTTCCAGTCCGCCGCCGGGCCGCGCCCGCTGGACCCTGGAACTGCGGTTCCGTCGCAGCAGGGTGTCGTTGCTCACCGGCAGCATCAGCCTCTGGGCGAAGCTCGCTGCCGGACGCCCGCCGAGAACAAGCCCAAGATGGTGGACGACATCGTCGAGGCGAGCGGTTCGTCGGGCCCATGGCGCGAGGACGTCCCCGTCAAAGCGCTCGGCAAAGATTCGCCGGCCGCAAAGCACCGCGTCGCAGTGGAACCGGCGTACCATTGCGACCAGCAGAACAGGCGGTTCCGTCGCAAACTTTTCGGAAAGGTCATTGCTGCATGACGGCTGCTCCTGCTTTCCGGGAGTTTGTCATGTTCAAGGGCCGCCATTTTGATCGATCCG
>NZ_JBHLYT010000224.1:0-706 GCF_042431665.1 Mesorhizobium kowhaii
CGAGGTTGTGAACGCGCTGCTTTACATGGCTTCGTCGGGCGGAGCATGGCGGCTTCTGCCCAAGGACTTCCCCCCGTTCTCGACGGTGCAGAAATACTTCTGGCGCTGGCGTGACGAAGGACTGCTGCGCACCATCAACAATGAACTCGTCATGGCGGCGCGCGAACGCGAAGGCAGGGAAGCAAGCCCGTCTGCCGGCGTCATCGACAGCCAGACGGTCAAGGCCACCGAAAGCGGCGGAATACGAGGCTTCGACGCTGGCAAGAAGATCATGGGCCGCAAGCGCCACATCGTCGTCGACACGCTGGGCCTGATGGTCGGCGTGGTCGTTCACGCCGCCGACATTCAAGACCGCGACGGCGCGCCGGCCGTCCTGAAATCCATCCTCAAGCGCTGGCCGTGGCTGCGCCATGTCTTTGCCGATGGCGGCTATGCGGGGCCGAAACTGCGCGGCGCCCTGCAAAAGCTCGGAACGTTCACGATGGAGATCGTCAAGCGGTCGGACAGCGCCAACGGCTTCGAAGTCCTGCCGCGCCGATGGGTCGTGGTCCGCTGTACAATGTTGCCAAGTTTGGTTTCGAGTGGTCGGTGCGCATTGAGCCTCCACGCCGTATGCGGTCGCTTGTTGAGGTTCGCCGCGGTTGGGATGCGAGTCGATTTGTCGCGGCCGAATCAGAGCCAACTGGGGATTTAATGCGCCATCGAC
>NZ_JBHLYT010000224.1:852-1113 GCF_042431665.1 Mesorhizobium kowhaii
ATCGTTCGAAGCGACAAGAACCGGCCCCCAACATCTGCTCGAGGCCTACGCCCATCTTGTGCCGACGATACGGCGCACGAAGCAACGGCAGAAGCGTCGAGCGGACCCCTCATCGAAGGTGACGAAAGCGATGACGAGATCGGGAGGTGAGCAATGACCGAGACGCAATGTGCGCTCTATGCGCGGGTGTCGAGCGAGGCGCAGGCGCGCGATAACACGATTGCAAGTCAGGTGATTGCGTTGCAGGAACGCATTGCCACC
>NZ_JBHLYT010000225.1:0-626 GCF_042431665.1 Mesorhizobium kowhaii
GCCACGAACTTCTTGTGCGGCTTCACCGTGCCGGGCTTGGCCAGAACCTGGCCGCGCTCGACACCTTCACGGTCAACGCCGCGCAGCAGCGCGCCGATGTTGTCGCCAGCCTGGCCCTGATCGAGCAGCTTGCGGAACATCTCAACGCCGGTGCAGGTCGTCTTGGTCGTCGGACGGATGCCGATGATCTCGAGTTCCTCGCCGACCTTGACCACGCCGCGCTCGACGCGACCGGTCACCACCGTGCCACGGCCCGAGATCGAGAACACGTCTTCGATCGGCATCAGGAACGGCTTGTCGAGCGGACGAACAGGCGTCGGGATGTAGGCATCGACCGCAGCCATCAGCTCGCGGATCGCGTCCTCGCCGATCTTCTTGTCCGAATCTTCCAGAGCGGCAAGCGCCGAACCCTTGACGATCGGAATGTCGTCGCCGGGGAACTCGTTCTTGGTCAGGAGTTCGCGAACCTCGAGCTCGACCAGTTCGAGCAGCTCGGCGTCGTCAACCTGGTCGACCTTGTTCAGGAACACCACGATCGACGGCACGCCGACCTGACGGGCCAGCAGGATGTGCTCGCGGGTCTGCGGCATCGGGCCGTCGGCAGCCGACACAACCAGGATCGCGCC
>NZ_JBHLYT010000226.1:0-849 GCF_042431665.1 Mesorhizobium kowhaii
CAACACGGCCCAAGCCACCGCGCCCCTCCTCGACTCTACTGGAGGTTGGCGGATGTGGTGCAAGCCGTTGAAATGACGTAGGATTTGGTTGCTTAAGCCGATCCAAACCATTTCCCGGAGACCACACCCGCCATGAATGATCTTACGCTGCCGCTGAGCGGTTTGTCATCTGTTGGCGGCAAGTCCGTCGTCGCCCGTTTCGACGGCGGCATGCTGTCGTCCAACAGTGGGGTTCTGGCTCTGGCCGAGGTGGAAAAGCGGCTGCGTGTCGCCGAGCGTCTGGCGCGCTGCATCGATGATCCGCGCTGCCCGGACCAGGTCATCCATAGCGTGGCCGATATGATCGGCTTTCGCATGAAGATGATTGCCGCCGGCTACGAGGATGGCAACGACGCCAACCGGCTGCGCTGCGATCCGGTCTTCAAGATGGCCCAGGATGCGCTGCCTTCGGGTCGGGATCTGGCCTCTCAATCGACGATGTGCCGGCTGGAGAACCTGCCTGGCGTGCGGGAACTGGTCGTTATGGGCCGTGCGATGGTCGACCTCTATTGCTCTTCCTTCCGCCAGGTTCCGAAGCGGATCGTGCTCGACATTGACGACACTTTTGACGGTTCCGTCGCAAACTTTTCGGAAAGGTCATTGCTGCATGACGGCTGCTCCTGCTTTCCGGGAGTTTGTCATGTTCAAGGGCCGCCATTTTGATCGATCCGTGATCCTGCTGTGCGTACGCTGGTATCTGGCCTAAAATCTGAGCCTGCGCGATTTGGAAGAGATGATGGCCGAACGCGGCCTGAACGTGGATCACTCCACCGTGCATCGCTGGGTCGTCCACTTCTCGCCTCGGCTGCT
>NZ_JBHLYT010000227.1:0-600 GCF_042431665.1 Mesorhizobium kowhaii
TGTCGAAGACGGTCGAAACCCGCTGATAAACGACGACAAGATCTGAAGCGCTGGAAGAGCAAAGGCGGCCGCCCGCGCGCTCTTCAACTAGCGCTGTAGCGGGCGGCCGCCTTTGCGGCGCGGTGCTGATCATGGGAGGTTGAAGGGATAGACGCGGGGCACGTCTCCAGCCGCCCTGAGGCGGCTTTCGACGTACCCCGCCATGCGCGTGCCTTGTGGTAGATCTGCGGGTAATCAGCGCCGCAGAAACAATCCGGCGTAACACCGATCTCAACTGGCAAGTCCGGGCTCGGTGTCACGCTCCACTGACGGTGCGCGACTGCATTATCGCATTGTCAGCGCATTCCGTCGACCTTTTCCCCGAACTCCCAGCGGCGCTCCGAAAGGATCGTCGCGGATGCTCACGGGCCGCTTCTTTCTGTGCGGCCGCTGCCGTTCGCAGGTAACGATCTGCCGCAGCTGCGACCGGGGACAGCGCTACTGCGGCCAGGACTGCGCCCGTGCTGCCCGCCGCGAGAGTGTGCGCGAGGCGGGGCGACGTTATCAGCGCAGCCGCCGGGGACGCCTGGCTCATGCGGTCCGGGCCCGACGATATCGGGC
>NZ_JBHLYT010000228.1:0-524 GCF_042431665.1 Mesorhizobium kowhaii
CAGCCGATCGCGAAGTTCGCAATTGATCTCCGCCGTCCGGACTTGCATGAGCATGTGGGCCCCGTAGGAGGACCTGCGCATCTGCTGCTTTTTGACCATCCGCTTGCCGACGAGTGAATTCACCGCCGACTCGGCCAGAGCGGAGGCAACGCGAAGCCCAGCCCGATAGCGCTTTCCATAGTTGACGATCGCGCCGCGATCAGGAGCTGCGAGGCGAGGCTATAAAGCCGTGCGATCGAGAACTCGCCGTCCCTTTGCGAGTCTTTCAGTCTCGCCAGGAGTTGCTCCAGGTCGCAGATCGCGCCATCGACCCGCCCGTGCCAGAGACGCCACTTCACGGCTCTGATGTCCCTGTCGATGGTTGGAAGCACTTCAAAAGGGTCGGACTGGGAACGATGTGATCGGCGATCTGCTGCATGGGCTGGATCTTCATGGCAATGTGGAACCAGTCGATGATGTGGGCTGTCGGCTTCGGCATGGCGCGGGGCAGCCGCTTCAGGATTTCGGCGCCGTCCGAGATCACG
>NZ_JBHLYT010000229.1:0-1078 GCF_042431665.1 Mesorhizobium kowhaii
AAGACTGGAGACGACGCAGATGAACGCATTCTCACACCCCGCCGCGGTTGCGCCCACCATTGGGTATGCATCTGATGAAAGGGCGTTGATCCCGCCCGCCGTAATGCCCCGCAAGACCGGGACGAGGCGTCGCCTGGCGCTTGGGCGTGCGATCCCGTTTGGCGCGCTGATTGGGCCCGCACTTCTTCTTGTTGTCTGGTCCATCGGCAGTGTCGCCGGCCTGATCGATCCAAGAACGCTGCCGGCGCCTTGGTCGGTTGTCGGCACCGCCGTCGATCTTATCGCAGAAGGCAAGCTTCAGGGTCATCTGATGACGTCTGCGTGGCGGGCAGCGCAGGGGCTGGTGTTCGGCGTCCTGATCGGGACCGTGCTTGCCCTCATTTCAGGGTTGTCCCGGCTTGGCGAAGCGATCATCGACGGTCCCGTTCAGATCAAGCGGGCGATCCCGACGCTCGCCCTGATCCCGTTGCTGATGCTGTGGTTCGGCATCGGCGAGGGCATGAAAGTGACGACAATCGCGCTGGCTGTCCTGATCCCGATCTATATCCAGACCCACAGCAGCTTGCGCAGCATAGACAGCCGTTATGTCGAATTGGCCCAGACCCTGCGAATGGGCTATGGCGAATTCATCCGCGAGGTTATCCTGCCAGGCGCCCTGCCCGGCTTCTTCCTGGGCCTGCGTTTCGCGGTGACTTATGCTTGGCTGTCCCTGGTGGTGGTCGAACAGGTCAATGCCACGAGCGGCATCGGCTATATGATCGATCTCGCACGCAACTACGGCCAGACCGACATCGTCATCGTCGGCCTCGTCCTCTACGCGCTGCTCGGTCTCGCCTCAGACGGCATCGTCAGCTTCTTCCAGGAAAGGTCGCTGTCATGGCGTCGCACCTTGGCGGATTGAGCGGCGCACCCGTCGTGCGGGTCGAGAGCCTTATCAGAAGCTTCGGGCCGCGAACCATTCTCGATGGGCTCAGCCTCGACATCGACAAGGGGGAGTTCGTCGCCCTTCTCGGCCGTAGCGGATCGGGCAAGAGTACGTTGCTGCGCGCGCTCGCGGATCTCGATGACAAAGTATCCG
>NZ_JBHLYT010000230.1:0-845 GCF_042431665.1 Mesorhizobium kowhaii
GATGAATCATGGGGCTGTAACGGTTGGGAAAGCGGCTGTTTTTGTGCTCTGCTGCTTGCCATGGTTCTACCGGATCTTGCCCTTCCCGACGACGTTGATGCGCTTAAGGCGATGATCCTTTCCATGGCTCGCGAGCAGGCTGCGAGCGAGGCCCGGATCGCAGTCGCCGAAGCTCGGATCGCAGCATCTGAGGCGGAGGTCGCCCGGCTGAAAGCCGTCGAGAAAAGCGCCAACGAGCGTATTGCCAACCTCACGTCGATCCTGAAAGTTTTGCAGCGCACGCAACATGGCACGCGTTCCGAGCGGCTACGCCTGGCCATCGACGACGAGCAGGCCTCCTTTGTCTTCGAGGAGGTCGAGACCGGCCTTTCGGCGATCCGGAGCGAACTTGCTCACGCGGTCGGGGACAAGCCGAAGCGTGCCCCGCGCCCGCGCAAGGGTTTTGCCGCCCACCTCGAACGCATCGAGGAGGTTATAGAGCCGGAAATCCCGGCCGACTGCGAGGAGTTGGAAAAGGTTCTGATCGGCGAGGATCGATCCGAGCGGCTGGACGTCGCGCCGCCGAAGTTCCGGGTCATCGTCACGCGCCGTCCCAAATACGCTTTCCGGGGCCGTGACGGCGTGGTCCAGGCTCTGGCGCCGGCGCACATCGTTGAAAGCGGCCTGCCGACGGAGCGGTTGCTCGCCTATATCGCTGTCTCGAAATACGCCGACGGCCTTCCGCTTTACCGGCAGGAGGCAATCTATCTGCGCGACGGTGTCGAGATCAGCCGGTCGCTGATGGCGCAGTGGATGGGACATCTGGGCTTTGAATTGCAGATGCTCGCCGATTATATCCTGGAGCG
>NZ_JBHLYT010000231.1:0-540 GCF_042431665.1 Mesorhizobium kowhaii
GTGCGCCGGCCAGAGGCGTGGCTCTTCCCCGGCGATCGTGCCGGCCAGCCGATCACCAGGGATGCGGTGGGACAAGCCTGCGCGAAAGCGCGCGACCTCTCCCGGTTGCCCAAACCGGTCACGCCGCACAGCCTGCGGCACGCCTTCGCCGTCCATCTATTGGAGACCGGCGCCGACGTGCGCACCATTCAACTGCTGCTCGGTCACCGCAGCCTCGCGACCACCGCCCATTACCTGCGGATTGCCACCAACAAGGTCTGCGCCACGTCGAGCCCGTTCGAGCTCTTGCCGCGTCCGGCCCCCACCCCGCTGCCACCGGCCAAGCCTCAGTACTTCTGAGCTCGAGCAGATGGCCCGCTCGGGGCCGGAGGTGGCGGATATCTTCCGCCGCTACGGCGAAGCCTATCGCGTGCAGCATGACGCGTCGCTCAGCACCGCGCAGCGTCGCGTCATGACGGCGATTGAACTCTGCCGCACCGCCGCGCTCGGCGGGCATGTCGAGCAGTGCGATCAATGCGGCCACCAGCGCATCGCCTTCAA
>NZ_JBHLYT010000231.1:600-936 GCF_042431665.1 Mesorhizobium kowhaii
TCGTCGCGCCGAGCTTCTCGACACACAGTACTTCCACGTCGTCTTCACGCTGCCGGGTGACATTGCCGCCATCGCCTATCAGAACAAGGCGCTCGTCTACGGTCTGCTCTTCCGCGCCACCGCCGAGACCCTGCGCACCATTGCCGCCGATCCCAAACACCTGGGCGCCGAGATCGGCTTCTTCGCCGTGCTTCACACCTGGGGCCAGAACTTGCTGCACCATCCCCACCTGCACGGTTCCGTCGCAAACTTTTCGGAAAGGTCATTGCTGCATGACGGCTGCTCCTGCTTTCCGGGAGTTTGTCATGTTCAAGGGCCGCCATTTTGATCGATCCG
>NZ_JBHLYT010000232.1:0-565 GCF_042431665.1 Mesorhizobium kowhaii
CTGCAGCTTGGTGCGTTCGTTGCCGATGATCGCCCAATCTTCTGACCAGTCGAACTGGAACGCTTCACCCGGATCGAACGAAAGCGGCACGAATGTCCCGCGCCCTGTCGTCTGTAATTCCCTCTGCAGATCCGCCTTCCACTCCCGAGCGAAAGCCGCAACACGACCGTAAGACCCCTCATAGCCAAGGCTCAGCAGATCGGCATGAAGCTGCTTCATCGTGCGTTTCTGCTTGCGGTTCTTTTTGGCTTCCGTCCTCAGCCAGGCTGACAATCGGTCGGCAAATGCGTCAAGCCTGCTCGGCCGCTCTGGAACCTTGAACTTCGGCTCCACCTCACCCACCCGCAGGTATTTGCGCACCGTATTCCGCGACAGGCCGGTCCTTCGGCTAATCTCTCGGATCGATAAATGCTCTCGAAAATGCCAGCGTCGGATCACGCTCAATAATGCCATGTCGATCACTCCGTAGCCCCCGCTGAAAACACGCAGGGCAAGGTTCAAACATGGGTCAATTCTCGGTGGAAATATCCTGGGTTGCCGGGTCAGTTCTCAGTGGCAATCAACA
>NZ_JBHLYT010000233.1:0-845 GCF_042431665.1 Mesorhizobium kowhaii
CTATCGCACCAAGCGCCGCTTCGTGGAGATGGGTCTGGAGGCGGCGCTCAGCGAAGAGCCACGCGCAGGCGCGCAACGCAAGCTGACGGGCAAGGAAGAAGCCCTGCTGGTGGCCACCGCCTGTTCCAGTCCGCCGCCGGGCCGCGCCCGCTGGACCCTGGAACTGCTGGCCGGTGAGTTCGTCAAGCTGACCGATCACCAGGAACTGTCGCGCGAGACGGTGCGCCGACGCTTGGCAGACAACGATCTCAAGCCCTGGCGCAAGGACATGTGGTGCATCCCCAAGGTCGACGCCGAGTATGTCGCGCGCATGGAGGACGTGCTCGACCTCTATGCCGAGGCACCGGACCCGAAGCGACCGGTGGTGTGCTTCGACGAAAGCCCGACCCAACTCATCGGCGAGGTGCGACAGCCGATCCCGGCCGAACCGGGCCGGCTTGAGCGGTATGACTGCGAGTACAAGCGCAACGGCACCGCCAACCTGTTCGTCTTCCTCGACGCACACCGCTCCTGGCGCAAAGTCAAGGTCACCGAGCGGCGCGCCGCGGAAGACTTTGCCCATTGCATGCGCGACCTCGTCGATATCCATTACCCGCAGGCCGAACGCGTCAGGGTGGTGCTCGACAATCTGTCAACCCACTCGGCCGCCGCGCTCTACCAGGCTCTGCCTGCTTCAGAGGCGCGACGCGTCCTTCGACGGCTGGAATTCCACTACACGCCCAAACACGCCAGCTGGCTCAACATGGTCGAGATCGAAATCGGCGTCCTGCGCGGCCAGTGCCTCGATCGTCGCATCAATAGCTATGATCGCCTCGTCGCGGAGACCGCTGCCTGGGAGCACCTGC
>NZ_JBHLYT010000234.1:0-8090 GCF_042431665.1 Mesorhizobium kowhaii
ACCCCCGCCCCGCCGATATAAAGCTCACCCACCGCCCCGAACGGAACCGGCTGGCCATGAGCGTCCAGAAGATACACCCGCGTGTTCGCGATCGGACGGCCGATCGGGACAACCGGCGTGTTAAATCCAGCGGTATACACCCAGGCTGTTGCGTCAATCGTTGCCTCGGTAGGTCCATAGACATTGACAAGTGCCCGCGGTGCGAATTGCAGCCATTTAGCGGCTTGCTCATTCCTCAGGAGCTCTCCGCCACAGAATACGTATCGTAAACTATCGACTTCATTTTGCTCAACGTCAGTGACCATGAGCAATGCGGAAAGAAGCGACGGAACCAATTGCAGGACCGTCACTTGATACTTATTTACTAGATCGAAAATCGTTCGAGTATCAAATTGCCGCTCGAGAGGAGGAAGAGCTACATGGGCCCCAATCGACAAGGCTGTCCATAGCTCCCAAACGGCGGCATCAAAGGAGGGGGATGTTCGCTGCAAGAAAATGTCATGGGCAGCAAACTGGAATCGATCCGCCTGCCATGTTGTGTGATTGATCAAGCTCCGGTGCTCGACCATGACGCCCTTTGGGGTTCCGGTTGAGCCTGAGGTGTAGATGATGTAGGCGAGATGGCTGGAGGTCAGGCCGAGGGCGCGCGGGTCGGGGTCGCAGGTGGGCAGTTCGGCCCAGGCCGAGGTGGACATATCCAGATCGACCACGCTCAGATCGGCGAGCGCCTTGGCGTCCAGTGCTGTGCGGCCGGCGGCGTCGCAAAGCAGTAGTTGCGGTTTTGCATCGCCGACAATCTGCCGCAGCCGGCCCGACGGATAGGCCGGATCCAGCGGCAGATAGGCACCGCCGGCCTTGAGGATCGCCAGCAGCCCCACCACCATCGCCGGGCTGCGCTCCAGGCAGATCGCCACCGGCTGGTCCGGCCTCACCCCGAGGCCGATCAGATGATGGGCCAGCCGGTTGGCCCGCGCGTTGAGCTCGCCATAGCTCACCCGCTCGTCGTCATGGACCAGCGCCACCGCGTCGGACGCCTTGCGCACTTGCGCCTCGAACAGCTCATGGATGCACCGCTCCGACGGATAGGCTGCTGCCGTCCGGTTCAACTCCTCCAGCAGATACGTGCGTTCGGCGGCCGGGAGGATGTCGACGCGACCGACCGGCTGGCCCGCATCGGCCATCACACCATGCAACAAAGTTTGCAAATGCTGCGTCATGCGGCCGATTTGCTCCGGCGCTAATCGACTGGCATCGAAGTGCCAGCGAAAGCTCCCATCCAGAGCGCAAACCTCAAAGGTCAGCAAATTGCCGCATAGGGCTGGGCCCGCTCTGCGGCTCGTCATCAGATCATCAGCGACGGAGCAGCTTTCTGTCGTGACTGTGATGCCAATCGGCCAGGGTCGATGCAACCGTAGCGCCTCCGCAACTCGCAATGTCGGGCAGCGCGCGATAAGATCCCGGGCAAAGCCAGCGTGAGCCTTCAGCTGAGCGAGCTCGGCCGCCACCGTCTTGCGCATTTCTTCAAAATCATGTGCAAGGTCAATGGTAACTTCCATCGGCACGACAGGGGTGATCAACACCTTCACCGCCTTAGACCCAGCTTGCGGTCCATCCGAAGCAGGCGTCCATCCCAGTTGAAGGTCGGTTTCTCCCGTGATGCGGGCGAGATAGACCAGCCAAGCGGTTACCAAGTATTCCGTGCGATCGAGTGGGGACAGCTCAGCCAAAGCACTTGGAACGAACGCCGAACTAGTCCGCCATCTGGGCGGCGCTTCAGCCACGGGCGAAGACGGGAAAGGAAGCTGCAATGTTCTAAGCTGCTCTAGCCGTTGTCGCCAAAAATTCTCTGAAGGCGCCAGCAATTCATGGGTGGCAGTTATGCTCCGCGCCTGTTCCTCGCTCAAGATCGGAAGGCGATCACCTTTATCCAGATTGGAGTGCCTGGCGAGGGCTCGCGCGTCCAGCGCCTGCCCATAGCGGCCGCCAAAGCAAACATCGACATCCTCTGTACCCGTCGCCACCCGCCAATGGCTGGAGTGGACTTCAAGCAGGCAACCTGCCGGAACGCCCGAGCGTTGAGCTGACATCTCCAGGCGCCTGATTGCGACAGCCTCATCGCCTAAGAGAGCCTTGGGCAGACACAATGGATTGGGATGATACGGGCCAAAGTCTAGGGCCCGCGTCATCGCTGATAACTCTTGCGCGGATTGATCCCAACGCAGACAGCCTGCCGCATCTGGGCGTCGCCATCTCGGAAAATAGCTTCTGTTTCCCAGCGCCTGAGGATGGGCCGTAAGCTTCCCCTTCGCGAAGCCAGTTAAGAGCTCGCGGAAACCCTCGATCGCGGCTTCATAACATTTGAGGTTCAGGCTCATTGCCGTGTCGGTGGGCGCCACCAGCACTTGGCGCTGAACCACGACGTCACCCGTATTAACACCATCATCGATCCGATGCCACGTGATGGCATATTCGGTCTCTTGCGCCAGCAGCGCCCAAGACGTTGCGTGCGTTCCCGCATATCGTGGCAATGGACCGTCGTGGTAGTTAAATGCACCTCGACGCGCTCGCCTAAACACGTCCGGTGGCAATATGAACGGATTGGCAACGGAGAAAATCCAATCCACTGGCTCCGCCTTCAAAAAAGAGCAGAGCTCTTCAAGACTTTCCATGCTCGGGATATTGGCGTGAGCCGCCCACTCCGCGAATATGGCGTCACTACACAGGGCCGCACCAATGACGTGGCCCGTCGCCATTGCCAGCTGAGCGCACCTAACTGCGAGCGTACCACTGCCCACAATGATGCCGGAGGAGATTGAGCGCCCTGCAGGATTCCTATCCTGATCGCCTCGTTCGCAGCCACGTCCGCGCACCGGAGAAGACCGATATGCCATCTTTATCCCTCCCGCAGTCCACCCACCAAGCTGGGCAATTCCCGCCCAAGCCGCCGCGCCACGTAGCGGCCCAAACCGGTCACACTGGTTCGGATCTGTTCGGGAGTAACCGCGCTGAACGCTAATCGAATCCTGTAGTCTTGAGAGTCATCCAACGCGAAGAAGCTCATGGGCATAACGATGACATTGTCATCTCTTGCACACTCGTTCATGCTCTCCGCGCTAAATCTGAAAGGAAGATCGAGGGTCAGAAAGAAGCCGCCGGAGGGGCGATTCCATCGAATCTGATCCGAGAACGGCGAAAACACACAATCCAGCTGACTCAACATAAGGTCGCGATTGGCACGATACCAATCCAGCGCCGGCCGTATCCAGCCACGCAAGCTTACCCCCTGTTCGATCAACAGCCCTGCCACGATCGCTTGTGTAATTTGGCTCGTATTGAGGGTAACGAAACTCTTGCGCTGAACCAGATCGTCCCAAAGTACTCGGCAAGCTCCCGCGTCTCCAAATATCGTCTCGGGTAGTATCGCAGCTCCCACGCGGAGAGATGGGGTTAGCGTCTTGGAGAATGTAGACAGGTAGATGACACTTCCTACCTCATCCAAAGCGGCCATCGGAGGGATCGCATCACCTTCATACCGAAATAGCCGATATGGGTTATCCTCCAGAATGATGACCCGATGTCTGGCGCACACTTGAAGTACATCGCGTCGTGCGGCCGAATCGAGAACGCGCCCGGTCGGATTATCAAAATCGGGGATAAGATATACCGCCCGAGCCCTCCGACCATTTCGGCGCAATTGCAGGACTGCGCGCTCGATTGCCTCTGCAACGCAAGGCCCTGAGTTGGGTAAGGCTGCAACGGCGACCCTTTCGGCCTTAGCTGCACCGGTTGCGCCAACGTAGGTGGGGTTGCAGACCAGGATCACGTCCGAAGGTTCGGGACACAGCGCCGGCAGGCAGACAGCAAGCGCCTCCTGGCAGCCTGACGTGATTAGTACGCGATCAGTCCTCGCTGCAACCCCCTCATCGGATCGAACCTGTTGTGCAACGAGCTCGCTGATGAGGCCGGCAGTTCGTCCATACTGCAACAACTGAGAGTGTACTTGCCCACCTCCGTGATCGCCGGCTGAATACCGCTCATACACAACTAGCGCATTCAACAGCGCCTGGGGGTCAAGCCTATCGAAGAACCGATCACTTGGTCTGCCCGAGGCTAGGGAAATCGCCGACGGAAACGAACCCGAGACCTCGTTTAAGAAGTTCATTACTGAGGTTGGCGGCATATAATCCATCGTGGACTCCACGCAGAACTACCGGCAAGGTGAGGATCACACCAGTGTGGGTTCGACAGCAGCATTCCGTTGAAACCAGCGGCACGGGCTAGGCCGGTTTCAGAAATAGCCGTCTGATTGGCGAGTGTGATCGTCGAACATTGCTCTTACTCCGATTGTGGAGGGCTTTGCATTTTTCGCGCCAAGCGAGAAAAACGCGTCTAAACAAGACGGTCGCTATAAAACTGCCATGACGAGTGTCTGACATCGAACATCGGGCGATCCAAATTTGGCCCGGTATACTGGACTCGCCTGGTCGTCTTCCGTAGTTCGCGGTTGCAGGACTCCTTCCGCGGCCGGTGACTGAGCGACAGTGTCTCCTGCCTTTCCGCCATCAATAGGTAACGCACCTTCAACACCATGGCGGTAAGCGGTGCGCCCAGGCACCTTTCCCGAGATCGTCTGGTGGTGCATCTATGTAGTTCAGCCGTTGGTCGGCGCGCCGCCGGCGATCACTGCGGATCGTCATAACGGGTGACGTGGTGGAGTTCGCGGAGGGCGGGGATAACGAGGGCGATGTCTTTGTAGGCCTCGTGCTCGATGAACTGCGCGGTCTCAGGCCCCGGCCTGGGCTTGCCGAGAACGGGCCTGCCCTTTTTGTCGACGCAGTAGATCAGGATCGGCAGCAGCAGGCCGTGGCTGGGGTTGTCGAGGTCGAGCAGCCGTTTCCAGCGTTTGATATTGAGGTTCATGGCCGTGTGGAACCCCTGGCACCACGGCCGGGGGTCGATGCCGCCGCCGGGCTTGGTGGCGAAGCGGGGCGCATAATCCTGCGGTCTGTCGAACAGCGTCTCGTTGATCCGGTTGTGGATCCTGGCGAGGCTGGCAAACACGGCGTGATCGGTTGCAGAGCCTTTGGCCAAGACGTCGCGCGGCAAGCCCATGAGCGGGCACATCCAGTCTTGCGGGTCCGCGAACCGGGGTCCGGTGACCGCCGCCGTTACGAAGCCATCCAGCGCCGACATGGTCCGCACCAACGGGCGGGGGGCGGCCTTGGTGGCCATCCAGGCCTCGAGCGCCTCGTCCGACAGCGCCATGTCATCGAGCGCGCTCATGCCGCCAAGGGGAGCGGCATCTCTTCGCGGCGCACCCAATTCCATGGCATCAGCTCGTCCCAGCGCGAGGCTGGCCAGTCGTTCTGGATGCGCTCGGTGACATCGGCCATGTAGGCTTCCGCATCGACGCCGCACAGCTTGCAGGTCTCAATGATGCTGAGCACGACCGCTGACCGCTCTGCCGCAGCGAAGTTGCCCGAGAAAAGCCAATTGCGTCGGCCAACCGCCATCGCAGGGTCATTCTGCCCATGTCGGGCAGATGGTGGAGTTTCATTATCGCTGGCATCCATATTACGGCTGCCGTTTTCGGCACGAAGGTCGCGAGGACCGGGCCAATGGCGCGATCATCCGGGTAGAGATCAGGCCGGGTGAGATCATCCAGGTCGCAGAGTGGGTGCTGGATAGGGCGTTTTGCGCCGACATGAAGATGGGCGAACCGCGCGTTGCGGTGATTGGGCTTGTAGAGCTTCACAGACTGCTTACCGAGCGCGGTTTCAGGCAGACTTCGGCGGATGGACTCACGGCCATCCAGGAGGCGCGCCATGAAGGCACTACCACGACCCTCGTCGCTACCGATGCTGACCCAGCAGTTGAGCATGCCGCTCGATACGCCGCAGATGCGAGGCCTGAGCGACGCGGAACGAAGCGTCGTTGTTGCCAGGCTGGCGACCCTCCTGATGGCCGCGGCCGGCGTCGCGGCGAAGGAGGCCAGCGATGACGGGCAATGATCTCCTTCCAGCCACGGTGCTGAAGCGCAAAGCTGTGGTCTACGTCCGACAGTCGACCCCGGGTCAGGTCCAGAACAACCTGGAGAGCCAGCGCCGACAATATGAACTTGTCGATGTTGCGCGCCGCTGGGGGTTTCACGATGTCGAGGTGATCGATGATGACCTTGGCCGCACCGCCAGCGGCACTGTCGACCGCCCTGGTTTCGAACGACTGGTCAGCGGCCTGTGCACGGGCAAAGTTGGTGCGGTGCTCTGCTTCGACGCATCGCGCCTTTCCCGTAATGGCCGGGACTGGCATCACCTCCTGGAACTGTGCGGCCTGGTTGAAGCGCGCGTGATTGATCTCGACGGGGTATACGATCCCTGTCGGCCAAACGATCGATTGTTGTTGGGCATGAAGGGCAGCATCAGCGAGTTCGAGCTTGGCATTTTGCGAACGCGCATGCTTGACGCGGCTCGCGCCAAAGCGCGGCGGGGAGAACTGCGTCTCAGTGTTCCAATCGGCTATATCTGGCATCGCGACTATGGTCTGGGGCTTGATCCTGATCTTCGGGTGCAGGAGGCGGTCCGCCTCATCTTTTCGCGCTTCCGCGAGCTTGGCAGCGCCCGCCAGGTGCTGATTTCCCTCACCGCAGACGATTTCCATTTTCCCCGCCCTTCTGACGGGCGCAAAACTGTGTCCTTCGACTGGGTGCCGGTCCGCTATCGAAGCGTTATTTCGATCCTGAAGAACCCGTTCTACGCTGGGGTCTATGTCTATGGTAAAAGCGAGAAGCGAACGGAGATTGTCGATGGCAGGGCTCGCAAAAGCTACGGCCACGGCAAGCCCTTTGGAACATGGGAAGTGCTGCTCCAGGATCATCATGAAGGCTATATCGACTGGAGCGAGTTTGAGAGGAACCAAAGCCATATTGCCGTCAATGCCTTCGGACAGAAAGGCGGTATCAAGTCGGGTCGTGGCGGCCGCGCATTGCTCGCGGGCCTGCTCACCTGCGGCCGATGCGGAAGGCGGTTGGGCGTTGTCTACTCGGGGCGGCCTCCAGGTCATCCCTATTACCGCTGTGAACGTATCAACCAGATGCTGGCCAAGCCTCGATGTATGACTTTTGGCGCATCTCGCATCGACCCTGCCATAGGCAAAGAGATATTGAGGGCCGTGACGCCAATGGCGATCGAGGCCGCAATGGAAGCTGACCGGGCGCATCGGGATAATCTGGAAGAACGACACCGCATGGTGGAGTTGGACTTGCAGCAAGCCCGATACGACGCCTCTCTTGCTGAACGTCGCTATGCTGCTTGCGACCCCGACAACCGGCTGATCGCTGCCCAACTTGAGAAGAGCTGGGAGGCAGCGCTCAGGCGCGTGGAAGCCTGTGAAGCGGGTTTGGCCCAAGCCCGACAAATCGATCTTGTCACCCCAGTTCCCGATTTTGCTGGCATTGCCACCGACCTGGAAGCCGCCTGGCGCGCGCCTAACGTTGATATGCGATGTCGTCAGCAGCTCCTTCGCACCCTCGTGTCGGATATCATCGCTGACGTCGATGAAGAGCAACGTGAAGTCATTTTGACGATCCACTGGAAAGGCGGCCAACACTCCCAACTGCGCATTCGCAAACCTAAATCGGGCGAACATGGCCAGAGTACTCCCGAGGCCGCCCTTGCGATCATGCGGTCTATGGCGACCCGATGGTCCGATGCCGACATTGCCGCTACTCTCAACCGAATGGGAATGCAGACCGGACAAGGCAAAACCTGGACAGGGCGCCGTGTCGGGGCACTGCGCACAGTCCATAAAATCCACGGCTACCGATCCGCCGAAAAGAATGGCGAGTGGCTCACGCTGACCGAAGCCGCCAAAAAGCTTGGAGTTACTGCCCATCGCGTCCGTCGACTGATCAAGGAGGGCGTGCTCCCTACTGAGCAGGTGGTGCCGGATGCGCCGCACCAAATACGGGCTACGGATCTGGAAAAGGACGAAGTGACCCAGTTTCCGCGTCACAGAGGCCCGTGTCGCATCAAAATGGAAAACCAAAAGTCCCTGTTTCCGGACGTTTGAAGAGGAGGTGCAGTATGAATCGG
>NZ_JBHLYT010000234.1:8100-12387 GCF_042431665.1 Mesorhizobium kowhaii
CAAATCCACGAATGGCCCGCTCCGCGATCAGGTTGTCGGGCTCGAGCCGGCCATCGTAGAGGAAGCGATTGAACGCGCGCCATCGCCTGGTGCCATAGGCGAAGGCCTTCGCGATATCGGCATGGCGCGACAAACCGTTGCCCTGCTTCATGAGCTGTCGTCGCAGCGCCCGGACCAGGGGGCGGGTCCGCCTTCGTCGTGCGGCCAATCGCTCGGCGGGTGGGAGCCCCCGTATCTCTTCCTCGATCCGGTAGATCGCCTGGATACCGGCCATCGCCGTCGTGCTGAGTTCGGTCGGCTGGCTGTCGTGAACGTCGAATATCTTGCGACGCAGATGGGCCAGGCAGGCAGCTTCTCGAATGGCGCCGCCCTTGTAGATCTGGTTATAGCCGCTGAAACCGTCGGCCTGGAGCGTGCCGGCAAATCCGGCGAGCTCGGTCATCACGCTCTCGCCGGCGCGTCCCATGGTGGCGCGATACCAGGCGATCGGCGGCTCCTGCGAACCCGAGTTGCGGTCGTCGGCGACGTAAACCCAGAGCGCGCCCTTGTGCGTCTTGCCGGTGCCGGGTGCCAGGATCGGAAGCCGCGTGTCGTCGGTGTGTATCTTGGTGCGGGTACGGCCGATCTCGCGGATGCGATTGTAGATCGGATCGAGCAAGGCGGCGGCGTAGCCGGCGCTGCGCGCAAGGGTGGATCGCTCGATATCGACGCCCTTGGCGGCCATCATCTGTGCCTGACGGTAAGATGTTGCGCAGAGGATTATGCTGCGGAGGCTCCATTTCCTCCCTGATTTCAGGCAATCTGGAGTAATCTCCGCAACATAATTTATTGGACTCAAATAGCGTTTAGGAACGCCATCACGCCCTTGTTCTCTTTCCACGGCCTTTCCGGTCGCGGAGCGGCGGCGCTGCAGAGTGCCATCGCTTTCGCTTTCATCTCGAGATCGATCTCGGCGTAGATGTTGGTGGTCTCAAGGCTTACATGTCCGAGCCATGCACGGATGGTGTTAAGGTCGACACCCGCCTGCAGCAGATGGCAGGCGCATGTATGGCGGATCACGTGGGGTGTGATCGGCCTTGCAGCGAGCGATGGCACCTGTGCCGCACATCGCTCGACAAGCCGATAAACTCCGAACCGCGTATATCGTTTGCGATGGCGGCTGAGGAAGACGGGCTCGCAGGTTTCCCGTCCCTGAATGAGCTCGCCGAGCGTATCCTCTGTGCGCGCCCACAGTGGGCATTGGCGGATTTTGTTGCCTTTGCCGTGAAGAGTGACGAGCGCATGATTATCGCCGCGCCGACTGATCTGAAGATCGCCGACCTCTAATCTCGTGGCTTCCGAGACCCGCGCTCCCGTGTTGTAGAGGAAGAGCAACAGGGCATGCTCGGCCCGGCCGCGTAGGGTTTGGCGGTCGGGAACCGTTACAAGCGCTTCCATTTCGTCCCTGCTCATCCACGAGACCGGCTGCGGCGCGGCCTTCTTTGTCGTGATGGCACGGATCTGCGCGCACCAGGCAAGATGAGCTGGGTCACGGCTGGCGACAAAGCGCGCGAAGGATCGGATCGCCGTCAGACGTTGGTTTCGGGTCTGTACCGAGCAACTGCGGCTCTCCTCAAGATGAGCAAGGAACTGCAGTATGAGTGCCGGAGTAATATCTTCGACATTCAGACGATCCGCTGATTTGCGGATCTTTGTACTGATAAATGGCAGCAGCAGCGTGAAGCTGTCGCGATAGCTCATTTGCGTATTGCGGGCGAGACGGCGTTCAGTGACGATGTAATCAGCCAGAAAGCGCCGAAGCCAAGGGCCGAGTGTACGAAGATCACGCATGGTGTCCTCCGTTGACGTAGCGGTCGAAGCAGGCCGATGCTTCGTGTAACAGTTCCGGTGTCATCGACAGGTAGACGCTTGTGCCGTCCAGGTCGGCGTGACCGAGATATGTCGAGAGTGCTGGTAGCAGCCGTTGCACATCTGCGCCGTCGCGATACCAGGACGTCAGCCGATGGACGGCTGCAGTATGCCTCAGGGCGTGGAGACACGGGGCGCGTCGGCCATCATCCTTATGGTCGATTCCGACATGCTTGAGTAGCCGTTTGAATGCATGATCGACATTGTGTTTCCTTACCTGCGTTCCGTCGCGGTTTGCGAGAAAGGCGGACGCCATTCCTTCTGGCAGGGGGCGATCGGCACGGAGTTCGGCATAACGTCTAAGGGCACCGGCAAGTTGAGGCGCTACAGGAACGAGACGGCTCTTGTAGAATTTGGTGTTCCTCACCGTCAGGATGGCGTCCGCAAGCTCGACATCCTTCATGGTCAGATGGAGCGCTTCGCTGGTTCGCAGCCCCGCGCCATACAGGATCAAGAGCAACATATGGAAGGTCTCGGCGTCGAGCCGGATACTGCGCTTGCGGCTAATGCCAATGCTTCCAAACAGACGCTGCAGTTCCTCACGGGAGTAGATGTAAGAGGGCGCTGATTGCGGCTCCCGCGGCTCTTCGTCCGCCGGCGGCAACGGCGAGGCGACAGCATAACCGCGACTGATCGCATAACGGTAAAAACCGGCGAGAGTGCCATATTTGTTCGCGCGCCAACGCGTGAGCGGACCGGTTCCAGCGAGAAAGCGGCGCGCATCGCTTTCGGTAACCGCATCGCAGCACGCGTGCTCGGGGAAGTTCTTGCAAAATTGGTACAATGTCCTTGCGCTGGTGATAAATCGCGCGCCATGGGCGCGCCGCCATACGACATAGTGGTCGACCGCTTCACGAAGAATCATAGGAGGCCTCCCAGATCGATCTCCGCAACCTCGCGAAGAACATTGAGATTGACCTTGGCGTAGATCGCGGTGGCCCTCGTGCTTCGATGACCGAGATAGTCTCCGACCGCCTTCATCGATAAACCTTGATCCAGGAGATGTTGGGCCGCGGCATGGCGTAACGCATGTGGGCCGCGGCGCTTGCCTGTGATTCCGAGATCATTGAGACGAGTAAAGACGATCCCCTTAATTACCCCGCGGGTAAGCGGCCTAATCGGGGCTTTCATCGTCAGGAACAGTGTCCGTTCAGGGTGCGCGGGTCGAACCTCGCGCAAGTAACGCAGGATCGCTTGCCCCACATCTGGTGACAGCGGATAGAGATGGGTGCGTCCGGGCTTGGGGCAGCGTACCCGCAACATCTCCTGCTGCCAGTCCAAGTCTCCCAGCTGCAGGCCGCTGACTTCTCCGGCACGCAGACCGTAGGTGATCAGCAGCATCAGGATAGCGCGGGCGCGTATCTCGTGGGGATGGTTTCCTTCTGTGGTAGCGAGTAGACGGGTGACCTCGTCCCGGTTCAATCCCTTCGGAATTGTCTCGCCCGGATAGCGCCGTGGCGGCATGATCCCGTCGGCCAATCCCGGTCTGCACCAAGCCTGCTGCTCGGCGAACCGGATGAACCTACGAAGTTGTTGAGCATAGAGATGGGCGGTTGAACGATTAAAACCGCGCGCATGATAACGCGCGATAAACTGATCGAAGTAGGATATCCCTGCCGACGATAGATCGACGCCTGTTTCATCCAGCCAAACGAAAAAGCTGTCGACCGTTCGACAACAATCATCGATCGTCTTCTTCGCCCATCCGCGTTCGGAGGCCATGCGCGTGGCAAAGATAGCAACCTCGCGCGTATGGGAGTGGAACATAGCCCGCGGCTCAAACCAGCCCATAAAGCGCATCCACCGCTCAGCGTGCCCGAAGAAGCGCCGACCTGCGCGAGATCGTGACTTGCGTTCCGCGGGTGAGGACCACCGCCGGAGCGCGTTCTCGATCTTGGACAAGTTCGAACTGTCGTTGTCGTGCAAATCGAGAATGCGCACCAAATCCCACTGGTGGTATGCGATCTTCCGCAATGTCTCGATCTTAATGCCGAGACGCTCGCAATGCGAAAGATACTGAAGCCGCTCCTTCTGCAATGGGGCGGAACGATAGCGCGCGATCGTGCGCGGTTGTCCAAATAGAATTTCAAACATGATCCGAGTCTCCTTGTTGTTGGAGCCCTGATCATGCCACCGGCTTGGCTTCAGAAAATTATGTTGCGGAGATTACTTCAAATTGTCTGAAATCTGGGAGGAAATGGAGCCTCCGCAGCATAATCCTCTGCGCAACATCTTACCGTTTGGACTAACCCGCTCCGCCACGGCGGAGCGGCAAGGGGGTGTACGCCGACGGCGCGGTCTTGATGGCGTCCTCTGTCGTGCCGGTCAGGCGTTCAATAGGAGCTCCAACTGCGCGAGCATGGGGTGGCTGCTTGCAGC
>NZ_JBHLYT010000235.1:0-66955 GCF_042431665.1 Mesorhizobium kowhaii
TTGATCGGCCCTCCACAAGCCGACCTCCTATGAATCACGCAAACTCTCTCTTGGGAATTCCAAAAACTCGCCCGCCGCTAAAAACCTGCCAAAGTAGTGCTAGTGCCTTGTCTTCAGGAAGCGCGCGGTCTCGGTGGCGATAGCCGCGTCGAGCGCCTGCCAATCGCCCAGAAACTCCCTGGGGAAGCGATAGGTGAGGCTGAGTTCCTCGCCAACGTGGATGTCGCGCTCGCAAGGCGCCAGCGATTCCTCGGCACTCGGCCCGCTCAGGCAGCGGGCCACGAACGGGTCCTTCCCGGGGCGCTTGCCGACAACCAGCACCTCGTTCAGGTAGCCTGATTTCTCATTGAAGCCGTACACCGTCGTGCCGCCGGGGCCCGCAATGCCGGGTTGGGTGATCAACGCGCTGTAGATCGGCGCGAAGCGGCCACTCATGTCGCGCGACATCATCTGCTGTTCGAGGGACAGGAAGATGATGTTTCTGCTTGCCCCCGTGTGATTGAAATCGTCGCGGGCCGGCTCGCTGTAGCCGTCCATCTGGGGATAGCGCAGATAGAGGTCGAGCCGCGAGGCGATGCCGTCGCGCCGGGCCTGGGCGAAACGGATGGCGTTGGCCGGCACGGCGATGACATTGTTGCCGATCACCACCTGCTGGATCGTTGCGTCGTCGGTGTATCCGGCCATGGCGATCGAATGGCCGAACCATTTGCCGCCTACGCTGATCGCTACCGACAGCAGCGCCAGCGCCGCGAATGCGTAGAACACCCGCTTCATCAGCACGGAATCGACCACGGTGAGTTGGGGGCCGTCGGCGATCGTTGCCTGCTTCATCTCAGTCCTCGGATCTAGGCTGCTGTTCGCCTTGGGTGTCCTTGGGCGGCACACATCGCGCGGCACGGCTCTTGCAGCCTCCATGGAACGACTGTGCAATTTCATGGTAAATGGAACGTAAAGATGGGCCCGCTGGAACTCACCGTATTCGCTTTTGTCGTCGGACTGACGGCCTGCGGTCTGGCTGGATCGATGATGGAACTGGTGTCGGGCCGCAAGGTCGCCTTCACCGAGCCCTACGTGACGCCGTCGCATGTGCTGCGCTCGCTGTTCGCCACCGCTTGTGCCGGGCCCTTCATGCTGGTCAACGACGCCCTCGATGCCCGGCGTGAGCGCCGCATTTCGACCTTGGCGCTGATGTCCTGCGGCTGCACGGCGATCGCCTGGTCACTGGCGCTGGGCGTCGTCGTGCTTGCCATTGCCTCATGGTCGATCGGTCTCCTAGGCTCCAGCCTTCCAGCCTGAGACGATTCGGAGACCGAAAATGCCGCTTTATGCGATCGATGGAACAGAGCCCAGCTTCGCGGACGCGGACTCAAACTGGATCGCGCCCGATGCGACGCTGATCGGCGACGTGCGGGTCGGCCGCAATGCCGGCTTCTGGTTTGGCGCCGTCATCCGCGGCGACAATGAGCCGATCGTCATCGGTGCCGACACCAATGTGCAGGAACACACGGTCATGCACACCGATCCCGGCTTTCCGCTGACCATCGGGCAAGGCTGCACGATCGGCCACCGCGCCTTGCTGCATGGCTGCACGATCGGCGACAACAGCCTGATCGGCATGGGCGCCATCGTGCTGAACGGCGCCAGGATCGGCAGGAACTCGCTGGTTGGCGCCGGTGCTCTGGTCACCGAAGGCAAGGAATTTCCGGACAATTCGCTGATCGTCGGCTCGCCGGCCAAAGCGATCAGGGTGCTGGACGAGGCGGCCGTTGCCAGACTGCGCGGCTCGGCGGCGCATTACGTCGCCAACGGCAAGCGCTTCAAGGCCGGATTGAAGAGGGTTTGAGACCAGCCTTGCCCGCCGGTCGTTTCATCGCGCACCAACTCACTGTCGGTTAGATCTGCGCCTGGCCATCGCATCGCGCAGCAAGGAAGCGCCGGCTTCAAACCCGGCAATGTCGGCTTCCTCGGCGGCTGTCCTGTCGTCATCGATGCGGGTTTCGAGCGCCGGGTCGGCGCCCGCCGCCAAAAGCAGGCGGATCGCGTCGACACTGCGGATGGCCACTGAATAGTGAAGCGGCGTCCAGTCGTTCACGCCCCGCATATTGGGGTCGGCGCCACCCTCGATCAGCACTCGCACGATTTCCAGTCTGTCGGCCCGGTCGGCGGACAGCGCGGCAATGATCGCCGGAAATCCCCCGTGATCCTGATAATTCGGATCCGAGCCGGCATCCAGCAAGGTCGAGATGAAGCCTACGGGGCTCCAATAGATCGCATATTCCAGCGGATGCCCGAGGCCGAGCTCGAACGGCATGTGCTCGTCGAACCAGCAGGGCGAGCCGCCCAAGGCCACGCCGAGGCCCTCGAAATCGCCGGCCTTGAAGGCATCGTCGATAGCCTTGAACAGGCGATGGCGCTCGCATCGATCTTCCGGGATTTCCAACATCGCCGTGATCCAGAAGGCGAAACCAACGGCCTATAGTGCCTCGATCTCCTGCCCGTGGAAAGGGACGTCCCGGAACCTGCGAGCCTCCGCCAGAAATGGCGGAGCCGGCCCGGGGACGGGGCCGGCTCCTTTGACCCGGTCGTTGGGGACGGGGAGGGTGGGGACTCGACCGGGTTTCTCCTTAAGCGGTCGCATTCATGCGACGCGCTTGACCTCTGTTTTAGCGGACGCTGGCGACCGCGTCGGAGCGGCCGTCGTTGATCGTCACCCAAACACCGGAGTTCTGGTCTGACTGGCGCTTGAGGTAGGTGTAGTCGGTGTCCGTCCAGGACAGCACCTTGGTTTCCAGATTGTCGAGAATGAATTCCCCGAGGCTGGTGCGCACGGTCAGCACCGCGTGGCCGTCGCCATTCGGCTGGCGCGCAACCGTCATCAGCAGATTGCCGGCCGGCACGCCCGCATCCATCAATTCGCGACGCTTTTCCAGCGCGTAGTCCTCGCAATCGCCATAGCCATTGTCGGGATAGGCCCAGTATTCCTCGACACCGTAATTTTCCATGTCGGTGCGCGGCTTGACCCTTGTGTTGACCGAATTGTTGATGTTGACGATCGTCGCCCACAATTTGCGGGTCAGTTCGACCGGCGCGCCCTTGGGGGTTCTTTCGCTGCATTCGCCAGGTATGCGCTGGCAGAATTCATAATGGCCAACAGGCTGCGTGGTGCGTCCGCCGGTGTGCATATAGGCCGGTCCCGCGGCATATGCTGATCCCCAAGCGGAAAGCTGCATCGCCATTGCCACCAGCAACAGCTTGCCCCTCGTCTTCTTCATTGTTGTAGTCTCCCCGTTCGAAGGAGACATTGCCACATGTGGATTTATTTGAGGCAAAAGCGCGAAGTAGATATTGAGTAAAACCTCAATAGAATAAACATAAAATTTGAATCATTTGAGTATTAAATCGTTTGGATTTTTGGGACCGCGGCTCGGCGAGCCCCTATGGCATGCAGGCCTTGTCGGGAACGGCATCGGACTGTCGAAGCTTCTCCGTCTAGGCATGAAAATACAAAAAACCGGCCACAAGGGCCGGTTCCTGGAGCGCTCTGTCGGCCTCGTCAGGCGCGCGGCGTGTTGAATTCGGAATCGAGCGTTTCGGGGCGCTGGATGACGGCGAATTCGATGGCGACGCCGTCCTCGAAATGGCGAACGATCTGCCCGCGCATGGTGCCGAGCATGACCTGGATGCCGATCGCCGGCTTGACGTCGATCTCGATCGCGGCGCCGGAAAGCGACAGGTCGATGATACGGCACTGGTACTGACGGCCGTCGGTGAGCTGCAGCACGCTGGTCGGATTGCGTGGCGCGACGCGCTCGTGCCGGCGGTCTTCCGGCAGGTCGAGCTCGTGCTTGTTGGCAAGCCAGGTCAATTGCGCGGCAAGCTTGTCCTTCTTGCGATCGGACGCGATGACAGTCATCGCGAAACCGTCCTGCAAGGTACGCGTGACGACACCTTCGATGCGGCCGATATGGTCGATATAGGCGATGACTTTTTCGCCGGGCATGCCGATGCGGTCGGTGCGAAACGCTACATTGCCCGGTGACATATCGACGACCTGGCAGGGGTGTTCGGTGCGGTCTTCCAGCATGAAGCGCCCGTAAATCTTGACCCGGACGCGCTGAAAGTTACGCCTTTCAGCTTGGGACGGCGCGTAGTCGATCGCCGCTGACCTCATGACTGCCTACACCCTGTTTGGCATCCCGCGCGTCGATGCGAGGAACTTCATCAGAGAAGTACAACAATGGGGGTTAACAAAGGGGAAAAGCAGGTCCTGTTACTGCGAGATTTGCCGTCTATTCCTCGCGCCCGCCATCGAAGACGACGAGATGGCGGATGCGGCGCGCGCGGCCGAGCGCCGATATCGTCTCGGGTGCTTCGAGTTCGTCGGGAACGAGCGAGGGAACATCGATCGCCGGACGGTTGTTGAGGAGCTCCTTCTCCGGATCGATGACGCGGATCGAATCGATCAAGGCGTCGGTGATCGGATCGGCACCCAGCCAGAAGGGCTTCTCCACGGCGCTGATCACGCCCAGGCAGCGCGGATTTTCGACGCCGCCGTCAAGCGGCAGGGCAAGCAGTTCGAACTTGTTGGAACGGCCGTTGCGGCTGAAACCTTCAAAGGCGATGAGCACGACCGACTTCTGGTCGAAGACGCCATGGATCAGCCGCGAGACGAGCCGCTGATCCTTCTCGCGCCACAGCGACGGAAAGGAGAACCCCTTGAGTTCGCGGCCATAGCAGGCGCAAAGCCTGGTGCCGGCCAGCCGGAAGACGGCTTGCCCGCGCGTGTCCCTTTCCAGGATGAATGTATCGGCCAGCAGCGACTTGATGTCGGCGGGCTCCACCTCCGAACGCTTCGGGGCGGGGCGTCCGTCACGCAGGCGGTTCCAATATTGGAACAGCGTGATCGATCCGTTCTGGTTCATGCTATGCTGCTCCGCGCAATCTGTCGTCTGATGTCCCATCGGTGAACAGAAGGGCGCCCTCCGATGACCTACATGCGTTGCGGAGCAGGAAGCGTGCCAGCGTCGTTAACACTTGTTCACGGGTCGGGGCCGTTAAGGTTAACAAGTGGTTTACGTTGCATCGAAGCGGCCCCCATGGCACACAAAAACCACTCCAGAAGCGGTCGTTTCGCGACGATCGGCAGCACTTCAGTCAAGAGTTTTAGGGGAGCATGGGGCTCGACCAGCCGTTCAAGGGAAACCTTGAACGGCTTCTTTTTTGATTCGCGATGGGGCGATTCGCCGTTTGCGGTTCGTTCGGGGGTGATCTAGATGCTCGAACCCGAATCCCGTGCTTGAGTGCAATTTCATATGAGCGAACCGCAAGGCCCCTCGGAAATCGAGCCGATCGAGGATGCACCCGAACAGCGGCGCGAGCCGGTGTTCAATCTGCCACCTGTCGTGCTGGCGGTGATCGGCATCTGCGCGGTCGTCTATCTGTTGCAGCAGTACGTGCTGACGCAGGAACAGCAACTGACGCTGCTTTACGACGGGGCCTTCATCCCTGTCCTCTACACCGGGCAATACGGCTTCGACTGGTTCCTTTTCTCTCGCCCGTTCACCTACGCCTTCCTTCATGGCAGCTTTGCCCATATTGCCATCAACATGGTCTGGCTCGCCGCTTTCGGTTCGCCATTGGCAAATCGCCTGGGGACGCTCTGGTTCGCGCTGTTCTTTGCCGTGACCGGGCTGGCTTCGGTTGCGCTTTTCTGGGCCATGCATCCGTATGGAGAAGCGCCGCTCGTCGGGGCATCGGGCGCTATTTCTGGCATGATGGGCGCTGCCGCGCGTTTCGGTTTCCGCACCGACCGCTCGTCGGCGGGCAAGGCCGCCTTCGCCGGCCCTGTGCTGCCAATCGCCATCGTACTGCGCTCGCGCGGCGTCGTGATCTTCCTTGCCGTGTGGATGATCATCAATCTCGCCACCGGCCTTCTCGGCTTTGCCCCGGGAATTGAGGGCCAGATCGCCTGGGAGGCCCATATTGGCGGCTTCGTCGCCGGCTTCTTCGGCTTGCGCTGGTTCGACCGACGATGGCAGGCGCCTGAATGGGAGACCACCGACCGCCGCACTTGAAATGCAACCGATCACGGCGCACGATGTTCACTCTTATGTGAAAGCCGGTCAGGGCAGGAAACCGGCAGTCAAAGCAGAGGAGGACGCCATGACGGTTAAGGCAATTCTCGAGAAAAAAGGCCACGACGTATTGACGCTCGGGCCGAACGAAAAGCTTAGCGAAGCCATCCGCATCCTTGCCGAACACAAGATTGGCGCGCTGGTCATCACCAATGGCGATCACAAGATCGTCGGCATTCTTTCAGAGCGCGACATCGTGCGGGTTGTCGCCAGGGAAGGCGCAGGCGCGCTCGATATCGCCGTGCGCTCGGCAATGACGCCAAAGGTGAAGATCTGCAATGAGAACCACACGGTCAACGAGGTGATGGAGATCATGACCAAGGGCCGTTTCCGCCATCTGCCGGTGGAAAAAGACGGCATGCTCGATGGCATCGTGTCCATCGGCGACGTGGTCAAGCGCCGCATAGAGGATGTCGAGCGCGAGGCCGACGAGATCAGGGCCTACATCGCCACCGCTTGAGCGATGAACGAAACCGCCGGCCGGTGAACCGACCGGCGGAGCCATAGTCTACCGGTTGTCGAGTTCGGAACGGACGAATTCAAGCCCGCGCGGGGGCGAAGCGGCTGAAAAGGCCAGCCTGTGGCTTTACGCTTGTCTCTTTTGGCGGTTTGCACTAGCGAATGACTTCCACGTTCGACGTGAAATTCACGTTCAAATGTGAGTTCAGTCACCGCAATTCGCAGGCCGCCATGACCCTCATCGATACCCGTACCCCTGACGCGAAACGCCTGATCCCCGGCGCCACCGGCGACTGGGAGATCATCATCGGGCTCGAGGTCCATGCGCAGATCACCTCGGAAGCAAAGCTGTTTTCCGGCGCCTCGACCGCTTTCGGCGCAGCACCCAATGCCAATGTCAGCCTCGTCGACGCCGCCATGCCGGGCATGCTGCCCGTCATCAACGAGGAATGCGTCAAGCAGGCGATCCGCACCGGCCTTGGCCTGAAGGCGCAGATCAACCACAAATCCGTCTTCGACCGGAAGAATTATTTCTATCCGGACCTGCCGCAGGGCTACCAGATCTCGCAGTTCAAGCAGCCGATCGTCGGCGAGGGCACGGTGATCGTCTCGGTCGGCCCGGACCGTCAGGGCGAATTCGAGGACATCGAGGTCGGCATCGAGCGCCTGCATCTGGAACAGGATGCCGGCAAGTCGATGCACGACCAGCATCCAACCATGTCCTATGTCGATCTCAACCGCTCCGGCGTGGCCCTGATGGAGATCGTCTCCAAGCCCGACATGCGCTCGGCCGATGAAGCCAAGGCCTATGTCACCAAGCTGCGCACCATCGTGCGCTATCTCGGCACCTGCGACGGCAACATGGATGAAGGCTCGATGCGCGCCGACGTCAACGTCTCGGTGCGCAAGCCGGGCGGCGAGTTCGGTACGCGCTGCGAGATCAAGAACGTCAATTCGATCCGCTTCATCGGCCAGGCCATCGACTATGAGGCACGCCGGCAGATCGCCATTCTCGAGGATGGCGGCAAGATCGACCAGGAGACGCGGCTGTTCGACGCCGTCAAGGGCGAGACGCGCTCGATGCGCACCAAGGAAGAGGCGCATGACTACCGCTATTTCCCCGATCCCGACCTCTTGCCGCTGGAATTCGATCAGGCCTATGTCGACGCGCTGGCTGGGGAATTGCCGGAATTGCCCGACGACAAGAAGGCGCGGCTGATCGCGTCGCTCGGCCTGTCGACCTATGACGCTTCGATCCTGGTCTCGGAAAAGCCGATCGCCGACTATTTCGAGAAGGTGGCTGCCGGCCGCGACGGCAAGCTTGCCGCAAACTGGGTCATCAACGATCTTCTCGGGCAATTGAACAAGGCCGGCAAGGATATTGAAAACGCTCCGGTTTCGCCCGATCAGCTCGGCGCGGTCATCGATCTGATCAAGGATGGCACCATTTCCGGCAAGATCGCCAAGGACCTGTTCGAGATCGTCTGGAACGAGGGTGGCGATCCGCGCCAGCTGGTCGAAAGCCGTGGCATGAAGCAGGTCACCGACACCGGCGCCATCGAGAAGGCAGTCGACGAGGTGATCGCTGCCAACCCCGACAAGGTCGAACAGGCTCGCGCCAAGCCGAGCATGGCAGGCTGGTTCGTCGGCCAGGTGATGAAGGCGACCGGCGGCAAGGCCAACCCGCAAGCGGTGAACGACCTCGTCAAGGCCAAGCTGGGCATCGAGTAAGGCGGTGTTCGTCCGCACCGCCAGCGAGCGCGATCTTATTGCCGTCCGCGCGCTGCTGGTCGAGACCTGGCATGCGACCTATGACGCTATCTACGGCGCTGCCAAGGTGACCGAGATCACCGACGACTGGCACTCGATTGCGTCGCTGCGGTCGCGGCTGACCAAGCCGGTCAGCGAGTTCCTCGTTGCCGATGATGGCAAGCGCATCGGCGGCATGGCTCTTGCCGAATGCGTCGACAGCGGCAAACTGGTTGTCCTGAAACAGCTCCACGTGCTTCCTAGCCTGCAGGGACGAGGTATCGGCGGTATGCTCCTCGATGAGATCATCGAGAGTTTCCCAGAAGCCCGCGCCGTCCGTCTGGAGGTGGAGGAGCAGAACACGCGCGCCATCGCCTTCTACGAGGCGAACGGCTTCGTGCGATCCGCCGATGTCGGCAAACACACCGATGCCTCGGGAAAGCCGACGCTCGTCTACAACAGGCCTCTTGTCGGCTGACCGTCGTCTGCTGGCATACGTATGATCACCTTCGCGCGAGCGGTGCGATGGAGGGGACGTTTTCGTTTGACGGCCCGAGGGTCCGGCACCAAAGCTGCTTTAGCTGACCATGCGGAAGCTGGAACGAGCCGGTACGCAGGCGGCGCGCGGGGGATTTTCATGCCGAGCTTACCGGAACTGATGCCGACACAGGTGTCGGACGAAACCTTTGGCGATGTCACCTATCATATCGCGGGCGAACTGGTGCCGGTGCTTTCGGTCGACGTGACGCGAATGCCAGTCTATTTCGAGCACCACATCCTGCTGTGGAAGAATTCCACCATCAGCATCGGCCTGAAATCGCTGAAGGGTGCGCTGAAACGCATGATGGCCGGCATGCAGATCTTCGTCACCGAAGCGTCGGGGGCGGGCATCATCGCCTTCAGCCGCGATGGGCCTGGCCACATCGTACCGATCCATCTCAGGCGTGGCGAGGAGATCCAGGTGCGCGAGCACCAGTTCCTCGCCGCCACCGGCAATGTCGACTACAGCTTCGAGCGCGTGCGCGGCCTGGCGACGATGCTGTTTGGCCAGAGCGGCTTCTTCATCGATCGCTTTCGCGGCGATGCCGGCGATGGCATCGTCTGGCTGCATGGCTATGGCAACGTCTTTGAAAAGACGCTCGCCGCTGGCGAGACCATCGACATCGAGCCCGGCGGCTGGCTGTTCAAGGATGTCTCGGTCAGGATGGAGACCAAGATCGATCGCCTGTCGAGCGGCTTCTTCGGCGCCAACATGAATTTCATCGTCAACCGCTTCACCGGTCCAGGCCGGATCGGCATCCAGTCGATGTATCTGCACATGCCGACCGAGGAATAGGCGACAATCAGGGTGCGTCAGGTCCGGTCCGAAAAAAGTCACCCGTGGGTCCATCGCAAACGTCAAAGCGCCGTCGATGCTGGCCGTCATCGGTTCCGTATCCGGCCATGCGTCATCTCAGCGTTTGCTGTGCCGGCTTACGACGGATATGCAGGAACATGATCAAACTGTCCCGCATTGCAGCGTCGGCGCTGCTCGCCATCATCATTTTCGCAACCCTGTCGCCGATCCAGATGCGGCCGCACATAGCCGAGGCGAATGTTGAGCGCGCCTTGGCGTATGTGCTGTTGGGCTTCGTCCTGGCGCTCGGCTTCCCCAATCGTCTGTATCAAGCAGCGATCTTTGTGGTTGCGACCGCCGGCGTCCTGGAACTGCTTCAGATCATTGATCCCGGCCGCCACGCGCAGTTTGCCGATGCACTCGTGAAAGCATCAGCCGGGGTTATTGGGATCGTTGCGGGGCAACTGTTCGTCAGGACCAGCGGACGAATGAGAGAGAGGTAGGCGCGGCAGCAAACCGCCGCGCTAGAGCAATTCCAGGAAAAGTGTGAAACGGTTTTCCCGGGAAAAGCGCGTAGCGCTTTCCCTTAGGGAATTGCGTCAAAACAAAGAGATAGAGCGGTTCGGCGTTTCCGTGAAACGATGAACCGCGCTAGGCGGAGGGAACGTCCACATTGTCGATCAGCCTGGTCTTGCCGAGCCAGGCGGCCGCAAGCAGGCGCCCATCGCGGTCGTGACGCCATGGCGCGAGCGTCAGGCTTTCGCGGGCCTCGACATAGTCGACCTCGCGGAAACCGGCCGCGATCAGGGCACGGCTGGTTCTGCCGGTCGCGTCGCCTTGATCCGCGCCGGCTGCCAGGTCAGTAGCCGTTTTTCTCAGGATCACGTTGAACTGGCGGGCGATCTTGAGTTCGGCTTCGCCGAGATAGGCGTTGCGTGACGACATGGCGAGACCATGTGCGTCGCGTATCGTCGGTGCGCCGATGATCTCTATGGGGAGGTCGAGGTCGCGGCAGAGTTGCCTGACGACGCAAAGCTGCTGGTAGTCCTTCTCGCCAAAGATCGCGCAGTCAGGCGTTGCCTGCAGGAAGAGCTTTGCCACCACGGTGGCGACACCGTCGAAAAACGTCGGCCGGAAGTCCGATTCGAGCCCGGCGGAAGGGCCGCCCACCGAGATCCTGGTGGCAAAGCCGGTGGGATACATCTCGCCAACCGTCGGCGTGAAGGCAAGGTCCGCTCTGGCCATTCCCAACCGGTCGAGATCGTGGGCGAGTTGGCGCGGGTACTTGTCTAGGTCTTCCGTCGGCGCGAACTGCGTCGGGTTGACGAAGATCGACACGACGCAGCGGTCGGCTCTTTCGAGCGCGATTCTGACCAGCGAGATGTGCCCGTCATGCAGCGCGCCCATAGTCGGCACCATGGCGACACGAAGGCCGTCGCGCCGCCAGTCGCGGATTTGCGCGCGCAGTGCGGCAACGCTGTCGACGACGACGGGCCGGCTCATGCGTCATCCCCGCGCTTTGTCGCCGAAAAGACATGGTCGGGGCCAGGGAATGTCCGGCTTCGTACCTCCGCTGCATAGTGCTCGGCGGCACGCGAGATCACGCTGCGCAGGTCGGCATATTCCTTGACGAATTTCGCCACCCGGTCGACGGTCAGACCGACCATGTCGTCGATGACCAGGATCTGGCCATCGCAGTCGCCGCTGGCGCCGATGCCGATGGTTGGAATGGCGATGCGGCGAGTAATGTCGGCGGCGACGGTCTCGACCGTGCCTTCGATGACGACCGAGAAGGCCCCGGCGCTTTCGACCGCTTGCGCATCGCCAAACAGCGCTGCCACATTCTCGTCCGTGCGGCCCTTGATCCTGTAGCCGCCGTCCTTCTCGACCGATTGCGGCAGCAGGCCGATGTGTCCCATGACCGGAATGCCGGCAGCGACGATGGCCGCGATCTGGTGGGCCATGTCGACGCCGCCTTCCAGTTTCACCGCCTGGCAGCCGGTTTCGTCGACTATCCGTCGCGCCGAGGCGACGGCTTGTGCTGCCGATTCCTCATAGCTGCCGGCCGGCATGTCGACGACAACGCAAGCCTTGGCCGAACCGCGCATCACCGCTTGCCCATGCGCGATCATCATCTCGAGCGAGGCACCCAGCGTCGTCTTGTGCCCGTGCAGCACCATGGCGACGCTGTCGCCGACCAGAAGCAGGTCGACATGGTCGTCGAGCAAGCGGGCGATGGGATAGGTGTAAGCCGTGAGGCAGACAATCGGTGTGCCGCCCTTGCGGCGGCGAATCGTGTCGGCGCTGATGCGAATGTCGGTGGTCGGCAATTCCGTGGCCAATCGTCACCCCCTTCGGCCTGCGGCGGGTTGGATACCTGCTTGGGCGCGCAAAGCTTTAGAAAGACCGCAAAGGCTTGGCAAGCGCGCATCTTGCGGTCGAGAAGATCACGCGCTTGTGTCGGGTTTCCCGGCAAGCCATTTGCGTGCTCCCTGCGGCAAAACCCTTGCCTTCCCGAAGGCCTGACGCCATAAGCAGGAAACGGGCGCTGCCAGCGCGAGGGTTCTGAGATGAAGACTTTCCTTACGCAGTTTTTCACCTGGTGGAACAGCCAGACGCTGGGAACGCGCCTGCACACTTGGCGGCATGGAAAGAAGGTCGGCCAGGACGAGACGGGCAACGTCTATTACGAAGGCGGCATCGATTCGGAAGGCCGCACGCGCCGCTGGGTCATCTACCGCAATTATTCGGAAGCCTCCGCGATACCGCCCGGCTGGCATGGCTGGATGCATCACCGTGTCGATGTCGCGCCGACCAGCGAGGACTACCAGCCGCGCGACTGGCAGAAGCCACATCAGCCCAATCTGACCGGCACGCCTTCAGCCTATCGCCCGAAGGGCTCGGTGCTGACCAATCAGCATCGGCCGCAGGTCACGGGCGACTATGACGCCTGGACACCCGGGTCGTAACGGGTGGGTGCAGGCCGGTCCTTTATCGCCACAATTGGTGTTTAGCTGCTTGCTGATCAGAAAACGGCGACTAGCCTTGGCGATCGACAGAATCACCCGGGCGCGAACCACCGGTACCCCTAGATGAGCTTTTTCAACCGAATATCGACGGGCGCCCTGACGCTAGCCGCCGGTCTTGCCGTCAGCACCGCGGCCTTTGCCGCTTCGCCTGAACCCGCACCCGCTGCACCGGCGCCGGCGGCGCCCGCGGGAGCGGACCGGGTCACCAATCCCGTCGCCGAGTTTGCCGGCATCGACAAGATCACCGGCCGCATCATCACCTTCGATGTCTATATCGACGAGACGGTGCAGTTCGGTGCTTTACAGGTGACGCCGCGCGTCTGCTATTCGCGGCCGCAGACCGAAGAGCCGAAGACTGATTCCTTCGTCGAGGTCGACGAGATCACGCTCGACCGAAAGATCCGCCGCATCTTCACCGGCTGGATG
This sequence comes from Mesorhizobium kowhaii, assembly GCF_042431665.1. Classification (NCBI taxonomy): domain Bacteria; kingdom Pseudomonadati; phylum Pseudomonadota; class Alphaproteobacteria; order Hyphomicrobiales; family Phyllobacteriaceae; genus Mesorhizobium; species Mesorhizobium kowhaii. The sequence continues at coordinate 13,134 of NZ_JBHLYT010000235.1, forward strand.
TTTGCCGAAAGCCCCGGCCTCAACGCCGTCGAACATGCCGTCTATGACGTCTGGCTGAAGGAATGCAAGCAGAAGTCGGATGTGCCGGCGCCCGACGCCGCCAAGGCTGACGCGACCAAAGCCGACGCTTCGAAGCCTGCCGCGGCCAATCCGAAGCCTGCTGCCACTCCGGATGTGGCACAGCCCGATTCCACGGAGCCGGACACCACCGAACCGGATACCACCGAAGCCAATTGATCCTCTGGAACCGTCCTGGCCACCATGCGTTTGGCACGGATGACGGCGCATTCATGCGTATGGAGGATCTTCCAATGTCAGACAGCAAGCGGATCACCGCCGGCAAGGCGGAATTGCTCGAACTCGAAAAGGGGTTCTGGACGGGCGACGCGGCCTACTACGCGGCAAATGCCGACACCGAATGCCTGGTGGCATTTCCGCAGATGGCCAAGGCGATGGACAATGCCGATCTCGCCAAGACCGCAACCAAACCCAATCGCTGGCGCGATCTCGACATCGAGCTCAAGGGAATAATTGAACCCGGCAGCGACATCATCATGCTGACCTACGAGGCGCATGCAACGCGGGAGAACGGTGAACCCTACGCAGCGCTGGTCAGCACCGGCTACGTCCATCGCGTCAATGGCTGGAAGATGATGTTCCATTCGCAGACGCCATTGGAAGCCGCGGCCGGGAAGTAAGAGGCTCGATCGTCAGGGATAGAATACGGCCTCGCCCTTCAGCGCGTCGGCCAGCATCTTCTCATACTTGCCGCGCGGCACGTCGACCGCGCCGAAGCGCTTGAGGTGCTCGGTGGTGAACTGCGTATCAAGTAACGCGAAGCCTCGCGCCTTCAACCGCTCGACGAGATAATAAAGGCAGGTCTTGGAAGCGTCCGTCTCCCTGGCGAACATGCTTTCGCCAAAGAACACCCGGCCAAGCGATACGCCATAGAGGCCGCCGACCAGCCGATCCTCGCGCCATGCCTCGACCGAATGACAATGCCCTATCCGATGCAGCTGCACATAGGCTTCGCGGATCGGCGCATTGATCCAGGTCGACCGGCGCTCCTCGCGCTTTTCGGCACAGCCGTCGATCGTCGCTTCGAAATCGAAATCGAAACGAATGTCGAAAGGATGCTTCTTGATCGTTTTCCTGAGGCTTTTCGGCGTGTGAAAACCATCAAGCGGGATGATGCCGCGCGTTTCCGGCCGCACCCAGAACACCTCCGGGTCGCCGGCACTTTCAGCCATCGGGAAGACGCCCGAGGCATAGGCCTTGAGCAAAAGGTCGGTCGGGATGCGATAGCCGGGCGCGTAGGGACGGGTCATCGCTTCCCCGGACTACTCTTCCTTGGCCAGGTATTTTTCCAGCCAGTGGATGTCATAGTCGCCGTTGGCGATGTCGGCATTGCCGACGAGATCGCGAAACAGCGGCAACGTCGTCTTGATACCGTCGACGACGAATTCGTCCAGCGCGCGCCGCAGCCGCATCATGCACTCGACGCGGTTGCGCCCATGCACGATCAGCTTGCCGATCAGGCTGTCGTAGTAGGGCGGGATCTTGTAGCCGGAATAGACGCCGGAATCGACGCGGATGCCCAAGCCGCCCGGCGTATGGAAGTGGGTGATCGTGCCGGGCGAGGGGGTGAAGGTCCGCGGATCCTCGGCGTTGATGCGGCATTCGATGGCGTGGCCGTTGAACTTGATGTCTTCCTGCTTGACCGAAAGTCCGCCGCCCGACGCCACGCGGATCTGCTCGTGCACGAGGTCGATGCCGGTGATCGCTTCGGTCACCGGATGCTCGACCTGCAGGCGCGTGTTCATCTCGATGAAATAGAATTCGCCATTCTCGTAGAGGAACTCGATCGTGCCGGCGCCGGAATAACCGAGGTCGGCGATCGCCTTGGCGCAGACGCCGCCGATGCGCGCGCGCTCCTCGGCATTGAGGGCTGGCGAGGGCGCCTCTTCCCAGACCTTCTGGTGGCGACGCTGCAGCGAACAGTCGCGCTCGCCGAAATGCACGCCGCGGCCAAAGCCGTCGCCGAACACCTGCACCTCGATGTGGCGCGGCTTTTCCAGGTATTTCTCGATGTAGACGGCATCGTCGCCGAAGGCAGCACCGGCTTCCGAGCGCGCCGTCTGCAAGGCGACTTCGAGGTCGGCCTCGGTATGCGCCACCTTCATGCCGCGTCCGCCGCCGCCGGCCGACGCCTTGATGATCACGGGATAGCCGATCTCGCCGGCAATGCGCCTGGCCTCCTTTTCATCGGTAACCGCACCGTCAGAACCGGGCACCACCGGAATGCCGAGACGTTTTGCGGTGCGCTTGGCCTCGATCTTGTCGCCCATGATGCGGATATGGTCGCCGGACGGGCCGATGAAGGTGATGTTGTGGGCGGCCAGGATGTCGGCGAACTTGGCGTTCTCAGACAGGAAGCCATAGCCCGGATGCACGGCATCGGCGCCGGTGATCTCGCAGGCCGCGACGATCTGATGGATGTTGAGGTAGCTGTCTCGCGATGGCGGCGGCCCGATGCAGACGCTCTCGTCGGCCAGCCGCACATGCATGGCGTCGGCGTCGGCGGTCGAATGCACCACCACCGTCTGGATGCCGAGTTCCTTGCAGGCGCGCAGCACCCGAAGCGCGATTTCGCCGCGATTGGCGATGAGGATCTTCTGAAACATCCGGCCCGCTCTACTCGATCACGACGAGCGGCATGCCGTATTCGACCGGCGTCGCATCCTCGAACAGGATCGCCGTCACCGTGCCGGTGCGCGGCGAGGGAATCTGGTTCATCGTCTTCATCGCCTCGATGATCAGCAGCGTCTGGCCTTCCTTGACCTTCTGACCGACTTCGATGAACGCCTTGGCGTCCGGCGATGGCGCCAGGTAGGCGGTGCCGACCATGGGCGAGGTTACCGCATTCTTCGACACGTCGACCACCGCCGGGGCTGCCGCAGCAATGGGCTGACCGGCCGACGGCGCATAGGCCGGCTGGGGTGCCGCGATCGCGTGCACGGCCGGTGCCTGCCGCGAGACACGCACTTTCAGGTCGCCCAGTTCAACCTCGATCTCGGTGAGGTTGGTGTCGTTCAGTATGCCCGCCAGATCGCGGATCAGCTGCTGGTCAACACCGGTCTTCTTTATCGACATTTTCGAGCCTTCTGTTTGTTGGCCGGTCATAGGCGTGCGGCCAGCGCCTGTAGCGCCAGCGTGTAGCCGAGCGGCCCAAAGCCACAGATCATGCCGACGGCAACCGGCGCGACCATGGACACGTGGCGGAATGGTTCCCGCGCATGGATGTTGGAAAGATGAACTTCGGCGACGGGCAGCGGCGCGATGGCGCGGATGGCGTCGTGAATAGCGATCGAGGTGTGGCTGTAGGCACCCGGATTGATGACGATACCGGCAGCCTTGTCGCCGGCTTCCTGGATCCAGTCGACAAGGTCGCCCTCGTGATTCGACTGGCGGAAATCGATCTCGAGGCCAAGCGCCGCGCCGGCCTGCTTGCAGTCGTCGGCGATCGCGGCAAGCGTCTTGCCGCCATAGATGCCCGGCTCGCGCTTGCCGAGCGCGTTGAGATTGGGACCGTTCAGGACGAAAACCGTTTTCAAAAAAGCCGACCTTTCCCGGCGCCGACATCAAGCCGGCGCGCTGGGCCCTCTATAATGGGCATAGACGCCTGCGAAAAGAGCGCAAGTGCGATCTTTCACTGTCCACAACGCGCGGAAATGTGCCCGTGAGAATGTGCTCGTGAGCAAAATCAGAGCGCGGCTTTCGCCGCCTCGATCTTTTCAGCCAGCACTTCCTGTCCAAGCGCCCCGAAAACGACCTCGTTGCCGACCACATAGGACGGCGTTCCGGTGATCGCCAGCTTGTTGGCAAGATCGTAGGTCTTGGAGAAGGCCTCGGTGATCGACGGATCCTTCATCTTCTCGCGCAGCGTCGCTTCGTCGGCGCCGAGCGAAAGCGCGATCTTGATCGCCGCCGCCTCGGTGGCGCGTCCCTGGCCGCCGAGCAGCGCGTTGTGGAACTCGCCATACTTTTCCGGCTTCATCAGGTGGAAGGCCATCGAAACGACGCTCGCCTTCTGCGAATCCGGTCCGAGGATCGGGAATTCCTTGAGCACGAAGCGCAGGTCCGGATCGGACTTGGTCAGCGCCCGCATGTCGTCGATGGCGCGTTTGCAGAAGCCGCAATTGTAATCGTAGAACTCGACGATGGTGACCTTGCCGTTCGGGTTGCCGACGACGCCGTCGAAGGCCGAGTTGAAGATCTGGTCCTTGGCATCCTTGATGACGCCGAGATGGGCGATGCGCTGCTCTTCCTTCTGCTTGGCTTCGAGCGCGTCCTGGACCTCCAGAAGGACTTCCGGGTTCTTCAGCAGATAGTCGCGGATGATGCCTTCGACCTCGGTGCGGTCGATCTTGGTGTCGGCCGCCGCCGTCTGTGCGGGCTGTGCCGTACCGGCCTTGGCAATCTGCGGGTTTCCGGCCACGAATCCGAAAGCCAGCATGGCCAGGGCGGCCGCAACCCCCGTGGTGCCCAGCAGCAGTGCCTTTTTCATCGTTCCTGTTCCTTCTACCTGTTTTCCGGCCCGGTTCCGACTGTGTCGCAGCGCGCGGCCGGAAGGTTCACTTGATCTTGGTTGATGGTGCGTAATTTATGATGTCCTGGGCGCGAAGCCAGCGCGGTTCGCCGCGCTTCATCTGCTGCTGTGCCCGCATGGCGAAAATCTTAGCATCCTTGTAGTTGCCGGAATAGAAATGACCTTCGGCGGTGGCAAGCTCGGCGCCTGGTATGTCACCCAGTTCGCCGTAGGCCTGCGCCAGATAGCGATACCCGGCGGAATTTTCCTTGTCGCGCCCGAGGCCATTGTTGATCTGCACGACGGCTTTCTTCAGGGATTCTGGCGTACCGACGGCCATCAGCGCCTGGCCAAGGGAGACAGGCAGCAAGCCGGACCGCGCCGGGTCGAGGCTGACCGCCTTGGCATAGGCATCCGCGGCATCCTTGGGCTTGTTCGCCTTCATCAGGATATCGCCGCGCAGTTCCTGGAAATAGGCATTTTTCGGCTGCGCCTTGATCAGTGCATTGGTTTTGGCGAGCGCGGTGGCGATGTTGCCGAACAGGTAAGTCGACTGGGCTTCGCCATATTGCGCGGCGAGGCTGCCGGGCATCTTGCGCATCAGCCGCGCCGCCGCCGCTTGGCCTTCCATGTAGACGGCGATCTTCATGCGCATCATGTCGTGCCGCTGCTGCAGTGCCGGCGGGTCGACCTTGTCGACATTGGGGCTCTGTTTCACCAGCACTTCGAGATTGGCGATACGGTCCTGCGGCATCGGATGGCTGATCCGGTAGGGATCGACCTGCGCGCCCGACAGCGACAGCGCTGTCTGGAAACGGTGGAACGTCTTCAGCATGCCCATGCCGGACTGGCCGGTGGCGTTGAGATAGGTGATCGCCGAGCGGTCGGCCGTCATCTCCTCCGTGCGCTGATAGGCGAGGATGCTGCGCTGCGCCATCTCGCCGCCGCCCGCCGCCACGCCCATGCCGGCGCCGGCAAGGCCGCGGCTGTTGGTGGTGGCGCCGGCGACCATGGCGCCGGCGCCAAGCAATGTCGCGATGATGGCCATCGTCTTGGCGCGTTCGAGCTGGTCGCGCAGCTTCTGCTGGTGGCCGCCGGCGATATGGCCGGCTTCGTGGGCAATGACGCCGATAATCTCGTTGGGCGTTTCGGCTGTCATCAGCGCGCCGGTGTTGATGAACAGCCGGCGCCCGGTGACGAAGGCGTTGAAACTCTGGTCGTTGACCAGCACGATGTCGATGCCGTCATTCGCCAGCCCCGCCGCCTTGAAGATCGGCCGCGCATAGTCGCGCACCAGCGCCTCGATCTCGGCGTCGCGTACCACAGGCACGTTCTGGGCGAAGGCGCTGACCGAACTCGCCACCGCGACGGCGGCGCCAAGCGAAAGCGTCGCGAAGACGCGCGCTGCCTGGGCAATCGTCGATCTGGGTAGGCTCAACATGACGGTTCCACTGGTAGACGAGCGGGCGAAAGATGAAAAGTCGGCGCCGGAAACTTCCTCAACTTGTGATCCTCACATCAATCGGGCATTTGTGCGGCGCATGCGCCAGAGCCTGGCGCCCTCAACCATCGGGAAGACTGGTTAAATGGTCGTTTCGCTCTCACGTCGTGGAAATGTCGAGCCCTTCCATGCCATGGACATTCTGGCCGAGGCAAACCGCCTGAAGGCCCAGGGCGTGCCGGTCGTTTCCATGGCCGTCGGCCAGCCCTCCGACCCGGCGCCGATCGGCGTTCGCGTGGCCGCGGCCAAGGCCTTGCAGGACGGACGTATCGGCTACACCGACACGCTCGGCCTCGCCGCGCTGCGCAAGGCGATTGCCGAACACTACGGCGATCACTATGGGCTTGACATTCCGCCGAGCCGGATCGCGGTGACCACCGGATCGTCGGCCGCCTTCAACCTCGCCTTCCTGGCGATGTTCGATCCGGGCGACCGCGTCGCCATCGCCGCGCCCGGCTATCCCGCCTATCGCAACATCATGGCCGCACTCGGCATCGACGTGGTCGAGATCGAGCTCGGCGACGCCGCCTATCTGCATGCCGGTCATCTGGAAACCGCGCATCGCGAAAAACCGCTGAAAGGCGTCCTGTTCGCAAGTCCGGCCAATCCGACCGGCGCGGTGATACCGGCCGATGAGCTGGCGGCCCTGGTGAGGGCGGCGCAGGAACTCGGCATCGCCGTCATCTCCGACGAAATCTACCATCGGCTGGCCTATGCCGCCCCCGACACCACGGCGCTTGCCTATGGCGGCGACGTAACGGTGATCAACTCGTTCTCGAAATATTACTGCATGACCGGCTGGCGCATCGGCTGGATGGTGCTGCCCGAAGAACTGGTGCGGCCGGTCGAGCGCGTCGCCCAGAGCCTCTACATCTCGCCGCCGGAACTGTCGCAGATCGCCGCGATCGAGGCTTTCAAGGCGACTGAGGAACTGGAAGCGGTGAAAGGCCGCTACGCCTGGAATCGCGAGCTCTTGATGAAACGCCTGCCGGAACTCGGCTTTCCGCTGGCGGCACCGATGGACGGCGCCTTCTATGCCTTTTGCGATGTCACCAGGCACACCAATGACAGCATGGCCTTCGCGCGAAAGATGCTAGCGCAGGCGCATGTCGCGGCGACGCCCGGCCGTGACTTCGACACTCATGCCGGCCACCGCACGATGCGTTTCTCCTATGCCGGCAGCCACGACGACATGGTCGAGGCGATGGCGCGCATTGAACGCTGGTTGAGGTAGCATCATGCCGGAACTCGAACAGGCGCTGGCTGAAGTCGCCGCTGAAATGGCGCAACGCACCGATCGTGGCGATGTCGCCACCTACATTCCGCAGCTCGGCAAGGTCGACCCAAGGAAGTTCGGCATTGCCGCCGTCACCAATGACGGCCGCGTGCTGATGGCGGGCGACGCCGATCAGGCCTTTTCGATCCAGAGCATCTCGAAAGTCTTCACCCTGACGCTGGCGCTCGGCAATGTCGGCGACGCGTTGTGGCAGCGCGTCGGACGCGAGCCGTCGGGCAATCCGTTCAACTCGATCGTCCAGCTCGAGCATGAGAACGGCATTCCGCGCAATCCGTTCATCAATGCCGGCGCCATCGTCGTTTCCGACATCCTGCTTGCCGGCCACCAGCCGCGCGAGGCGATCGGCGAAATCCTGCGCTTCATCCAATTCCTGGCCGATGACGAGACGATCATTATCGACCGCGAGGTCGCGGCCTCCGAACGGGCCACCGGCTATCGCAACTTCGCGCTTGCCAACTACATGAAATCCTTCGGCAATCTAAACCATGCGCCGGAGCTGGCGCTGGGCGTCTACTTCCACCACTGCGCCATCGCCATGAGCTGCCGGCAATTGGCGCTCGCCGGCCGCTTCCTCGCCAATGGCGGCAAGAACCCGGCGACCGGGCATTCCGTGGTGTCGGCCGAACGGGCGCGGCGCATCGGCGCCATGATGCTGACCTGCGGCCACTATGACGGCTCCGGCGATTTCGCCTTCCGCGTCGGCATTCCCGGCAAGAGCGGCGTCGGCGGCGGCATCTTGGGCATCGTGCCGGGCGTAGCCTCGCTTGCCGTCTGGTCGCCCGGCCTCAACGCCAACGGCAATTCCAAGCTGGGGTCGATCGCGCTGGAAAAGCTGGCCAGGATGATGAACTGGTCGATCTTCGCGCCGTAGCCACCTCGAATGTGCCATCCGAAAAGCTGGTCAGTCATGCAAAAATATTTTTGCAGTTCTCTTTAGTTCCTCTGACGGCTCTATTCCATGCAAGGTTAAGTGAACAAAATCTATAAGATCTAAGGAAGAAATTTCCAGGTATTTGGATACAAAAGAATGTTTCAGATAGTCAGAGACATCAATCCTATTTAATTTGCAGGCATAGGAAGCGCCCAAAAACTGGTGGTTAATTACATAATCCCCTGATTAAATCTGGTGATAACTTCATTCAGCGCCCTATCTTTTTGCCCCTCATCCCAGATGACCTCGCACTCATGGGCATGCCGAACATCTGTGTCTTTCCTGAATTCCTCATCCAGGACAGATCTGAGCTCGTCATACCTTTTCTCTCGCCTTAGACGCTCTCGATGCGCATATGTGGCACGAAATTTCTCATAATGTTCATCGGCCTCATCGTCGGTCATTTTCGTCCTCTCGGTGGCCGGCTGCGATTGACGATTTTGTCTACAGTGTTCGATACAGGTTTCTATTTTCCGACCATTCGTCAAGAATGTACGTTGGCATGAATGTCTTCGAGACTTCGTGTCAGAAAAAATCCCGCGCCGTCCTTCAGGACAACGCGGGATTTTTTATCAAGAAATCAAGTCAAGCGGCTGAAAGGCTTAGAAAAAGCCCTTCCGCTGCCACCATCCGGCGCGCTTCGGCTTGTCCTCGGTCTTGGCCGCCGGTTCGTCGGCAACGGTCGAAGACACCACCGGCACGACCGGCGCATCCACGGCCGCCGGCTTGCGCCGTGACGGGCGGACCTTCGGCGTCTCCTCGACAGTCGCTGCCGCTGCCTCGTCGGACGCGGTGGCCGGCGTCTCGGCCGGTGCTTCCGCGACCGCTTCGGCAGCAGCCGGCTCCTCGGCGACGACCTCGGCCGCGGCCTTCTTCGGCTTGGCGGCACGACGTGGCTTCTTCGGCTTTTCCGTGCTCGGCGCGTCGTCATTGGCCGGAGCAAGCGCCACTGGCTCTTCGGCCGGTGCGGCAACTACCGACTCACTGGAGACCGTCACGCTTTCCGCCACTTCACTGTCGAGTGCTTCGACCGTTTCGCCAGCGCTTGTCTCGACCTCGCCTTCACCGTCTTCGCGACGGTTGCGCTTGCCGCCGCGCTTGCCACGCCGGCGCTTCTTGCCTTGGCCTTCATCCGAAGCCTCAACCGTTTCAGACGTTTCGGCCACACCGAGAGGAGCGTCGTCGTCTGCCTCCGCGTCGCCGTCGCTGGCAGTGGCTGCCGAGCCGGAAAACTCAGCGGCCGGTGCGGAGACGGAAGACCCGTCCGCAGGTGCGCCGTGTTCGCGGTCGCGGTCCTTGCCGCCCCGCCGCCGCCGGCGCTTGCGGCGCTTGCGGTCGCGGCCTTCGCCTTCTTCACCACCGGCGGCAGGCCGTGGCTGTTGTTGCTGCGGCTGCTGCTGGCGTGGCTGCTCGGCCTGCACCGGCGCCTCGTCGTCTTCCTCGACGACCACGATCTCGTCCTCGGGCTCTTCCGGCTCGACATAGGCCGGGAAGCTGCGTGCCTCGACAAAGCCTTCCGGCTTCTCAGCCAGCGCGCCGCGGAAGATCGCATAATGCTGCGCCCCGACCGCATCGTCGGCCTCGACGGTGATGGTCAGGCCGAAGCGGCTTTCCAGTTCCACCAGCGTGCCGCGCTTGTGGTTGAGCACGTAGAGTGCGGTCGCCGCCGGCGTCCGCACGGTGATGTGGCTGCGCGAATCCTTCAGCAGGAATTCCTCGATCGCCCGCACCACCATCAGCGCGACCGATGAATCTGACCGCACATGGCCGGTGCCGCCGCAATGCGGGCAGGGCTTCATGGTCGATTCCAGCACGCTGGCGCGGATACGCTGGCGTGACATCTCCATCAGGCCGAAATGCGAGATGCGGCCGACCTGGATGCGCGCACGGTCGTTCTTGAGGTGATCCTTCAACCGCTTCTCGACGGAGCGGTTGTTGCGATTCTCCTCCATGTCGATGAAGTCGATGACGATCAGGCCGGCGAGATCGCGCAGCCTGAGCTGGCGGGCGACTTCCTCGGCCGCTTCCAGATTGGTGTGGAGCGCGGTGTCCTCGATCGAGTGCTCCTTGGTGGAACGGCCCGAATTGACGTCGATGGCGACCAGCGCCTCGGTCTGGTTGATGATGATGTAGCCGCCGCTCTTCAGCGTCACTTGCGGCTGCAGCATGCGGTCGAGCTGGGCCTCGATGCCATTGCGCACGAAGATCGGCGTCGTGTCGCGGAACGGCTGAACCACCTTGGCGTGGCTCGGCATCAGCATGCGCATGAAGTCCTTGGCTTCGCGGTAGCCTTCCTCGCCGGAGACAAGAATCTCGTCGATATCCTTGTTGTAGAGGTCGCGCACCGAGCGCTTGATCAGGCTGCCTTCCTCATAGACCAGGGCAGGGGCCGTGGATTGCAAGGTGAGACTGCGGACATTTTCCCAAAGCCGCATCAGGTATTCGTAGTCGCGCTTGATCTCGGCCTTGGTGCGGCTCTCGCCGGCGGTGCGCAGGATGACGCCCATGCCCTGCGGCACTTCGAGATCGGCAACGACCTCCTTGAGGCGCTTGCGGTCGACCGCGCTGGTGATCTTGCGGGAAATACCGCCGCCGCGCGCCGTGTTGGGCATCAGCACCGAATAGCGGCCGGCAAGCGACAGGTAGGTGGTGAGGGCAGCACCCTTGTTGCCGCGCTCTTCCTTGACGACCTGCACCAGCAGGATCTGCCGGCGCTTGATCACTTCCTGGATCTTGTACTGGCGGCGCACCGGCTTGCGGCGGTTGCGCACTTCTTCCAGCGCATCCTCGGCGCCGACCGATTCGACCTCGTGGTCGTCCGGATGCGAGGATTGCACTTCCTCGAGCATGCCGCGATCATTGTCGCCTGACGTCGCTTCGCTGCCTTCCGCTTGCGGGACGGCTTCGGAAATCACATCGGCTTCGATCGAGGCGGCGATCGACGTCGGGCCGCCTTCGCGCGTTTCGCCCTGCTCGTCTGAACCTTCCTCATGTTCGGACACATCGGCATGTTCCGAAGCATCGGCATGTTCGGACGTATCAACATGTTCGGACGTATCGGCGGCGTGTTCGATGATCTCGGAAGTGTGAGAGATCTCCTCGACAACGACATCGCCGCCATTGTCTGCGCCTTCGCTTGCCTCGCCGGAGCCTTCGCTCTCGCCGGCCGCGCCTGCATCGCGCCTGTGGTCACCGCGGTCGCGGCTCTTGCCACCGCGCCGGCGTCCGCGCCGCCCGCGATCGCGGCTCTGGCGATCATCGCCGTCGCCGTCGCCGTCCTCGTCTTCAGCCTCCTGCGCTTCCGCGCGCAGCAGTGCCTGACGGTCGGCGACCGGAATCTGGTAGTAGTCGGGGTGTATTTCACTGAAGGCGAGAAAACCGTGACGGTTGCCGCCATATTCGACAAAGGCTGCCTGAAGGGAGGGCTCTACGCGCGTTACGCGGGCTAGGTAGATGTTTCCTTTAAGCTGCTTCTTGTCCTGGGATTCAAAGTCGAATTCTTCAATACGGTTACCGCGAACGACGACAACGCGTGTTTCCTCCGGGTGGGAGGCGTCTATCAGCATTTTGTTGGGCATTATTTCGTTTCCCCCCGGCAGCCGTCAGCCGCAGCTTGCGAGGCAATGCCTGCTGCTGCGTGTCTGGAGTGTGGGTGCCGGATATTTGAATGTCCGCCGGCCGCCGCTTGAGCGCCATGGCGGTGCCGCCCGCAGCCATAATGGCGCGGTTTGATGCGGACCTTTCCATGATTGCGCTTGAAGCCATCGTCACCAGCAGAACCTTTTGAACCAAAGCCCGGACGAACCGGACCAGCTTGTTTGCTCATACAGAGCCGGCGCGGGAACAAACCCGGCCGTTTTCCTCACGCAGGCGATTCCCCCGCCACGGGCGCACACCTGCGAAATTCGTCGCGATCACCTGAACCCTTTTCGCTTGAAGCGAAAGGAGCCGCCTTTTCATCTGACCCTGTAGCAGGAAGCTGCGGAGGAGGGCGGTTCCAGGATTGCAGTGATCCACTATCGCTTTTATGATTTGGCGGGGTGGAAGGCAACCCCGATTTCCGATGCCGGCAAAAAGCAGTTCCGTAACGTAAGTACAGGTCCGACCCTTGCATGAAAAGGCTTGGTTAACCTTCTCTGGATACCAATCGTTAATCGAGTTCGCGGCCTAACCGGCACTTCGGCGAAACAGCGGGCGCCTGGCGCCAAACCGGGAGCGACTGGAAGAGAAATGGGACTGGCAGACTTCACAGACAAGGGATGTCGTGTTGGCGGCCAGATCATCAGTGCCTTTTGCCTTCTGCTGTTGCTGGCGGTCTCTTCCGCTTCGTCCTCAGTTGCCAATGCCGCCGACGCACCGCTCGTGGCAAAAGGCTACAAGATGGCGGGCGATGCCACCAAGATGCGCATCGTCATCGATTTCGATCGCGAACCTGACGTCAAATGGTTCCTCCTGCGCGGCCCCAATCGTCTTGTGATCGATCTTGCGAATACGAGATTCGCCATCAACGCCAAGGACTTGAAGGCGCGCGGCCTGGTCAGGGGCGTGCGCCTGGGCGAGCTCGGCGAGGGCGTTTCGCGGCTGATCCTCACCGGCAAGGGACCGTTTGCCGTCGACAAGCTCGATGTGCTCAAGAACGAGGACGGAACCGGCTACCGCATCGCAATCGACATGTCGGCAGTCTCCGAACGCGAGTTCGACGCGGCACTTGCCAATCAGGCGCTGACCACCGGATCGACAGTTTCGACCGACAAGGGAGGGCGGGTCGGCACCGGACCGGTCTCCAATCCGGGCCATCGCTTCACCGTCGTCATCGATCCAGGCCATGGCGGTGTCGACGGCGGCGCCGAGGGCCTGAACGGCACCGTCGAAAAGAACGTCACGCTCGCCTTCGCCACCGAGTTGCGCGACAAGCTGGCGGCCGTCGGCAAATATGATGTGTTCATGACGCGCAGTACCGACGAATTCCTGCGTTTGGATGATCGCGTGCGCATTGCACGACAGCACGAGGCCGACCTGCTTATCTCGATCCACGCCGACACAATCAGCGTCAAGGGCATTCGCGGCGCCACCGTTTACACCGTTTCCGACAAGGCTTCGGATCCCGAGGCGCAGGCGCTTGCCGACCGCGAAAATCTCTCCGACCAGTTCGCCGGCATGGAAATCAAGAACGACAACAAGGAAGTCACCGACATCCTGATCGACCTGATCCGCCGCGAAACGCACAATTTCTCGATGAGTTTCGCCCACACGCTGGTCGGCCAGCTTTCGACCAGCGTCGGCCTTATCAACAATCCGCAGCGTTCGGCGGGGTTCAAGGTGCTGAAAGCACCTGACGTGCCATCCGTGCTGGTCGAACTCGGTTATCTCTCGAATGCCAAGGACGAGGCGCAATTGCTCAATGCCGACTGGCGCGGCAAGGCGGCTCAAAGTATAACCAATGCCGTCGCGCTTTTCGCTTCAGCCAAGGCCGGGGCCGGGGCCGGAACCGGAGGCTGACATGCTCGGCGTCGCCCACGACCAGAGGCAGCGTTGCGCGGCGACAACAGCTTGTGCCATTTATTTCCGGCTTGCGGTCACGAATTCAGGCATTGCCGTATTTTGTCCACATGGTGGCGACATGGGTTTTCGATTGCGGATTGGGACCGGCTCGAAAGCTTGCGTGGAAGGCGGCTTCGTTTAGGAAATTCCCGAACCAAGGACTGGAGCGGGTATGATTCGTCTCATTGGCTATTTTTTCGGCATCGGCACGACGCTGGCCCTTCTGGTCGCGGCGGGCGTTGCGATCTACATCGGCCATTTGGCGAAGGATCTGCCCGACTACGAGGTGCTGGCCAAATACGAGCCGCCAGTGACCACCCGCATCCATGCCTCGGACGGCGCGCTGATGGCCGAATATGCCCGCGAGCGGCGCCTGTACCTGCCGATCCAGGCTATACCGGATCGCGTCAAGGCGGCCTTCCTGTCCGCCGAAGACAAGAACTTCTACAATCACCCCGGCATCGACGTGACCGGCCTTGGCCGCGCCATCATCGTCAACCTGCAGAATTTTGGCTCTGGCAAGCGCCAGGTCGGCGCCTCGACGATCACCCAGCAGGTGGCGAAGAACTTCCTGTTGTCCTCGGACCAGACCTATGAGCGTAAGATCAAGGAGATGATCCTCGCCTTCCGCATCGAGCAGGCCTATCCCAAGGATCGTATTCTCGAGCTCTACCTCAACGAAATCTTTTTCGGCTTCGGCGCCTATGGCGTCGCCGGTGCGGCGCTGACTTATTTCGACAAGTCGGTCAACGAACTGACCGTGGCCGAGGCTGCCTATCTGGCGTCGCTGCCGAAGGGACCGAACAACTACCATCCTTTCAAGCATGCCGATCGCGCGCTGGAGCGCCGCAACTGGGTCATCGACCAGATGGTCGAGAATGGCTACGTGACGCGTGAGGAAGGCGCCAAGGCCAAGGCCGAGCCTCTGGGCGTGACGCCGCGCCGCAACGGCACCTATCTCTTTGCCGGCGAGTACTTCACCGAGGAGGTGCGCCGCCAGATCATCGCCCGTTACGGCGAGAATGCGCTTTACGAAGGCGGCCTTTCCGTCCGCACGACGCTTGATCCGAAGGTTCAGCTCATCGCCCGCAAGGCGATGCAGAACGGGTTGATGAAATACGACACGCTGCGCGGTTATCGCGGACCGGTGACGACCATCGACGTGTCCGGCGACTGGGGCGTGCCGCTGGGCAACGTCAAGGGGCTGGAGGATGTCCCCGAATGGTCGCTGGCCGTCGTGCTCGACAGTTCGGAGGCCGGCCTGTCGATCGGCCTCCAGCCGGCGCGCCAGGCGTCGGGCGAGATCGTCAAGGAACGCGTCGAAGGCACCGTCAGCAAGGATGACATGGGGTTCGCCATGCGCCATGTGGTCGACGGCAAGACCGTCAAGGCCAAGTCGCCGGCCGACGTGTTGAAGCCGGGCGACGTCATCTTCGTGCAGAAGAACGATGGCGCCGATGGCGCCTACAGCCTGCGCCAGGTTCCCGAGGTGGAGGGCGGCCTGATCGCCATGGATCCGCATACCGGCCGCGTGCTGGCCATGGTCGGCGGCTTCTCCTACGCGCAGTCCGAATTCAACCGCGCGACGCAAGCCATGCGCCAGCCTGGTTCCTCGTTCAAGCCGATCGTCTATTCGGCAGCACTCGACAATGGCTATACACCGGCCTCGGTGATCATGGACGGGCCGATCACCATCCAGAGCGGCAACACAACCTGGACGCCGAAGAACTATGACGGCACCGTTGCTGGTCCGGCCACATTGCGCTCCGGCATCGAGAAGTCGCGCAACCTGATGACTGTGCGGCTTGCCAACGACATGGGCATGAAGCTGGTCGTCGAATATGCCGAGCGTTTTGGTGTCTACGACCATCTTGCGCCATATCTGCCGATGGCGCTGGGCTCCGGCGAAACGACCGTGATGCGCATGGTGTCGGCCTACTCTATCATGGCCAATGGCGGCAAGTCGATCAAGCCGTCGCTGATCGACCGCATCCAGGACCGCTACGGCAAGACGGTGTTCAAGCAGGACGAACGTGGCTGCCAGGGCTGCAATGCGCCCGAATGGCAGAACCAGCCGGAACCGGAACTGGTCGACAATTCCGAGCAGGTGCTCGATCCGATGACCGCCTATCAGATCACCTCGATGATGGAAGGTGTTGTGCAGCGCGGCACCGGCGCCACCATCGGCGAACTCGGCCGCCACATCGCCGGTAAGACCGGAACGACGAACGACGAAAAGGACGCCTGGTTCATCGGCTTTACGCCCAACCTCGTCGTCGGCCTCTACATGGGCTACGACACGCCGCGCGGCCTCGGCCATGGCGCTACCGGTGGTGGTCTCGCGGCACCTATCTTCAAGGACTTCATGCGGGTGGCGCTGGATGGCACGCCAAATGTCGACTTCAAGGTGCCGGAAGGCATGAATCTGGTCGCCATCAATCGCAAGACCGGCATGCGTGCCGCTTCGGGCGATCCCGGCACCATCATCGAAGCCTTCAAGCCGGGTACCGGACCCGCCGACAGCTATTGGGTGATCGGCATGGGCGCCGACGGCTCCAATGCCACCGGCGGTGCGCTGTCGCCGCAGGCCAACCAGGCCATCCAGTCCGGCGGCGGCGGCCTCTACTGACGATTTTCATGAGCGGATGGGCTGGCCTTGCGCCAGCCCATTTTGCTTTACAGCCGGCGGCGGCCTGCCTATGTATCGCGCCGACCGATTTCAGCAAACAGGACAGAACAGCCAGCCATGCGCGCGGAAACGCAGAATATTGTCGACGAGATCAGGCAGGCGATTACCCTGCTGAGGAGGCATCTTTGACTGGGATCAGGCCATAAAGCGGCTTGAATACCTCAACGTGCGCGCCGAGGAGGCCAGCCTCTGGAACGAACCGCTGGAAGCGCAGAAGCTGATGCGCGAGCGCCAGGGCCTCGAGGAAGGCATCGCCTCGGTGAAAGGCCTGACGCAGGCGCTGGAAGACAATATCGGCCTGATCGAGCTCGGTGAGGAAGAGCGCGACGAAGGCGTCATCGCCGAGGCGGAAGCAGCGATCCGCTCGATGCGCGGCGAAGCAAAGGCCCGCCAGATCGAGACGCTGCTGTCGGGCGAGGCCGACGCCAACGACACCTATCTTGAAGTCCATGCCGGCGCCGGCGGCACCGAAAGCCAGGACTGGGCTTCGATGCTTTTGCGCATGTACACGCGCTGGGCCGAGCGGCGCCGCTTCAAGGTCGAAGTGCTGGAAGTGCATGACGGCGAAGAGGCCGGCATCAAGTCCGCCACGCTGCTCATCAAGGGCCACAACGCCTATGGCTGGCTGAAGACGGAATCGGGCGTTCATCGCCTGGTGCGCATTTCGCCCTATGACAGCAATGCGCGCCGGCATACGTCGTTCGCCAGCATCTGGGTCTATCCGGTCATCGATGACACGATCGAGATCGACGTTTCCGAATCCGATGTCCGCATCGACACCTATCGCTCGTCCGGCTCGGGCGGCCAGCACGTCAACACCACCGATTCGGCGGTGCGCATCACCCACCTTGCCACCGGCATCGCGGTCGCATGCCAGGCCGAACGGTCGCAGCACAAGAACAAGGCCAAGGCGTGGGAGATGCTGCGCTCGCGCCTCTACGAGGAAGAGCTGAAGAAGCGCGAGGCGGTTGCGAACGCCACCGAAGCGTCGAAGAGCGATATCGGCTGGGGTCACCAGATCCGCTCCTATGTGCTGCAGCCCTACCAGCTGGTGAAGGATCTTCGCACCGGCGTCGAGAGCACCAGCCCGTCGAGCGTGCTCGATGGCGACCTCGACGATTTCATGGAAGCCTCATTGTCGCAGCGTATCGAAGGCGGCGCGGGTGAAGCGGTGGCGGATCTGGATTAATCCTTGGAGCATGATCCCGAAAAGTGGGTACCGGTTTTCTCGGACAAACGGAAACCGTTTGTCCAGAAATCATGCTCAAACAAACAGATAGAACCGCGACCTCATATAGACCGGGATAAGCGATGGCTCGCAAGCTTGTCGGAAAATGTCTGTGCGGCGCTGTGCAATACGCCGTTCGGGACGAATTTGTTTACGCGGCCAACTGCCACTGTTCCAATTGCCGACGAACCACGGGTTCGGCCTTCAAGCCATTCGCCGGTATCGAGCGCGAGAAATTTGTCCTCACCGAAGGCGAGGACAAGCTTCTGATCTTTGGTGATCAAAGCGGCCATGATGCGCATTGCGGGCTGTGCGGTTCGTTACTCTACTCGCTCGTTCGCGAGGGGGCTTTTGTCCACGTGGCGATGGGAACCCTTGCCGACGATCCGTCCATCCGCCCGTCCGCTCATATCTTCGTCGGCTCCAAGGCGGGCTGGTTCACCATCACCGACGACCTGCCGCAATATCAAGAGCATGTCGTCGGAGCTGTCGACGAATAGGCGTCGGCCGGCCACGTAGCAATTTCTTGCGCCGACTCACATTTGCGCTCACCATCACGGCATTGAGGGGAGACAAAAAGCATTTATGGCTGGGCGCGGCATATCTGCTAGCTGATGATCCAGCCGCTGGGAAGACACGTTCCGGGAACGGGCAAGCGAAACGCTTGATGCTCGTTTGAAAGGAACGTTTCCATGTCTGCTGCCACACCCAGATCGGCCAAAGCCGTTCACCCGGCCGGCCGACTCCTGTTTTCCCTGCTCGCAATTCCAATGATAGCAATGCTGTCGGCGCCGGCGCTGGCGCATGACGCCAAGCCGACCGCGGCGAAGCCGCAAGGCTGGAGCTATCCGTTCGCCTGCTGCGCCAACTACGATTGCCATGAAGTGTCGCAGACCTCGATCAGCGAGCGCCCGGATGGCTATGTCATCAAGGACACCGGGGAGGTGTTGGCCTACAGCGACAGACGGATCAAGGATTCGCCCGACGGCGAATTCCATTGGTGCGCGCATGAAGCCGGACTCGATGCCGGCAAGACCATCTGCCTGTTCGTGCCACCGTCATCCTACTAATGCATGTCGCTCAAAACGACATGCATGGAAACAAAGACTTAAAGCGCGTCGCATGAATCCGTTTCGACGCCACGCGCTTTAGGCCTGGCCAGAAAGTTTAGGCCGACGCGTCATTTTTTGCGCTGCGCCAGCGTGTCTGGTGGTCTGCTGACAGACAGTTGTCAGGAGCGCCTGTTTATGCTGCTTTTGCCGCACCAGGCGGCGGGCGACAGGAGGGAGTTCGTTGATGACCATCAAGGCAAGCTGTCACTGCAAGGCGACGACATTCGAGGTTTCGCAGGCACCGCAGACGGTAACGCAATGCACCTGTTCGTTCTGCTCGAAACGCGGCTCGCTGTGGGCCTACTACCTCCCGTCGCAATTCAAGCTCACCAGCCCGCCGGACAACGTTTCTGTCTACCAGTGGGGGTCGAAAACCGTAAAGCACGGTTTTTGCGCCACGTGCGGCTGCGGCACTTTCACGGAGACGCCGGACTGGTCGACAGGCGAGCCGGATTTCGACAATCCCAAGATCAGCGTCAATTCGCGGCTGTTCGATGATTTCGATCTCGACAAGGTCGAAGTGGTGGTCATCGACGGCAAGAACCTCTGGTAACCTCGGCAGGAGGGCGACCGGCCAATTGGCGCCGGGGAAAAGCCGCGGCGGCAGCTTTTGCCGTTCCGTTTTTCGCCGCATTTCATGTTACAAGTCGCGGGAAGGGCTGATTTGGCGCCATCGCAATGGCGTGACTTGGAGAGGGACGATCCTATGAAAAAGACTGTGCTCGTCGTCGTGGCGACGGCTTTGCTTGTGAGCGCCTGCACCACCACCGATCCGTACACGGGCGATCAGAAGATTTCCAACACCGCCGCTGGTGCCGGCCTTGGCGCCCTGGCGGGTGCCAGCCTTGGCCTGCTTGCCGGCGGCAACGACCGCCGCAACGCGCTGATCGGCGCGGGCATCGGCGCGCTTGCCGGCGGTGCCATCGGCGCTACCATGGACCAGAACGAGGCCGAGCTGCGCCGGCAGCTCGAGGGCACTGGTGTCAGCGTCACCCGCAGCGGCGACCAGATCATCCTCAACATGCCGTCCGACATCACCTTCAACACGGATCAGGATGCGGTGAAGCCCGGCTTCTACCAAGTGCTGAACTCGGTCGCGCTGGTGTTGAAGAAGTTCAAGCAGACCACGGTCGACGTTTTCGGCCACACCGATTCGACCGGCGGCGACCAGCACAATTTCGATCTGTCGCAGCGTCGCGCGCTGGCGGTGGCCAACTACCTGTCCGGCCAGGGCGTCGATCAGCGCCGCTTCGCCGTCACCGGCTTTGGCAAGACGCGCCCGGTCGCGTCCAATGCGACGGCCGAAGGCCGCGCCCAGAACCGCCGCGTCGAGATCCAGCTGTCGCCGCTCACCTGATCTGTTGGCAAGCGAATGCAAAACGGCCCCACGTGGGGCCGTTTTTGTTTGAACGGACGTCGGCGCAGATTGGCGCACTAATGCATGTCGCTCAAAAGTGGTGCCGGTTCGAGACAACGACATGCATAGAAACAAAGGCTCAAAGCGCGTCGCATGAATCCGTTTCGACGCGACGCGATTTAGAGAATTAGCTAGTTCTAATTAACTAGTTTCCCGCAACCATGGAAAGGAATAGCATCGTCCCTGTTCCGGAGGGATGAGGCGGTACAACTGGCCGCGCAATCAGCAGTTTTTCCCCGCCTCGGTCTTGCACGGCCAGATCAGAAAATCTGGGAGGAATGCATGATAAGAACAGCCAGCCTTGGGCGTTGCGGCGTCCTGGCTTTAACAAGTCTTATAGGCGCATGGTTGGGCGTCGCTACGGCTGGGGCCGAGGACGCCAACAAAGCCGACATCGACGCCTTAAAAAAGTCGCTCGCCAAATATGAGGACTACACCGCCGCCGTCCGCGACCTCTATCTGTCGACAGTCGGCTGCGTCTACTACAGCGGAGAAAAGATACCCGGCGCGATGGATTACCCGAAAGGCGCCATGGGTATCCATTTCGTCAACGTCCCAAGTATCGGCCAGAAACTCGATCCGATGCACCCCAATGTGCTGATCTACGAACCGACGAAAAAAGGCCTGCGCCTGGTCGGGGTGGAATGGCTGGTGCCGCTGACGCCGGACATCAAAGCGCCGCCGAAGCTGTTTGGCCAAACCTTCATGGGCCCGATGGAGGGACACTATCCGCTCATCCCAAGGGAGTTCGTCCACTACGATCTTCACGCCTGGCTCGGGGACAATCCGAACGGCATGTTCAGTCCGACGAACCCGAATGTGAAATGCAACAAGGCCGAGTTTCCGATGCTGGAGAAACCGACCAAGATGATGCCTGGCCCGATGTAACGGGTGAGCCGGGCTTGGAGCATACGCAGGGGCAAGCCGGATGGCCGGCTTGCCTTTGTTGGCGATGCCGTCAGGACGAGGTCGGCTGATCGACAATTGCCGCAACGATCCGGCGCACGATCGGCAAGACCAGCAGCAGACTTGGAAACGCCACAAGCCATGATGCTCCCCATGCATACGGCCAGGTCGCCACGAAACCGGTTGTCCAGCCCGCATTGATCAGCGTCGATACCGCGGATACAATGCACGACATCAGGATGGAAAGAACGAATGGCATTACCAGCGCATTGTAGGAGGGCGGTAGTTTCCTCGATTTCAAAACCTTGTCCGATAACGCTCGCATCAAGTATCTCCTGTTCAGAAAGTGGACGTATGCGCGGCTGAGCGCGATCAGGTGGCATGCGCCGTTCGCAGGGCCAGGTTCCGAATGAAGCTGCGCAACGAACGCGGTTCCCGGCCCAAGGCGGTGCGCAATGTCAGACTGTTCCCGCCAAGGCCATAGTCGGCGTAGTGGCCATATACCTTGGCCAACAATTGCATCTGGCGGTCACTGTAGGGGAGGCGGGCATTCGCGGCCCACTCGGCAAATGTCGGCTCGCCCGCGAAGACCGGGCGGCCAAGTTCCTCTCCCATTATTGACGCGATCTCTTCCCGGCTATGCATACCCGCGCATAATTCGATCGTCGCATAGGACAGTCGCGCTTCGGTCAATGCGATCGCTGCCACTTCGGCAACATCGCGGTAGTCGACACGCGCCACCTTCGCTGTCTTTGGAAACGGTTCCGAGAAAACACCATGCTCAACGACGGACGGCCAGGCCGCTGCGATATTCTGCATGAAATTGGCCGGGTGCAGGATCGTGTATTCCATCGTTGTCGAGTAGAGAGCGTCCTCGACGGGCACCTTGCTCGCATGGTTTTCCAGCTTCGTATTGGTCGGCTGGATCACCGACGAGAAGACGAATTTTTGAACGCCCGCCTGCGCCGCAGCCTCAACCATGGCAACCCCCATGGCGGCTTCATCGGGGGCAAAGGCCGGTCCAATATGGAAGACCCCGGCGACGCCCTCGACGGCTCTTTCGAGGCTCCGGCGATTGCGCAAATCGCCAGTGGCGACCTCGGATGCGCCTAGCATTCGGGCCTTCTCGGCGTTCGCCGGATCATGGACGAGCGCTCGAACCGTGGCATTGCGGCGCACAAGTTCGGGCACGACCAGTCCGGCGAATCGACCGCTGGCGCCAACAACCAGCACGGTTGGATTGAGTGCTTGCATGACAACTCCCTTCCCACAAGCCTGTCCTCGCGGGACAACTTACAGGGAGGTACGATGTCGCAATCGGCGTTACAATTGTCCGATTTTGCGATAGATTATGTCGATTGCCGGGAGAATGTATGAGCCGGATAGACGATTTCGAGGCTTTCATCGCGATCATCGAGCATGGAAGTCTGACGACTGCCGCGCGCCGGCTGAACCGCTCGCTGCAGTCGGTCAGCCGGTCCTTGGCGGCGCTGGAGGAATCAGTCGGCGTCGAGCTGGTCCACAGGACAACGCGTCGCTCGACACCGAGTGAAGTCGGGGCAGCCTTTTTCAATCGGATCAAACCCGCGGTCGACGAAATAAACGACGCAAGACTTCAAGCGATCAATCAACGATCGGAGCCATCAGGCGTCCTGCGCGTCGGGGCGCCAGTTCTGTTTGGCCCGAACGTCCTGATGCCTGTCATCGCCGAATACATGCGGACGTATCCCCGGGTCGAGGTCGATCTTCAACTTTCCGATGGATTTGCCGATCTTGGTGCCGAAGGTCTCGATCTGGCAATACGCATCGGCGACTTGCCGGATTCCAACTTGAAAGCCAAACGCCTGGGGGCGTTGCGGCGCGTTGTGTTCGGCGCGCCTTCCTATTTTGCGCGGTGCGGCCGGCCGACCCATCCCTTCGAACTGAGTGAGCACGGTTGTATCATCAGAACCGTTAACGAGCGTCCAGGTGAATGGACGTTTCAGATCGACGGGAAACCCCGGACCGTGAAGGTCGCAGGCGCTTTTCGCTCCAATCTGATGACCTCGGTCTATGCCGCCGCAATCCACGGACTGGGTTTGGGCTTCTCGCCGCTTTGGCAGATCAGACATTTGGTGGACGATGGTCGCGTCGAGCTGGTTTTGACGGAATTCGAGCCGGCGCCCGTGCCGATCCATGCCTTGTGGCAGGAAGGCCGGTCATCTTCGGCCAAGGTTCGCGCGTTTCTGGATTTATTGGCATCCCGCCTGGAACTCAAAAGCCTGTAGCATCGACCGGCTATTTGAATTGCCCAGGTTAAGAGTGACCGGGCCTGTTTTGCGGTTACCGCGCATGGCTCCGGAGCGGGCTCCAAGAAAGCTGCGCATCCTCGGGACGCGCGGCTCTATGGTATCAGACCTTGGCGACGATCCGCATGAAGGCCGGCATGTCGTCGCCGAAGCCGACGGTGGTGTCATTGTCTTCCTGGCGGTGGCGGGCAGGGCGATTGCTGTCGCGCTGCGGCCTGGTGTCACCACGTTCCGGAGCGCGCTGTTCGTTACGATCGGACGATTTGCGCTCGGTGTTTTCCGAGCGGATCGCATCCTTGCGCGCGCGTCGTTCACCGATGTCGGCGACTTCGACCTCAGCCACCACGGGCTGATCCTCGCGTACCGTTGCCGGTGCCGCATCTTCGCTGTGCCTGGCGTGGCGTTCGCGTGGTTTGCGCTCGCCCCTGTCCTTGCGATCGTCGTCCTTGCGGCCGGCGCGGCGCGGTGCGCCTTTGCCACGGCGCGGAGCATCGTCCTCGCCGCCTTCGCTGGCGACCACTGTCGACAGGTCGCCATCATGCCACTCGATCTTGTTGCCGATCAGCCGCTCGATGGCGTCGATATACTTGGTGTCCGACTTGGTCGCGATGGTGAAGGATTTGCCCGAGCGCCCGGCGCGGCCGGTGCGGCCGATGCGGTGGACATAGTCCTCGGCATGGATCGGTACGTCATAATTGAAGACGTGGCTGACGTCAGGGATGTCGAGGCCACGTGCGGCGACGTCGGAAGCGACCAGATAGCGCAGCTTGCCGTCGCGGAAATTGGCCAGCATCTGCATGCGCGCACGCTGGTCCATGTCGCCATGCAGCGCGCCGGCGTCGAAATCATACTTCAGCAGCGAGCGGAACAGCTCGGACACCTCGACCTTGCGGTTGCAGAAGATGATGGCGTTCTTCAGCTCCGCGTCCTCGGCCTTCATCAGGTTGCGCAGCGTCTCGCGCTTGTCCCAGGGCTTGGAACCGGATTTGACCAGGCGCTGGATGATGTTGGTGGCGGCCGACGCAGCCTTCGAGACTTCGACGCGCACCGGCGCGTGCAGGAATTTCTCGGTGAGCTTGGTGATTTCCGGCGGCATTGTCGCCGAGAAGAACAGCGTCTGTCTGGTGAACGGGATCATCTCGCAGATGCGCTCGATGTCGGGGATGAAGCCCATGTCGAGCATACGGTCCGCTTCGTCGATGACGAGGATCTCGACGCCGTTGAGCAACAGCTTGCCGCGCTCGCGGTGGTCGAGCAGGCGGCCGGGTGTCGCGATCAGCACGTCGGCGCCACGCTCCAGCTTCTTGTCCTGTTCGTCGAACGAGACACCGCCGATCAAGAGCGCGATGTTGAGCTTGTGGTTCTTGCCGTATCTGATGAAATTCTCTTCGACCTGTGCGGCGAGCTCGCGGGTCGGCTCCAGGATCAGCGTGCGCGGCATGCGGGCGCGGGCCCGGCCTTTTTCGAGGCGGGTCAGCATTGGCAGCACGAAGGAAGCCGTCTTGCCGGTGCCGGTCTGGGCGATGCCCAAAATATCCTTGCCGAGCAAGGCGTGCGGTATGGCGCCGGCCTGGATCGGAGTCGGCTGGGTGTAGCCGGCATCGGTGACTGCGGAAAGGACCTTCGGCGACAGGCCGAGGTCTGAAAATGTCAACGCTTCTGGAGCGATCGTGGTGTCTGAGGACAAGTGTTGTTGTCTTTGGCTGGTTCGGGGAAGCGCAACGGCGTCTGTCGCGGCAAGCGCCACGCGCCTGCAAGATTGGTATTGCGATTAGGCGCAAGCCCACGATTTGTCAACAGAAACGGGCGGCAATGGCACGATTGTGAAGTTGTAACCTTAATCGCAATGCTTAATCGAGGTGTCGGTAGCTGCGCCGGCTCAGTAGCGGAACTGCTCTGCGAGAATGCGTTCGTTCCAGGAATGATTGGGATCGAACAGCAATGTTGCGGTCGCGGTTGGTGATTCCCGCACCGTTACCGAGGTCACTGCCTTGACCTCGGTATGGTCGGCGGCGGCGTTAACTGGCCGCTTTTCCGGCTCGAGGATGTCGAAGCGCACGGTCGCCTTGTTGGAGAGCAGCGCGCCGCGCCAGCGGCGCGGGCGAAACGGGCTGACCGGGGTCAGCGCCAAGAGTGGCGCGTCGAGCGGCAGGATCGGCCCATGCGCGGAAAGATTGTAGGCGGTGGACCCGGCCGGCGTCGCGATCATCACGCCGTCACAGCTTAGTTCCTCGAGCCGTACCTGCTCGTCGACGGTGATACGGATCTTGGCCGTCTGATAGGATTGGCGCCAGAGCGCCACCTCGTTGATCGCCAGCGCCGAAACCGTTTCGCCTTCCGAAGTCACCGCCAGCATCTCCAGCGGGCGGATCGTTTCGGCGACGGCGGCCGCGAGACGCTCGGTGAGGCCACCGGAACGATATTCATTCATCAGGAAACCGATGGTGCCACGGTTCATGCCGTAGACCTTCTTGCCCGTCCCCATCGTGTCGCGCAGGGTCTGCAGCAGGAAGCCGTCACCGCCAAGGGCGACGACGATCCCGGCATCCTCGATGGAGGACTGTCCATAGCGCGCCGACAGGCTTTCCAGCGCCGTCTTGGCGTCAGCAGTGTCGGACGAGACGAAGGCGATGCGGCTGACGGCTTGGCTCATGGCTCCCCGATGACGACCGGTTGGCGGCGGCCGGTTACCGGGCCGCGCCAACGCCGGGGTAGCATGGGCAGGGTACGTCTGCAAAGAGAGCCGTTGTTGCAGCCGGCGAGGCGGTGGCAAAACGGCGAGATGCGGACCTGCCGTTCGCGCATCATGTCAAAGGCGACGCGAATGTGATGGTTAAGACCGGGCTTAAGCTCTCGTAAAGCCGCATCGGTCATGTTAGCCGACAGTGGATGGGTGGCGTGGGGCCTAGCCAGTTGAGGCCGACATATTGCCGGTAGCACGCCTGATCATCGTCTTTCTGATGCTGGGAAGTTTCGCTCTTGTCTTCGCCGCACTCGTGCGCCAGTCCGAAGAGATGAGCTTCCGGCCTCAGCCCACCGCGTCGCGCTGCGGCGATGCAGCCGGAACGCCATGCCCGCAAAGGGCGCTGTAACTCCCAAAGACATACCGATCATCTGCCCGATGGCCGACAGGGTTGGCGCCCTGCTTCGGTTCGCGACAGATTCATCGCTCAGCAGTTTTCTCCTCAGCACGGGCCGGTCGGCCACCGCGCGTCGATGGCGTGCGCCAAAGCTTGCTCGTTGCACTTGCGGCCCTTCGCGGCGTAGATGAGAGCATTGATCGGCGGATAGGCTTTTGGATCGGTGGCGGTAGCCTCATATCCGTTGTTCTTGGGAAACAAGCCCTGCGGCTCGTTGACTGGCCGAGTGTCTGGAGGGGAATTTTCCATGTCGCGCAGCGTGTTGGTTTCAGGTGGCTGCGGTTTCGTAGGCTCACATCTGATCGACCGTCTGCTGCGGCGAAGCGATCTGGAAAAGCTGGTCGTCGTCGACAATCTATGGACCGGGGCGCGACAAAACATTGCGCATGTCACCGACCCGCGTTTCAGTCTCCAGATTGCCGACGCCGAAAGCTTTTCATCCAGTCAGCGCTTTGATGAGATCATCCATCTCGCATCGCCTGCTTCGCCGATATGGTACATGCGCGAGCCGGTTCGCACGATCAAGGCCAACATAGGCGGCGCGCTCAATCTTCTGATGCTGCTCAAGCCCGGCGGTCGTTTCTGCTTTGCCTCGACCTCGGAAATTTATGGCGATCCCGAGATTTCCCCGCAACCCGAGAGTTACAGGGGATCGGTGGACTGCACCGGTCCCAGGGCCTCTTATGATGAAAGCAAGCGCTGCACCGAGGCATTGCTGTTCGAGCAGCAGCGCGTCAGCGGGCTTGATGTTCGTGTCGTCAGGATTTTCAACACATATGGGCCGCGAACCCGCATCGACGACGGCCGCGCCATTTCGAACTTTGTCATCCAGGCTCTGACGACAGGGATCCTGACGGTTTACGGCGACGGTTCCCAATCGCGCAGCTGGGGTTATGTAGACGACATCGTCGAAGGACTGGAACGTTTCTTCTGGCGCGACAGCATCTCGCACCGTGGTCCGCTGAACATCGGCAACAATCACGAGGTTTCGGTTCTGCGCATCGCTGAATTCGTCAGCTCGCTTGTTCCTGGCAGCCGCATCGAGCACCAGCCTCCGGTTCCCCAGGATCCAACCAACCGATGCCCGGACCTGACTTGGGCGAGGCATGTCCTTCCTGGCTGGGAAGCGAAAACCGGCTACCAGGAAGGCATCGAGCGGACGTTCGAGTGGTTTCGCCAACAGATCGCGGCGACCATGCGGTCTAAAGCGCGTCGCGATTGAACGGATTCAGGCGACGCGCTTTAGGTCTTTGTTTTATGCATGTCGTTGCCCCAAAACCGGTGCCACTTTTGGGCGACATGCATTAGGATGTGACGCAAAAATCGACCGCTCACTGCGCCACCACCTGCAAATTGGCGTCGCCGTAGAATGTATAGGCAAGATAGGTCGGGTCGCCGGTTTCATAGAAGCGCTTGCGCACCAAACCCTGCAGGCCGCTGCAATCACACCACGACTTGCCCCAATTCATCAATGGCCTCGTCCTTGGCCATATCATGACGAGTTCACCGACGCATCGGCCGCATCATCAATGACCGGTGCCTGCTCGTGACCGCAAAAAGATATTGACTGTATGTTTAGTCATAGTTATCCCTGATGGTGAGGATCAAGTTGGTCAGCCGGCTTCCGCCGGTGAATGACCACGCAGGAGAGGGGAATATCTTGACAGCCATACGGCCCGCCGTTGAGGCGAAGGGTGTCACCAGGATCTTTCGGGGAACCGGTCAGGAATCGGTTAGAGCGCTCGACAACGTCTCCGTCGCGATCCGCGAGAATGAATTCTTCACGCTGCTCGGTCCGTCCGGCTGTGGAAAGACGACGCTGCTGCGGCTGATCGCCGGCTTCGACTATCCGACTGACGGCGAAATCCTGCTCTATGGCCAGGACATCGCGCCGCTGCCGCCGTTCAAGCGGCCGGTCAACACCGTCTTCCAGTCCTATGCTCTGTTCCCGCACATGACGGTCGCCGACAACATCGGCTTTGGCCTGAAGATGCTGGGCAAGCCGAACGCCGAGATCGAGGCGCGCGTCGACGCGATGCTGAAGCTCGTCCACATGCAAGAGCTCAAAAATCGGCGCACCAGCCAGATCTCCGGCGGCCAGCAGCAGCGCGTGGCATTGGCAAGGGCGCTCGCACCGCAGCCCAAGGTGCTGCTGCTCGACGAACCCTTGTCGGCGCTCGACTACAAGCTGCGCAAGGAGATGCAGATCGAGCTGAAGCGGCTGCAGCACGAGACCGGTATCACCTTCATCTTCGTCACCCATGACCAGGAAGAAGCGCTGACGATGTCGGACCGCATCGCGGTGATGTCGGCGGGAAACATCCTGCAGGTCGGCACGCCCTGGGACGTCTATGACCACCCGGCGGAGCGGTTCGTCGCCGACTTCATCGGCGAGACGAATTTCCTGACCGGCATGGTCGAAAGTGCAGGCAATGGCCAGGCGCGGATTGCCTTGCGCTCGGGTGCGAAGATCTGCGCGACCGCCGCCGCGGGTTTCCGCGCAGGCGGCAACGCAACGCTGATGGTCCGGCCTGAGCATGCGAAGCTCGTCAAAGGCCGCGGCGACCTGACCGGCACGATCGAGACCATCGTCTATTTCGGCACCGACACGCACATCCATGTCCGGCTGGACGAAGGCGACGTCTTCATGGTGCGCCAGCAGAACTCACGCAGCGCCAGCTGCGGCTTCGAAAACGGCGACAAGGTCGGCATTTCGATCGGCGACGACGCTGCTCAAGTGCTGAAGGACTAGGGCCATGGCGACCGCGAGAGAGGTAGCCGAAAAGGCCGAACGCGACGACATCAGGTCACGCTGGCTGCTTTCCACCCCGGCACTGCTGATCGTCTTCCTCGCGGCCCTTGGGCCGCTGCTGATCGTGGTCGTCTATTCCTTCCTGACGCCAGGCAATTACGGCGACGTGAAATGGCAGTTCTCGACCGATGCCTGGGTGAGCGTACTGTTCGAGCGTGACGTCTTCGACGACACGCTGTCGTTCGCCACTGCATATCTGTCGATCTTCTGGCGCTCGGTGTCGCTGTCGCTGGCAACCACTTTGTTGACCCTGATCCTCGGTTTTCCCACCGCCTATTTCATTGCCACACGGCCGGATCACCGGCGCGACATCTGGCTGTTCCTGATCACCATCCCGTTCTGGACCAACCTTCTGATCCGCACCTTCGCCATGCAGCAGGTGCTGCGCAATGACGGCATCGTCAATTCGGTGCTGCAGCTGCTTGGGATCACCGACCATCCTGTCCAGCTCATGTACACCAATTTCGCCGTCCTGGCCGGCATGGTCTACGTCTTCCTGCCGCTGATGGTGCTGCCGCTTTACGCCAGCATGGAGAAGATCGACTTCCGCCTTGTCGAGGCGGGCTACGACCTCTACGCGACGCAGTTCCAGGTGTTGAGGCGCATCATCATCCCGCTGGTCACGCCGGGCATCGTCGCCGGCTCGATCCTCGTCTTCATCCCCTCGCTCGGCGCCTATGTGACGCCGCGCGTGCTCGGCGGCGGCACCAATCTGATGATCGGCAACCTGATCGAGCTGCAATTCGGCCAGGGCAGAAACTGGCCGCTCGGTGCGGCGCTGTCGATCACCTTGATGGCGATCGTCATGATGGCGCTGCTGTTCTACGTCCGCAACACGACGAGGTCGGATGGCGCTCATGGCTAATCGCTTCGACGTCCGGCGGCAGAACGGCTTCGTCAGCGTGGCGATGCTGTGTTTCTTCCTGCTTTACCTGCCGATCGCCACGCTCGTGGTCTACGCCTTCAACGACAATGATTCCGTTGTGATCTGGAAAGGCTTTTCGCTGCGCTGGTTCCACATCGCCTGGAACAATGCGCTGGTCATAGAATCGTCGATCCGCTCGTTCCAGATCGCCGCCGTGGCCGCCGTGCTGGCGACCATCACCGCCACGATGGCGGCG
The DNA here is from genome assembly GCF_042431665.1 of Mesorhizobium kowhaii. NCBI lineage: Bacteria > Pseudomonadati > Pseudomonadota > Alphaproteobacteria > Hyphomicrobiales > Phyllobacteriaceae > Mesorhizobium > Mesorhizobium kowhaii. The sequence continues at coordinate 43,705 of NZ_JBHLYT010000235.1, forward strand.
CTGGCGACGACCAGGACCAAGCCGTATCCGGGATTGACCCTCAAATACGCCTTCATCAACCAGCCGCTGATGGTGCCGGAGATCGTCACCGCGGTGGCGCTGCTGATCGTGTTCTCGCGCATCAAGATCTGGACCGGTTATTCCGGGCTCGGCTACCTCGTCGCCGCGCACACCGCCTTCTGCATCCCGTTCGCCTATCTGCCGATCCGGGCGCGGCTTGAAAGCATGGACCTGTCGCTCGAGACCGCAGCGGCCGATCTCTATGCGCCGAAGTGGAAGACCTTCCGGCACGTGACCTTGCCATTGCTCTGGCCAGGCATTCTCGCCGGATTGATGCTCGCCTTCGTCGTCTCGCTGGATGACGTTGTCATCACCGAATTCGTCAAATCGGGCGGCCAGGACACGCTGCCGACCTACATGCTCGGCCAGCTCCGGCGCACCGTGACGCCGGAAGTCAATGCGATCTCGACGGCCTTCCTCGTGCTGTCGATCGGCATCGTCACGGCTTTCTTTTTCATCAGCAGGAAACGGACCTGAGGCGGCAACGCCGACGGTCCCAACAATGGGAGCATGGAGCATGAACTGGAAACTGACCGCGACGGCGATCGGGCTGTCGCTGCTGGCCGTGACGGGTGTCGCCCGCGCCGAGGGCGAACTCAACATCTACAATTGGGGCAATTACACCAACCCCGATCTCATCAAGAAATTCGAGGAGACCTACAAGGTCAAGGTCACCGTCACCGACTTCGATTCCAACGACACCGCGCTGGCCAAGATCCGCCAGGGCGGTGCCGGTTTCGACATCGTCGTGCCTTCGGCTAGCGTCGTCCCGATCTGGATCAGCGAGGGGCTGCTGCTTGAATCGCGCCCGGACCAGATGGAGAATTTCAGAAACGTCGATCCCAAATGGGTCGATGTCCCCTTCGATCCGGGTCGCAAATATACCGTTCCGTGGCAGTGGGGCACGACAGGCGTGTCGGTCAACAAGTCGGTCTATTCCGGCGACGTGAACACGTCCGCAATCTTCCTCGACCCACCGCCCGAGCTCGTCGGCAAGATCAATGTCGTGCCCGAAATGGGTGACATCATGTTTCTCGCCATCGCCTACGAAGGCGGCCAATACTGTACGGCTGACAAGGTGGTGCTGAAGAAGGTGCGCGACAAGCTGGTCGAGGCCAAGGCGAAATGGCTGTCCTTCGACTACGGCGCCGTCGATGGCCTGGGCAAGGGCGACATCGCCGCCGGCGTCAACTGGAACGGCATTTCGCTCCGCCAGCGGTTGCAGAACGACAAGATCGTCTATGGCTATCCCAAGGAAGGCTACCCGATCTGGATGGACAACGTCGCCGTCCTCAAGGACGCCAGGAACGTCGAGAACGCCAAGCTCTTCCAGAACTTCATCATGGACCCGCAGAACGCAGCACTGATCTCGGCCTTCGCGCGCTATTCGAACGGCATCAAAGGCTCGGAAGCCTTCATGCCCTACGACATGAAGAACGCGCCGGAAGTGAACGTTCCGGCTGAATTCGCGGCCAAGGGACAGTTCATGCAGGCCTGTCCGCCGGACGTGCAGGCGCTCTACACGAAAATCTGGACCGACCTCCAGAAATAGCCCAGCCCGGGTTTTCTCGCGCCGCGATATCGCGGCGCGGCCACCTCGCGTCTGTTGATGCCAAGGCGATCTGGCGATCGCAGGAGACTTCCCATGACCGATCTCGATCTTTGCTATCTGCCGGCCAGCGAGGCGCTGCGGCTGTTCAAGGCGAAGAAACTATCGCCCGTCGAATTGATGCAGGCGACCATCGACCGCGCCGAAGCGACGAAAGCGGCGATCAACTGCTTCACCTTCACGCATTTCGACGAGGCGATGGAGCTGGCCAAAAAAGCCGAGGCGAAATACGCCAGGGGCGCCAGGACCGGCGCGCTCGAGGGCCTGCCGATCGGCATCAAGGACGAGAGCTACATCAAGGGCAAGCCGACATCACACGGCTCGTTGCTGTCGAAGGATGCCATTGGCGGCCACACCTCGACGATGAACGAGCGCATCATGAAGGCCGGAGGCATCGTCCATGCGCGCACGGCAACGCCCGAATTCAGCTGCGCCGGCTACACCTGGTCGAGGCGCTGGGGTGTCACCCGCAATCCGTGGAATCCGGACTTCACGCCGGGTGGTTCGTCCGGCGGTGCGGCGGCAACGCTTGCCTCGGGCACATCGTCGATTGCCACCGGTTCGGACATTGCCGGGTCGATCCGCATTCCCGCCTCGGCCTGCGGTCTTGTCGGCTTCAAGCCGCCTTACGGCCGCAATCCGGACGAGCCGCCGTTCAATCTCGACTTCTATTGCCATACCGGCCCGCTGGCGCGAAACGTGCGGGATGCGATCCTGCTGCAGAATGTCATGGCAGGACCGAGCCCGCTCGACATCGCCACGCTGCGCCCGAAACTGCGCCTGCCGCTCGACTACAAGCCGATCAAGGGCTGGAAGATTGCTTTCTCGATGGACCTCGGCTCCTTCGAAGTGGACGCGGAGGTGCGGAAAAACACACTCGCTGCCTGCGATGTGTTCCGCTCACTCGGCGCCACCGTCGAGGAGGTCGATCTGGGTTGGGGCGACGAGGTGCTCAAGGCCGGCATGGCTTATCTGGAGCACCTCTTCGGCGCCTCGCTGTCGCAACTGCTCAAGCAGCACGGCAAGGACATGACCAGCTATGCACGGCAATTCGCCGAGGATGGGCAAAAATCGAAGGCCACGGACTTTGTCGCAACCCTCGACGTGGCGGCCAGGATGTACCAGACGCTCGGGCCGTTGCTGGAGACATATGACGTGCTGATCTGCCCGACCAACGCGCTTCCCTCGGTGCCGGCAGAGTTCGACCACACCAGGGACACTGTCGAGATCAACGGAAAGCAGGTGAACCCGTCGCTTGGCTGGGTGATGACGACGCCGTTCAACATGCTGAGCCGCTGTCCCGTTCTCACCATACCGTCGGGCCGGGCGGCGAGCGGCGTGCCGACAGGCATCCAGATTGTCGGTCGCACCTATTGCGACGCCGATGTTTTCCGGGCAGCGCTGGCCTATGAGACGTCACAGGGTCAATGGTACGGAAATGCCGAAACGCGCCCGTCGCTGTGATCAGCCATGTGGCCCTTGCCGCGCTGGTGCTTGATCTCTCGCTTCGCTTATGGTGAGCCGGCGCGCGGGGTTGGAAATCTCCGCCGCAAGGTTTGAAAGGCTGGACAGGAATGGCGCAACGCAAGGCTACCGCGGCACCGGAGACACCCAGGGCGATGGTGGCCCAAGGTGGCGACAAGCGGCTCGAGCCGGCCCCCAGGGATCGCCGGCGCGAGCGCGGCGAAGCCAGCATTCAGCGCATCATCGACGCCACGATCGATCTCATCGCCGACGAAGGCCTGGCGAGCGTCACCATGCAGCGGATCGCCGAGCATGTCGGCTCTTCCAACGCACTGGTGGTTTTCCACTTTCGCAGCAAGGAGAACCTGTTTCGCGCCGTGCTGCAGTATCTCAGCGATCAGTACGATGAATTGTGGGCGACGCTGGTACGTGTGCCCGCTCTGTCGCCGGTCGAACGGCTGATGGGCGCGGTCGAATGCGCACAAAGATTCGCGCGGCAGCATCCGAAATGGGTTTCGGTCTTTGTCGTGTTCTCCAGCGACCGCAAGAGCATGCAGATCTACAACGAGATCGGCCTGCCCAGCGATCTCAGCTACAATGCCGAGGCGCGCGACTTGCTCATCGAAATCAAGCGTAGCGGTGGCTACACCGATGTCGACCCGGATACACTGGCTGAAAGCCTCAATTATCTCGTCCATGGCGCATGGATCTGGGATCACCTCAACCCACCGGCGGGCAATTCCGATGTGCTGAGAAAGACGATGCTAATGCTGCTGCATCAGTCGTTCCCGCGGCATTTCGAATTGATGCGCTAAGGTGTGTTGTTATTCAGGTGATGCCGGCCTGCAAACGATGGCTTTCTGCGCTTCCGGTGCTCACGTACGAAAAGTACGCTCCGCTCCGGTTCTCGGAAGCCACCGTTTTCGACTCGGCCTGACCTGAATATCAACACACCTTAATCGGCCTCAGGGACCCGGCCGCAGATGGCAGCCGGCCTGCCGCTTCTGCGCCAGATACTCGTCGACAAGCTGGCGGTAGCGCACCTTGCCGAAGCTCGGAAAATGGCCGCCATGCACGACCGCGACATCGAGGTCGCGCATGCTGAGCAGCGTCGCCATATAATCGGAAATATCCGAATGGTAGACGTCGTCGATCAGCGGGCCGTCATAGATGATGTCGCCGGAAAGCAGGATGCCGGTCTTCTTCTCGTGGAGCGCGATACCGCCGGGTGAATGGCCAGGTGTGTGGATCACCTCAAAGGCGCGGTCGCCGAGATCGACGACATCGCCATGCGCGAGCAGGCGGCCGGCCGGTGCAGGCAGGATGCTGTAGCGCGCCGTGTCCCAGCCTTGCGGCATACCGTCGAACATCTCGTCGGTCGCATAGGTGCCGGCGGCCGTCCATTCGTTGCGCGGATCGGCAAGGATCTCCGCCTCGGCCGCGTGCACGCAGCGGTCGGGAAATTCGTGGTGACAGCCGATATGGTCGAAATGCGTGTGGCTGGCGACGCAGGTGAGCTTTCGCTCCGTCACCAGCGGCACGTGACGCCTGAGGCTGAAATGGCCGAGGCCGGTGTCGAACAGGAGATCACGGTCGCGGCCACGCACATGCCACATGTTGCAGCGGAAGAACGGCTTGATCCACGGCTCGTGGATCAGTGTCACGCCATCGCTCATGCGGATGGTCTCGTACCAGTCTGGAGCGTCGATGACCGGAAGCGTGCCCATCTTCAATCCGTCAGCAGGATGATCTGGTCGGTATCGCACGAAACCGCGACCATGTCGCCCGGCTGGACGGAGGCTGTCGCCGGAAGCCTGGCGATGAACTGTAGGGAGGGATCATCGACGGAAACGGCGAGTACGCGCTTGAAGCTGCCCTGGAAGACGACGTCGCTTACCTCAGCCCTGCCAAGCCTGACACCGCCGCCGGCCGCTCCAAGGACAAGGTGCTCCGGCCGTATGGCGAGCCCGACAGCCGAGCCCACCGGCAACGCGCTGGGCAGGCAAACCGGCCCGACCGGCGTCGCGACAGTGCTTGCCCTGTCCTTGGTCTCAGTGACCGTGCCGGCAAGGATCGTGCTTTCGCCCATGAAGGTGGCGGAAAAGCGCGTCGCCGGCCGCGCATAGACGCGTTCGGGCGGGCCTTCATCCTCGATGCGCCCGTCATTCATCACCACGCAGTGGTCGGCCAGCGCCATCGCTTCTTCCTGGTCATGCGTGACATGGATGAAGGCGGTGCCGACGCGCTTCTGGATCGCCTTCAACTCGCCCTGCATCTGCCGGCGCAATTTGAGGTCGAGCGCGCCGAGCGGCTCGTCGAGCAAAAGCACCGCCGGTTCGATCACCAACGCACGCGCCAGCGCCACACGCTGCCGCTGGCCGCCGGAAAGCTGGTGCGGCTTCTTGTCGAAGGCGGAGGCGAGGCCAACCAGCGCCAGCGCCTCGCGTGCTTTTGCCGACCGTGTCGAGCCATCGACGCCCTGCATGCGCAGGCCGAAGCCGACATTGCTGCCGACGCTCATATGCGGGAACAGCGCATAGTCCTGGAACACGGTCGTCGTCGGCCGCTTCGCCGGCGGCATCGAGGTGCAGTCCTCGCCGCGGATGAACACCTTGCCCTCGCTTGGGGTGACGAAGCCGCCCAGAATGGACAGCAGCGTCGTCTTGCCTGACCCGGAAGGGCCGAGCAGGATGGTGTAGCTGCCGGGTTCGATCTGCAGCGAAACGTTTTTCAGCACAGTCTGCTGGCCGAAACGATGCCAGACGGCACGGATGTCGACCAAGGGCGCGGTCATGCTCTTCTCCTGCGCAGCAATGTCAGTTCGAACAGCACGACCAGCACGATGGAAACAGCAAAGACCAGCGAGCCGACGGCATTGGTTTTTGGATTGAGGCCGGAGCGCAGCAGGTTCCAGATTTCCACCGGCAGTGTGGTATCGAAGCGGGTCAGCAGGAAGGAGATGACGAACTCGTCCCAGGAGAAGGTCATCGACAGGAAGAATCCGGCGAATATGGCCGGCGCCATGACCGGCACGGTGATCAGGAGCAGCACCTTCCATTCCGGCGCACCGAGGTCGCGCGCGGCGCGTTCGATGTTGATCTGGTGGTCGCCCATCTGGCTGTAGATGATGGCAAAGCACAGCGGCAGGTTGATCACGACATGGCCGATGCCGGCGGCAAGCAGCGACTTCGGCACGCCGGCCCAGTTGAACAGCACCAGCAACCCCATGCCGATGATGAGATAGCTGACCGTCAAGGGCAGGGTGATCAGCCCGCGCAGCAGGCCGGAACCCGGCAGAACGAAGCGCGCAAAACCCCAGGCGGAGAGGAAGCCGAGCGTGACGGCAGCAAGCGACGAGATCGAAGCAACCAGCAGCGAGTTGACCAGCGCCGAGGTCAGCCGCGTGTCCGAGAGAACCGCGTCGTACCAGCGCAGTGACGGGCCGGTGAAGGGTGGGATCGGGAACGACGTCGCCTGGAGCGAGAACAGCACCAGCACGACCACCGGCAGGAAGATGAAACCGTAGACCGCAAGCGCGTAGAGCCAGGAAGCGATGCGGACAATCCGACGCATCTCAGGCCCGCTCGATCTTCAGCCAGCGGGCGCAGGCGAGATAGGCGATGGTGACCACCGCCATCAGGATGATCGACAGCGCCGATGCCAGCGGAAAGTCGCCGCGGCGGCCGATCTGCATCATCACCAGTTGCGGCATCAGAAGCTCGTTGTTGCCGCCGAGGATCTGCGGCGTGATGTAGTCGCCGATGCACAGCACGAAGGTGAGGAAGGCGCCGACCATGATGCCGGGCAAGGTCAGCGGCAGGATGACATGCAGGAAGGTGCGCACCGGCCCGGCGCCGAGATCGGCGGCGGCCTTGCGATAGCTGGGGCTCAACTGCTTCAGATTAGCGAAGATCGTCAGCGTCAAAAGCATGACGAAGAAATGCACGAAGCCGGTGACGGTGGCGAAGCGTGTGTTGGCGAGTTGCAGGGGCTCGCTGAACAGACCGGAGCCCGTCAGCGCCCGGTTGATGACGCCGTTCTGCGCCAGCACCAGCAGCCAGGAATAGGAGCGCACGACATAGGAGGTCCAGAACGGCAGGACGGCCAGCATCAGCGCCAGCCTTTGCCAGCGTTCCGGCACCTGTTCGGCGAGGATCCAGGCAAAGGGGTAGGCGAGCAGCACCGAGACGACAGTGACGATCGCCGTCACCTCTAGCGAGTTCACCATCGCTTGCCAGTAGGCGGGGTTGGTGAAGAACTGGCTGTAGTTGGACGCCGTGAAGCCACCGCCCTCATGCGCCGTCAGGCTGGACAGCCCCATGGCGATGAAAGGCAGCACGAAGAACAAAAGCGTCCAGCCAAGCGCCGGCGTGACCAGCGCCCAGGGCAGGGCTCGGCCCGCCCGGGGCAGGGCACGCCCGTTGTTCCCGGCTGTGCTCATCAGCAGCTCACTTGGCCTGCAGCATTTCGGTCCACATGTCCTGCATCTTCTTGTCGAGATCGGCGTTTGGCGCAGGGTAGGCCTGGGCGCGGGCGAGGAAGCCCGGCTGCTCGTCGAAACGCAGGATCTTCTTCTGGTCGTCGGTCAGCGCCGCCTTGGTGTTCGCCGGCATGCCCCAATAGCAGGACGAGGTGGCAAGCCGCGCCTGGCCCTCCGGGCTCATGACGTACTGGATGAATTTCAGCGCCATGTCCTTGTTTTTGGAATCCTTGAACATGGCCAGCGACTGCGACCATAGCACAGCGCCTTCTTTGGGAATGGAGAAGTCCAGCGCCGGGTTCTCCTTGGCCAGCCCCGCCGTCACCCATTCGCCGCCGCCGACCAGGATATCGACCTCGCCGGTCGCCAGCGCCGTCTGGCTGGCGGTCACTTCGCCGACCAGCTTGGCATTGGCCTTCATCTTGAGAAGCTCTTCCTTGAGGGCGGGCAGGTCGGCTTCGGTCAGATCCGCCGTCTTCTTGCCGATGGCGAGCGCGGCCATGCCGATGACCGGCAGATAATAGTCGTAGATGGCGACCTTGCCCTTGTACTTGTCGCCGGTCAGCGCCGCCATCGACTGCATGTCGGCCGGATCGACCTTGGTCTTGTTGTAGCCGATCGTGTTGTAGCCGAACTTTTCGGTGATGCCGTAGCGCTTGCCGCCGACCACGGTGGAGCCGTCCATCTTCACCTGCGGAAACATGTCGGCCAGTGGTAGCTTGTCGTCCGGCAGCGGCTCGAACAGGCCCTTTTCGACGCCGCGCGGTATGTCGATGCTGTCGATCACCATCACGTCCCAGTCGCCGGGCTGCGACTGCTCGACGATGGCGAGCCCAGCGCCGGTGCCCTCGAATTCCTTGACGTTGACCTTGACGTTGTTGGCCTCCTCGAAGGGCTGCAGAAGTGCGGGATCGGAATGATCGCACCAGATCAGCGCGTTGAGATCGGCGGCCTGGGCGACGCTGCCGGCGCCGAGCAGCAGTGCCGTGGCGGCGCACGCCGCATGCAGATGGCTCTTCAGGATGGAAAGCGGATTCCTGGATGCGGATATTGCGGACATCGAGTGTTCTCCCTTGCCTTTGTGGCTTCTTGCAAAAAATTGAACCAATTCTAAAATTGAGTCAATTCTGTTTTATGGCAAGAGGCTGATATGAGCGGATTGCGGGCAAGGCAAAAGGCGGACAGGCACAGGCGCATCATCGAGGCGGCGGCCGAGCTTTTCCGCGAGGCCGGCTATGAAGGCGCCAAGATCGAGACGATCGCCGCGCAGGCCGAAGTCTCGGTCGGCACCATCTACAATTACTACCAGAACAAGGGCGACATCCTCGGCGCCATCGTCTCGCTGGAAGTCAACGAGGTGCTGAATGCCGGGCAAGGCGTCGTCGCCAGGCCGCCAGCCAATGTCGGCGATGCGCTGGACACCCTGATCGGCATCTACATCGAGCACTCGCTGCACTATCTCAGCAAGGAGATGTGGCGGCAGGCGATGGCGATCTCGACGCAACTGCCCGACAGCCCGTTCGGCCAGGCTTACACCGCGCTCGACCGGGCGCTGACCGAACAGATCCGAGCGCTGATCGCTCGGCTGCAGGTGCTCGGCCTGGTGCGCCAGGATATCGACGGAGCAGCGCTGGGCGAATTGATCTTCAACAACATGAACATGATGTTCATCGAGTTCGTGAAACGCGACGAGGCGAGGATTGCCGAATTGCGTGCGGCGATACGCAGGCAGAACCGGATATTGGTGGCGGCGATTGCAGTGTGATTGTCAGGAGCAGGCAGCAGCATCGATTTTTGGACCAAGCCGCGGCTCAACCCTCTTGAGTCGAATCTGACATCTGTTACAACCCATGAGTGCATTTCTAAGGGGGGGGTGAATGCAGTTTTCTGTCTGGCATTGGGCAATAGTTCTGCTGTTCATCGGGGTGCCTGTCTTCTTTGCACTCCGATCTGCCCGCAAGCCCTCGCAGAATCCGGCGGAGCTCGTCGGCTTCGGAGGGTGGCTGATGCTTCTTGCGATCGGCCAGACCCTGTCGCCGTTGCGCACGCTCGCCACATTGGGTTCCTCGAGCGATGGATACAACCAGCTCATGCTGGTGCCGAATGGACCCGTGGTGGTCTATGGCGAGGTTGCGCTGTTGCTGGCATTTTTGGTGCTTCAACTGGTCGTGCTTGTTGCCATGCTGAGGCGGAGCCGTCGGTTCAAGCAGTTGTTTCTCATCCATGGCTTGCAATCCCGGTGGTCTTCATCCTGGACGCGGCCTGGGTTTCCACGGCTCTCGGGGTTCCGGTTGGGCAAGTGGTCACCGGAGACGCGCTTGCGGCGCCGATAGTCTCGTTTGTTCTCACCGGACTCTGGGTCGCTTACGTCTACAAATCCGTCAGGGTACGCAACACGTTCACCAGGGTGAGGGCATCCGCCCAGGTCGCGAGCGCGTTATAGAAGCAGGGCAATTCGAACATTTTGGAGCGTGAGCGCTCTCGACCATTCCTGATAGGAACTGGTGCCCCCCGGACGGTGTGGTCGAGAAAAATCCGACCTTAAACCGCTCGCTGATGCCGAGCAGAGCAATGAATATTTGTTTTTCCCGTCGCAAAACGCTAGCATAAGCAGCAATCAAACCGCGCTGCCATTTCAGCAATGCTTAGAATTTCGGGAACTCTTCTCAAAGGCGCTTCAACCCGTGCACCGGTTGAGGTTCGTCCCGATTTTGGCGGCGGCCATATTCGACACGGTGCTCAAACGCCGAGTCTTGAAACGTGGGAACGTGTCTCGCCGCCGACGACCCTTGACGGGCTTATTCGAGAACTCCAGCGCCAATTTCCCCGCACGGCCATACGTGTTACCGGACGAGTGAGGACAGTCCGCCGACAAGCTGAATTGATGGCGGAACGACGGCTTTCGAACCGGACGCAGTTTCTAACGGTATACCGACAAGCCCAGCATATTAGCGAGATGGACGCGTGGGTCATTCAACATCCTCGCGCTACTCCATCGCAAACCACCGAGGCGTTCGAACAGATCATACACCGAGCCCGCAGTCGCGGGGCTGCTGTCAGCAACCATTTGGATGACCGCGCCCGCGATATTTCCATTCCGCTTGGAAATCATCACCAGCAAGCCGAAGTGCAGCGCGCGCTTGAAAGTTGGGGTGCGCATGTCATCCTGGAAGGGGACGCAACTGGCGGGCCGCATTGGCACGTTGACTACGCGCCACCCATCGCGACACCAATCGGGCGCAGGCCTTGATCGAGGTGCTGCTGGATGGCTCAAAGCGCTGAAAAGTGGTTTGAAACTTCCACATTGGGAAACTGGTGCCCCCGGACGGAATCGAACCGCCGACCTTCGGTTTACAAAACCGCTGCTCTACCAGCTGAGCTACAAGGGCACGGCGCTTCGGTTAGCATATTTGTTGCGCCAGTAAAGACAAAACTCTGTTTTCAGTTACCCGGCATCTCACAGGACTGTCGGCGAGGGGCATCCTGAAAACCGCCAAATCGCTTCCTACATATGGGGAAGGTGCAATCGCTTCGAGCAGGGGTGTCGCATGATCAGGCTCATCATCATTCTCCCCATCATCTTCATAGTCTGGATGCTGCTGGTGAAGATCATCAGCGATGTGAAGAAGGCCAATGTCGACTGGACCGGCGTCACCGCCATGATCGGCTTCATCGCGCTCGCCTTCTGGCTTCGCCACATCACCGGCATGGGGTGAAGCGGGGAAAAGAGTGAGTAGCGAATAGCGAATAGTAAGGTAGCGAGCGGCAGCCTGGTGTTGCTGCATTTCGCTATTGGCTACTCCCTATTCGCTTGTCCTGAGGGCCGCTCCACAAAAATCTCCGACCTTTCGAATCTTTTGCCGCCCCCGCCGACTGATGGTCAGAGGCGAATGGGTCGCCTCGATCAAAGATCCAGGAGATCATCATGTTCAAGCGCACTCTTATGTCAGGCCTCGTTGCCACTTTCGTCGCCGCCGGCGCGCTCGCCGGCACGGTCGGCACGTCGTCAGCCCACGGCATGCACCATCATTATCATCATCATCATTTCATGAAGCATTGGTGGTGGCACCACAACCATCATCACCACAATCATGGCAGGGTGATCATTTTCCTTTGATGGAGGGACCCAATTCCCCAAAGGGCGGCTTCGGCCGCCCTTTTGCGTTATGCGATCATCTTGCGGACTAGGGCCGGCAAAGCTGCCGATCTCCCCGGTCCAAACACCCCCTTGCGGGGGAGATGTCCGGCAGGACTGAGGGGGGTGGGAAGGATCGCCAACTTTTGAGTCCATGCGATTTGGCCAGTTCCAAGAAAATCCAAAAAATTTCGAACCTTTTTCCTTGCCGCAACGACAGATGATCAAGAGGCGGATGGATCGCCTCGGTCAACGAAGCAAGGAGATCATCATGTTCACGCGCACACTCGTTTCCGGCCTCATCGCCACCACCGTCGCCGCCACCATGCTGGTCGGCACCGTGCAGCCCTCGGCTGCGCATTCGCATCACCACGACCTCGGCATCGGCATCGCCGCCGGCGTTGGCGGCTTCGTCCTGGGCAGCCTGCTCGCCCAGCAGCCCCGCACCGTCTATGTCGACGAAGACGGCGGCTCGTGGCACGTCCGCCGCTGCTTCGACCGCTATGCGAGCTACGATGCGGACTCCGACACCTATGTCGGCTACGACGGCTACCGTCACTATTGCCGGCTCTGAGAGGAGGTGGACCGTTTCAGCAACAGAAGAGGGGCTCACGCGAGCCCCTTTTCTGTTGTTTCGATGGTAGCGATGCTTGCTCCATCGGTCGACTTTCAACGTCGGCAAGCACAGACCTGAAGCGACTGCCTTCGGCGGTCGACCTGGGCGGTGTACAGCGATTTTCCGAGCGTCTATTCTGACCGCGAAACGCGGGGAGAGACCCTTGGACGAGCAGGACCCGAAGGAAGACCTGGTCGAAACGGTTTTCCGTAACGGCACCGTCACCGCCGTCGGCATCCTGCTGGCTTTTTCGCTGGGCTTCATCACCCATTGGGCCGCCAATCCGATCCCGTGGCAGACCTACCATCTTGTCGCCGTCCTGCCGATCCTGCTCGGCATCGCCTTGCAGATGCGGGCGCTGTCGCTGCTGCTCGACACAAAGTGCCTGCAGCGCCGCGTCTATGAACGCGCCAACCGCATCTTCATCGCCGGCCTCGTCTTCACCGCCTGCGGCGTCGGCATGGCGATTCTGCTCGATTTCTTCGATATTGCGACCAAGAGCGCGCTACCCGGGGCAGGCTGATCAGCCGGCTTGCACGCCGCCGATCATCCTGGTCACCTCGGCCGCGGCATCGCGCACCAGCGGGCCGATCTCGGCCAGCCGCTCCGGCGTCACCCGCACGGTCGGCCCCGACACCGAGACGCCGCCGATCGGCTCACCGAATTCGTTGAAGATGGCGGCCGCCACGCAGCGCATGCCGGGGTGCCGCTCTTCGTCGTCGACCGACCAGCCGCGCAGCTTGGTCGTTGCCAGATCGTGGGCAAGGGCGGAAATGTCGGAAAGCGTCTTGTCGGTGAAGCGCTGCAGCCCGGCCTTGCGCAGGATGGTGCCGACGCGCTCCGGTTCGAGATGCGCCAGCACTGCCTTGCCGATGCCGGACGCATGGAACGGGCTGCGCGTGCCCGGCCGGAAGAAGGCGCGGATCGCCTGATGCGTCTCGACCTGGCTGACAAAGACCACGCAATCATCCTCGGCGACACCGAGATTGGCGGTCTCGCCGGTTCTCTCCATCAGCTCCTGCATGACGACGCGGGCGCGGTCGACCAGCTTGCGGCGGCGCAGGAACGCAGCGCCCATGCGATAGGTCTCGACGCCGATCGACCACAGCTGATCGCTGGTGTCGAATTCAACCATGCCGTGGTTTTCGAGCGTCGTCAGCATGCGGTAGGCGGTGGACGCGGCCAGTCCAGAACTGGCGGCAATCTCGCTCAGCGACAGGCCGCTGCCCTCGGCGACAATGGCCAGGATGCGCAGCGCCCGATCGAGCGACTGCACCGAAGTCGGCTCGGAGGGCCCGTTGAAGGCGCGCGGGCGGCCACGCTGGCGTTTCTCGGTGGTTTCCATGGCCGCATTGTCGGCAATTCAGCCGAATAGGCAATGAAAAAGTTTTTCATTGTGCCATGTCGTGAAATCGGTGGAAAACGAAAAGCCGTTCAAATTCATTGGCTAATGGCCGTTTCTTAGAAATGAAAAAATATTCTGAAAAAATTGAAAAATAGCCGGTTTGGTGACATTCTCAGCTCATCCAACAATGACAAACCCTGTGGAGGGCCGGGAAATGGCCAGGATGCGCGCTGTCGATGCTGCGGTTCTCGTTCTCGAAAAGGAAGGTATTTCCTGCGCTTTCGGCGTGCCGGGCGCGGCGATCAACCCGTTCTATTCGGCCCTGAAGGCGAGGGGCACCATCCGCCATGTCCTTGCCCGCCACGTCGAGGGCGCCTCGCACATGGCGGAAGGTTTTACCCGCGCCAAGGCTGGCAATATCGGCCTGTGCATCGGCACCTCGGGCCCGGCCGGTACCGACATGATCACCGGGCTTTATTCGGCCGCGGCGGATTCCATTCCGATCCTCTGCATCACCGGCCAGGCGCCGCGCGCGCGGCTGAACAAGGAGGATTTTCAGGCGGTCGATATCGCCGCCATCGCCGCACCGGTCGCCAAATGGGCGGTCACCGTCATGGAGCCCTATCTGGTGCCGATGGCGCTGCAGAAGGCGTTCCACCTGATGCGCTCGTCGCGGCCGGGCCCGGTGTTGATCGACCTGCCGGTCGACGTGCAGTTGGCCGAGATCGAGTTCGACATCGATGCCTATGAGCCGTTGACGCCGTTCAAGCCGGCAATGACGCGCGCCCAGGCCGAAAAGGCGCTGGCGATGCTCAACGCGGCCGAAAAGCCGCTGATTGTCGCCGGCGGCGGCATCATCAATGCCGATGCGTCGGATCTGCTCATCGAATTCGCCGAGATTTCGGGCGTGCCGGTTATCCCGACCTTGATGGGCTGGGGCGCCATCCCCGACGACCACCGGCTGATGGCCGGCATGTGCGGGCTGCAGACATCGCATCGCTATGGCAATGCGACGATGCTGGAGGCCGACTTCGTCTTCGGCATCGGCAACCGCTGGGCCAATCGCCACACCGGCTCGGTCGACGTCTACACCAAAGGCAAGAAATTCATCCATGTCGACATCGAGCCGACGCAAATCGGCCGTGTCTTCGCGCCGGACCTCGGCGTCGTCTCGGATGCGGGTGCGGCGCTGAAGATGCTGCTCGACGTTGCCACCGAGTGGAAGACGGCCGGAAAGCTGCGCGACTGGTCCGGCTGGGCGAAGGAATGCCAGGGCCGCAAGAAGACAATGAAGCGCAAGACGCATTTCGACCAGGTGCCGCTGAAGCCGCAGCGTGTCTACGAGGAGATGAACAAGGCGTTCGGCCGCGATGTGACCTATGTCACCACGATCGGCCTGTCGCAGATCGCCGGCGCCCAGTTCCTGCATGTCTACAAGCCGCGCAACTGGATCAATTGCGGCCAGGCCGGCCCGCTCGGCTGGACCTTGCCGGCGGCGCTTGGCGTTCGCGCCGCCGATCCCGACCGCACCATCGTGGCGCTGTCGGGCGACTATGATTTCCAGTTCATGATCGAGGAACTGGCCGTCGGCGCACAGCACAAGCTGCCCTACCTCCATGTCGTCGTGAACAACGCCTATCTCGGGCTGATCCGCCAGGCGCAGCGCGGTTTTTCGATGGATTTCGAGGTCAGTCTCGCCTTCGAGAACATCAATCGCTCAGGCGACCCGGAGGCCGGCTATGGCGTCGACCACGTTGCCGTCGCCGAGGCGATGGGCTGCAAGGCGGTCAGGGTGCGCAAGCCGGAGGAATTCGCCGCCGCCTTCAAGGAGGCACAGCGGCTGATGAAAGAGCACCAGGTTCCGGTCGTGCTCGAATTCATCCTCGAGCGTGTCACCAACATCTCCATGGGCACCGAGATCGACAAGATCACCGAATTCGAGGACCTTGCCGAAAGCCATGAAGATGCGCCGACTGCCATAGTGATGTTGGACTAGATTAGCGGAAAGGAGAAAAAGAATGCCGCGTTTTTCAGCCAATCTTTCGATGCTCTTTGGCGAGCACGATTTCCTTGACCGTTTTGACGCAGCTGCCCGCGCGGGCTTCAAGGGCGTCGAATATATCGGCCCCTACGATCATGCCCCCGAGGTGGTCGCCGCCCGGTTGAAGAAGAACGGCCTGACGCAGGTGCTGTTCAATCTGCCGGTGGGCGACTGGGGCAAGGGCGAGCGCGGCATTGCCGTGCTGCCGGATCGCGTGCCGGAATTTCGCCAGGGCATCGCCAAGGCAATCACCTATGCGCAGGCACTCGGCTGCCAGCAGGTCAATTGCCTGGCCGGCATCGCGCCAGTGGGCGCCGACCGCAAGGTGCTGGAGGATGTCTTTGCCGAAAACCTCGCCTTCGCGGCGGAAAAGCTGGAGCAGGCCGGCATCCGGCTCCTGATCGAGCCGATCAACACCCGCGATATTCCGGGCTTCTTCCTCAACTACTCGGATCAGGCGCTGGCGCTGATCGACCGTATCGGTTCGAAGAACCTGTTCCTGCAATACGACATCTATCACATGCAGATCATGGAGGGGGATCTCGCCCGCACCATCGAGGCAAACCTCGGCCGCATCGCGCATATCCAGCTTGCGGACAATCCCGGCCGTCACGAGCCGGGGACGGGCGAGATCAACTATCCCTTCCTCTACGAGCATATCGACCGCATCGGCTATTCCGGCTGGATCGGGGCGGAATACAAGCCGAAGGCCGGCACCGAGGCCGGGCTGGGCTGGTTCACGGAGTTGGCCGGGCAGGGCAGTGCAGCGGCTTAACTGCCGACGCTGAAGCTGCCAATCTTCCCACCCGTGGGGGAGAGGGCCGGCAGGCGACAGAGGGGCGCGAAGGAACGCGACCTGACAAAGAAACACGACGGAGAAAAACAATGGAAACCATCGGTTTCATCGGCCTCGGCATCATGGGCGCGCCGATGGCGGGGCATCTGCTGGATGCGGGTTATAAAGTCATCGCCAGCGACCATCGCTCGAAGCCGCCGGCCGATCTCGGCGCCAAGGGGCTGAAGTCAGTCTCTGGTCATGCCGCCGTCGCCAAGGCGGCCGATATCATCATCCTGATGGTGCCCGATACACCGCAGGTCGCCGATGTGCTGTTCGGCGACAACGGCGTCGCCTCAGGCCTGACCAAGGGCAAGCTGGTGATCGACATGAGCTCGATCTCGCCGATCGAAACCAAGGTTTTCGCCAAAAAGATCAACGATCTGGGCTGCGACTATCTCGACGCGCCGGTGTCGGGCGGCGAAGTCGGCGCCAAGGCGGCGTCGCTGACCATCATGGTCGGCGGCGAGGACAAGGCGTTCGAGCGCGCCAGGCCCGTGTTCGAGAAGATGGGCAAGAACATCACCCTGGTCGGGCCGAACGGCGTCGGCCAGACCACCAAAGTGGCCAACCAGATCGTCGTCGCGCTGACCATAGAAGCTGTCGCCGAAGCGCTTGTTTTTGCATCGAAAGCCGGTGCCGATCCGGCCAAGGTCAGGCAGGCGCTGATGGGTGGATTGGCCGCCTCGCGCATTCTCGAAGTGCATGGCGAGCGCATGGTCAAGCGCACTTTCGCGCCGGGCTTCCGCATCGAGCTGCACCAGAAGGATCTCAACCTGGCACTGGAGGGCGCAAAAGCGCTGGGCGTGTCGCTGCCCAACACCTCGACCACACAACAACTGTTCAATTCCTGCGCCGCCAATGGCGGCGCCAAGGAGGATCACTCGGCACTGGTCAGGGCGCTGGAGCGGATGGCCAATTTCGAGGTCGGCGACAACGCAGCCGAAGTCAAAGGCAAGGCAGCATAGGAGGAGAGGCGGCGCAACGTTCCCAAGCCGCCAACTCTTCCCTGTCGAAGAACGGGCTCCTGCGTTTATCGCCGGAGCCCGTTTCGCATTTCGAGATGTGTCGGCGAACGCGTACTGTTGCGTGAAGCCTCAGCCGCGCTTCAAAAATGCCCGCGCCGCATAGAGGCTGATCGCCGCAGCGTTCGACACGTTGAGCGAACGGATGGCGCCGGGCATGTCGAGCCGTGCCAGCGTCGTCACGGTCTCGCGTGTCTTCTGGCGCAGGCCTTTGCCTTCGGCGCCGAGCACCAGCGCGATCTTTTCGCCTGAAAAACTCGTCTCGAGTTCCGCCGGCCCGTCCGAATCGAGGCCGATGGTCTGGAAGCCGGCCTCGTGCAATTGGTCGAGCGCGTCGGCCAGGTTCTTCACCTCGATCTGGTCGATATGTTCCAGCGCGCCGGACGCTGATTTTGCCAGCGCGCCCGATTCCTGCGGGCTGTGGCGCGCGGTCGTGATCAGCGCGCCGGCGCCGAAGGCGACCGCCGAACGCAGGATGGCGCCGACATTGTGCGGATCGGTGACCTGATCGAGCACCAGCACCAGTTTGGTGTCGCCAAGGGCATCAAGGCGCTTCGGTTTCAGCGGTTCCGCCTCGATCAGGACGCCCTGATGCACGGCGTCCGAGCCGGTGATCTTGTCGATATCCCTGGGTTCGACCAGTTCCGCCTTGAAGGGCAGGGCGGCGAGATCGGCTATTTCCAGGCGCTCGGCGGCATTGCGCGTCACCAGCATCTTTCTGATCTTGCGGCGCGGATTGTCGAGTGCCGCCCGCACGGTGTGCAGGCCATAGAGCCGCACCAGGCCATCCGCGGCATGTTCGCCCGGCGGAACCGGCTGCCGAGGCCTGAACGCCGGCGCGCCGCCACTCTTCTCGTCGCGATAGGCGCGGCGCAGCTTGGCGTAATGGGTGTCTTTCGGCGTCTTGGAATTGTTGTCGTTGCTCATGGCCGGCTTCTATAACCGTGTCGCGCGGCAATGGATACCGCTGGTTCGAACGGCTTGCCGGATGGCAGACGAAATTCAGCGCGTTTTGCCGGGATCTTTCGGTTGACAGTTTTGGGCGGTGCCGCCATAAGGCGCTTCGCGGAAGGCTGCTGAGGCGGTCGCGACGCGTCGATGCCTTGTTGCATGGCTCCGGCGGCAGACTGGAGAGGTGCCCGAGTGGTTAAAGGGGACGGACTGTAAATCCGTTGGCTATGCCTACGTTGGTTCAAATCCAACCCTCTCCACCACTGCCGGCCCGGAAGCCCTGAAACGCAAAGCATCGGACCGAAAAGTGTGTAGCGGTTTTCGGGTGAATCCGATACTTCACTGAAAGGCGCGGGTATAGCTCAGTGGTAGAGCAGCAGCCTTCCAAGCTGAATATGCGGGTTCGATTCCCGCTACCCGCTCCAAGCCTCGGAATTTTGCAATTCGGACAGCCACTTATTGCTTCAGCCGAGGTTTCGCCGGAATCTTGCGGATGGAATGTATCATTCGAACTGCTATCTCGATCCAGCGGCTTCAGATCGATTCAATCAATTTGGTCAAAAATGTCGCGAACACGCGGACGCGCGGACTTTCTGAACTCGCAGGAGGTCGTATGAGCCAAATGTCGCCCCGACTGACCGCATAATCGGCGAGCACGGTACGAAGACGTCCATCCGCGATGGCACGCGCCGCCAGATAGTGGGGCACTTGGGCAAGGCCGAGGCCGGCGATAGCAGCCAGCGCCACGGCCTCGATATCGTTGAACACAGGCCCATTCGGCGGGCGCCCAGGAGCCCTTCCATCCTTTGAAGGCCCAATATTCCAGCCGGCCCGTCGTAGGAAACCGGAGACGCAGACAGGTGTGGTCGGGTACGTCATCGGGCGTCTGTGGTGCTCCTCGTCTTTCGAGATAGGCGCGAGACCCGCAGGTGACGAACCGATGTGGCGCGAGCTTTCGCGCAATCAACCGAGAGTCATCAAGGTCACCAGTGCGCAGGACAAGGTCAAAACCCCCTTCCACGATATCCACCATCCGATCGTCCAGACTGACGTCGAGAATGACCTTGGGATAGGCCGCGATGAATTGATCGAGCGCTGGAACGATAATGCGGCGTCCCATGGCCGCCGGTATGCTCACCTTCAGTAGTCCGCGCGGGAAGGTGCGTGTCTCGGCGATCGCATTCTCGGCTTCCTGAACATCTTCGATGATGCGCGTCGCGCGTTCAAAAAGAAGATTGCCTTCACCGGTCACCGCGATGGAGCGGGTCGTACGGTGGAGAAGCCTGACACCAAGCCGAGCCTCCAGGCGAGCAACGGCCTTGCCGACCGCCGAAGCAGACACACCAAGACGCCGGCCCGCTGCGGCGAAGCCGCCGGTCTCGACCGAGGCGACGAACGCCACCAGGCCGCTCATTGATTCGAGATTGCTGATTGCGGACATTTCGTCCGTATTATTCGCTCAACGGCACCCATTCCGTCAATACGCGACTTGCCCGATATTGCGTCTGGAGGGTTCAACCCTCCGGCCAGCGTGGCCGCCGCTAAATTGTTCAACATTTCCTAATTTCACGCCACTCGCCTACCAAGGAGAACAGACATGGAAGACAGCAAGCGCCTCATGCAGCGGTTCGTCGAGTTCATCAACACGGCGAGCGAAAAGCTCGCTGAGGAACTCATCTCGCCAAAAGCAATATTCCACGTTCCCGGTCGTCCCGAGCCGGTGACCGGACCGGCCGGCTATCTCGAGATCATCGGAATGATGCGCGGCGGCTTTCCTGACATCCAGTGGACTCTTGAGGAGACGATCACCGAGGGGGGCAACGTTGCCGCGCGCTTCACCATGAGAGGCACACATCAAGGGAGCTTCTTCGGCGTTCCACCCACGGGAAAGAAAATCGCCGTCCAGGCGATGAATTTCTATCACTGGTCCAATGGACAGATCGTAGGCGAACGTGGGCAGCCGGACTTGTTGGGGCTTCTGCAACAAATCGGTGCCGCACCCATGTGACGCGTGGTGCATGCCCTCCTGCGATCGAGAGGGTGAGCTAGGCGGGGGCGTTTCTGGAGACCGAAATCGGATTCCCGCTACCCGCTCCAGACTCTCATCCCTGCGATCTGCCAGCCGAAACACCGCGCGACAAGCCGCGCAGCGCTCCAACTGTGCAGATGTCTGAGCCGCGCTAGCTGTTGAACGCGGATGCGACCTGGTGCTGCTGCGGCACCTGGCCGTTCGGCGTCAGCTTGTCGATGACGCCTGGCAAGGCCGTGGACAGCTGCTTGAGCAGTTCCTGCTCGTCCATTCCCGTCCGTTGCGCGATCTCGTGGATGACCTGCGGCCCGAGCGCGGCGCCGAGATCATTGGCGTTGATCGACTGGTTCCGCCCGGTGCCGACCCAGGAATCGGCGACGTTGCCGTGGCCGGCATCTTTGAGCTTGTCGAGCAAGCCGCCCAGTCCGCCGAGCAGGCCGCCGTCGGCGGAGGTCGTTCCCGTGGACGCAGGGCCGGTCGGAGCCGGGGTCTCGGTCTGGTCCGGTTGTTCGGCACTTCTGCCGCTCAGCATCTTTCCGACCAGCAGCGCGCCAAGCGCGATCATCAGCGGTTTGGTGATGTTGCCGCCGGGAACGGCGTTGTCAAAAAGTCCCATAGTGGATCCTCCATCTCAACCGAGCCCAGCCCATTCCAACAATGGCGCATCCGGGCGGAATTTCAAGTTGGCTTGAGCTTTTGACAATCCTATGAAAATGTTCGGTTGGCGGGGGATGGAGAGGAAAAAATGTCAATCATCAGCTGGATCATACTCGGCGTTATCGCCGGCTTCCTGGGTAGCAAGATCGTCAACAAGAGCGGCCAGGGCATCTTGCTCGACATCGTGCTTGGCATCGTCGGCGCCATTGTCGGTGGTCTGATCTTCAGCGCCTTCGGCGCGTCGGGCGTCACCGGCCTCAACATCTACAGCCTGATCGTCGCCGTGATCGGCGCGGTGGTCGTTCTGTGGGCCTACCACCAGTTCAGCGGCCGCCGGGCGCTCTAAATCCGTCCATCTCCTTGTCGAATAGCCGGCCAGCTTCTTGGGCCGGCTATCAGTGTTTCCATGGCGCCACTCGTTGGAACAAGCACTCGCTAGGCGACGACGGTCAGTCGGCGCTTGCGTTGATCCAAGGAGACGATGGTCAGTCCGCTGCCGACCACCAGCAGGATGCCGCAGACCGCCAGCGCATTGGGGAATTGCCCGAACACCAGCAGGCCCGAAATGACCGCCCAGACGGTGAAGCAATAGTAGAACGGCGCCACGGCACTGGTCGGCCCGACGCGATAGGCCATGAAGATGAAGAAGTGGCCGAAGATCAGGAAAAATCCGGCGCCGGCCATCAGCAGCAGATGGCGCGCCTCGGGCATCACCCAGCGTTCGGAAACCAGGTGCGCAGCACCCGCCCCGATCAGCACCACCACGACAGCGGAAATCGCCACGATCATCCCCGGCACCTCGGCCGAGACCCGTCTGCCGGCAAGGTCGCGCGCCGCCGCAAGCGCCGCGTTGCCGAGCGCCAGCAAGGCGTAGACCGAAATGCCTTGCATGGTCGGTTGCGCCACCATCAGCGCGCCGATGAAACCGAGCCCGATCAGCGCCATGCGCTGGCCGCCGATCCGCTCGCCAAACAGGATCGAGGAGCCGACCAGCATCAACAGCGGCGTGATCTGTCCGAGTGCGGTGGAATCCGCGATCTGCATGTTGGCGAGCGCCACCACGTAGCAGAGGATCGCCGCCATCTCGAGCAGGTTCCTGCGCAGCACGCGTCTGTCGAAGATCAGCGGAATCTGCTTGCCGTAGCCCAGCGCGAACAACAGCGGAAAGCCCCAGAGCGTTGCCGCCACGCCGCGCAGAAACAGCACTTCGTAGGATGGCAGGCCTGACGTCGCGAGTTTCATCATCGTATCGTTGACGAGATACGACCCGGTCGAGACGATCATGAACAGTGGGCCGCGGATGGCGGTCGGAATGAAATGCATCCGGTCAGGAGATCAGACCTCGATGACGACCGCAATGGGCCATGAACTGGCGGTGAATCAGACAGGGTCCGGCAAGCAAGACAGCTGTGGCGGCTTCGATCGATCGGCCTGTCGCCCATTTCATTTCGTCTCGAGCCTTCCTATATCAGCGCCACATCCCCGCAATCGGATCATAGGTTCGGACTGAGTGAGACGGCACCCGGCCAAAAGACGCTTGTGTTTTTTGGCCTTTGTCGCTAATCGCCCCGCATTCGACTGAACTGAAGGTCCAGGCCGTCCAAGGAAAGAGACTATGGCAAAAGGTAAATTCGAGCGTAACAAGCCTCATGTGAACATCGGCACGATTGGTCACGTTGACCATGGCAAGACGTCGCTGACGGCGGCGATCACGAAGTATTTTGGCGAATACAAGCGCTACGACCAGATCGACGCGGCACCTGAGGAGAAGGCGCGCGGCATCACGATCTCGACGGCGCATGTCGAATACGAGACGGCCAACCGCCACTACGCTCACGTCGACTGCCCCGGCCACGCCGACTATGTGAAGAACATGATCACCGGTGCGGCGCAGATGGATGGCGCGATCCTGGTTGTGTCGGCTGCCGACGGCCCGATGCCGCAGACCCGCGAGCACATCCTGCTGGCCCGTCAGGTCGGCGTGCCGTCGATCGTGGTGTTCCT
>NZ_JBHLYT010000236.1:0-7534 GCF_042431665.1 Mesorhizobium kowhaii
GCTGCAAGCAGCCACCCCATGCTCGCGCAGTTGGAGCTCCTATTGAACGCCTGACCGGCACGACAGAGGACGCCATCAAGACCGCGCCGTCGGCGTACACCCCCCTTGCCGCTCCGCCGTGGCGGAGCGGGTTAGTCCAAGGCAGGTAATGGGAAATGCCCATTACCTGCCGCAACCGGCATTGTCCCAAGTGTCAGAGCGCGACGCGCGAACGGTGGCTCGCCGACCGTCAGGCCGATCTGCTGCCGGTGTCTTACTTCCACGTGGTCTTCACCGTCCCGGCCCAGATCGCTGAGATCGCCTTCCAGAACAAGGCGGCGGTCTATGCGATCCTGTTCAAGGCCGCATCCGAAGCCTTGAGGGTGGCGGCGGCCGATCCCAAACACCTGGGTGCCGAGATCGGCTTCTTCGCCGTGCTGCACACCTGGGGCCAGAACTTGCTGCACCATCCCCACCTGCACTGCGTCGTCCCAGGCGGTGGCCTTTCTGCCGACGGCACGCGATGGATTGCCTGCAAACCCGGCTTCTTCCTGCCGGTCCGGGTGCTCTCACGCCTGTTCCGACGCTTGTTTCTGGAGCACCTGGAGAAAGCCTTCGCGGCCGGCCAGTTGAAGTTCTTCTCTAGGACGTGGTGACGATTTAACTATCTGAGCCAAATGGCGATCGCTGCGAGTTTGACGAAACCCATGAAGTTTGCGAGCAGCTTGTCGTAACGGGTTGCGACGCGCCTGAACTGCTTGAGCTTGTTGAAGAAGCGCTCGATGCGGTTGCGCTCCTTGTAGAGATCGCGGTCGTATGGCCGCTGGGCCTTGCGGTTGCGCTTGGGCGGGATGACGACCTCTGCGCCCTGTTCAGTGATCCTGTCAACGAGGTGATCGGCGTCGTATCCCTTGTCGGCGATGGCGGCATCGGCGTCGATACCGTCGATCAGGTCGTGGGCCAAGGCGATGTCGTTGCGCTGGCCGGGGGTGCCGATCAGGCGGATGGGAAGGCCGAGCGCCTCGGTGGCGGCGTGGATCTTGGTACTCAGGCCGCCGCGAGACCGACCCAGGCCCTGGGCATCCGCCCCCCTTTGACCTTGCGTGCCCCGGCGGCATGCTGGTGCGCTCGCACGATCGTGCTGTCGATCATCAGCCATTCGAGGTCGGCTTCGCGGGCGAGCATTTCCAGCATATCGTCCAGCACGCCCATCCCGATCCAACGATAATAGCGCCGCTTCACCGAGCGGTAATCGCCAAGCCGCTCCGGCAGGTCGCGCCAACGGCCACCCGAACGCGCCATCCACAACAGCGCGTCGAGGAACTTCCGATTATCTGTACGCGGGCCGCGCTTGCCTTTCGTGCCACCGGGCACAAAACCCTTGATCCGGTCCCACTGGTCGTCCCCAAGCGCATCGCAATCCATCGCCGATCTCCAAAAATCAGCGTTGAATCTGATTTGCCAATCCTTGGGAATCCCAAACCCTTAAATCGTCACTACGTCCTAGAAATGCCTGCATTCGATAGGGAAGAATATCGCGCACGAACAGCTCGGCTCCGCCAAAAAATGGGGGAGCATGGTATTGATTGCCTGCTTGTGTTGGAGGAGTCTAGTATAAACTATATTACCGGATACGCGGGATATTCGGACTATGTTCCCCAAATCGCTCTAGTGTGTCAAGACGATGAAGATCCTTGGTTGATATTGCGCGAGCTCGACGTAACTGGTGCGATGGTGGAATCGTACTTGCCCGAAGCGCGTATCCTCTTTTATGCAGAGAAATACATCGGTTCGAGCGAGCTTTCGGCATGGCAGCCCATTGGCGATCTCGTGAGAGAGCGCAGTGAGTCAAGCCGCATTGGAGTGGAGCTTTCAGGTAAGATGCTGGGAGTTAAGGGGTATGCTGCCCTAAGCAACAGCTTAGGAACGTCCGATTTCATCGATGCCGATGGATTAGTTTCCAAATTGAAAGCTATCAAATCTCCCGCTGAACTCATGTACATGGAGCAAGCTGGAAAGATCGTAGAAAAGGCTATGGAGGTAGCTCAGCTTGAAATCGCCGTAGGAGCGAGAGAGTGCGATGTCGCGGCTGCCGTACAATATGCGTTGACGAGCGGGACCCCGGAGTTCCCAGGCGGCGGGAGCCATATCGGCTTGCCAAACATGGCTGTTGGGTTTCTCGCGAACCAATGCCACAGCAAGTGGGGCGACGGGCGCTACAAGATGGGTACCCAAACTAATTTCGAGATGGGTGCATTCCGGCACCGCTATGCCTGTGCGTTGTCACGAAGCATATTTTTGGGTGAACCCTCCGCTCGGGCACAGCACGTGCATCAAGCATGCCATGACGGATGGCTCGCTGCGTTTGAAACTTTGAGGCCAGGAGTAAAGTGCATCGATGTGGAGCGAGCGTTCAGACGCGAATTTGGACCTCGTGGTGTTCGAAAAGAATCCCGAATTGGATACTCGATAGGTGTCGATTGGGTGGACGGGGGCCCCAGCTTCATGGAGGGAGATGAACCGAGATTCAGGAGAATATGACCTTCCATCTCCTCATTGGGATATGGGAGAAGACTGATGGTTACATCTTCAGTGAAACCGTTCGCATCACGAAAAATGGCGCGAAGTCGCTAAGCAATATGCCCCGTCACATGCTGGTAAATCATTGACGGCGCAACAAGGGAGTTGAAATGAAGGCAGCAATGGTCACGAATACTTTTGTGATCGCCATCGCGCTCAGTGCCATGGCCGCCGCAACTGCGATAGCCGGTCCGCTGACGGATCGAATTGCCGCGGGAAAGCCGATTCGCCTTGGCTTTGCCAATGAAGTGCCGGCTGCATATCTGGGTAAGAGCGGAGAGCCTGAGGGCTTCGTCAACATCATGACGCTCGATGTACTGAAAAAGATGGGCTATGACAAAATAGAGCCCGTCCAGACAGAATGGGGTGGGCTGGTCCCCGGACTGCAAGCGGGTCGCTTCGACATTATCACAGGTGGTATGTTCATTCTCGCATCGCGTTGCGAGAACGTCGCCTTCGCCGAGCCGATCTACAAGGCGGGAGAGGCATTCCTTGTTCCCGCAGGCAATCCTAAACATCTCCGCAATTATGACGACCTACTCAAGAGTGGTGTCACCGGGGCTGGTTACGCAAACATTCAGCACGCGAAGGCTGCGGGTGTCGACGCCGCAAAAATCATGGAGGTACCAGGTCCACCCGAGATCCTTGCTGCCGTGCAGGCCGGGCGTGCAGACGCTGGGGCAGGCACCCCTATCCTGGTTGGAGAGTTGGCCGCCGGCAGCCGTGGTAAACTGGAAGTGACCGATCCGGCAGCGATGCCCAAGGATTCGTTCAACTGGGGTGGCCTCGCATTCAGCAAGGAAGACCAGGAATTTATAGCCGCCTTCAATGCTGCCCTGAAGGAATATATTGGGTCGGAGGAGATGATGAAAGCTGTCGCAAAATACGGCTATACCAAAGATTGGCTGCCAGGCGACGAGAACAACACTAAATGGATCTGCGCCAACCGATAATCGGGGCGCAGGGCGGACCGAGCTTTCGGTCCGCCAATCCACTCTTTCCAAGTGCCCGTCACGGGGCATTGCCTGCCGCCTAAGTGGCTTTTAGGGAAGGTTCTAAACGGGCATGTCCTATTTTGAGTTCCTCGGCCGATACGGCGGCCTGATCCTCAGCGGGACTCTGATCACGATCTTATTGACCGTCACGGCAGCGATTTTGGGGATTGCGATAGCGCTTGCGACCGGGCTGATGCGTATGGCGCCAAACCCGCTGGTCCGCGGCATGGCCATCGTCTACATCGAGATATTCCGCGGCACCTCGCTCCTCGTCCAGCTCTACTGGGTCTTTTTCGTGCTGCCGCTTTTCGGCATCACCCTGGAGAAATTCACCGCCGGCTTCGCCGCTGTCGGAATGAACCTTGGCGCCTACGGGTCAGAGGTAGTGCGCGGCGCGATCCTGTCTGTACCGCAAGGCCAATGGGAGGCGGCGCTGGCGCTCAACATGTCTCCGGCCAAGCGCATGCGGCGCGTGATCATGCCGCAGGCGTTGCTGATCATGCTGCCACCTTGGGGTAATCTTCTCATTGAGCTTTTAAAGAGCACCGCTTTGGTCGCGCTGATCGCCGTCTCCGACTTGACGTTCCAGGTCAAGCAGATCAACGGTACAACCTACGTGTCAGCCCAGAGCTTCGGCACCGGGCTTATCGTCTACTACGTCATCGCTCGCTTCATGATCACTCCCTCCATGCGATGGCTGGAAGGCTTCATGATGCGCAAGATGGGGAGGGCGTGAGGCAGTGTTCGACTGGCGATGGGACTTCACCTGGCAGATTCTGCCCCGCCTGCTCGTGGCCACCGGTAACACTCTCATGGCGGCCGGGTTCGGCTACGCCATCGTCCTCGGTCTCGTCTTGGCGCTCGCACAGCGCACGCCTTACCCGGCATTGACCATGCTGGTGCGCGAAACCATCGAGTTTATCCGATCGACGCCGCTTGTGTTACAGATCTTCTTCGTCTTTTATGTGGGGCCACAATTCGGCCTGAGGCTCTCGCCGTGGACTGCAGGCATGTTCGCCATCGGCCTGCATTACGCTTCTTACCTGTCGGAAGTCTATCGCGGCGGGCTGGACAGCGTGCCGAAAAGCCAGTGGGAGGCGGCGACCTCGCTCAACCTGTCGACCGCGCGTACCTATTTCCGCGTCATCATCCCGCAGGCGCTGCCGCCCTCGCTCGCCGGCATGGGAAACTACCTGGTCGGCATCTTCAAGGACACACCTATCCTGTCGGTCATCGGCGTAGCCGAACTAATGCACGCGGCGAACTCCATCGGCTCCGAGACCTATCGATTCCTCGAGCCATACACGCTGGTCGGGGTCATTTTCTTGGCTATTTCGCTGCCCACTGCCGGTGGCATTCGCGTCTTCGAGAATTGGGTGCGCAGAAAGCTGGGGATGAGTTGATGACCACCGACGACCTGTCCACCTTCCCCCTTGCGCTTGAAGGT
The DNA here is from genome assembly GCF_042431665.1 of Mesorhizobium kowhaii. Taxonomy (NCBI): domain Bacteria; kingdom Pseudomonadati; phylum Pseudomonadota; class Alphaproteobacteria; order Hyphomicrobiales; family Phyllobacteriaceae; genus Mesorhizobium; species Mesorhizobium kowhaii. Next base: position 5,002 of record NZ_JBHLYT010000236.1, read on the forward strand.
GACAATCTGCCGATGGTGAGTTTCAGGAAGGTCACCAAGCGCTACGGGAGCCTGGTGGTCCTGGATTCGCTCGACCTCGACGTCGCCGAAGGCGAAATGGTCACCATCATCGGCCCCTCCGGCTCGGGAAAGACGACCGTCCTTAGAATGCTGATGACGCTGGAGACCATCAATGGCGGCGTCGTCTACGTGGACGGCCAGCCGTTGACCCACATGCCCACCGGCACCGGACTTGCTCCCGCCAACACCCGCTACTTGCGCAAGGTGCGCTCCAGGATCGGCATGTGTTTCCAGCACTTCAATCTGTTCCCGCATATGACCGCGCTGGAGAACTGCATGGAAGGTCCGGTGCACGTGCTCGGCCTGTCGAAGAAGGAGGCGCGCGAGCGCTCCGAGGAACTGCTGGCGATGGTCGGCATGACCGACAAGCGCGACCAACACCCATCGCGCCTCTCGGGCGGCCAGCAGCAGCGCGTGGCGATCGCGCGCGCGCTCGCCATGCGGCCGAAGGTCATGCTTTTTGACGAGGTCACGTCGGCGCTCGACCCGGAGGTCATCGGCGAGGTCACCACCGTCATCCGCAAGCTCGTCGCCGAACACCATCTGACCATGCTGATGGTCACCCACCAAATGGGCTTCGCCAAGGACATCTCGGATCGCGTATGCTTCTTCTTTCGCGGACGCATAGAGGAGCAGGGAACGCCTGAGCAGCTTTTCGGGAACCCCAAGATGGAGCGCACTCGGCAGTTCCTGAGTGCGGTCTGCGAGGCGATTTGACTAGGTATGCTCCCGCGAAAGCGCGTGCGAAATGCCGCTTCGAGGGGGTTGTTCATGAGCGCCGCGAATGGTTCTCATCAAGGTAAGTCAACTCGCCGCAAGATCGATATAGGTTGAAACACGGGGCCTCAGAAATGCGTGGTATTGAAGAATTTCGCTATCTTCAAATCGAAGCAACCGAATGGCGTCGGTATCTGCATCGGACACCCGAGCTGGAATACGGGCTCTACGACAGCGCGAAATTTGTGGCAAATAAGCTAGCATCCTTCGGGATCAATCACATCGAAACCGGCATAGCGGAAACGGGCGTAGTGGCGGTCATCCAGGGAATTAGAGGGGACGGCCCGACGATCGGCTTGCGCACAGACATGGATGCTCTGCCAATCGTCGAAGCTTCCAATAAGCCCTGGACTTCAGAGAACGCCGGAAAGATGCATGCTTGCGGCCACGACGGTCACACTGCCATGCTATTGGGGGCAGCAAAACACCTTGCCAACACGCGGAGCTTCAAAGGCACTGCGGTCCTGATCTTCCAGCCGGCCGAGGAGGCCGGTCGTGGCGCAGAAAGAATGGTGCAGGGGGGGCTGATGGAACGCTTTGGGATTTCGCGTGTGTTTGGCATGCACAACATGCCTGGAATCGACATTGGAAAGTTCGGGATATGCGACGGCGCAATCATGGCGGCGCTAGACGAGTTTGACGTCATCGTGAAAGGAAAAGGCGGGCACGCAGCCACGCCACATCTCACCGTGGATCCCATCGTCGTTGCGGCGCAAATAGTTGTTGGTCTGCAGACCCTCGTTTCTCGCAATACAGATCCAACCGAGGCCCTCGTCATCTCGGTGACGAGATTGGAGGCTGGCCAAGCCTATAACATTATCTCGGACCAGGTTGCGATCGGCGGCACCGTCCGGACCCTTTCGCCCTCGTTGCGGGATTTTACAGAACGCCAGATCAAGGTTTGCGCCGAAGGTATCGCGCATGGCCTAGGAGCCGAGATCGAGTACAAACACCGTAGACTTGAGCCGCTCACCTTCAACCATACCAAGGAAACAAATCAGGCAACCGACGCTGCCCGGGGCCTTGTGGGTGATGGTTCGGTCAACGACAGGGTCAAGCCGATCATGGGCTCCGAAGATTTTGCCTATATGCTTCAGGCGCGGTCGGGCGCCTTCATCTTCCTCGGCAACGGCCCGAGCGCTGGATTGCATCATCCGGCGTATGATTTTGATGACGAGGCTCTACCTTACGGAATTGGCTACTGGGTAAATCTGGTCGAGAAAAGCTTGGCTGTTTGATGTGTACTTCGCCACACGCAGTGCACTGCATCAGTACCCCTACGGTGAGGCTTCCAATTACATAGGGTAATCGCGGGGTTGGGAACACTGGCGCGGTTGCGATGCGTTGGAAGGATGGTTGCCCGGGCTCCAGCAGATTATCATGCCGTTGCTCGATGCCTGGAGGGGCATGCGCGCCCGCGCTGCCGAATTGCGCAAGCAGCACCGCGTGGCCGCACTCCCAGATCGCCTGGAAGACGGCTGACGAGTTCGCCAGCACCGTCAATACGCGACGGTCGCTCACGCTGCGCTGTGCCAAAGGCTCCGCACCAGCGCCCGTCGCTTCACCCGCCCAGCAGGGCAAAACCAACGCCGGTGACCTGCCACTGAACATTCATCCAGCGGCGATTAGAGCCTTGGCCGTTTCTGTTACGCCTCTTGGCGCGGGTTGAGCAACCGGCGGAGGCGCAGAGCCTTCC
>NZ_JBHLYT010000237.1:0-842 GCF_042431665.1 Mesorhizobium kowhaii
TAGGCCGCAAACTCATAAACTGACTACCGCTTTGTGACGGGTTCTGATTCAAGGCTTCTTTTGGAGGCTTGAATGCGACGTTACGAATTGAGCGACTTTGAATGGGGCGTGATCGAGCCTCATTTGCCGAACAAGGTTCGCGGCGTGGCGCGCGTTGACGATCGCAAGGTTCTCAACGGCATACTGTGGCGTTTCCGAACCGGTTCGCCCTGGGCCGATGTCCCGGAGCGCTATGGACCCTACACCACCTGCTACAACCGGTTCGTGCGATGGCGCAAAGCCGGGGTCTGGGATCGGCTGCTGGCAGCGGTTTCCAAGGCTTTCGACGGCGAGATCATCATGATCGACAGTTCTTGTGTCCGCGTTCACCAGCATGCGGCCACGGCAAAAAAGGGGGCGCCGATGATGGTTGCATGGGACGTTCCCGGGGCGGCCTTACCACGAAAATCCATGCGCTTGTCGACGCCGAAGGCCGGCCAATCGATCTCGTCCTGACCGCCGGACAGGCGCATGACGGCAAGCCTGCCGCCGCTATGCTGGAAGCCCTACAGCCCAATGCGATCCTACTTGCCGATCGCGCCTACGACAGCGACGCAATTCGCACGCTCGCCGCACAGCGCAAAGCTTGGGCAAACATCCCGCCCAAGAAAAACCGCACCGGCAGCTTCCCGTTCAGCGCATGGGTCTACAAACAGCGCAATCTCGTCGAGCGCTACTTCAACAAACTCAAACAGTTCAGGGGAATCGCCACACGATACGACCGAGACCCGCTCAACTTTCTCGCAGCAATCAAACTCGCTTCAGTTCGCATCTGGTTGCGGCATTATGAGTCTGCGGCCTAG
>NZ_JBHLYT010000238.1:0-628 GCF_042431665.1 Mesorhizobium kowhaii
GCCGGCTCGGGACGCAGATAGGCGTGCAGCGCCCTGACGCATTCATCCATCTGCCTCTCATGCGACACATTGCGCGAAGCGATCGTGAGATGAGCATTTTGATAGATCGGCTCACGCTCAGCGATCTGTTGCGTGATAGTGCCCAGCAGGTCCGAGGCCTGCTGCAGCCGGCGACCGCGTCGTCTCCCGAGCCGTCGCATTATCAGGTCGGCATCGGCCTTGAGCCAGATCGAGACCGCCTTGTCCTGGATGAGCCCATGGGTCTGCTGATGGATGAAGGAACTGTCACCGGTCGCGAGCACTGCCGGTCCTTGCTTCAGCACACGCGCAATCACTCTCGCCTCAAGCTCCCTGAAATGCTCCTCGCCATGGGTTTCGCAAAGTTTTTTTATCGACATGCCGGCCTCTTTCCTGATCTCGGCATCGGAGTCGATGAATTTCAACCCCAACCCTTTTGCAAGCCGCTCGCCAATGGTGGATTTACCGACGCCCGACATGCCGACGAGCGCTATCGGCCGCACGCCGAGGGCCGGCGCAATCTGGCTTGCTTCCGGCGACCTGGCGATCTCGGACATTCTTGATTTTTCGCCAACTCGCATTCCAAATGCCGCAGCAGCGCTCCATCTAG
>NZ_JBHLYT010000239.1:0-1700 GCF_042431665.1 Mesorhizobium kowhaii
CCTGATGTTTGTGGCGATCTACATCGACCACGTTCTCACATCTCGACAGGAGCAGCCGCCCTCAATCTGGCTCGGGCGAGACCCCAATCACCCCATCTGTTGAAAAAGGGCTCGCGACAGTCTCAGGTTCGTGATTCACTCTGACCACGAAGAGGTGGGAGTGAATCGTGCGGGGTGGTGACGAACAGACGGGCGAACTGTTCAGCTACGTGGACCTCGAGGCTCGGGTGCGGCGCGATCATCCGTTGCGCCGTATTCGGGCGATTGTGAATGAGGCGCTTTCGGCGTTGGAGCGGGAGTTTGCGGCGCTGTACTCGCCGATTGGGCGGCCGTCGATCCCGCCGGAGAAGCTGCTGCGGGCGATGCTTTTGCAGGCGTTCTATTCGATCCGCTCGGAGCGGCTGTTGATGGAGCGGCTGGAATACGACCTTCTGTTCCGCTGGTTCGTCGGGATTGGCGTCGACGATGCGGCCTGGGATCATTCGGTCTTCTCCAAGAACCGTGACCGGCTGCTGGAGGGTGACATCGCTGCAAAGTTCCTGGCTGCGGTGCTGGCGCAACCCAAGGTGAAGAAGCTTCTGTCGACGGATCACTTCTCGGTCGACGGCACGCTGATCGAGGCCTGGGCGTCGATGAAGAGCGTCAAGCCGAAGGACGGCCCAAGCGGTGGTCATGGCGAGCCGCCGGCAGACGGCGGCGGACGTAATGCGGAAGCGGACTTCCACGGCGAGAGGCGATCGAATGAGACGCACGCCTCGACCACCGACCCCGACGCCAGGCTCTACCGCAAAGGGTGGGGCAAGGAGGCGAAGCTCTGCTTCATGGGGCATGGGCTGATGGAGAACCGCCATGGCCTTCTGGTCGACGCCTGCCTGACGTTTGCCGACGGGCATGCCGAGCGGGTGGCGGCCCTGCACATGATCGAACCGCGTGCCGACCGTCCGCAAACAATCACACTCGGTGCCGACAAGGCTGATGACACGCAGGACTTCATCAATGAGCTGCGTTCGATGAAGGTGACGCCGCATGTGGCGCAGAACACCGGCGGCCGTAGTTCGGCAATCGACGGGCGCACGACGCGGCATAGCGGCTATGCTGTCAGTCAGCGTATTCGCAAGCGCATTGAAGAGGCGTTCGGCTGGATCAAGACGGTCGCCGGACAGGCGAAGACCAAGTTGCGTGGCCGCGACCGCGTCGGATGGGCTTTCACCTTCAACGCCGCCGCCTACAATCTCGTGCGGTTGCCGAAGCTGCTGGCGGCGCCGACATGATCGCACCTGCCGGCTGTCAACTGATCGGCCGCTGGCGGATCATCGAAGCTGACCTTTGGGATCGCGGCTATCTCGACCTCGGCGGACCCGCCACGATCACTATTGGGGCCGACAACCACGGTGAGATCGCCTTTGGCGCCCTGCAAGCCGGCCTCGATCTCGGGTACGGGCCCTCAATGGTCTTCTTCACATGGGCCGGCTTCGATGAGATGGACGAAGTCGCCGGCGACAGCTCCGCCGAATTGCTCGACGACGACTCGATCGACATCACCTTCGCCGATCGCAACGGCGACGAGGCTATCCTCAAGGCCAAACGTGATCCTTCTTCAACAGATGGGGTGATTGGGGTCTCGCCCGAGCCAGATTGAGGGCGGCTGCTCCTGTCGAGATGTGAGAACGTGGTCGATGTAGATCGCCACAAACATCAGG
>NZ_JBHLYT010000240.1:0-8365 GCF_042431665.1 Mesorhizobium kowhaii
ACCGCACGGGTCCGGACTTCGGGAGAGAACTTGTTGGTCGTCTTGCTTGTCATGGCTCCACCTTCTCAGGAATTGGAGCCTCCGAGCAACCCGGTGCGGTTCACTGCTCGGCTAGGGACGGATTCGGATTGAAGGCATACCTCGCCTGTCGCTTGCGCATCATGTGAATCATTTCGATGCCGGAAAGGATGGCGGAGGCGGTGGCCGTCGATTTGAAGCCGAGCATCGGCCGGACTCGGCGCTTGATGCGCCGATGGTCCTGCTCGATCCGATTGTTCAAATACGGGCTCCGGCGGATGCGGATGGGCTTCAGCCGGCGCCGGGCGCGATCCTGCAAGCGATTGGTGGTGTCGCAGGAAACGATCGCCTCGTGGTTGGTCTGGCTCCCATCGATGACGACGCGATCCGGTCGGCCATGACGGTCCAGCGCCTTTCTGAAGAAGCGCTTGGCCGCCGGCAGGTCGCGCTGCTCGCTGAACCAAAACTCGACTGTGTCACCGACATTGTCGATGGCGCGATAGAGATACATCCACTGGCCGCGCACCTTGATGTAGGTCTCGTCGACATGCCATTTGCCGGTCACGCCACGCTTGCGCTGGTTGAAGCGTTCGAGCAACAAGGGCGAGAAACGAACGGTCCAGCGGTGGATGGTCGTGTGATCTACCCTGATGCCGCGCTCAGCCATCATCTCCTCAAGATCACGCAGGCTCAAATTGTAGGCCAGGTACCAGCGCACGCAAAGCAGGATCACGGACTGGTCGAACTGACGGCCTTTAAACATTGCAACCCTCCGAAAATGATCGAAGGCTCCTTGCCACAGCGCTGGTAATCAAAAGGTTGCAACAGATCCGATCACGTTACGCATGCGGCCTTTTTGGGTCTATCGGCCAGAGCAATGGAGCGCAACCCAAGCCATACGTCACAGCGTAAAGGCCGACCATCTGAGCGGATAGGCTTCCTGTGGCATCGTCCCGTCAGCCGTTAGGCCGCGCTGTTCTCCTCCGGCTACGCGTTGGGCGACGGTCTGATCCTGTCGTCAATCGCGCTGTTCATGGCCGTGGGGCGGGACTGTCAGGAATCTTTGTGCTGGTCTGCATTCCTCCACTCAGTCCTCCCTGAAGGCGTGAGCGAAGCTGTCGGCAAAAGGCTGGAAGAGATATTCGAACATGGTGCGCTGTCCCGTCACGATGGACACATCGACGGGCATGCCCGGATAAAGCTTCACATGCGGAAGCTCCTTTAGCTGATTGGCATTCACCTCGACGGTGGCACTGAAATATGTCGTTCCGCTGCGCTCTTCGAGCACCGCATCGGCCGAAACGCGGGTGAGAACGCCTTCCAGCGTCGGCGTCACCCGCTGCTTGAAGGCAACGAGGCGCACCGTAGCCGGCAAGCCCGGACGGACGACATCGATGTCCAGCGGCTGGATTTTCACGTCAAGCACCATCTTGTCCTGGCTGGGAACGAGATCAAGGACATCGCCGCCCGGGGCGACGACCCCGCCGGGCGTGTGATATCGAAGGTTCGTCACCACCCCGTCCTCGGGGGCCAGGATGTCACGGCGTCCGGCGCGCGCGCTTGTTTTCAGGAAGGCTCTTTCCAGTTCGGAGCGCTTGGTCTGAACGTCGCGAAGGTCCTCTGAAGCGGTCTTGACCTGAGTGGCCTTTACGTTCTCGATTTGCGCCCCGGCTTCCGCGATCTGCTGTTTCAGGCTTTCGATCCGCGCCCGGTTCGCGGCGGCGTCGCCCTCGCTTGCTGCGAGTTGCTGCTCGAGGTCGAGAGCGCGAGACTTCAGTCCGAATCCTTTCTTGAGAAGCGACCGGGCATCCTTGAGTTCCTCCTGGAACGAGGGTATCTGGCGCTCGGTCGCGTCGATCTGCGAGGCCAGGGCCGAGATCTGCGCCCGATACTGGGCAATCCGCTGCTGCCAGACTTCGACCTGTGACCTCACCACCTCAGCCTGGTCGGAAAAAATGCGCTTCTGTCCGGCGATGGCCTCGGCGACCGGCGTCTCGCCGCGCCGGACCACCAGGTCCGGCGGGAACACGATTTCACGCAGGCTGTCGCGCTGCGCTAGCATGTGGACCGAGGTAGTCAGCACGAGCAGGTTGACGACGAAGCTGAAGCCCGCCACCGCGACGAAGCCGTCGCGGCAGCGGGAGAGCGTCTGGGTCAATGAACTTTGTGTGGGCATCGTGGCCAGGCCTGGTAAAATAAAGACTGCCGCGCAAAGCCTCAGGGCTCCGACGACGGTTCTGTCGTCTGGCGGAAGTCTCGGGACGATGGGCGGAGACTAATGAGGGCGGAGACTAATGAACCTGGAGCGGCCCGGTGCCGGGCCGCTCCAGAGATGACATGCTCAGACTGCCCAGGCTATGTGGCTCTCCACCGCACTCTGGTCCACTCCGAGAACGACGATGTCAAAGCTGCCGACATGGATGACGGTGTCGCGAGACGAAGTTCGGCAAGTCGCGGCTGGTGCCGCTCCATGTCACGACGGTCGCTGTGCTGTCGGACTATGCCGCGCGACGCGACGCGCATCTCGGCATGCCGCGCAGCCCCTATTTCTTTGTCGCAGAGCAGGGCGGCAGATTGCTGCACCAAGACGAGAGCGGAGAAGTAGACGCTCTTTGCGGCCTAGACGGCTTCGACGGCGAGCGCGGTTGTGAACCCTTTTCCGCACGAACCGCTGGAGCATGCCATTTGAGCTCACGTCAAGACACTCGCTGTCAGCTGTCGCGATCCGGACAGAATTGTTTCCTCGCGACAGGCAGAAGTAGTCCCCGCTGATAAAACGACTGAGTCAGCGTGGTCTTTTAACTGGCATGGCGTTTGCTGCGTGAATCTGTAACCGCAAACGTGAGCTTTGCGTCGGCATCGGAAAATTGGGCCGATGTCAAATAACACGGGGGCAGCTTCAATAGCATCGCGACTGTGCGGAACCCCTCTGATGCTGATCGCCAGCCGGCGTCAAATTGGCAGGGACGAACCAGCCGGTGGTTGCTGTGCATTAGCCGAAGGCAGGAAACAGGAATGGAACGAGCAGTTAGATTGTTGTTTAAGTGTTTTCCATTGTCGGCTGCGATCAAAAGGAAAATTGATAACAAGAGACCCTTAGATCCAATTCCAAACGGAAGACGTATTGAGAACAATATTGAAACACTGGTGAATAATAGCAAGAACAATGACTCGATACGATTTATTGATGGTCTATGTGTTGGTAAGTTTAAGGACATAAATTACTTCCTTGTCTGTTCTCCAACAGACGAAATCGAAGCGCACGTTTATGAACACGGGACATGGGAGCCACACCTGCTTGACAAGGTGCATAGTATTTTATTTGGCAAAAAAACCGGAGTGTTTGTTGATGTAGGCGCGAATATTGGAGCTATCACTGTGCCACTTGCAAAGCAATTTCCAGATATTAGGTTTATAGCATTTGAACCGCACCCATATGTGTACGAAAGGTTTACACGCAATGTTTCTCTAAATGGCATATCTAACGTGCTGTGCATCAACAAAGCCGTTGGCAACAGATGCGGTACAGAAAGGCAGTTTTATGCCCAGAAAAATGACTCAACAAACCTTGGTTTGTCTGGTTTCAATCTTAATTATGATGTAACTGATCACGACTTGATTGTCGTTGAATCAGTTGAGTTAGACATCGCATTGTCCGATATCGACGACATAGTACTTGCAATAAAAATAGATGTGCAAGGCACTGAACTAGACGTTCTTAAGTCTGCAATGAAGGTAATTGAGAAAGATAAACCTATAATATTCTTGGAGTATGAGAGCGAGTACATCGATGATTGTGAAGAGGACGTTCAGAGGGAATATATGACGTTCTTCGAGCAATTGGGATACGATTTGTATTACAATCCATTATCTGGTTCGTTTCTTCCCAGGATTGAGCTGAGGGGGTATTTTTATGGAGACATAATAGCGTTTCCTAGAAAGTAGTCATAGAATCATCAAACTTCGTATGGCGGCGAGAGGGTTCGGGGGACGCCCCACCGTTTAACAAGCACTTATTGAGCCGCCAGCCCGAGGAGGTCGCAGCGGCAGAGCGGTCTCCATCGCGCGATCGAGACGGGCGTGGCTAATGCGCAGATAGACGATCACGCGCGCAGGTCCCTCCTCGACGGCGAGCCGGGGCTCAGGGCCTTCGGAGGTGTCCGCCTTGTAGCGCTTGCAGTAGCAGGCACACGTCCCGCCCGTGAGAACGGGAGGTTGGGGGGACAATCTCGGGCAGCTGGATGCGGCCGTGTGCGAGGAACGGCCGTCTGTTCGGCGTCCGACACGTCGGCGGCGCAGTGCGAGCTTTGCGATCTCTTGCGCGAGATGATCGGCTTTGCCGCCGAGCGGCTGATGGAGCTGGAGGTGGGCGCCGCCTATGGCGAGAAGAACCCGCTGCGGACGGCTCAGCGCAACGGCTATCGCGATCGCGATTGGGAGACGCGGGCCGGCACCGTCGAGCTGCACATCCCCAAGCTCAGGAAGGGCTCCTACTTTCCGGGCTTCCTCGAACCGCGGCGCATGGCGGAGAAGGCGCTGACGGCCGTCATCCAGGAGGCCTACGTCCAGGGTATCTCGACCCGCTCGGTCGACGACCTGGTCAAGGCCATGGGCATGAGCGGCATCTCCAAGAGCCAGGTCAGCCGGCTGTGCGAAGAGATCGACGGCAAGGTCAAAGCGTTCCTTGAAAGCCCCATCGAGGGCGACTGGCCATACCTGTGGATCGATGGTGCGCCGTGCGGCGCGGGAGGTGCGCATGAGTTAGCGTGACCTCTCAAGCTTGCCGACTTTCAACCGGCGGCTGAGATGCCGCCCGATTTACAGGAGCAGTGGATCGAAGGGGGCCGAGAAGCCTGACCGGGCGTCGTCGGTTGGGTTGCATAAGCAGATTGGCCTTAACTGTACCGGATGCGGGCCATCAACCGCAGGCCGGGCTACCGCAATGCCTATGGCGAGACAACGAAGTGAGCGTCAGAAGCCTCGAAACACAGAAATCGCTTCCATTAGCGTCCTTCGCGCCCTCGTGACCAATATCATTGCTGACGTTGATGAAGAGCGGCGTGAAGTCATTTTGACGATCCACTGGAAAGGTGGCCAACACTCCCAACTGCGCATTCGCAAACCCAAATCGGGCGAACATGGCCAGAGTACTCCCGAGGCCGCCCTTGCGATCATGCGGTCTATGGCGACCCGATGGTCCGATGCCGACATTGCCGCTACTCTCAACCGAATGGGAATGCAGACCGGACAAGGAAAAACCTGGACGGGGCGCCGTGTCGGGGCACTGCGCACAGTCCATAAAATCCACGGCTACCGAGCCGCCGAAAAGAATAGCGAGTGGCTCACGCTGACCGAAGCCGCCAAAAAGCTTGGAGTTACTGCCCATCGTGTCCGCCGACTGATCAAGGAGGGCGTGCTTCCTACCGAGCAAGTGGTGCCGGATGCGCCGCACCAAATACGAGCTACAGACCTGGAAAAGGATGAAGTGACCCAGTTTCCGCGTCACAGAGGCCCGTGTCGCATCAAAATGGAAAACCAAAAGTCCCTGTTTCCGGACGTTTGAAGAGGAGGTGCAGTATGAATCGGTCGTTGGGACGCAGCGCAAGGCCGGTTCAGCCGCATTGTTCGTAATGCAGATCCTGCCATCGTCGAGGAAGCGGGTAAACGCCGGCCATCGGCGCAGCATGTAGTTGATGGCCTTGGCGAGATCGTGGTTGCGTGAGAGCTGGGCAAGCTGGGCGATCAACCAGGCGTGAAGGTCCTCCATCAGTCGAGCGCTGCGCTCCTGGCGGGCGCAAGCACGCGCTTCAGCGCTCAATACGTTGATCTCGCGCTCGATATCGAACAGTGCATCCAGGTGCTGCACCGCCTCCAGTGCGATCGGGTAGATCGCCGCCCCTGTCCGTTCGCCGCGGCTCTTCTTGCGCGCTGCTCCCTCGACGTCGGCGAGTTCGAAGAACTTGCGGCGCGCATGGGCAAAGCAGCCCGCTTCGAGCACAGGCCCTGGGCGACGATCGGCTGCGTAGAGTTCGCCATAGCCGCCATAGGCGTCTGCCTGCAGGATCCCGGACCAGCTGTCGAGATGCGCTCGCGGATGTTCGCCACGGCGGTCGCGCGAATAGTGGAACAGCGCGGCGGGCGGATCGGCGCCGCCGAATGGCCGGTCGTCGCGGACATAGACCCACAGCCTGCCGATATCGGTCTTGCCCTTGGCGAGGACCGGCACCGTTGTGTCGTCGCCGTGCAATCGGTCGGCGGCGAGAACATGAGCCTCGATCCGGCGATAGAGGGGCATGAGCGCGAAAGTGGCCGCGCCAACCTGGTCGGCGAGCGTCGACAGGCTCAGTGGCACGCCCTCGCGAGCGAAACGTTCAGCCTGGCGGTTCAAGGGTTGATGCTGGCCGTACTTGTCGAACAGCAGCATGGCGAGCAAGCCAGGACCTGCCCAGCCACGCGGCACGACATGGAACGGCGCCGGCGGCTGGGTGATCGTCTCACAGTTCCGGCACGAGAACTTCTCGCGCACCGTCTGGATGACCTTCCACTGACGCGGGATCACCTCCAGTGTCTCGGTGATGTCCTCGCCGAGCTTCGAAAGCCGCGTGCCGCCGCAGGTCGGGCACGAACACGGTGCGGGAATGACGATGCGCTCACGCGGCAGATGCTCGGGAAACGGCTTCTTCACTGGCCGTTTGCGCTCGAAGGCGGTGACACTGGTCGTCCTGGTCGCCGCCGCCTCGGCGGTGAGGTCATCTTCGCTGGCGGTGGCCTCGAGTTCCTGGAGTTGCAACTCCAATTGGTCAAGCAGCCGACGGCTGCGCTCGGCGCTGGGGCCATACTGCTCGCGCCTGAGCTTGGCGATCTGCAGCTTGAGATGTGCTATCAGAGCTTCCGTAGCCGACGCCTTGGCCCTCGCGGCAGCAAGTTCAGCGCCCATCGAGACAACCAGCGCCTTAAGCGCTTCGACATCGTCCGGCAGGGGCGAAACGGCGGCTTCCATGGCCGAAATGAATCAGCACCCGGCACCCGGTGCAACCGAAAAATGCCGCTCCGGCAAGGGAAAATCCGCGTCCTATCCCGCACTCGCCGGACGCCAGCTGTACTGCGGGTTGCGCCAGTCAATTCCGTCGAGCAAACACGCCAGCTGAGCACTCGTCAGCGACACTGCACCGTCCTTCGCCTGGGGCCAGATGAAGCGGCCCTTCTCAAGCCGCTTGGCGTAAAGCGACATGCCGATCCCATCATGCCAGATGATCTTTACCAGCGATCCCGCGCGTCCGCGGAAAACGTAGAGATCGCCAACATGCGGTTATGTGGCGCGCCACATAATGCAGAGCGTTTTTAGCTTGGCGTCGCGCAGAAAGGCGGCTGGCGAGAGCGCGCTGTGGTGGATCGCGACGGTGAGCTAAAAACGTGTTGGACTAAGCCGCCGGCACGGGTGGCCGCTATGGGCGTTCAATTGAGGCGGTGCCCATGAACCGGCATGGCGTGGGCGCGGATGCGGTCTTGGACGCGGCGATTGCAGGGGCCGCCTGCGCCGAAAGCGGCACCGATATCGGTTGCGGCAAGGTGAGGACCGGCGCGGCGCCCTGCCGGGAGAGGCTGCCCGGGGGTGACGGCGCGCACCTTCGCGGGACCGGCTCGGTTTCGCGGCCGAACGGCGCGGGCGATACGGTGACGACGAAAGCTGAGCGCTTCTTTCATGATGTATCCCGGTATGGCGGGGGTCCGGTGACGCCGTCGAACGTTTCGATGACGATCATCTGCCCCTGATGACAGGCCGGGCATTGCCGGAGGGCATGCCCGGCAAGGTCCTCGTAGCGGTCGCGGTAGTCCTTCGCCGAGCAGCTTTTCGACGCCTGTGGAGCTGGCATGCCGAGCAGGTCGCGGCAGTGGGCGAGCTTTTGCGCGCGGTGGCGGTTGCCGAGGAAGCCGTAATAGCGGATGCGATGGAAGCCGTCGGGCAGGACATGCAGCAGGAAGCGGCGCATGAACTCGTCGGCCGAGACGGTCATGACCTTCTGTCGATTGCCGTGCCGGTAGTCCTTCCAGCGGAAACGAACGGTGCCATCCTCGATGTCGACGAGGCGGTTGTTGGAGATGGCGACGCGGTGGGTGTAGCGGCCGACGTAGTCGAGGACCTGTTCGGGTCCGGCGAAGGGCGGCTTGGCGAAGATCACTCGGCCTTTCGAACGGGCGCCAGATAGCGCCGGAAGGCGTCGCGCTCGCTCAAGGCCTGCAAGCTAGAGAAGAACTTCAACTGGCCGGCCGCGAAGGCTTTCTCCAGGTGCTCCAGAAACAAGCGTCGGAACAGGCGTGAGAGCACCCGGACCGGCAGGAAGAAGCC
>NZ_JBHLYT010000240.1:8526-9774 GCF_042431665.1 Mesorhizobium kowhaii
ATTTTGCCCCCAGGTATGCAGCACGGCGAAGAAGCCGATCTCGGCGCCCAGGTGTTTGGGATCGGCGGCAATGGTGCGCAGGGTCTCGGCGGTGGCGCGAAAGAGCAGACCGTAGACGAGCGCCTTGTTCTGATAGGCGATGGCGGCAATGTCACCCGGCAGCGTGAAGACGACGTGGAAGTACTGGGTGTCGAGAAGCTCGGCGCGACGGTCCTCCAGCCATTGCGCGCGGGCGAGCGATTGGCAGCGGGGACAATGCCTGTCGCGGCAGCTGTTGAAGGCGATGCGCTGGTGGCCGCATTGATCGCACTGCTCGACATGCCGCCGAGCGCGGCGGTGCGGCAGAGTTCAATCGCCGTCATGACGCGACGCTGGGCGGTCGACAGCGACGCGTCATGCTGCACGCGATAGGCTTCGCCGTAGCGGCGGAATATATCCGCCACCTCCGGCCCGAGCGGGCCATCTGCTCGAGCTCAGAAGTACTGAGGCTTGGCCGGCGGCGGCGGGGTGGGGGCCGGACGCGGTAAGAGCTCGTACGGGCTCGACGTGGCGCAGACCTTGTTGGTGGCAATCCGCAGGTAATGGGCGGTGGTCACGAGGCTGCGGTGACCGAGCAGCAGTTGAATGGTGCGCACATCGGCGCCGGCCTCCAATAGATGGACGGCAAAGGCGTGCCGCAGACTGTGCGGCGTGACCGGTTTGGGCAAGCGGGAGAGGTCGCGCGCTTTCGCGCAGGCTTGTCCCACCGCATCCCTGGTGATCGGCTGGCCGGCACGATCGCCGGGGAAAGAGCCACGCCTCTGGCCGGCGCACCTTCCAATAGCTGCGCAGGATCTCCAGCAGCTTGGGCGACAGCATCACGTAGCGGTCCTTCTGGCCTTTGCCCTGCTCGACGCGGATGACCATTCTCTGGCTGTCGATGTCCGTGGTCTTCAGCTGAACCGCCTCCGAGATGCGCAAGCCGGCGGCATAGCAGGTGGTCAGGATGGCATGGTGTTTGACGTTGAGGACGCAGCCGAGGAATTGCTGAACTTCCTCGGGGCTGAGGATGATCGGCAGCTTCTGCGGCTTCTTGGGGAACGGGAGGACCTCTTCAGGCGCCCAGTCCCTTTCGAGCGTCACACTGTAGAGAAAGCGCAGCGCCGCGATGGCGGTGTGGATCGAACCGGACGCCAGCTTCTTCTCGTTGGTCAGATAGACCTGATAGGTCCGAATGTCCTCGCGCCCGAGCACGTCCGGCGACTTGCC
>NZ_JBHLYT010000240.1:9784-17923 GCF_042431665.1 Mesorhizobium kowhaii
GGGACTGTCAGGAATTCCGTGTTCGGTCGGGCATAATGGGTAAGAAGGAGTCCCACTATGTCGCGACGCAAAGAACCTGCGATACCGAATGATCTTCTCGACCAGTTGCTTGCGGGCGGTTCCGCCAGCGCGGCATTTGGACAAGGTGGTCTGCTGGATTCGTTGAAGAAGGCGCTGACCGAGCGCGCCTTGAACGCGGAGATGGATCATCACCTGGCTGGCGACGACAGCGTCGGCAACACGCGCAACGGCTATGGTCGTAAGACCGTAACCACCGAGACCGGCAAGCTGGAGATCGACGTCCCGCGCGACCGCCAGTCGAGTTTCGACCCGCAACTGATTGCCAAGTATCAGCGCCGCTTCCCAGGGTTCGATGACAAGATTGTTTCGATGTACGCGCGGGGAATGAGCACCCGCGAGATCACCGGGCATCTGCACGATCTGTATGGCATCGACGTGTCGCCAGACCTGATCTCAACGGTGACGGACGCCGTGCTTGAAGAGGTCGCCACTTGGCAGCAGCGGCCGCTTGATCCGATATACCCGCTCATTTTCTTCGATGCGATCCGGGTCAAGATCCGCGACGAGGGGATGGTCCGCAACAAGGCGATACACATCGCGCTGGGCGTGCGCGCCGATGGCGCCAAGGAGGTTCTGGGCCTGTGGCTCGAGCAGAATGAAGGCGCGAAGTTCTGGCTGCGGGTCATGAACGAGCTCCGCAACCGCGGCACGGAAGACATTCTGCTTGCCGTCGTCGATGGCCTCAAGGGCTTCCCCGAAGCGATTACCGCCGTGTTCCCCGAGACGATCGTGCAGACCTGCATCGTCCATCTGCTGCGCAACTCGATGGACTTCGTGTCCTGGAAGGACCGCAAGGGCTTGGCGACGGCGCTCAAGGAGATCTACCGCGCGCCAAGCGCCGACACCGCCGAACAGGCGCTGACCGCGTTCGAAGCCGGTTCCTGGGGCCAGCGTTACCCCGCTATCGGACAGAGCTGGCGGCGCGCATGGAGCGAGGTGATCCCGTTCTTCGCCTTCCCCCAGGAGGTGCGCAGGATCGTCTACACGACGAATGCCATCGAGGCACTGAACTCGAAGCTCAGGCGGGCAGTCAGGGCAAGGGGCCACTTCCCCAGCGACGATGCCGCCACAAAACTGCTCTATCTGATCTTGAACCGATCCGAGAAAGAGTGGAAAATGCCGCCACGTGAATGGGCGATGGCAAAGGCGCAATTCGCCGTCATCTTCGGCGAACGCTTCATCAGGGCCATGGCGGCATAATGTTCAACCGCCCGACCGAACACGGAATTCCTGACAGTCCCACACCTGTTGCAGATAGGAGAGCTGGGTGTTGAGCGCGAAGTTGCGCACCTGCATGTCCTCGCTCATGCGTTGCCGAAGTTGGGTCATGACAAGCTCCTTTGTCCGATGGAATGGGCTGCAAGCAGCCACCCCATGCTCGCGCAGTTGGAGCTCCTATTGAACGCCTGACCGGCACGACAGAGGACGCCATCAAGACCGCGCCGTCGGCGAACACCCCCCTTGCCGCTCCGCCATGGCGGAGCGGGTTAGTCCAACCGTTGCTATGTGTCGGGCGAGATTATGTGGCGGAGGACTCCAGACTTGGCAGGCCCTGACAGGCGTCTGCGCGGCTCCGCCACATAATCTCGCCCGACACATAGGAACGGATCGGCGCCCGTATCGCGCACCAGCGCCGCCAGGCCCCTTCCGGAAGTCGACCGGCCGCGTCGCCACATAGACCTTGGCTCCTGACGGGATCATGCTGACCGCACGGCCCGGATCGCCTCGGCCAGAAGGGCTGGGGCGACATCGCTGCCCACGCGGATCGTCGCGTCCCCGATGACGATTTCCAGACCGCCGGCACAAGCGCCATTCTCGTGCGACATTTCCACTGGCGCGAAGCCCTGCGTCTGGACCTCCGGCTTTGCCGGCAGGATCGCGATGGCGCCGGAGCGAACCGCCTTGCGCCGCCAGGCAAACAGCTGCTGCGGGCTCACCCTATGCGCCCGCGCTACCGCCGAGACATTCGCGCCCGGCATCATCGCCTCTTCCAGAATCCGAGTCTTCGCCTCATCCGACCAGCGACGACGCATCAACGCCGGGCTCTCGTCGAGACGATCAGGCGCCGCCTCGATGACTGTAAATGTTCCAGGTCTGGACTTGGGTGCAGACTGCAAACAAACCTCCCGTGAGAATCATCACAAGAGTGTCGCGCCCTTCATCAATCCGCGAAACATGGGAGCGCTTGGGCGCTTACGACGTTCCGTGGGGCAGACCTGATTGTCGCCGTGACTTCGTCACCGAAGTCGGCGACACCAGCCGGTTCGAAAGCCCACGCCAGCTCATGGGATATCTCGGTCTCGTTCCCGGCGAGCGCTCAACCGGGGAGACAGTCCGGCGCGGCGGCATCACAAAGGCAGGCAACGGTCGTATTCGCCACATGTTGGTCGAGAGCCGCGTGAGCAATCACTATGTCTTTGCCGAGTCATGGTCATGGACCGCTCGCGGGCGATCGACCAGCCGGAAATGTAGTTCTATGGCGCACTCAGTGTTGACCGCCATGACCTCACTAAGGTCCGAGATTATGTGATCACAAAAGAGGTATTCCCGCGACACCGTTCCTGTCACCCCTACAACTTGCATGCCGGCATCTCGCGCCGCCTTAACACCTGCAGGGGCGTCCTCAAACACAACGCAGTTGTCGGGGCTTACACCGATTTGGCGGGCGGCGGAAAGATAACCCTCGGGAGCCGGTTTGCCCAGAGTAACGTCATCGGCCGAAACCAATACTGGAGGTGCGCTGACACCTGCCGCCCGCAGGCGCGCTTCAGCGACAGCGCGGCACCCAGAAGTAACAACTGCCCACGAGTTGGATCGCAATGAATTGACGAGCTCTACGGCTCCACTCTTTGAGCGAATCCGGTATGCTTCAGCGACTTCGTCCTCTTGAATGCGCCTTACTTCCCTTTCTACATCAAGAAAAGGCGCTGCGAGTTTTACCACGTCCCGATCATTGCGGCCGTGTGACAAGTCTACTACGCGAGCAGGGTCCAAATGGTGTTTTGATGCCCAACGGCGTAACGATCGCTCAATATGCGAGATAGAGTCTATCAGCACTCCGTCCATGTCAAACAAAACCGCTTTGCACTCTATTTTCAATTGCTTGCTTCTTTCCATCAAGGTTCACCATAACACCAGTGATCGTAATACTTGCGCGCCGTTTAGCCAGAAAAAAAGGAATGAATGCTGGCGCACACGAAGCCGACCTGATCGTCCGTCATCGCTGGGTGGAGTGGCAAGCAGAGTGAATGTTCTGCCAATGCCTCTGAAACAGGCAAATCTCCGGTTCGATATCCAAGGTCACCAAAAGCTTCTTGCAAATGAATTGGAGTCGGGTAGCGGACAACAGCATCGATGCCACGTCTTCGCAAATGCGACAGCAGATCATTGCGCAAGTCGGTTTTGATCTGGAATAAATGGTAGACATGCTCGCCAGTTCGCGCGCCACGCTGAAATGCGATCGGCAGGCCATCCAGCCTCTCGCGGTATATCGATGCTATCCGGACGCGCGCGGCGCCCCATTTATCTACACACGGAAGCTTGTTTCTAAGCACCAACGCCTGGATTGTATCCAACCTGGAATTATAGCCGGGAACACGATGTTCGTTTTGGCGAGTCTGACCGAAATGCCGCATATGACTTAGTCGATCTGAAAGTTTCGGGTTATTCAGAGTGACAGCACCCGCGTCTCCAGCCGCTGCTAGGTTCTTCGATGGTGCAAAGCTCCAACACCCAGCGTCGCTTGTTGAGCCAACTTTCTTTTCGCCGGACAGTGCGCCAATGGCTTGCGCACAGTCTTCGACAATCAACAATCCATTGCGCTTCGCGAGGTCATGTACGGCTGCCATGTCTACAGACTGGCCGAACAAATGCACCACAATAACGGCTCTTGTTCGCCTGGAAATCTTCTGCTCGACCTGCCCCAAATCGATCAAAAAGGTATCTGGTTTACAGTCAACTAGAACCGGAATGGCGCCAACTCGAACGATTGCCAGAGCTGTGGCATGAAACGAATTGGTGACAGTAATAACCTCATCGCCTTGACCGATTCCCAATGCATGCAAGGCAAGGATCAGGGCGTCCGTTCCGGAATTGACCCCAATTGCGTGCTTGGTTCCAATATATGTTGCGAATTCCCGTTCAAAATCAGTGACCGCTTGACCAAGGATATATTGACCGCCGTTGAGCAGATCCCTCATTTGCGCCAAGAGTGTAGCTTCAATATCGCTGATCTGCGACGGATAATCGTATCGGGGTACTATCCAGTTCATTTTATTCCGCTTTAGTTGAATGTTCGTATTCAATGCGCCCGCTGCTGCGGTTCCAGTCATCCTCAAGGCGGATTACATCATCTAGTTCGGGAGTTGAGCACTCCACAAGTGTGATATCATTCTCCGCCTCAATGCGGTGAACCATACCTGGTAGGATGTGGACGATATCGCCCGCGCTGAGGTCAATTTCTCTCAAGCACTCCATCTGTTGCTGTTCTGTGTAAAAAAGCACACCGTTCCCATTCAGAACCAAGTTCGCCTCCTCCTTGCATTCATGGTATTGGAGGCTGGTCCTTTGACCGGCCTTGATATGAATGATCTTGAATCCGAATCGGGCTTTCTCATTGACAAGCCAACGCTCTTCACCCCATCCCTTGGTGACCGTTTTAGCGGTCGCAACGTGTTCAACTTTGAATTCATTCGACGCATTGCTGGCTGATCGAGTGGCCGTTGAGAAAAGGGCGTCTAAGTAATCTTGCTTCATAATGGGCTCCTTCATAATCTTATCTACCGAAGGCTACGACATATCGTTCGATGGCTTGCTCAATGGAAAGTCGTAGAAGTTCGTCAAGACTCCTCCCATGTTTGCTGCATTCGGATTCCGCAACGCATTTGATCGCCCGATATCTCTCAGTGCCAAACACGTAGTGACCAGCGATGATCGCGCGGTCTGTATCGGATGCGCGGGAGTTCGAATTCATCCACTTTTTCCAAGCAAATGACTGGAAGGCAAGTTCCAGGAAGCGTTCCAGTTGAACGGCTAAGTTCAGTTCCTTAAGGATAGAAACGACCGCTCGGGTTTCTGCGACACCGAACTCCGGCGCAACGTTGATTGCGGAAACCCCGGAGCGTTTTAGTATAGATAACTCGTCTACTGGCAGATAGTCGGCATTGTGGGCCTTCAATGCGACGCCCGTTTCACGACAGATGTTGGCAAGCTGCTCGATTGAGTGCCGCACCGCATGGGGAGCCGCCATGATCGCTCCCACATTTTCTGTTTCCAGAACTTTGGTTCCCGTTTGAGCGACTACAAAAGTTGGCAACGGGAGTTTAAGGCTAATTAATCGGTTCAGAACATTATGAAGCTTGTCCTTAAAATCAGAAGGATAGGTGGCGTCAGCGCTCTGATCTTCGAAACCAATTTCAAACTGAACCGATCTACCGAGGCTTCTGGCAAAATCATGACACCCCGCATAAAGTTCCACTAACCTCGCCACTGCGCTTTCGGCCTGAGCGATTCCCGCTCGCTCCGAGCTAGTATCAATGTGGAGTAGATCAAATCCGGCCCGGATGTCCGCCTTGAAGGACTCCATGCAGGAGTTTATTGCTCTCTCCTCGCTATATTCAATTTCGCTAGGGTGTTGCCATGGGCCCCCATGATCACGACAAATGAGCAAAGAACTCGGCAAGGATGTTTTTCGAACGTGTTCTGCAAACGTTTGCGTGGTCCAATTCTCAACGTAACCACCCCCTAAGTCGTCACTATCAATTTGACGCCTGCTGGCGATCAGCATCAACGGGATTCTGTGACGGTTCGCGATGCGATTGCAAGCTTCGACGACGTTTTTGGACATCGGTCCAATTCCGACTGACGGAGGATGCAGGGTGCCGTTTGGCCGTACGCAAGAATTATCCATTGTCGCCATCGCCTCGCGGTTGGAAAGTCCTTGGCGTCACGCAAAGCGCGCCACGTTACGGTTACTGTTCAGAATGCAAATGCCGTGCCGTGTACGAATACCGGGTCTATTCATTAGGTTAGTTGCGAAAGACGTTTTTGTGTGTTTGCGATCAAACATTACTGTCAGGATTGCGACAGTGTTCCAGCAATGTCGCGGCTTGGGCTCAAACGTTATGCTGCAGGTGACCTGATGTGGTGGACGGCCTCCGCTCCGGGCATCGCAATGTGCCAAAGTGTGGCTGTCGAAAGTCACATGAGGGAGAGCAGTCCATGGAGAAGATTGCCATAATTGGTCTGGATATCGCCAAGCAGGTATTTCAGGTTCACGGTATCAATGGTGCTGGCGCGATCGTGAGCCGCCGCAAGCTGCGCCGCGACGATGTCGTTGGATTCTTCAAGGCATTGCCGCCGTGCCTGATCGGCATCGAAGCGTGCGCGACTGGACACCACTGGGCTCGGGTTCTTTCGGCGCTGGGTCACGAGGTTCGGCTAATGCCAACGTCCTACGTCAAGCCATACGTGAAGCGGCAGAAGAATGATGCGACAGATGCCGAGGCAATCTGCGAAGCGGTGACGCGACCAACGATGCGCTTCGTTCCGGTGAAGAGCGAGGAGCAGCAGAGGGTGCTGATGCTGCATCGGTCCGCGAGCTTTTGATCCGGCAGCGGACAATGCTGGTGAACGCCTTGCGCAGCCACTTGGCGGAGTTCGGCATCGTGACACGACAGGGCATTGCCGGCGTCGGAATGCTGATCGCGTTGGTCGAAGACGATGATCACGATCTCATCCCGCCGCTCGCGCGGTCCGCGCTTCTTCCGCTGATCGCTCAATTGCGGGAGGTGCACGAGAAGGTCAGCGAGATGGATCGCCAGATTCATGCTTGGCATCGCTCGAACGAACTGAGCCGACGCCTCGAGACGATCCCTGGAATCGGCCCGATCACTGCCAGCGCAATCGCGCGACAGTGACAGACGCGTCACTGTTCAAATCCGGCCGACAACTGGCGGCGTGGATAGGCCTGGTGCCGCGGCAGAACTCATCGGGCGGCAAGGACCGCCTCGGAAGGATCAGCAAACAAGGCGACCCGTATCTCCGCCGGCTTCTCGTGGTCGGAGCGCATGCCGTGCTCCGATTCAGCGGCAAAAGCAAAGCGGTGACTACCCGTTGGGCTGCCGAGCTTCTGGCGAAGAAGCCGTACAACGTCGTTGCTGTTGCCTTGGCGAACAAGATGGCGCGGATCGTCTGGGCGTTGATGATGACCGGCCGACGCTTTGAGGCTTCCGCCGCCGCATGAGGCGGTCGCGGAGGATGCAGGGATTGGTGAGGTGCTGATGGTGCGATGATGAACGGTCGAGCCGGGATCGGACAAACCCGATCAGTGGGTGCCGCTTGAAAGCGCGTTGACCTATCTGGGATCCGATCAGCGGACTACATCAGGGCCAGCGGCATGAACACGCCGCAATCAAAGGCCGAGTACATGCCTGCACCCGACCAATCGTCAGAACCGCCGAAAAGCCCTTGCCACGCGGAGGCCAATGGTATGGACCCCGCCCTCCAGGCGAGGTGAACTCTCGAACGTCAACTGCAACAAAGGAGGATTGGACAGGGCGCCGTGTCGGGGCGTTGCGAACGGTCCATAAAATCCACGGCTACCGTTCCGCAGAAAAGAACGGCGAGTGGCTCACGCTTACCGAAGCCGCTAAAAAGCTTGGTGTTTCTGCCCATCGTGTCCGCCGGCTGATCAAGGAGGGGGCGCTTCCGACCGAGCAGGTTGTTCCTGACGCGCCGCACCAAATACGAGCGACGGACCTGGAAAAGGATGAAGTGACCCAGTTTCCGCGTCACAGAGGCCCGTGTCGCATCAAAATGGAAAACCAAAAGTCCCTGTTTCCAGGCATTTGAAGAGGAGGTGCAGTATGAATCGGTCATTGCAATTCCTCTCAGAGCGCGCTCGGCGGCATTGTTCGTGAGACAAATCCGGCCATCTTCCAGGAAACGGGCAAACCCATCCCAGCGCTTCAGCATGTAATCGATCGGCTCGACCACTTCGGACGATTTGCTGAGCGTTGCGCGCTCCCGTTTCAGCCACGCGTGCATGTCATCGAACAG
>NZ_JBHLYT010000241.1:0-615 GCF_042431665.1 Mesorhizobium kowhaii
TCAGGCTCTGGTTGTCGGCGCGCAGCGCCTGGTTCTCCATCTGCAGGCTCTCGACCTGTCCGTGAAGACCCCGCACTTCGCCGAGCAGCGTCCCAACCAGCCCGGGGCGATCAGCCGGACATCATGCCCGAGCTTCGCAATCTCCCGTGCCCAGTAATGGCCGCCGGCACACGCTTCCATGGCGACCATGCAGGCTGGCTGACCGGCGAGAAACCGAAGCACGTGATCGCGGCGAAGCTTCTTCCTGAACAGCACAGCTCCCGACGCATCCGAACCGTGCGCTTGGAACACGTTCTTCGCCAGATCCAATCCGATTGTGTTAACTTCCAACATAGGACGCCTCCGTTCAAGTGTAAGCGGTTAGCTGACGGCGCCTGGCTTGAAGTTCCAGGGCATGAGCATTTCGATTTCGGATGCTGGCCAGCCTTGAGCGATGCGGGTCAAGGTCTGCGAGAGCCAGTCGAGCGGATCGACGCTGTTCATTTTGCAGGTTTGCAGCAAGGTGGCTACCGTCGCCCAAGTGCGTCCACCGCCCTCGCTTCCAGCGAAGAGACTATTTTTTCTCGTAATTGTCTGGGGCCTGATTGCACGCTCGACGATATTGGAGTCGATCTC
>NZ_JBHLYT010000242.1:0-15404 GCF_042431665.1 Mesorhizobium kowhaii
GGCGAGTGGTTTCGGTCCAGGGCATCGTGATCTCCGTCGAATCTCAGCAATCCGACTGAATCACAACCCGCTGAAATCACTCACTTCTTTTTGGAGCAGATACTTAGAGCCGCGGCGGTCCACCAAATGCCTTCTGGATCAACGGCGAAGCAGCGGAATCCGACGCTGCACGCATCGAACCACCTGCGAATGATCGCCAAGCAACATCGAATGCCGTCGAGGCCGGTCCTTCCCAATGGTATCGGTTAAAGCGCGGGCCTGTCTACGTAGAAGGCCCGACACTATCACCAATACGCTTCGAGAGGTTCCTTCCACCATAAAACTCTTCCGCTGCCTTTCGGCAGACAACCGTGTAGAACTCATCAGCATCCTCGATGGTGTAGCCAGCGCCCGCGAAACAGCCGCGCGCTATCTCGTGAAGCGTATGCCGCATTGAACCCGTGTCATCGTACACTGCGTTGACGCACGCAATGATTACCATGACCTCTTCCTTCGAGAGCCGCTGCCGACCACTCATTAAACGAGCGTGGTTGATGCAGGCGACGGCATTGGCGCATGTGAATGAATCGCCCAGTCCAGAGCAGTCCTCGAAACCATTACCCTGCTCGTTCAACTTGAAATGCGCGATGGGCAGGTATTTCATGTCCGCGATTTGCGGATGGTTCAGATCCGCGACCACTGCGGGCTCCTGACCCGATCGGATCTCCTGGAGCCGGGTTTCGAAATTGTGCAGCCACGGACCCACCAAGCTAGTGTTGCGCTGCAGCTTGTTCTTGTCGGGTTTCTCGAACATCAGAGTCGAATCGAGCTTCTCAGTCTCCACCGGTGACAGGAAGCCGTGCTCAACCAGAGTCTTCATCACGACCTTTTCGGCATGGCCCCAGTGCGCAGCATAGACCTGTCTAAAATTAAGAATGGCTTGGCCGGCCGCGAACTGAGCTTCCTCGCCAAGCCCGCAGTCCTTGTCGAGGAGTGCTTCGAGTGTCTCGTTGCATCGCTTGAGAGTTACGCCCTTCTCGCTGCGGATGGTATCGTGGAAGTGCCGGGCACCCTTGTTCACGAAGGGATGAGTGATTGACCTTGACGTGTAGCCGTAGGCACCGGTCTTCTCGTTGAGTACGCCTGTCAAAGCGTACTTGTTCTTCTGATCGTACAGCTGGCTCTTTGTAAGGTCCGGATCCTTGGGGACTTGCGGCGGCCTGTACTTGGTCACGCACTCATTTTTAACAAGATGACCCTTCATGCACGCCAGGTTCAGAATGAGTGACGCGCGCGCCTGCTCATCGTCCACGAGGCGCGCGACGTGCACGCGGGTCGCCGCCCGGTAATCAATCAACGTTGCAAATTGATTGTTGCCACAGGTACGGATTCGATCCGCGGTGCGCTCACTCGAACGCTGGGTTTCGGCGCCGGCGGCGTGATAGCTGTCATAATACTCCCTCGCTTTCGCGTGAGCGGTCCTGAGCCGCTCGTTGCTGGTGAAGCCCATTTTCCCGTCATGCAACGCCGTGGTGGACAGGAAGAAGTTGTTGGCGACTTCGTTGTAGGCGTAGCCCGCACCCGCGAGGAACAAGCCGTACTTAACCGCGCGCGCGGAAAGGCTCGATCCTTGCCCCGTTCCGCCTTTCCCCGCTCCTTTCCTGCCGAGCTCTCCCTCCGGATTCAGCAGTGCAGAATGCCTTGCAGGGGGTGGCGCCGTGCTCTGGGAACCAACCTCGGTGAGTGCACGAACCCAAGCGTAAAATACACTCCTCGCACTCGGATCCCCAGCCACTCCGTCAAGAAGCCGCTGGGTCACCGTTAATGCGCCTTTAGGTTCTCTATTTCCACCCCTCATGTCGCCCTTACGACGCCTCCGCTTCGCCGCTTTTTAATCTGCCGCACAGATCGATGTCGCGGTTACCAAACACCTGGCGCGTCAGCTCGCCCTTAATTTCGCGGGCGATCTCGTTACGGATGTGAATCCGAGCTCCCGCTCGGCGTCAGCGTCGCCGGCACCGGTCAAACCTGCTCTGGCCAGTCATCGCTGCAGGCGTCTTGTTGCCTCTTCCCGATTCTCATTTTCTCTTTGATCCTCTTTTGCAACCCATGCGTCCAGGACGTGGTCCAGCTCCGCTTCCCCTTGGGTCATGCCTTCGATCCACCATTCCGTGGTCACTGCCGCCACTCCATACCAGGATAGTGAGCGTCCCATGCTAGTGCCTGGCAGCCGCCCCTTGCCATGCACAATCAATATTCCATGATGCACGGCGACAGAGTTGCTCTCGGTCAGGCTCGACGACCAAGCAGCCTCGTGGCCGCCCCTTTTTGCAGAATTTGACGCACACAACCGCTCACCCCAGGCATTCACTGCTCCTCTACATGCGCAGCCGATATCAGCCACAGGATGAAGCGTGGACTCCGCGCTTCAGCATACCTGCATATCAATCACGCATGCGAAATATCCCGGGATCATCATTAAAATGAGCGAAAGGGCCCAAGGCACTCCGGGATCGGGGTAGCACGGACCCAGTAAAAGTCACGACGTCCAGGGTTGTCATGCTCGATGCAGAATATCTATTGAGGCCGGTCAGCGAGGGCAACGCGTGCGGGGACGCTCTCGATTACGACTTAAGCTTCCTGGAATTTGAGATGGCGTCGCAGGGGAGGCCTGCCCAGCATATCGGCGGCTCTCTCAAGGCGGAAGAGGCTCCCAATTGGGAAGAGGTGTGGCGGCTCGGCCTCGACCTTGCTACGCGTACCAAAGACCTTCGCATCGGCGTCTTGCTGACACGCTCCGCTGTCAGCCAGTTCGGCTTCTCTGGACTGGCCAAGAGCCTTGAGCTTCTCGTCGCTTATGTCGAGATTTACTGGCCGGAGCTACATCCGCGGCCGGATGCAGACGACGGCGGCGACCAGACCGTGCGTCTCAATGCTTTGGCAAATCTGTGCGATCCCTCCGGGCTTATGGCGGACATCCGCCGCGTTCCTCTCACCGCTTCCAGGCGGTTCGGAGCATTTGCGCTCGGTGACTGGATGTCAGCGCAGCAGTCTCAGCCATGTGAAGTTGATACCACGACCATCAAACTCGCCTTTGGCGACACCGATCCTGGCCAGTTCGACCAAACAAGCGGTGATCTCGACGCCAGCCTCTCGGCGGTCATCGATTTGGATGGTAGCGTTAAGCGGCGCGTCGACATGGCCGAAGCCGTCCGTTTCCAACCTCTAACAGCGCTGCTTCGCCAAGGCAAGGAACTGGTCGATGCCCATAGACGCTCCGAGCCCGTGGCCGCAATGCCCCTGTCGGAGGATTCTGGCGACGCCCCATATCCGGGAGAGATCCGCGACCGAGATGACGTCGTCAATATCCTCGGCCGCGTTTGCCGCTGGTATCAAGTTAACGAGCCGGCCAGCCCCGTACCAGCGCTGCTCGAGCGGGCGAAGCGTCTCGTGTCGAAGGACTTCATGGCTCTAGTGGCAGAGCTGGCGCCGGAGGGTGCTGCGCACTACCGCTCCATAGCCGGCCTGATTGCCGACGAGGGTACTTGAGGCATCGCAACTTCATAGCCGACAAGGAGAATGGAACACATGGCAAAGGAGAGCAGTCAAAAGTTCATTTCGCGAAATCGCCCTCCTCGCGTCCAAATCGAATACGACGTCGAGACCTACGGCTCGCAAAAGAAGGTGCAGCTTCCCTTCGTGGTCGGCGTCATGTCTGATCTCGTAGGCGATCCTGCCGCGCCGTTGCCTCCGCTTGCCGAGCGCAAGATGATGGAGATCGACATTGACAACTTCGATGATCGGCTCAAATCGCTGAAGCCCAGGGTGGCGATGCGGGTAGCGAACCTGTTGACGGGCGAAGGCCAGCTTGCCATCGAATTGAGTTTCGAGCGAATGCACGATTTCTCGCCTGCGGCCGTGGCGCGTAAGGTCGACAGTTTGAACAAGCTGCTTGAGGCGCGAACGCAGCTTTCTAATCTTCTAGCCTACATGGACGGCAAGAACGGTGCCGAGCGGTTGATCGCCAATTTGCTCGCCGACCGGTCCCTGCTCAGCGCCCTGAGCGGCGTGCCCGAGGCTGAACATAAAGCGCCTCAGTTGCCACCCACAGAGACGAAGTAGAATTGATCATGACGTCCACAGATACAATCTCCGCCGTGTTGCAAGACGCCACTGTTGCTACGTTTGATCCGGACGGTTTCAGCAGCTTGCTACAATGCGAGTTAAGGATCTACTCGGACCAAGCCCGTGATGCCGTGGATAGCGCAGTCAGAACACTGGCCGAGCAGGCGCTTGGTAACACGTCCCTGATCAGCGACGACATCGTGGCTACTATCCAGTCGATTATTGCGTCCATCGATGACAAGCTGTCCACACAAGTCAACGAGATCCTCCATCACGAGGATTTCCAAAATCTGGAATCAGCCTGGCGGGGCTTGCATCACCTTACGGTGAACACCGAGACAGACGAGACGCTAAAGATTCGCTTTCTTCCCGTCTCCAAGAAGGAGCTTTCTCGTGCCCTGAAAAAATACAAGGGCGTCTCCTGGGATCAGAGCCCGCTATTCAAGAAAATCTACGAAGAAGAATATGGGCAGATCGGCGGTGAACCCTATGGCTGCCTGATTGCCGACTACTATTTCGACCATACCCCGCCAGACATAGAATTGCTATCGGGACTCGCGCAAATTGCTGCGGCAAGCCACTCCCCTCTCATTTCTGCTGTCTCCCCGCATCTGCTGCAGATGGACTCTTGGCGCGAGCTCTCGAACCCACGCGACATCACGAAGATTTTCCTAACGCCCGAGCACGCCACTTGGCGAGCATTTCGCGAGAGCGAAAACTCGCGATACGTGGCGCTGACGCTGCCGCGCACCCTCGGGCGGTTGCCCTACGGGACCAAGACCAACCCGGTCGACGAATTCGCCTTCGAGGAGGAGACGGACGGCGGCGATAGCCAAAGGTACCTCTGGACGAACGCAGCCTATGCCATGGGGGTAAACATCACACGCTCGTTTAAGCTCTACGGCTGGCTCTCCAGAATACGCGGTGTAGAATCCGGTGGCCTCGTCGAAGGCCTGCCGGTGCATACCTTCCGAAGCGACGACGGCGGCGTTGATCTAAAATGCCCCACTGAGACCGCGATCAGCGACCGCCGCGAGGCCGAGCTCTCCAAGAACGGCCTTCTGCCGCTGCTGCACCGCAAGAATACCGATCTTGGCGTATTTATTGGCGCTCAGACCGTCAACAAACCGATCAAGTACGAAGACTTGGACGCGTCAGCGAATGCTGAGCTCAGCGCTAGGCTACCCTACATTTTCGCAATCTGCCGCTTTGCCCATTATTTGAAGTGCCTGGTTCGGGACAAGATTGGCACGTTTAAAGAGCGCCATGAGGTCGAGGAGTGGCTCAACCAATGGATCCAGCGTTACGTCCACCCCTCGCCCGAGCTGGGGAGCGAAGAAAGCAAGGCACAACAGCCGCTCTCCTCAGCCAAGGTCGAGGTGGACGAGGCTGAAGACAATCCTGGTTATTACACTGCCAGATTCTATCTGCGGCCGCATTACCAGCTTGAAGGCTTGACCATCTCTCTGAGGCTGGTGTCGCGCCTGCCGTCTGCCCGAAAAGGCTGAGAGGGTACGTCCTTCCATAAAGGAAGTGGCGAAGGCAAATTTGGTCCGCAGAGGGCCGTTCGCCGCACCCGGCAGCTCTATATGACAAAACCGCCCGGCCCCAGTGTCACGATACCGAAGGAGAATTCGTCATGGCGTTCGACGCAGTCATGAAGTTCAACACAGTGTCCAAGGATGGCATTCAGCCCAAAGGGGAATCTCTTATCCTGAAGGATGGTTTTACGCTTGCCGACGAATGGAGCTTCTCAATCGAAAACAAGCTCAACATCGGGCCTCACACTGTCGGCGCTGGGACAGGCAAGGCTGAATTCGAGGTTTTCACTATTAAGAAGCAGGTGGATAGCGCCTCATCCGCGCTGTACGTGGCCTGCGGTCGAGGCGCGCATTTTAACGACGTTGACTTAAAGCTCTTCAAGTCGACAGGCAGCGGACTTCTCACAGCTGATTCCAACCTATTCTTGCACTGGAGTTTCAACATGCTCGCGATCGAGAAGGTCGAGTGGGCCTATGCGGAAGACGCTCCGGAGGAGACGATCACCTGCCGGTTCGGCGCCTGCAAGATGATCTATTACAAGCAGGATATGCATGGCGCTCTAACCAAGGCAGGCGAAGGGATCTGGAACCAGGTCTCGAACAGCGCCGAGTTCAATAAGCTGGTTGTCAGCTGACGGTGGCGAAATTGGCAGTCGCCTCGTCGAAAATTGCGATTCTGGAGATCGAACATGACCAGGCATCTTAGGCGGGATCTGGTGCAGCCTTCCCTCCTCGACAGGCTCACTGACGATGAGCCGAACAGCGCGTGCGAAACGCAGGACAAGCGCAGTTTCTCAATTCGCCAACTACAAGAGGTGATTCTACGCGACGTGTCCTGGCTGTTGAACACGAATCAATTGGCTTCAAGCGTGGCACTCCACGCATACCCCCTCGTCGCGGCCAGCACACTCAACTACGGGGTCCGGCCTCTCAGCGGGCACATCCGCGAAGGCATCGATTCGAGCGCCTTGGGAGACGAAATCGCCGAGAGCCTGCAGCGATTCGAGCCGCGGCTCTTACCGCGCAGTATTAAGGTGATGGTCCTCAACGACGGACAGGACTGCAGCTCCTTTCGCTTTAAGATTGCGGCCGATCTGTGGGCGCTGCCTGCTCCGCTGCCGATGACAATGCGCACGGAGGTGGATCCCGAACTCCAAGTTGTCCGTGTTGGTTTGGATCCGGAGACAAGCTGATGGATCCCCGGCTTCTCGGATTGTACAACGATGAGCTGGCCTACATGCGCGAGATGGGGGCCGAATTTGCTCGCTCCTTCCCGAAGGTTGCCGGACGGCTCGGGATGGAAGCAGAAGAGGTCGCCGATCCTTATGTCGAGCGGCTGCTGGAAGGCTTCGCCTTCATGGCCGCGCGGGTGCAGCTGAAGCTGCAGTCACGTTTCCCGAATTTCACGCAGCACCTGTTGGAGATGGTGTATCCGCACTTTCTACCGCCGATACCGTCGATGACGATCGTGCGCTTCGAACCGGATGCGGAAGCCGGACCGATCGAGAATGCATACGTCGTGCCGCGCGGAACCAAACTTTTCGGCCGACTCGCTCCGGGCGCCGTCACCCATTGCGAGTTCCGCACGGCTCACGACGTCCATCTATGGCCGATCATGGTGAGCGCCGCCGACTACTTCGCGACGCCCGGGCAGATCTCCTCCCTGGATCTTCCGGCCCGGCAACAGGTGAAGGCTGCCTTTCGACTGCGGCTTCGTACCACCAACGGCATGCCATTCAATCGACTCTCACTTAAGGCCCTGACACTACACCTTCTCGGGCCCGGTGGCATCGGTGCGGCGCTTGCCGAGCAGCTGATCGCCGACACACGCGCCATCGTTGCCCGTCCCGTCGGCCGGCCAATCACTTGGCAGGAGAGAATCCCGCTCAATATGCTGCGGCAGCGTGGTCTCGAGCCGAACTGCGCGCTCCTGCCCGAGGTCCCACGCTCCTTCGACGGTTACCGTCTCCTGCAGGAGTATTTCGCCATCGCGGAGCGGACGTTGTTCGTCGAGGTGAGTGGGCTTGCCGACGCCGTGTCCCTGTCAACGACGGAAAGCCTCGAGATCGTGTTCGCGCTTGGCCGAGTCGAACCACGGCTGGAACGTCATCTCGGACCTGAGAACATCGCTCTCTTCGCGACCCCTGCGATCAATTTGTTCGAACGCCAAGCTGATCGAATTCACGTGAGGGAAAAAGACCATGAGCATAATGTAATCGTAGACAGGATGAGGCCCCTCGACTTTGAGGTTCACTCCATCCTCGCAATGAGTGGCTACGGAGAGAGCAACGGAGCAGCCCCCGCCGAGTTCCTCCCCTTCTACAGCATCAGCGCGCACGGCCGGGAGGAGCAGCACTCCAGGTACTACATGCTCCGGCGGGAGCAGCGGCAGATGTCGGAGCACCAACGATCGAATGGGGCGCGAACTGGCTATATCGGCAGCGAGACCTTCGTCTCTCTGGTCGATCGCCGGGCGGGTCCCTATTCGGCGGGACCTCAGCAGTTGTCGGTGCGCTGCCTGTGCTCGAACCGGGATTTGCCGCTGCTGTTACCGATCGGCCGAGACGAGACCGACTTCACCCTGGAAATCGGCGCTCCGGTTACCGCCACCCGGTGCATATCGCCACCGAGCCGACCAGGCCACTCCTTCGCCAACGGCGATTTCACCTGGAAACTGATCAGCCACCTTTCGCTGAACTACCTTTCAGTCAGTAATTCCGACAGGGGTGGTCACCAAGGCGCAGAGGCGCTGCGCGAACTCCTGCGCCTCTACATCGATCCGGACAATGCGTGCGCCTCACGGCAGATCGACGGCATCCGGGAGATCCGGTCACAACCTGCGATCCGGCGGCTGCCTGGCGGTGGACAAGCCGCCGTGGCACGTGGAATCGAGGTTGGCATCACCCTGGACGAAGCGGCTTTCGAAGGCGTCGGCATCTTTCCGCTCGCCTCGGTACTCAACCAGTTCTTCGCAAAATACGTTTCGATCAACAGCTTCACGGAGACGGTCGTCTCGACGTTGCAACGAGGGGAGATCATGCGATGGCCGACGATGACCGGCCGCCGGGCGATCCTCTGATTGCGGACGCTCTCGGCCAATTCCTCAGCGCCGTTGCAGCCGAACCGCATGGTTACGACTTCTTCGAGGCTCTGCGGCGGGTCGACGCGATCTGCTCAGATCGACCTCGACTGGGGGAATCGGGCCGGCCGAGCCTGGATCGGGTGCGGATCGGCCAAGAGCCCTCGCTCGCCTTTCCGACGCGACCGATCGCGGGCGTGACGGATGGAGGGGAGACTGATTTTGCGCGAATCTCCACTTACCTCTTCGGATTGTTCGGATCCAACGGTCCTCTCCCGTTGCATTTGACGGAGTATGCTCTTCTCAGACAGCAAAACGCCGCGGATGAGACGCTGGTCAGGTTTGCCGATATCTTCCATCACCGTATGGCCTCGTTCTTCTTTCGTGCCTGGGCGGAGAGTGAGCCGACCGTAAGCCACGACAGGCCACACGAAGATCGCTTCGCGCTTCAGCTCGCCTCCCTCGCCGGCTTTGGCATGACCGCCCTGCTTGCACGAGATGCTATGCCCGATCTGGCCAAACTCCACTTCACCGGCCGTCTCGCCTCACACACCCGCAATCCCGAGGGGCTTGCCGCCATCGTCGCGAGCTTCTTCGAGGCGCCGGTCGATACACGTGAGTTTGTCCCGCAATGGGTCAAACTGCCCCGCGTCTCGCTCTGCCTCCTGGGCCTCGACCCGCGCACGGGCAGGCTGGGCTGCACGGCTACTGCCGGTAGGAGGATCAGAGTGCACCACCACCGCTTTCGTCTCATTGTCGGTCCGCTCAGCCTGGTTCAGTACGAGTCGCTTTTGCCCGGGGCTCTCGGTCTTAGGACCATGGCTCAGATCATCCGCAATTATATTGGAGATGAACTGGACTGGGAGGTCAATCTTGTCCTCCGCCGCGAGGAGATGCCGGAAGTGCGGCTGGGTCGCCGCGGCAGGCTCGGCTGGACGAGTTGGATAGGCAAGCGGGAGATGCGGCGGGACGCCGATGACCTAACGACTACCCCGCCTGATCAGCGGCTGGAGCAATTGTGTCCAATTCCGCCGTAACTGCTTGAGCGTGGCGCCCACACCGGTTCGACGACGCTTTCCATCACATTTTGCTAGCGGGTCTTCGGTTGGGTCTTTTCCACTTACGCCAGATCGCAGCGAAACCAAGGAACACAATGATGGTCCGATCAAAAATCGACAATCTCCTGAAGCGCAATTGTTCTGCTGCGGTCACCTTGGCCGCGTTCGACCCCGATGATGTTTTTCTCCGACGGCTCACAGGCAGCGAGCGGCTGGGGCAACTCTTCCACTACGAGGTGAGGCTCGTCAGCCGCCATCCGATCCAGAACTTTGCTACGATTCCCGGGCAAAGCTTGGCGGTAGGCCTTAAACTCAAGGGCTCTGCAATGCGCTTCTTCCACGGCATCGTTACGGAGTTCCAAT
Source organism: Mesorhizobium kowhaii (assembly GCF_042431665.1). Lineage (NCBI taxonomy): Bacteria > Pseudomonadati > Pseudomonadota > Alphaproteobacteria > Hyphomicrobiales > Phyllobacteriaceae > Mesorhizobium > Mesorhizobium kowhaii. The sequence goes on from NZ_JBHLYT010000242.1 coordinate 10,146, forward strand.
ACTTGGGGCACGATGACGGAGCAAACCTGAACTACGTGGCGCAGATGCGACCTTGGCTTTCGCTTCTCGATTATCGCTCCAACAGTCGGATCTTTCAAAACAAGACCAGCATAGAGATCATCACCACGATTTTTCGGGAACACAAAGGAAATTTTAAGAACCAGACCACCGGACGATTCCCACAGCGCTCCTACTGCGTCCAGTACGATGAGACGGATCTGGCCTTTGTCAGCCGACTGATGGAGCAGGACGGCATCTACTACTATTTTGAACATGCGGAGGACCAACACGACCTAGTGCTGGTCGACAACGCCGCGAGCCACATCGCCTGCGCGCCCGAGATCGTGGAGACGCACCACAACCTCAGGCCTGCGCCAAATCTACATCGGGACGACGTCATCCTGCGTTGGGAGGAGGTCGTGTCGCTCCAGCCGAACAAGGTCGTTCTCAAGGACTACAACCATGAGAAGCCGAGGGCAGAGCTCACGGCCGTCGCGCAAGTTCCTTCCGTGAAGATCGGAGGCATTCCAGCTTGCAAGCCTGTGGAAGGCACCTTCATCCGATCTCCCGAGGCCGGGCGCTTCAGGCCAGTCAATACCTCAACAGCCTTTGGCGGCGGCTCCACGGCAATTCGGGAGACCTTCGTCTATCCGGGACGCTACACCGAAAAAGCGGACGGGGATTTCTATGCTTGCATCCGCGCCGAAGAGCTCGCCTGCAACGCTTATCGTGCGCGGGTCGAATGTACGGCACGCCAGATTAGAACAGGGTTGATCTTCAAGGCTGCGAATCCCTTTTACTATGGCGATGTGGGTGCGCGCCCAACGCCCAGTGATCGGTTTTTGGCGGTCGCGAGTGATTTCACTTTGGTCGCAGAGTTGGGGGACATTCGCACCGAAGCGGACGCCGCGGGTCGGGAGAGAGAAGTCGTATATCGTAGCACGGTGGAGATTATCCCCGCGACCACCCAGTATCGCCCGCCGCGCCGCACGCCCGAGCCGGAGATTCGGGGACCGCATACGGCGGTCGTCGTGGGCCCAAAGGGAGATACGATCGCGACGGACCAGTTCGGCCGCATCAAGGTGCAGTTCTTCTGGGACCGCGAAGGCAATAAGGACGACACCAGCTCCTGTTGGATCAGGGTTGCCCAGAGCTCGGCGGGTAAGGGCTTCGGCCACGTCATCATTCCCCGGATCGGCCAGGAGGTTGTCGTGAACTTTATTCACGGCAATCCAGATTGGCCCCTGGTGACCGGTGTCGTCTACAACGGCTCTAACCTGCCTCCTGAAACCCTGCCGCTGGACAAGACCTGCTCGACTTTCCGAACGCACACCGATCAGGGCGCCGTCAATGCCTACAACGAGCTGCGCTTCGAGGACAAACAAGGTTGCGAAGAGGTCTATCTGAAGGCAGAAAGGGACCATACCGTGGAGGTTGGTAATTCCTATTGCATCGATGTCAAGGGTCAGTACCTCCTGACTTCAGCCGGCAACTGCATCGAGGTGACGCCCGATAAGATCCGCCTTGTGGCAATGGGCAAAACCGGTCAGCAGGCGATCGAAATCAGCGGCAAGGGTATCAGCATCGCCGGTGCGACGATCGGCTTTTGGCAACGACTCCCAGGCTCGGAGCCACCGTTTCCATCCCACCGACGACACCAGGCCCGCCCACGCCAGCGATGATGAAGGCCATGCGGCACCCGTGACGGAGCCCGCGCTCGGTAGGTTCCTCTCAGGAGTGCGAACTGCCTGGAAGGGGGCGACGAAACCCGTCCCACCGCGTGGCTGAAATCAAAACAAAAGCGAGAACGGCGGCGACCTGATCCATTTGCAGGAGTTACCGAGGAGTTGCTTGGCTGGTTTGACGAAGAACCATGGCGGCGAGCCGGGAACGCAGGCAGCAAACCAAGGTGAAGATATGGCGCAAGGAAAAGGTTCACGCGATGGCATTTGATACGCCGCCGACGGTCGCGACCATCAAGATAATGGTCAACTGAGCGGTAAGCGATGCACCAAGGCACCTTGCCCAAAATCGTCTTGTGGCTCGTCTATGGTAGGTCGCTCGTTGGCCGGCGCGCCGGCGCCGATCACTGATGGTAGTGGGTGACGTAGTGGAGTTCGCGGAGGGCTGGGATGACGAGGGCGATGTCTTTGTAGGCCTCGTGCTCGATGAAATGCGCGGTCTCGGGCCCCGGTCGGGGCTTGCCAAGGGCGGGCCTGCCCTTTTTGTCGATGCAGTAGATCAGGATCGGCAGCAGCAGGCCGTGGTTGGGGTTGTCGAGGTCGAGCAGCCGTTTCCAGCGTTTGATGTTGAGATTCATGGCCGCGTAGAACCCTTGGCACCACGGCCGGGGGTCGATGCCGCCGCTGGGCTTGGTGGCGAATCGGGGCGCATAATCCTGCGGTCTGTCGAACAGCGTCTCGTTGAGCCGGTTGTGAATCCTGGCGAGGCTGGCAAACACGGCATGATCGGTTGCAGAGCCTTTGGCCAAGACGTCGCGCGGCAACCCCATGAGCGGGCACATCCAGTCTTGCGGGTCCGCGAACCGCGGCCCGGTGACCGCCGCCGTTACGAAGCCATCCAGCGCCGACATGGTCCGCACCAACGGGCGGCGGGCGGTCTTGGCGGCCATCCAGGCTTCGAGCGCCTCGTCCGACAGCGCCATGTCATCGATCGCGCTCATGCCGCCAAGGAGAGCGGCATCTCTTCGCGGCGCCCCCAGTTCCATATGTGGACGGCTCCCACTTGCAAGTGTTTTTTACAGATATTTTTGATCGGATCGCTTGCTTCCATATGTGCGGCCTTTGTGTGTGGTCGCACATGACCACTGGCCAAGATGGTTTCCGCAACGCATGTTCCTAACACGGCAACGACCTTGAAAGGCCAATGAACTGACGGAGTATCACGCGTCTTGGATCGATCGATCGCACCATCTGCTTTTCTCTTGCAAGTTCACAGCATCAGCTCAACACAGTAGCATTCTATTCTGCTCACCGTGATGACCAATTCCTATGTTGCTTGCGTTTGCTCCTCTGTCCGCCGATACGCCTCGCCGCTCACCATGAGCTTCCACGCAATACGGGCGATCTTGTTGGCGAGCGCCACCGCAACCAGCTTTGGTTTCTTCCGTTGCAGGAGTTCGATCAGCCATCGGGAAGCATGTCTGCTTCGACCTGCTCTGACATGCTGAAGAAGGGCAGTTGCGCCAACCACCAATATGCTCCTCAGCATTTCGTCGCCAGCACGTGTGATCACCCCCAGTCTGACCTTGCCTGCGGTCGAATGGTCTTTGGGCGTGAGGCCTATCCAAGCGGCAAAATCGCGACCCGACTTGAACGTTCGGGGATCTGGGGTCTTCATCATCAAAAGCGATGCGCCGACCGGCCCGACACCCGGAATTTCGGCCAGGCGCCTGCTGCATTCATTGGAGCGGTGCAACGTGGTCAGTTTTTCCTCGACGGCTTTCGTTTCAGCCAGCAAATCTCGATATTCAATGCCATGCATGACAAAAAGCTCGCGGGCCAATTCAGGCAGGGATTGATCCGCCGCAATCCGCTCCAACAGCGGTTCGATGCGGCACATGCCCGTGGCCGCGACGATGCCGAACTCCATGGCAAAACCGCGAATGGCGTTGGCGAGCTGTGTCCGATTGCGAATGAGTCTCTCTCGCACACCGACCAGCATTAACGCCGCCTGCTGGTCCGCGGTCTTCACCGGCACGAAGCGCATCGTCGGTCGGCTCATCGCCTCACACAAAGCTTCCGCGTCCGCCGCGTCGTTCTTGCCGCGTTTCACATAAGGTTTCGCCAACTGAGGCGCTATCAATTTCACCTCATGACCGAACGAACTTAACAGCCTCGCCCAATGATGAGAGCCTCCACAGGCTTCGAGTGCGATAGTAGTCGGCGGCGTTTTCTCGAAGAATTTCACCATCTCCCTACGCGAAAGCTTCTTGCGAAGGACTGGTTGCTCGCCTGCGTTCACTCCATGCAATTGGAAAACGCTCTTTGACGTATCCATGCCAATTCTGATAATCTCTTCCACGGACGGTCTCCCTCGATTGAGCTTTCAACGAACTCATTCTGGCACATTGCGATGCCGTTGGGAGCCGTCCACCCCAACATGGCATCAGCTCGTCCCAGCGCGAGGCTGGCCAGTCGTGCTGGATGCGCTCGGCGACATCGGCCATGTAGGCTTCGGCATCGACGCCGCACAGCTTGCAGGTCTCAATGATGCTGAGCACGACCGCGGACCGCTCTGCCGCGGCGAAGCTGCCCGAGAAAAGCCAATTGCGCCTGCCCACCGTAAATCCACGAATCGCGCGCTCCGCGATCAGGTTGTCGGGCTCGAGCCGGCCATCGTATAGGAAGCGGTTGAACGCGCGCCATCGCTTGGTGCCATAGGCGAAGGCCTTCGCGATATCGGCATGGCGCGACAAACCGTTGCCCTGGCGCATGAGCTGTCGTCGCAGCGCCCGGACCAGGGGTCGGGTCCGCCTTCGTCGTGCGGCCAATCGCTCGGCGGGTGGGAGCCCCCGTATCTCTTCCTCGATCCGGTAGATCGCCTGGATACCGGCCATCGCGGTCGTGCTGAGTTCGGTCGGCTGGCTGTCGTGAACGTCGAATATCTTGCGACGCAGATGGGCCAGGCAGGCAGCTTCTCGAATGGCGCCGCCCTTGTAGATCTGGTTATAGCCGCTGAAACCGTCGGCCTGGAGCGTGCCGGCAAATCCGGCGAGCTCGGTCATGACGCTCTCGCCAGCGCGTCCCATGGTGGCGCGATACCAGGCGATCGGCGGCTCCTGCGAACCCGAGTTGCGGTCGTCGGCGACGTAAACCCAGAGCGCGCCCTTGTGCGTCTTGCCGGTGCCGGGCGCCAGGATCGGAAGCCGCGTGTCGTCGGTGTGAATCTTGGTGCGGGTACGGCCGATCTCGCGGATGCGATTGTAGATCGGATCGAGCAAGGCGGCGGCGTAGCCGGCGCTGCGCGCAAGGGTGGATCGCTCGATATCGACGCCCTTGGCGGCCATCATCTGTGCCTGACGGTAGAAGGGTAGATGATAACCCCACTTCGCCATCATGATATGGGCGAGCGCGGCATAGCTGAGCTTGCCGCGTGCAATGGCCTTGGCTGGTGCCGGCGCCTGGATGATTTTATCGCAGGTCCGGCAGCTGTACTTGGGTCGAATGGTCTCCATCACCTGCCAGGCCTGGGCGACCAGATCGAGCATCTCCTCGCTATCTTCGCCCATGGCGCGCA
>NZ_JBHLYT010000242.1:15419-17570 GCF_042431665.1 Mesorhizobium kowhaii
GCGCTTGCGCGGCAGGTTCGGGTTGAGCTTGCGCACCGGCAACACCCGGACCTTGTCGGTGTCGGCGACGATGGGCAGCTCGATATCGGGCACGCCGGCGGCGAAATCGGTCTCGAGATCTTCGAGTTCGAGCAGCATCTGGCCCAGCTTCTCGGACGAGCGGCCGAAGGCCTTGCGGTTGAAGCGATCGATCCGCAGCTGCAGGCGCTGGATGCGAAGTGCGGCCTCGGCGCGCTCCCTTCGCAGTTGCTCATCACGTTCGGCGATGGTGATGTCACGGGCAGAAACGGCCGCCTCCAGAAGGGCGATCCGGGCGATGAAATCAGCGATTGAGGGGGTCTGTTCCGACACCCAAATTACATACCCGAAAGAGCTTCTTTACGGAAGCAGAATCGACACAAAATCAATAAGAAACGAGCAAAATCAGCCAGCCAGACGCGGTCGATAAATCTTGCTTGGCCGGCGCCAATCGATCCCGTCCAAAAGCAGCGAAAGCTGCGCCTTGGTGAGCGACACGGTGACCTGATCCTTCGTGGTTGGCCAGGCGAAACAACCATCGGTTAGCCGTTTTGTAAAAAGGCAGAACCCCTGGTCGTCATGCGCCAGAATCTTGATGATATGACCCTTGCGTCCACGGAAGCAGAAGATCGCGCCAGTGTGCGGGTCGAGCGCAAGCACCTGCTGCACCATCCGCGCCAGGCTGTTGATCCCGCGGCGCATATCGGTCGCGCCGCAGCACAGGTAAATCCGGTCGGTCGGCACCACCGTGATCACCTGGTCAACTCCGCCAGGACGATGCGCAGCGCTGTCGGATCGACGGTCCCGTCGATCCGCAATCGCGCCCCGTTCGCAAAGGCCACGACGATCCTGCCGGCCGGGTCCGGGCAATCGGCGACGGGGCGTTCAACCTCGGGCAGATCGCTCACGTCGATGCGCGCGAAGGTCGCCATCGCCTGATCGGCATCAGGCTCGCCGCCGGCCATCTGCTTGCGCCAGGCATAGAGCTGTGATGGGGCTACGCCGAACGCTTGCGCGACCTCGGTCACCGACGACCCCGCCGCGCTCGCCAGGTCGACCAACGCGCGCTTCTCAGTGCAGCTCCACAGCCTTCGTTGCCGCGCGCGCCCGGGCGTCGTTGCACAATCTTCGGCCGCCGCCGCACCGCTTAACTCGGCGACCAAATCGCCCTCTGCATGTTCCAATGTCATGGCGCGAAAACTCCATGTTCATCGGCCTATTGCAAGGTGCCTTGGTGCACCGCTTACACTGAGCGTCCCAGTCGTAGGGAACAATCCTGGTGAGGCAACGCGGGGGGCTGTTTCTCAATTCGCCCGACAAGGCGGCCAGCAGATGGTTCTTTGGGACGATATTCGAACCGCCCCACGGCACCATATGCAGATGTCTTTCCAGCAGCGCGGCCGCGGGATCGTTGGTGACGTTCGGCAGCTAAAGGTCGATGTCGATAGCTACAACGAGGCGAGGTCGGACGAAGAGCCTATCCAGATGGATTTCGACTTCACTATGGACTTGCGGAAATCGAGGCAGCAGAAGCCGCCTAGTCGCCGCGCCTTCTCCAGCGGGCGGATGCAGCTAATCGCGTCGCTGCTTCGGCCCTTTGTTCTGCGCGACATGCGGTCAGCCCGCACGCGGCCGCCAATCTTGCCACCGCGCCGCCCTAGCTCCACAGCGGCCTTGTTCTTGAGATCTTCTTCAGCCGGCGCCTCGCCAGTCGCGATGTCAACTATCGACCTCGCCAATTGGTTTGCGTCGCGCGGGCGCTTTGGATGCTTATCGGTCATAGCTTGAAGATGGCCTTCGTTTCCGCCTATTTCCAGACGGCGTATAGGCGAAAGCGCCTATTGTGGTTGGGACGGAGTTTCAAACTGACCCCACTACCGCCGCGCCGAAGGGCTTGCATCGCCCGCTGGATCCGGCGTTGCTGAATGCTCTCGAACGCGCATGATGGCATATCCGTTTTATATGGGACGCTTCAGCACATCGCAGCTAAACAAAGAAATGCCGTTTTGCCGGCCAGGAGACAGGGACAGTAGTCGGCCCGGCAGGAGCGGCTGGTGAGGCGATGGGCAAGGAGTTGAAAGCCGCGTAGCCAACGCTCAACGAGGCGCGCCCGACCGGCGACGGCCATGTGGA
>NZ_JBHLYT010000243.1:0-1114 GCF_042431665.1 Mesorhizobium kowhaii
TTTTTCGATATCGCTGTGATCGGTCGGTGTTCGTTGCTGCTCCTGGATAAGTTCCTGGAGTTGGACGCCGTAGTGAGACCAGATGCTATCGGCGAGATCGTTGAGGAGCTCGAAGACAGCGAGCGCCTGTTCGGGTGTCCATTCGGGATTGATGAGGAAGTGGATACCACGACTGAGGCCGGACGGTTGAGGATCTGGTTTCATGCTGCGGGCACCTTTTCGCCGGAGGAGCGGCTGGTGCGTTTTTCGCGCTGTGCCTTTGATCGCTCGGCCGCTTCCTTGAAGCGGTAGGAATCGCCTTCGATGGAGATCACCTCGGATCGGTGCATGAGGCGGTCGACGAGGCTGACGACGCAGGCGGCATTGGGAAAGACCTCCGACCAATCAGCGAAGGGTCTGTTGGTGGTGATGATGGTTGAGCGTTTTTCGTAGCGCCGGCTGATGAGTTCGAACAGCAGGTCCGCATGACGGTTCGAGTAGGACAGATACCCGACCTCGTCGATCGCAAGAACGTCGGCGGCGGCGTAGTGGTGAAGGCGTCGGCGCAAGGCTGCGTCGCTGTCGAGGGCGGCGAGTTCGCCGAGCATCTCGCTGGCGGTTCGGAAGACGACGGTGTGACCGCAGATGAGCGCCTGGTGAGCGACATTGCGAGCAAGTGTCGATTTCCCGACGCCGTTGGGGCCGATAAAGACGATGTTGGCGGCATCGTTCATGAAGGACAGGGTCATCAGATCCTCGACGGCGGCGCGGTCGATGCGGCGAGGCCAGTGCCAGTCATAATCGGACAGTTGCTTGAAGTGGCCGAGCCTGGCGGCACGCGTGCGTCGCCGCATCGAACGGTCGGAGCGCTCCTCTTCTTCCCATTGAAGGACGGCGGCCAGCCAGTCCGCGTCAGCGATTTCGTCCCAATGGGTGATCAGGCCATTGAGGCGCAACGCCTTGGCCCGGTTGAGCAGGATGTCGGGATTATTCATCATCTTTGCCTCCAAGGGTCAGTTGGTCGTAGCTGTCGAGGCGATGCGGCCGTACCGTCGTATCCTTGCGCCGCACGTGTTCGGGCAGGCTCGTTTCGACCGGCGGCGGAGCACCGCGGGCGACCCGGCGGCGTTCCAGT
>NZ_JBHLYT010000244.1:0-7416 GCF_042431665.1 Mesorhizobium kowhaii
GTGTTGCCTCTGGTGGAGCAGGACTTCGGCGATCGCGAAACGCGTCTTATGGATTGGGACGCGAAATACGTGGCGGCCGCAGGGGTCCCGAAGATTTGCCCGGCCCAAATCGACAGCCGGCTTGAGAAGACGTTACGGGATATTTCGGTTGCTACCTTCCGTGCCTGTCACTGCCGGGACTATGCTCGCGTCGATTTCCGGATCGATCGCTCCGGTCAGCCGTTTGTCCTAGAGATGAACTCGATGCCGTCGCTCACCATGCACTCCAGTTATGTTACTGCCGCAACGACCGCCGGACATAGCTTCTCGAGCTTGATCTATCGCATCCTCGATGTCGCCCACACCCGGTGTTTTGGGATCGGCATCCCCTAGGACCAAATTGTTTGATCCCAGGTTTTGATGGTTCATCATTGTCGTCCGAATCAAAGGATGTGCTATGGGCCAGATTCTGCATGGGAGCGCCACGACGACAGAGGCGGTCCGTCGAGCGATACAACATAGTCAAGCGAGCCTGAGGACGCCTTCGAAGCGCTACGGCGTCAACCCCAAGACGGTCGCGAAGTGGAAGAAGCGGAGTTCAACCGCCGATCTGCCCACTGGCCCCAGGGAGCCGAGATCGACGGTTCTGTCTGTCGAGGAAGAGGCCATTATTGTCGCCTTCCGCCGGTGTCGAGACCGGTAACTTCTCTGGGGTTAGGCGGCGCGCAGAAGGGGCGGTTTGGGCTTGAATAATGGAGGCACGTTCGGTTCTGGCTGTCGGAACGGTGCCCGCAGCCGATTGCGAAGTTCGCCATTGATCTCCGCCGTCCTGACCTGCATGAGCAGGTGCGCACCGTGGAGAGACCAGTCTGCTGCTTCTTGACCATGCGTTTGCCGACAAGCGAATTCACTGCTGACTCGGCGAGGCTGGTGGCGACACGAAGCCCAGCTCGATATCGCTTGCCATAGTTGACGATCGCGCCGCGGTTCGATCTGACATAGGTCAGGAGCTGCGAGCCGAGGCTATGAAGCCGTGCGATCGAGAACTCGCTGTCTCCTTGCGAATCCTTCACTCTCTCCAAGAGTTGCTCCAGGTCGCGGATCGCGCGATCGAGGCACCCATGCCACAGGCGCCACTTCACGGCTCTGACGTCCCTGTGGATGGTTGGAAGGGGCCTGGCACCGTCCGCGCGAGATCGAACCATGTGGTCGGCGATCTGCTGCATTGGTTGGAGCTTCATGGCGATGTGGAACCAGTCGATGATATGGCTGGTCGGCCTAGATGCCGTAATGGGCCGGCCTTCGCGAGCATAGCCAGGTTGGGTGGCTGTCCCTCAGAATGAAGGTGTTGAAACGGAGTCCGAGCGATAGGGCCCCAGTGCATTATTGGGACACAGATATACGGTAGCGGATCAGCGTCGGAGATTTTCGATGCCGAGTTCCTTCCATAGCCAGCGGAAGTCGTAAGTTGCCATGGGATCGTCCGGATCTGGCTGGCTTGCCGTACGGTTTTCGAGGTATTTGAGCCACTCGGCCGCTTTTTTCTGACCTTCTGGGGTTTTGACCGCCGTACGCGGCGAAATATTACCCAGCATTGCGATGGGCTCGTCGAGGGTCTCGCGATACTGCTTGTCCAAAAACTCATGAACGACTTTTGTGGCGATCTCAGGTGGCAGCTCCGGACCAGCCGTATCCTTGTCACGGGCGGGCCTTTCGGCAATCATCTGCTCGACGGTGCGGATTTCGGTGAGCGGCCTTCCAACCAGATCTTTCAGCGCGCCCTGTATCAGCGCCCTTCCTTTTTCGGCTCGGGCCGCCGAATTCGTCAACAGATGCAAGGTGCGACCTTTCACTTCAACATTTCCGAGAACCCGCGCACCGTCCTCCATAGTCGTGTCCCATGCGAGGTTGCCGGATTTACCGGCCTTAAGCCTTCCCTTCGGGACATCGCCAAGCCAGTTCCAGAATTTTGCGTTCTCCTGCCGCAGAGCCGGGACTGTCTTCAGCTGGGCGGTGATTTCTTTCTGGGTGATGCCGGATGCCAACGGGAAGCGGACATCGTGGAAGACGATTTCGTCTCCGTCGCCATTCTCGAAGGTTGTCTGCTCCATCCGCATCGTTCGGTCCAGGGCGTCGAACAGCCATGAGAGGGTAAATACCGGCGCGGCGTTTTGAAGTGCTTCGTCTGTTGGTACGGGCAGTTTTTTGGAGCGCCCCTTGCCGAAGATCGACCGCAAACCATCGAACAGCGCGTCGGAGGCTTCCGGCGTGAACGACAGCAATCCTCCACCAATGATGTTCTTGCCAGAGACGGAAACGATTCTGGCTGCAACTCGGTCCCATTGCTGCAATGTTTTCGTGGCAGTTCCCTCGCTGGCCAGGACAGGATCTCCACCGCGGATGAGATCGCGAGCCATCAGGGATTTGCCTGGCACGATGCCGCTGACTTCGTAGAGGCTCATGACCGATGTCCGGAGCGCCTTCATGTAGGCTTTCGCCTGTGCGCCTTCCTTCCAGCCGCGCCGCTTCAGATACTCGTCGACGATATTGCCGCCCTCAACGTCGACATCCTGAGTGAGGAAGTCCTCGAAGGCGCAGCCCCAAAGCGTCATCGTCCAATGCTCGCCGAGCATCTCGGCCAGATCATCGAACTCCATGTTGCCGGTGTCGAGAACCGGCCCGAAATGGTCGTCGAGAGTGTCTTCGAAACAATCGCGCCATTCATCGCGGGCGAGAAATTTCATCAGGCCCTTGAGGTCATGGCTACTGGGCATGGCCTTTTCCCACTTTTTGTCTGTGCTCGGCGATAATTCTCGATACCGTCGGCTGGCTGATTTCGTAAAGCCGCGCCATTTCGGCGGCTGATTTGCGTCCGGACAAGACGCTCTCGGCGATTTCCAGCCGTTTCTTTGGATTGAGCTTCTTGCGGCGGCCGCCGATCCTGCCCTCGGATCGCGCCAAGGCCAACCCTGCGGAGGTGCGTTCGCGGATCATGGCGCGCTCGAATTCGGCGAAGGAACCGACCATTTGCATCATCATGCGGCCTGACGGCGTCGTCGTATCGATCGCCTCGGTCAGCGAGCGGAACCCCGCGCCGGCGGCTTCGATGCGCTCCATGATATGCAGCACGTCCTTGAGCGAGCGCGACAGACGGTCGAGCTTCCAGACGACGACGGTGTCGCCCTCTCTCAAATGGCCGAGCATTTTGTGGAGTTCAGGCCGCTCCCAGCGACCGCCAGACGCCTCTTCCTCAAAGATGCGCTTGCAGCCGGCGTCAGTAAGCGCCCTGGCCTGCGCCTTGTTCGATTGCTCGTCGCCTCTGCTCACCCGGGCGTAGCCGATCAGCACTATTGCCTCTTTCAGAAACGAACGTTTGTGGAAGCCGACGGCACGTACGATGATTCGCCCGGCGGGGTCTTTCATAATCCTCTTTCATTATGACAGTGTAAGGCAAGAGGTTTGTGAAGGGATGAACGATGCCAGCGCGGATATCGATGACGGGAAGGCAACGGGACCATCTGCTGGCGTTGCCAAACACGGAAGATGAGGTTGTGCGCCACCACAGCCTCTCCCCCGATGACCTCGCAGCGATCGCACAAAGCCGGACGCCGGAGACCCGCCTCGGATACGCGCTTCAGCTCTGTTGCCTGCGCTACCCTGGCCGATATCTTCGGCGCGGCGAACTGTTGCCGGGCATCATGCTCGATCACATTGCCGAACAGGTCGGCGCCGACAGCGAGGCGATCGCGTTGTTCGCCCGCCGCGGAGCCACACGCTACGATCAACTGGCGGCGATCAAGCAGCGCCACGGATACCGCGATTTCACAAAGCCGGCCCGTGGAGAACTCGCTGCCTGGGCGGAGCGCGAGGCCATCGGGATTACCGATGGTCGTGTTTTGCTTGATCGATTGATCGGGCGAATGCGTGCCGAGCAGATCATTATTCCCGGCGTCAGCGTAATCGAACGCATGGCCGCCGCGGCGATGCACGCTGCGGACACCGCGGTGACCGCCGAGATCGGTTCCCTTGTGTCGGATCAACAGCGCGTGGAGCTTGACGCGCTTTTGTCGGACAAGATGCATGTTCGCCAGAGCCGGCTGTCGTGGCTGCGGGAGCCGCCCTCCCGCGTCGGCAGTCGGCCGCTGTTCGAGCTTTTTGACAAGCTCGCCCTCGTCCGCACGATCGGCGGCGCGGTCATCACATCGCGGCCGGAACTGGCGGCCCGCATGGCGCAGATGGCGCGAGAGGGCAGTCTTCATACGGCACAGGCTTTCCAGCAGATGGGATCTTCCCGCCGATACGCCGTGATGATGGCGACGCTGAGCGAGCTCGCAATCACACTCACGGACGCTGCGCTGACCATGTTCCAGTCGCTCGTCGGCCGTGCGAACCTGCGCGCCCGGAAGCGGCTCGAGGGGACGATCGCCGCCTCGGACGAGCAGGGCCGCACACGGCTGATCCGCATTGCCGACGTGCTTGAGGCCCTTGTAAAGACCGCCCGGAAAGGCGGTGACATCGCAGCGGCCGTCACCTCGGTCGCGCCGCTCGAGGTCGTCGAAGCCGACGCAGCCATCATTCGGCGCACCGTTCGCCCCGGAAGGCCGGACGTACTCGGCGAGCTTTCCCATGAGCACCGCGTGTTCAAGCAGATCGGCGCCCGGTTCCTGGCGAGCTTCACCTTCGAAGGCCGCCGCGCCTCGCAGCCATTGCTCGCGGCGATGGCTGTCCTGGTGGACCTTGGCGGTGACTGGCGCAAACCACTGCCAGAGAACTTGCCGCTCGCGCATATCGAACGACGCTGGTATCGCCACGTCTTCCAAAATAGCTCGATCGATCGCACCTACTACGAACTCGCTACCTTCTTCACGCTGGCCAACGCGCTTGCAAGCGGGGATGTCTGGGTGCCGGCATCACGGATCCATCGTTCACTGGATACGCTTCTCACATCAGCTTCACCCGCAACGAATCTCGTCCCCGCGCGGCTACCGACCGTTCCGGTGATCAGCGCCGAGATCTATATCGAGTCCCGCGCGGCCGAGCTCGATGCCGCTCTCCTCGTCACGGCACGCGGCCTGCCGGGGAAGGATGCGGCGATGTTCACCGGCGGCAAACTCCGTTTCCCAAAAGAGCAGAAAGACATCGAGGCCGAGAATGCTGGCGCCGTTTCCGCCTCCATCTACCGGCTGATGCCGCGCGTGCGGATCACCGACATGCTCGATCAGGTCGTTCGCTGGACGGGATTTACAGATCACTTCGGTCACGTCTCGACCAGTTTGCCGCCCGCCAACACGCGCGCCTTCATGGCGACGCTCATCGCCGAGGCGACCAACCTCGGCTTGTCGCGCATGGCCGAGGTATGCGGAGCGGGATCCCGCCGGGCGCTGTTGCGGATGCAGATGTGGCATATGCGCGAAGACACGTTCCGGGCAGCGCTCGCATGCCTCACCGATGCAATCCACGCCGAGCCGCTATCGGCCTGGTTCGGCGAGGGCTGGCGAGCATCGGCGGACGGGCAAGCCTTTTATCTGGGCGGCCCCGGTGAAGCTGGCGGTGCCGTCAACGCACATTACGGGCGCGATCCGATCGTCAAAATCTACACCACGATCACCGACCGCTACGCGCCGCTCCACCAGAAGGTCATCGCCGGCACCGCCGGAGAAGCAATTCATTCGTTGGACGGAATCCTTGGCCACGAGAGCACCGTGAACGTTGGGGCACTTCACGTCGATGGCGGCGGCGTGTCGGATATCGTCTTTGCCGTCATGCACTTACTCGGACTTTCCTTCGAACCCCGTATTCCGCGCCTGTCGGATCGCAAACTTTACGCGTTCGAACCGAAAGCCCGCTATGGCGGTCTGGCGCCGTTGTTCGGCCATCGTCTCGACGCCGGGCTGATCCGGGCGCACTGGGATGATATTCAAAAGGTGATCCATGCGCTCGGGAACCGGGTGGTGACGCCTTCGCTCATTCTGAAGAAACTCTCCGCTTACCGGCAGCAGAACAGCCTGGCAGCCGCGCTGCGCGAAATCGGCCGCATCGAGCGCACGCTCTTCACCTTGCGCTGGTTCGAGGATCCCGAACTTCGCCGCCTCGTCACCGCCGAGCTCAACAAGGGTGAAGCGAAAAATTCGCTCTCTCGAGCGGTCGCATTCCACCGCCTTGGCCGTTTCCGGGATCGTGGGCATGAAAACCAGACGAGCCGCGCTGCGGCCCTCAATCTCGTCACCGCCGCTATCATCCTGTTCAACTGCCGCTATCTCGGCCGCGCGGTCGAAGCGATGCGCCAGCGCGGAACGGCATTCAACGAGCGGCTAATCTCGCAGCTCTCGCCGTTGGGCTGGGACCATATCAACATCACTGGCGATTATGTCTGGTCCGACAGCCTGGTGGTCGACGGCGACGGATTCCTGCCGCTCAGGATCGGCGCCTCATAGCAGCCGCCGGCCCGCCTACCGTATATCTGTGTCCCAATAATGCACTGGGGCCGGCCTGATCAAAAGCGACCGCAGGATACGCCCATCACATCAACTGCAAAGCCGATGAAAGATAGTTGATGAAAGTTCAATACGGAGAAGAAGTGGCGAATCACTCTGACCCCGAGTCATGCGGGGCACATCGCGAGGTGTGCGTCGAAGCGTTGACAGGGGAAACCGGCAGGCCGGCCATTGAGCCGCGAAATGATCAATTCGGGATGCCGACGCTGTTAAGCGAAGCGGAAGGCAACACGGTGCATGGCGTTAATCGCAAGCCATGCCCCGATCCCGCGCGGTCGGAGACCCTGTGCATGCCGGGAAGTCTTTCATACGGAAGCAGCGAGATCTCATCAGTGTCCAGTGCAAATGGACTGGACGGGACTGGGAAGGTCGCTGACCACAAGCCAGTCATCGACGCTGATGAGAAGTCGGATACACCCATAGTACCGCAGAAGTTGCCGAACAAGGGAGATGATCCTGCGGAGGCGATGGAGGGAAGGGGTGTAATCGGAGGGAACGTCTTCGAAACTCCAGCGTGCCGGACGCAGAGCCGGATCAAACACGCTTCGATGGGTATCGAGGCGTACGGGAAGCCGCCAAACGGGACCCGAAGTTGCGTTTCACGACGCTGATGCACCACATTACCCCGACGCTATTGGTGGAGAGCTTCCATGCGCTTCGCAAGCAGGCGGCGAGCGGTGTGGACGGCGTGACGTGGTACGACTATGAGAAGATGCTCGACGGGCGTGTGCACGAATTACATCGGGAGATTCAATCCGGTGCATATCGTGCACAACCGTCCCGACGGGTCTACATTCCGAAGAATGACGGAAGACTCCGTCCCCTCGGCATTGCAGCGCTGGAAGAAAAAGTCGTGCAGATGGCCGTCACCACGGTTCTGAACGCGATCTATGAGCAAGACTTCCTCGGCTTCTCATATGGGTTCCGACAAGGAAGGGGACAG
>NZ_JBHLYT010000245.1:0-802 GCF_042431665.1 Mesorhizobium kowhaii
AGGCGCCACGGTGGTGCCGGGCAGTGATCCGAAGCCGGCGCCACCACCGGTAAAGCCGAAGCTGCACGACACGCCGCCTCCAACAAAGCCGTTCGATCCCGGATAGCGCACGGCACCGACGGCCTACACCGATCGCGATCTGGAACAACGCGGATGGGAGTTGCTTACGCAGGCGTTGGAAACCTCTGCGGAGGAACTGCTGGTTGATTTCCGCAGCCGGCATGGCGTGGGAGCCGATGGCGCGATCGACTGGAAGACCTTCGTCGAAATGAAAGCGACCGGCCGCGCGCCACAGGGGTCGATCGAGATGTCCAACGCCGAATACGAGCGCGCCAAGGAACGCGGCAACGACTTCATCTTGGCTTTGGTCAGCGGCCTCGAAGATGGCTATCAGGACGAGGTGCGGTTGATATTCGACCCGGCCCGTCGCGCAGCCGTCCGCCCGTTGAACGGCGTGAAGCTAGTTGCATTGACAGAAGCGCCTTTGATTCTGATCCCGTTTGGGAACTCAGAGGATTGACCTGACTTCCTGCCGTTTCTGTATTTGTCGGGGAAAACGAGCGCAGGATAAGACCAAGCTCAGTTCCGTAAAAATCCAACGAAGGGATTTCAACAGGATTAACCTACAAATTAGATAGGCAATATTCTTTTTGCTGAGGATCTCGACTCCCTTGGTTCGCTTATGTATAGGCGCGCCCCATGTTCACGAGCGCCCTTTCTTTCGCACGCATATGACCCTCGCCACCTGGTGAGCGACGTCATTTATCGTGCAAAGAAAGGATCCAAATCATGGATATCGCCG
>NZ_JBHLYT010000245.1:836-941 GCF_042431665.1 Mesorhizobium kowhaii
TGCCGACGGCTGGCATCTCGATGACGAGAGCCTGACGCGCGCAGGATACTACTGCACGTACGCCGCAGGGCGACGGCGGTCGTGCTCATGCCCGGATTTCCGTCG
>NZ_JBHLYT010000246.1:0-505 GCF_042431665.1 Mesorhizobium kowhaii
GCCCCAGCGACAGGATCGTCGCGCACTCTATCGGGAAGAAGGCTCCTCGCGCTCTGATAGCGAGCATTGGCGCGGCGATCGGGCGGCCGAGGGCTCGCAAAGGGCTGAGCGCCCGCCTCAGCGACAGGATCGTGGCGCACTCTATCGGGAAGAAGGCCCCTCGCGTTTCGGGGACGAACCCTGGCGCGGCGATCGGGTGGCGGAGCGCTCGCAAAGGGGCGAGCGCCCGCCTCAGCGACAGGATCGTGGCGCACCCTATCGGGAAGAAAGCTCCTCCCGCTCTGGTGGCGAGCATTGGCGCGGCGATCGGGCGGCCGAGGGCTCGCAATGGGCTGAGCGCCCGCCTCAGCGACAGGATCGTCGCGCACTCTATCGGGAAGAAGGCTCCTCGCGCTCTGATGGCGAGCATTGGCGCGGCGATCGGGCGGCCGGAGACTCGCAAGCAAGCATGCGCCAGCGCAATCAGGCGGCCGAGAGCTCGCAATCGGGCGCGCTTCCGCAGCCA
>NZ_JBHLYT010000246.1:515-1308 GCF_042431665.1 Mesorhizobium kowhaii
GGCGCACTCTATCGGGAAGAAGGCTCCTCGCGCTCTGATAGCGAGCATTGGCGCGGCGATCGGGCGGCCGGAGACTCGCAAGCAAGCATGCGCCAGCGCAATCAGGCGGCCGAGAGCTCGCAATCGGGCGCGCTTCCGCAGCCAAGGCAATCCGCAAGCGACCTGGGTCCTGGACTTGGAAAGCGGCGCGTAGACGACGTAGCCGCGCAGAGCCACGCCAGCTTTGAGCGACCTGATCCACAGTATTCAGGCGAGTTGCATGCAGCACTAAGAGGAATTGCTAACGCGCGTGACATCGGGGGGTTCTCAAGAGAGGTGGTGAAGCATTCCAAGCGCCTGCGGATGCCGGATCAAGCAACGTTCATGCAAAAGGCCTCCGTCGATTTTGAACGCAAATTTGTCCCGCGCTTGGAGGAAGATATCGACGCCCGGCAATCATGGGGGTACGCCACTACGTGCAATGCGGTGAGCCGGTATGCGGGAGGGCAGGCAGGGATAGAAGCTTGCAGGGCTGTCGCAGCTCGGCTGTCGCAGCTTGATCTCGCGTTAATGAAGAAGATTGAACCGAGAGCGCTTTCGCTCTTCGCATCATCATTCGGTCGGGACCCATTGTCGACGAAATGTCGCGATGGAGCGATGAGAATCGCCCGAATTTGTCAGGATCAAAGGGGCGTACTAGGTGAGCTGGGCAGCCAAAATCTCTCGTTGCTGGCCAATGGTTTCAGCAAGTGGCCGGAAGCACCGGACTGTCGCAAGGCCACAGCCGCGATCGCCGATGAGGTCCTTCGCCGCG
>NZ_JBHLYT010000247.1:0-526 GCF_042431665.1 Mesorhizobium kowhaii
CGCCAAGCCGGACAACCAGTTCCACGCAACATTGTACAGCGGATCGTCGAGCGGACCTTCGCATGGCTGGGCAGATGCCGAAGGCTGGCAAAGGACTTCGAGCGGTCCATCGAATCCGCACAGGCCTGGGTTCTCATCGCAAACATCCGCATGCTCACCCGACGGCTCGCAAGAGCCTGAAAACACCGCGGTCGTTCTGATTCAGACACTTAGATACGTGATCTTGTAACCGGGGCAGATTTCCGGGCGATCAGGCTGGAGCGGCTTGGCTGACGAGATCGGGAAGCGGCAGAACGGCGGTTTGTGTGGGGATACCAAGGCGGTCGCCGAGGTAGGCGAAGAAGGAGACGCCGAGCTTGGTGCAGGTCTTCATCAGGCCGAGCAGGACATCGCGGGCATCTCTGCCTGCGTCACTGACGGTCCCGCCGGAGATCTTGCGTTTGATAACGACGGCGCGAATGTCGTTTTCCGAACCGTTGGTGTGGAGTGGGATCTCGGGGCGATCGAGAACGCGCAGGAGTTCATG
>NZ_JBHLYT010000248.1:0-599 GCF_042431665.1 Mesorhizobium kowhaii
TTCTCGACGTCTCCAAAGACGTGGAGGGCATCGGAAAGGTTGAACGCAATCGACGAGCGAACCAGGTCGATCCCGTCACCGCCGGTCTCGTCCACGATGTCGCCAGTGTTGTCGACGACGTAGGTGTCGTTGCCGATGCCGCCGACCATCGTGTCGGCGCCTGCGCCGCCATTGATCACATCGTCGCCGCCGAGGC
This sequence comes from Mesorhizobium kowhaii, assembly GCF_042431665.1. Taxonomy (NCBI): domain Bacteria; kingdom Pseudomonadati; phylum Pseudomonadota; class Alphaproteobacteria; order Hyphomicrobiales; family Phyllobacteriaceae; genus Mesorhizobium; species Mesorhizobium kowhaii. Next base: position 197 of record NZ_JBHLYT010000248.1, read on the forward strand.
CCGAGATGACGTTGGCTGCCGTGCTTCCGGTCAGCGTGTCGCCAAAGCCGGAGCCGATCAGGTTCTCGAAGGCTGAGAGCGTATCGCTGCCGGCGCCGATGGTGTTTTGGGCCGCCGTCGTCGCAAGGCTCACTGTGATGGCCGCGGCCGCGTGCTCGTAGCTCAGCGTGTCGATGCCGGCGCCGCCGTTCAGCACGTTGTTGTTGCCGTCGCCCTCGAGCGTGTCGCTCTGCGCGGAGCCGAGAAGTCCCTCGATGCCGGAGAAGGTGTCGCCCTCGGCATCGCCGCCATGCGCCACGCCGGTCGCCAGGCTGACGTCCACACCGGCTGCCGACGCCGCATAGCTGGCCGTGTCGGTACCGGCGTCGCCGATGAGCGTATCGGCGCCACCAAGCCCCGCCAA
>NZ_JBHLYT010000249.1:0-5764 GCF_042431665.1 Mesorhizobium kowhaii
CCACGATGTCGCCGGTGTTGTCGACGACGTAGGTGTCGCTGCCTGCGCCGCCGAGCATGCTGTCGGCGCCAGCGCCGCCATTCAACACGTCGTCGCCACCCATGGCGGAGATCATATTGGCTGCCGCGCTGCCCGTCAGCGTGTCGCCGAATGCCGAGCCGATCAGGTTCTCGAAGCCGGAGAGGGTATCGCTGCCCGAGCCAATAGTGTTCTGGACGGCCGTCGTCGCAAGGCTCACTGTGATGGCCGCGGCCGCGTGCTCGTAGCTCAGCGTGTCGATGCCAGCGCCGCCGTTGAGCACGTTGTTGTTGCCGTCGCCCTCGAGCGTGTCGCTCTGCGCGGAGCCGAGAAGTCCCTCGATGCCGGAGAAGGTGTCGCCTTCGGCATCGCCGCCATGCGCCACGCCGGTCGTCAGGCTGACGTCCACACCGGCTGCCGACGCCGCATAGCTGGCCGTGTCGGTACCGGCGTCGCCGATGAGCGTATCGGCGCCACCAAGCCCCGCCAAGGTGTTGTTGCCGGTGTTGCCGGTGATCACGTTGGCAAGCGCATTGCCGGTGCCGGCCACATTGGCCGTCCCCGTCAGCGTCAGGTTCTCGACGCTTCCAATGACATGCACAGCATCGGAAAGGCTGAAGGCAATCGACGAGCGAACCAGGTCGGTGCCGTCGCCGCCGGTCTCGTCCACGATGTCGCCAGTGTTGTCGACGACGTAGGTGTCGTTGCCGATGCCGCCGACCATCGTGTCGACGCCTGCGCCGCCGTCCAGATAATCATTATCGGCAAGGCCATTGAGCGTATCATTGCCGCCCAGTCCCGAAATGATGTCGGCTTCCGGGGTTCCGGTTAAGGTCTGAGCCGCATTGGTACCCGTGATTGTCTGGCCCGCAACGTCCGTGACGGTAACCGCGATCGACTGATTATCAACGGAGGAGCCATCGGAGACCTCCACCTTGACGTCGTAGACATTGTTGCCGCCACTGTCGGCCGGCGCCTCGAAGTCTGGCGCGTTCTGGAAACTCAGGACGCCCGTCGTAGCATCGATTTGGAACAGGCCGGAGTCGGCGCCACCGACGATCGAGTAAGTGAGCGTATCGCCAGCATCCGGATCGGTTGCCGAGACGGTGGTCACCGCCGTGGCGTTCTCTGCAACCGAAACCTGAGCCGTATCACCTCCGCCATTAGACGTGATGGCCGGAGCAGTATTCGGCGTGATCACAAGTTGTGCATAATCCGGATTAGCCGCGGCTATCACGGTCAGCGTCCCATGGATTTGGCCGGAGAGCACAATGGTGCTGTCGAAAGTCCCGTCGCCATTTCCATCGATGTCGATGAAGCTGTCTGTTGCAGTCGTGCGAAGACGGTAGTCGCTCGCCGAGGCCGACCCGAAGGCCACCATGATTTTTTCGCCGTATTCGTAGTCGGTGATCCTGTCGCCATTCCAGTCGGTGACGCTGCCGGCAAACGTATCGACGCCAGCGCCGCCGGTGAGGGTGTCAACGTCATATTGCCCGGCGAGTTGGTCATCACCATCACCGCCGATTAATATGTCGTTGCCGAAGTTGCCTTGAATCTCATCCGCTTGCGATGATCCAATAAGCGTGTCTGCCGATGACGACCCGCCCATGAAGATTGAGTCGTTGGAACTCCAGTTCGAGAAGGTCCATGCTCCGATATCGAGAGTTCCCGGTGCATCCATCGAGATGCTGATCGCGTTGGCCCCGGCATTGCCCACGACCGAAGCGTCCATGGACAATCCCGCTCCGATTTGCGTCGACGAAAAAGCGACGGTTGCAGGAATCGCTGATCCGCCAAAAGCCAAGGTTTCAATCGAGCCAAGCGTGGCCTGGCGGAAGTCATTGTTCCCGAAGATGAGCAGCTGGTCTGTTCCGCTCCCACCGTCGATCGACTCGCCGCTTGCGACATCCCCCGCGTTGAAGCTGAACTTATCGTTGCCTGCGCCGCCTTGCATGGTGTCTGCGCCGAGGCTCCCGAAAATGACATCGTCAGCCACGGAGCCTATCAACACGTCATTGGCATTGGACCCTATCAGCTCGAGACTGTCATTCGGGCCCCAATTCTGAAATACAGCAGTACTAAGGTCAGCTGTTCCTCCCGAGGTGACGCGCACGGATATCTGGTCGAAAAATGCGCTGCCCACGAAGGTATTTATCTGACCCGCTCCGACATCATCGCTGCTGAGCCACACCGTAGCACTGGAAGTGGTGTCGAATGCCAGGCGCTCGACGCCTGTAATGCTTACTCGGTAAAGGTCGCTGTTGTTCCCTTCGACCGATATGGTGTCGATTCCAGCTCCGCCATCGATCGTGTCACCCAAGGCACTGTCCGAGAAGCCGTAGTGGATGACGTCATCGCCCTCGCCGCCATCAAGGATATCTGACCCTGATCCACCGCGCAGGTTGTCGTCGCCGCCTCCGCCCGAAATCGTGTCGTTTCCGCCAAGCCCAAGAATTGTTTCGTCTTCGCTAGTGCCAATAAGCACGTTGTCAAATTCATCACCGATGATCGTGTTCGGCACATCCGTCACCATGATGGCGACGCTGCGGTCGGTGCTGAGCGTGCCGTCGGAAGCGGTGACGACGATGTCGTAGACGTTGTTGCCGTCTGAATCGGCCGGGGTCTCGAAGTCGGGCGTTGCCTTGAAGGTGACCTCGCCGGTCGAGGCGTCGATGTCAAACAGCGCAGCGTCCGTGCCAGCCAGCGAATAGGTCAATGCACCGAGATTATCGCTATCGCCGGCGTTGGCGTCATAGGCGACACCCGTGCCGTTCTCGGCAAAGCTGGCGCTCGTGCCCGAGGTGAACACAGGAGCGTTGTCGTTGACGTTGGTCACCGTGACCGTAATCGTCTGGGTGTCCAGGCCGCCATGGCCATCATCGGCCTTAACGACGACCGAATAGAACTGGTCGAAGATCCCGCCGTTGAGATTGGGATTCTCAAAATCGGGCGCCGTCACGAACGACAGCGCGCCCGACTGGCCGTCGATCGAAAACAGGTTGGCGTCAAACCCTGCGGCGATCGAGTAGGTGAGCGTGTCACCGGCATCAGGATCTGTGGCCGTGACCGTCGACACGGCTGTACTGTTCTCCGCAATCGCCAGAGAGGCCGTATCGCCCCCACCCTCCGATGTGATCGTTGGCGGACTGCTGTTGGCAACGGGGATAATGTCCAGCGTCGCAGATCCGGCGACGCTCCCGCCGCTGCCATCGCTGACGGTGTAGGAATAGGACACGTCCGACTCGTCATTGGCAGCCGGTGTGTAGCTCCAAGTCCCATCGCCATTGTCGACGAGCGAACCGGCGCCGGCGGTGATGGCCAGATTGGAGGCGGTAAGGCTGTCGCCGTCGACGTCGCTGGCGTTCGCCAGCAGTTCGGCCTGCGTGATCAGCCGTGCACCGGAACCCTCCTCTATCGGTGCAAGGATCACCGCCGACGTGGTGGGCACGTCGTTAACGGGAGTGATATCAAGGTGGGCGGCCCCCGCGATGCTTCCGCCATGGCCATCGCTGATCGTATAAGAATAGGATACATCCGTGTCGTCATTGAGGGCCGGCGTGTAGCTCCAGGTGCCGTCGCCATTGTCGATCAGCGAGCCGGCGCCAGAAGAGATGGCCAGGCCGGAGGCGGTAAGGCTGTCACTTTCTACGTCAGCGGCGGTGGCCAACAGATCGCTCTGTGTAATGAGCAGTGTGCCGGAGTCCTCGGCTATCGGCGACAGACCCACCAGCGTGGCAGTTGGCGCATCGTTACTGCCAACAATGGAGATGTCGATTTGAGCGGTAGCGGTCGCCCCGTTGGCATCAACGAGCCTATAGGTGAACGAATCGGTCGCCGCGGCTCCTTCAGCGAGAGCCTGGGTGTCCAGATCGCTATCGTTCAGCGAATAGGTGTAGTCACCATTCACGTCGATCAAAAGCGTTCCATAGGTTCCGACAAGCGAAGTCGCTCCTGAGATAGGCGTGAACGCCACGCCTAAAGCCGAAGCCCCGGCGTGTGCGCCATTGATGGACAACGTGTCTCCCAAGCTTGAGTCGGCATCGGTGTCGTTGCTGAGGGCATTTCCAGTGGCTGTGGCATCGCCGACCGTGCTGTTGGCAACACCTCCCGCCTCGATCACGCTGTCCGAAGCGTTGGCGTCATTTACGCCCACCGGCGCGTCGTTGATGATCTCAGCACCCGAGAAAGTCCCATTTGAGAAGGCGAAGTTCTCGACGTTCGCTACGCTGTCAGAGCCATCGACGCCCGTCTTGTCGATTATCGTGTAGACACCGTTGGAAACACTGATCGTGTAATTCGTCCAAGGCCCGGTGAAGACGACGGTGTCGTCACCCCCGCTGCCGTCGATTGTATCGTTGCCGCCCGATCCAGAAAGAAAATTGGCCAAGCCGTCGCCTGTCAATACATCGTCGCCGCTGCCTCCGGTTACTCCTTCGAAATTGCGGATCGTGTCCTCTGCGACTCCGCCGACGGTCACTATGGCATCCGCCGAACCGTTCAGCGTCACTACGATTGCATCCGCTCGATCGCTGTAGCTGACAATATCCTTCTCCGGCCCCGAATCGATCCTCGACCCGCCATCCAGGACATCGTTGCCGAGGCCACCATTGATGACATCATCGAAGGCTGTGCCGATGATTTCGTTTGCGCCAGCGTTGCCTTTAAGGCTGAGGCCATACGACAGGTTGCTAGCGTCAATGTTGAGCGCAGTTGTGCCGGAGGTGCTGCCATTTAAGTCGGAAATGACAAGTTCCTCGATCGATGAGATCCCCGCACGCAGCGTAAGCGTATCGTTGGCTATGGTGCTCGCGAAACGTATGGTGTCGAAGCCATCACCGCCGTCAATTGTCTCTCCGAGTGCGTAGTTTGTAGCGCGCTCTATGATGACGAGGTCATTGCCGCCGCCGCCATAGATTGCATCGGCGCCCTGGTCTCCAAAAATCCGGTCGTTGCCACCATTCCCGACGATGGTGTCATTGTCGCCGCCGCCGTGAAGTTCGTCGTCACCAGCATCGCCGTAGAGCTGATCGTCGCCAAGGTCGCCAAACAGCGTGTTGAGTGCGGTGTCGCCACCATTGCCTGTCCCATCAACGCCGCCAATGAGGATGTCAGCGTCATCACCGCCATGCAGCGTATCGGCACCCAAGCCGCCGACAAGCCTGTCGCCGCCCTCGTCACCATTGAGGGTGTCGTCGTTACCCTCGCCGTAGAGATAGTCGCCATCAAGCCCGCCATTCAGCGTGTCCATTCCATCGCCGCCGTAGATGGTGTCGCTACCGGCAAGGCCGTTCACCGTGTCGTTTCCTCCGACCGAGTAGATCAGGTCGTCCTCGGGCGTACCATTCATCGTCTCGTCAATATTGCGGCCGACCTGTGCGATGAAATTGCCGGCCAGGAAATCGCCTTCGGAAAGGCCCTGGTTTAGCGGGTCGTTCAGTTCAACGACGAGGTCATCGGCATCAAGCAAAAAGTTGCTGTTGATGTCGGCAATGAGGATGGTGGTGGCCCCGATATGCGTCCACCAGACCTGAGTGAATCCGGCGCCGACGTCAGATCCGCCGAGTGCGGTGCCAGTCGTGAGATTTGCGAGCGCGATTTCGCCACGAAACACCAATGGGCCGCCGTCATAGGTTCCCGGGGAACCACGACCGACGGAAAGGTCGAGCTTGTCGCCGTCGTCGCGGCTGAAGTCTGTGATCGTGTCGTGCTCGGCAAACGTCGAATCCGAGGCCGTGAAGATGCGGAA
>NZ_JBHLYT010000250.1:0-512 GCF_042431665.1 Mesorhizobium kowhaii
GTTCCCGCACGCCAGGCAGGTTCTCCAGCCGGCACATCGTCGATTGCGAGGCCAGATCCCGACCCGAAGGCAGCGCATCCTGGGCCATCTTGAAGACCGGATCGTAGCGCAGCCGGTTGGCGTCGTTGCCATCCTCGTAGCCGGCGGCAATCATCTTCATGCGAAAGCCGATCATATCGGCCACGCTATGGATGACCTGGTCCGGGCAGCGCGGATCATCGATGCAGCGCGCCAGACGCTCGGCGACACGCAGCCGCTTTTCCACCTCGGCCAGAGCCAGCACTACTGTTCGAGGACAACATGCCGCCGTCAAAACGGGCGACGACGGACTTGCCGCCAACAGATGACAAACCGCTCAGCGGCAGCGTAAGATCATTCATGGCGGGTGTGATCTCCGGGAAATGGTTCGGATCGGCTTAAGCAACCAAATCCTACGTCATTTCAACGGCTTGCACCACATCCGCCAACCTCCAGTAGAGTCGAGGAGGGGCGCGGTGGCTTGGGCCGTGTTG
>NZ_JBHLYT010000251.1:0-533 GCF_042431665.1 Mesorhizobium kowhaii
GTAGCCGCGCTCGCGCACCATCGCATAAAGGCGGCTGGCGGTCAGCGAGGGGAACTTTTCCAGCGTCTGCTCAATGAATGGAAGATACGGGTCAATGATTGAGGCTCTCTGCAGCGGCTTGTGCCGGGGCAATCCCGCCTGGGCCAGAACGCGATGCACCGTCGTGTGATGGACATGCAATTGCCTGGCGATGGTGCCGCAGCGCCACTTCTCGGCGTGATACAGGCGCAGGATCTGCGCTTCCAGTTCGGGGCTGATGGTCATGATACGGGCTCTCCGTCTGCGTAGTCAGCTTCACGGGCATAACGAGGCCCCCGGCGACGCACGAAGCCGGTGCGAACGAACGGCGACAGTCGACAGTCGCAGCGCCGACAGCACGGCGTGGGCATGACCGATGTCGTCGCCCGCCCGGCGACGTCAGCAAAAGCAGCGACGACATCGTTCGAGGGACTGACCAGTAGTGAACCGGCAGGAGATGCAGGTGGAGAATGATGCGTCACTTTATTGTGCCGAGCCCGATATCGTCGGGCCCG
>NZ_JBHLYT010000252.1:0-45735 GCF_042431665.1 Mesorhizobium kowhaii
GCATCTAAGCTGTCCGCTCTTCTCCATTACGATTATCGCTGTGCCGGTTTCGCCATATCCAATCCCAGCCATCCGCTGAACGCAGATATCGCCGTCGACACGTATGTCGAATAGAACCGATCCTGCGGTTTTCTCCGCAGCGTCAGCCACACGATCACCGAACGGTTGATGCAGGCCCTCGCGATTGCCGAGCGACTGCTCAAACAACGCCAATTCAACATGCTCCGCCACCATGGTAGCCAGGGTGCGCGCCGGCTGGCGTAATCCGCAATAGGCCAGGCCTAATTATCCACATCCCAGCCGCCGTCCCGCAGCCGCTGCGACCTCGCAGCTGCGCTCCTGGCCGGCGCCACCTTCGCCTGTCCGCCTCATGCCAAGCGCCTTATCATCGCTAAAGTAGCCAGGTTAAATTTAGAGCGTTTCGGCTTGCCGGAAATTAGGGTCTCGAGGATAGACCAGCATGGCTTTTGGGGTGCTGCAGGGAAGACTAGTTTAGGCGCCAAGTCGGCGAGGGTCATTAGAGGACGGCCGAGAGAGGTATTCACCCTTATACCCTACGGCATAAGCAGCCCTCCGCCAACAATTACGTTTGACACCAATAAGGAATAGCGAGACGCCAAACCACTTAATCAATCGAACGACAAAATCATTGCTTTCACTCTAATCGTCGGCGCTCCCATCTTTGGAGTCGCCAACATGGACTTCAATCAAGCCAAGACAAACCCGGATGCCGAGCACTTCCTGGATCCGAAGTCTGCCACTGGCGGCTTAACATCAGAATCGCATGGCGTCTCGCCCATCTTTAAGCCTGAGCTTGCGCCTCAGCTAATTCATGCAGTTCACTCGTGCGTTTTGGCTCTTTGATATAAAGCCGCCGCTGTCGACGTTATACAGCATCTTGTCCTGTTCCTTGGGCTCAAACGTGAACAATGGAATATCCATCTCGCGAGATGTTCCATCTTCAAGAACCCATTCGCAATAACCAGAGCAGGAGACGCCGTAACTTGTCCCTTTATTGCTTGCTGACATTCTCATGACGCCGGAGCCGTAGCAAGAGAGAGAGAGAGATGTCCCCACTGTGCGCCGTATTTGGTCCAGCTTCCTCCGCATGAGCAGCGCCGCCCAATAAGGTTACTGCGGCCAAAGTTAAGGTAAGTCGAAAGCCTAATATCATACTAAACCCCCTATGATCAGATTTTGACAGGTCATGCTATGGCATCCATAGCGCTATACAAGCTATCTGGGACACTACCGAAGCTTCTCTACCTAGGCCACACGCGCTGTGTTTCTTCTCACGGCACCAGCGCGGGTATCGGCGGCGAGGCAGTCAGGCTATTACCCGCGCACAGAGTCACTTGAAACTCCGAAGGCGTATAACCCCGGTTGTAATACTGTATCGCCATCTTGACCTTGGCAGGCGGCAGGTAGGCGTACCAACCTTCGCTGTACTTATTCGCGTCGATCAGGAACACCTTTACGGGCCTCATGGCTTCCTGCGGGTTGAGACTCGTAACAAGCTGGGGTTCGCCATAGTTCTGAATGCTGCCGTCATCGATCTCTCCCCACAGAACGTAGAGATACTGGTCCTTGGCGAGGCGCCCGGTCAACTCCAGCCTCTGGGCCGTGTCACGGTGGCTGATGCATTGCCCCAAGGCTGGCAGTGTCACCGAACCCGGCGTCGACTTCGCGGACCCGGCGTATGCCTGTCCGGAGAAGCCGTACACCAAGATAATTCCTGCAAAGAAGCTATTTGCGAAACGTCGCATCCGTCCCCCCATTCCAAGTCTAGAGACTCACCGCCAAGCTGCTATTGGCAAAAATCTTGTTTAAACTTCGTCGCCATTGCCGACAGCTCTTCACCTGACACGTCAGCAAATGCAAGTGTTGCGTCTGATGTGTTCACATAAAATGCAAGTGTTGGGTCCGAACTGGAGCTCGACCTCATGACGACCGCACCTTTGGGACGCCATCGACGTTTCGAAGCCGGACATGAACTTCGCAGGGCGAAGCTTCGCCTGGAGAAGCTCGACGAATGCATGGGCGAACTATCGGAGAGCTCTGGACGATGGCGGAAGCTTCACCGCTCTTCGTCCGAGCCGCCGTCCGCGCATTTGGTCCATCAACTGGCAAAGAATTCGTGCCGATTCTATGGACACTTTTGCGGCAAGGATTTGAAAAGCTCCTTGGATCCCGTAGTCAACAGCCACACCACTCGATCGAGATGGCTACGAACCGCGTCGCGGGCGCGAACTGGCTCCTCCCACGGATCGACACCCAAAATTTCCGCCATTTCTTCTACGCTGGCTTCGTCGAACCACGCTTCCAGGAGCTTCAAATCGATGGGCTGATGCTCTCGATCGTAAGCAGTTAGGTGGTCAGACCAAGGGACATGGGTAGAAACAGCAGAAGCTTTAACAGGCATTTTCGATCTCTACTCCGTGATATCTCACTTTCTATAATCCGGACCCCGCCTTTGATCCATATAGACTATAGTCATTCGAGGCAATTGCAACATTCTTTGGTCCGCACTAACCGGGAGGCTGGTTTGGCGTGGCTACGCTTTGCCACCAAACGAAAGTTCGCTTTTGCCCCTGCGTCATACAGAAATGCCAAATATCCGACTTGATTGGACAAAATCCAAATGGCATAGGTTGGGCGCATATCGTCTCTTTGACGGATATGAGAATATGGTGATTGAAGGAGCACGTCGATGCCCGGGGAACCAAACAATAATATGATTGAACTTACTGCCGATATCGTTGCCGCCTATGTCCAAAAGAACGCTGTTCCAGTGTCCGGATTGCCGGATCTGATCGCGAGCGTGAATTCGGCATTGTCGAATATTAGCCCGCCATCTCCCATACCAGAACCCTCGCCCAAGCCGGCAGTTAACCCCAAAAGGTCGGTGTTTCCGGACTACATCATCAGCCTCGAGGACGGTAAGAAATACAAGTCGCTTAAGCGCCATCTTGCGACCAGTCATGGGCTGACGCCTGATGAATACCGGGCGAAATGGGGGTTGGCGAAGGACTATCCAATGGTGGCGCCGAGTTATTCGGCGACCCGTTCGGCTTTGGCAAAGTCGCTAGGCTTGGGAAGGAAGCCGTTTCCAGCCAAAAAACCTGCGACGAAACGTAAGGCCAGGGCCTGAGGTCTAGCCGCTATCGCCTTCGGCACTCAACGCCACCCGTAAGGATGGCGTTGAGCATCGTGACGAACGTCACACCTGGATGCGGCCGAGGCGATGGAGCCCCGCTGGCATAGGCCGACAGCGGCCTGTCCGGCCTGAAATACAGGTCATGCTCGAACTAGGCGGCCACGAACGGCAGCGAGCTCTGAGAGGCTCAGACTACCGATCTCCGGGCCGCTAAGCCAAGGTCACAAAGACCAAATGCGTGGTCCGGGTCATCCGGATCGATTTCGGTCAGAAGCCAGGTCGCGCCGGCATCCCGCGTGAACAGTTTGACCACGGGGACGAAGTCGAATTCGTTGCCGGAGCCGCGGAGGCAGTTCGAAGTATCTCGCCTTTGATTTTGATTCACTCGACGCGTTGGTTTGCGCGGAGGCAGTGGATGCGGGGACAGGCTGGTTTCTGGGACATTGACGAGCGATATGTCCGGCTGAGCGAGGCCGGCGATCCGCTGGAGAAGCTGAATGCGGTGGTGCCGTGGGAGGTTTTCCCGCAAGCCGCTCGGCAAGGCGCTGAAGCGCTCCGATGGCGCGAAGGGTGGCCAGCCGCCTTACGATCCGGTGATGAAGATCATGGTTCTGCAGGCGCTCTACGGCCTGTCTAACGACAAGGCCGAGTTCCAGATCCAGGACCGACAAATCCTTCATGCGCTTCCTCGGGCTGGGTCTCGGAGACAGGGTGCCGACGCCAAGACGATCTGGCTGTTCCGGGAGCATCTCACACAGCCGGCGCGGGGGACAACCTGTTCGCCCGTTTCGACAAGCGCCTCAGCAAGGCCGGCTACCTGGAGATGGGCGGGCATATCGTCGATGCCACCATCGTGGCGGCCCGGAGCGCGCCCGGGAAATTCAAGGCCGGCGCCGGGCCGATGTGAAACCGTTCTCGGCAAAGGCGAGGTCGGCAGGGGCCATGACGGCACGTCATGACCCGTAACCCAATCGATCACTGGCACGTCCGCGCGAAGCCGATCTGGAGCGGCCGAGCCGGCACGCCGCACCAGATTGTTGCAGTGCACATACCACTGTCACACATCAGCCCCAATGTGCTGTCGCGGGCGGGAAACCATCTTCTTGTATTGCCTCGTCCAAAGCCTTTGTAGGCTTCTCCGCAAGGTCATCGTAGCGCAGTCGACCACCACACCGTTTTTCTAAATTCCCAGATAGGCCTTCTTGACGTCCTCGTTGGACTTCAGGTCTTTTGCATCTCCAGCCATGATGATGTGACCGAGCTCCATTACATAGGCATCGGAAGAAATGTCCAAGGCGAGGTTGGCATTCTGCTCGACAAGCAGCACGCCGCATTTTTCGTCGCGAGCCATTCTTGCGATGGTGTTCAGAACATCCCTGACGATCAACGGCGCCAGCCCGATCGACGGCTCGTCAAAGAGGTAGAAGCGGGGACGCGCCATGATACCGCGCCCGATCGCGATCATCTGTTGCTGTCCTCCGCTGAAGTTGCGGGCGATGCGGTAACGATGATCCTTCAGCATCGGGAAATAGTGAAACACCTTGTCCAGATCGTCGCGGATCCCGGCCGGGTCCCTGCGGAGATGGGCGCCGACCAGCAGATTGTCGAGCACGCTCATGTAGGGAAAAAGCCCCCGTCCTTCCGGCACGTGGCAGATGCCTCTGCGCACGATTTCGTCGGGCGCCAGCCCGGATATCGTTTCTCCGTTGAAGCCGATCTGTCCGATGCGAGGCGACAATAGGCCCGAGATCGACTTCAGAACAGTGGACTTGCCAGCACCGTTCGCGCCAATAAGGGACGTAATGGCTCCCTCCTGGGCTCTTAGGGAAACGCCGTCCAGCGCGATTATTCCTGAGTAGTCGACTGTGAGACTATCGACGGTCAGCATCAGGCCGCCTCTTCGCCGAGATATGCCCGGATGGTCGCAGGATCGCGCCTGATCTTGTTGGGCGTGCCCTCGGCAATCAGATCGCCGTAGCATAGAACCGCGATCTGGTCGCAGGCCTGCATAATGGCCTTCATATCGTGCTCTATGAGAAGCAGCGTCAAACCCTCATCGCGCAGTCCGCGTATGATCTCCATGAGTTGCACCTTTTCTCCGGAATTGAGGCCGGCGAGAGGTTCATCGAGCATCAGGAGACGTGGTCCAGACGCAAACGCAATGGCGACACCAAGAATCTTCTGGGTTCCGCCCGGCAGGTCGGCCGCAGGCACGTTGGCAAATTCACGTAAGCCGAACCTTTCGAGAATGGCATCCGCCAGATTTCGGTGCTCCCACTCCTCGGCGCGAGCTGATCTGAGATGCAGAAGTCTCGGCAACCAGTTCGTGCCGATCCTGTTCCGCGTCGCTGTCGCAAGGTTCTCGCGGGCGGTCAGGTTCGAATAGTTGCTGCTGTTCTGGAATGTACGCGCAATGCCGAGCCGGGAAATCTTGTGAGGTGGCATGCCCGTGATGTCTTTATCCTGGTAGGTTACACGGCCTGATGTTGGCGAGAGAAAGCCAGTGACCAGATTGAAGAACGTTGTTTTTCCTGACCCGTTCGGACCGATGAGCCCGTGAACCCCAGCACTGCCGATTTCAAGCGACACCGAGTTCAAAGCCACCGCCTTGCCGAATTGCTTCGTCAGTTCATGCACGCGAAGCATTGGTCGCCCTCTCCTCGCCCGCAGCGATATTTTTCCGGCGCTGCGTCAGCAGACGTCCAACCAGTCCTTCCAGCCCCTGCGGTACGAACAGGACGGCGAGGATGATGGTTGTGCCCCAGATCAGCGGAATGAGCTGGGCGCTGTCGCGCAAGCCCTGTTCCATGACGGTCAGAATTACCAATCCCGCAATGGGCCCCCAATATGTGCGGTTTCCACCGATGATGACTGCTGCAATGATCTTGAACATGAACTGGGGAGTATAGTCGGTGGGTGCGACAAAACCATTGTAGCCGGCGTAAAAGGCGCCTGCGATGCCGGCGAAAAAGGAACCGATGCAGAAGGCCAAGGTCTTCAGGCCCCAAGTGTTGAGACCGATTGCCATGGACAGGTTCTCATTCTCCGCCACCGCCTTGATCGAGCGGCCCGTGCGGCCGATATCCACGATGTAGAGCAGCCCGACGCAGAGCGCTGCCGCCACCAGAACCAGGAGATAATAGTTGCTGGTGTTGCCGAAACTGATGCCAAACACACTCTCGGGCGGCGACAGGAACGGGATCCCCTCGATCCCTCCGAAAGGCTTCTTGAACTGAATGAAGCACTGCCGGATCGCTTCGCCGGCAGCGAAGGTGCTGAGGAAGAAATAGAACTGGCGTGTACGCATCACCGGGAATGCGATGACGAGCGCGATTGCCGCTGCCGCCAAGCCTGAAAGCGGCAGCGCTATCCAAAATGAAATGCCAAAGTCTGTCTGCAGCAAGGCCACGCAATAGGCGCCAATGGCAAGCATCGTGACGTGAGCGAAGGACCAGCCGCCCATGGTCGTGATCGTTCGATAGCTGACGACCAGGATGACGTTGATGAGGAACAGGATGCCGACGCTGACATAATAAGACGAAGCCACGAAAGGATAGGCAACCAGCAGCACCGCGCATACCGGAATGGTCGCCGCGCGTATTGCGGGCGGAACAAGCCAGTGCCGCAACTCAAGATGTTTGGCCGGTGCCTGCTCGAGGAGCGGCGCTTCGCGGCCGAGCAGACCGCGCGGAAAGAACGCCAGAACCACAAGCATGATGACGGTGTCTATGATCACAATGTACTGGCTGAGGCCCACGACGCTTGCGAAACTGTCGATGAAGCCGAAAAGCATCGCCGCAACGATTGCACCGGAGATGCTGCCGAGCCCCCCGACGATCACCACAATGAAAGCCTTCCAGATGGCCTCGAGCCCCATATAAGGACCTACGTTAATGATGCTCGCCATCAAAACACCGGAGATGCCAGCCATACCGGCGCCGATCACCATGGTGACCAGGCGAATGCGCTTGAGGTTGATACCCTGGAGCAATGCCGCCGAGCGGTTCTGCGATGCGGCCCTGACGGCACGACCGCCTCTGGTGCGGCTGAGGAAATACCACAGGCAGGTCATCATAACGGCAGCGCACAAAATAACGACCAGACGCTGATACGTCAGAATGCCACCGCCGATTTCCAATTGCCCCGGAATCACGACCGGCAAACTTTTAGAAACCACGCCAAAGCTGAGAGCAACCAGGGCCTGCAGGACATAGGAAAGGCCGAGAGAAGCGATAAAGCCACCGAACGCATCCTGCGAGGTAGGCGCGAATATCAATTTCTCGAACAGTGCCCCAACCAGTCCGACGATGATTGGACCGATGATCAGAGCTGCTACGAAAACCATCCAAGGCGGTAGCCCTGAGAAGGCCACCAGCAGCAGCCAGATGGTGTAACCGCCAAGCATGAAGAATTCGCCATGGGCGAAATTCACCACTTTCATCACGCCGAATACAAGCGCAAGGCCGACCGCGAACAGGCCGTAGAATGAACTGAGCGCTATGAAATTTAAGAGTACCTGGGTGATGTTAATGTCGAGCATGACCACTCCGGAGGTTCCAGCCTGCGATCACCCCCGCCATGGAAAAAGCCGAAGCGGGGCGTCGTCCGTTACTCCGCTGGAGCCAGTTCCCGTATCTTAGCCTTTCCCTTGGCGTTAGAGGAGCTGCTCTTGATCTCGGTCTCCACGGTCATGACGAAATATCCGAGCTCTCGGGTTTCCAGATTGGCAAACGGAGGAACCACAATGGTCGTGTCGGGAAGCGTCACCAAAGCTGGACCGGAAACCTTCATGCCGTATTTGAGCTTGGCGCCGTCAAATACGGGAGTTTCGACAACCTCTCCGCCCCCGAAGTATGATTTGCCGCTGCTGAGGAAAGTGGTCCGTGAACTTTCGCTCGTCCTTTCCTGAGGAGCGAGCACGATCTTCGGGCGCTCGAAAGTGGCCATGCATCTCCACATCAGGAACTCGACGTCGGATGCCGGATCGTTCGTCTTGTATCGGGCAAGATAGGCCTCGTGGAACATCTGGGTAATGTTTTCGAGAACCTCGGGCGTAATGCGCCCATTCTCCAGCCTGATTGGGATCTCCAGTTCTGTCGTCTGCATCGGGTAACGCGCAGAAGCAAAGAGTTCGAAATTTTGCTCCTCGGGTTTCACGCCCATGCGGGTCAGGAATGCAGCACCCTTGTTGGTGATGCTGGACAAGGCTTCATTCACGCCCTGATAGTCGAATTTGCCGGTATCGCTGTACTTCGAGACCACCTCGCTCATCGCGATAGCGGCATTGTTGGCGCCGAAGGCGCAAAGAACAGAGGTCTCACGCGGGATGACTACCTTGCTGATACCCATCTCGCGGGCAAGGAACGCCACTGGAACGGACGTCGCGCCACCGCCGGTGACCATAGCGAATTCTCGCGGATCGACGCCACGACGGATCGTCATGTCGAGAATGCCGCCGAGCATATTCTCGTTCACCACTTGGGTGATCCCGAGCGCTGCGTCTTCGACTGTAATGCCCAGAGGGTCCGCAATAGCCTTCTTGATTGCATCATAGGCCAGCTGACGATCGATCTTCATGCGACCGTTGAGAAAGTACTCGGGCCGAATGTAGCCAAGCACGACATACGCGTCCGTCACTGTTGGCTCTACGCCTCCACGCATGTAGCAGGCCGGCCCTGGAATCGCTTCAGCGCTGCGCGGACCAACCGTGATCAGACCGGCGCGGTCGAGCGCCGCGATCGAGCCGCCTCCCGCACCCAGCGTCGCAATCTCAATCGAAGCCACCCCGGTCGGATAGTTCAGAATACGGCCATCCTTAGTGGTGGTGATCTGTCCATCGAGCACTGTGGAAACGTCGAAACTTGTGCCACCCATATCCACGGTGATGCAGTTCTTCGATCCCTCGATCTCGCTGAAATAGTAGCCCGCTTCAGGGGCCATCGACGGACCCGAGAACAGCATGAACACCGGCTTCTTGGCGACTTCCGAGATGGGGACCACACCGCCGTTTGACACGACGATAAGGGTCTCACCGTTGAAGCCGTTCTGCTCCAGCTTGCCCTGAAGATTGTTCAGATATCGCGAAATCTTCGGCTGGAGCATCGCATTGAGCACGACGCAGCTCGTGCGGTAATATTCTCGTATGATCGGCTGGATTTCGGAACTGAGGCAGAAATCGACCTCCGGCCATTCTTCCTTGATGATCTCGCCGATACGCTTCTCATGCGAGTCGTTGACAATGGACCACATCGTGCAGACCGCAATCGCCTCCACACCCCATTCCTTGAGCTGGCGAACCTCCTTGCGAACTTCCTCTTCGTCGAGGGCAACAATGATTTCACCTTGCGCGTTGATGCGCTCTGTCACCTCTCTGCTCAGATATGGGCGAATGAGAGGTCGGTTGGGCTCCATCTTGTAGTTGAACATCGTCTGCCGCCGACCTTCCCCTCGCCAGAGTATGTATTTGGTCCCGCGGGTGCATATCAGTCCCGTCTTTGCGCCGCTCATTTCGAGGATTGTGTTGGTCGCCGTTGTCGACCCGTGGCAGAAGACTGACGTTCTCGACAACATTTTATCGAGCGTCAGGCCAAGCTCCTCGGCGGCAAGCGCCATGCAGTTGAGGATTCCGACCGATCGATCCTGCGGCGTTGTTGGAGACTTGTGACTACCGAGCTGGGTGAATGTGTCGGCATCGGCAATGGCCAGGTCGGTAAAGGTGCCCCCCACATCCACACTGATACGATATTTCATTTTGTACCTCGATCCATTCTCAGGCGCGCGCGCCCATCTGTGCCCGAAGGGCGGCTGTCGCCTCTACATCCACGGCGTAGAGTTCGGGTTTGGTATCCAGCACGACGCCATAAACCTCACGCGCCGCGCTCAGCGAAATGAACCCGTCTCGCGCGTCGTCGCGAATTTTCTCCGGATCGCGTTCCAGGGGATTGCCGAAGCCGCCACCGCCACCGGTCTTGGCATACCAGTGCTGATCACGACGGCAGATCGTCTCGCCCATGTTCTCAAGATGAGCTTCCTCGCTCAGCGTATTGGAATCGAGCAGCCAGTGATCTGCCACCGTGCCGCCCTCCCCCCCAAACAGCCCGAACGCGGGCCACGTATGGCCCGTGCCGCAGTATATCAGCTGCATGTCGTGACCGATCGGTTGCAGACGGTGGGACATGGCAATCCCGCCGCGCCACTTGCCGGCGCCACCGGAGTCGGGCTCGGCTTTCACTTCCCAGACAATGCGAGGCAGCGACTGCTCGTGGATCTCGATCGACTCATAGCCCATGTTGCCCATGATGCAGTGGCCAAACATGTGCGGAAGACCATCGAAACCTTCTGTAGCCCCTGCTGCGCTGGCGGCCAGGTAGTGCAGATGCCCATAGGGTTGATTGTTCTTGCGCGGATCGACACCGGCCCCTGTGTGGTTCGCGGCAGGATGTTCGCCCATGCCAGCGAGAGCACGATGCGGCAGAACCTTTGCCCAGGTTTTGAAAACGAGGTTGGTGACTTCGTCGTTCAAGCCAACGGTTGCAACTTCTGTGCCGACAGGCCAACGTGGAATACCAGCGATCGACCCTTCGCGCTGCTTGACCCTAATACGGTCCAGCGCGCCACTGTTGTAGGGGAGATCCGGCGAGAGGATTGGCAAGGTTCCCTGAATGGCTGAGCAGCGACAGGTCGCGTAACTAAGATTGTAGCTGAAATCGATCTGGTCCGGCATTTCGGTGTAGTCGAAGTCAATGTAACCTTCATCCGGGTCGATGGTCAGGGTCATCTTGAATTCAAGAGGCTCGTCAATATAGCCCTTAAAGCATTCAGTTTTCAGCGTTTCCGTGACGGTGATCTTCGGCAGCTTCCTTATTTCCTCGCGCATCGCCCGCTCGCCGTAACGCAGCGCCTCAGTCAGGCAACCCTTGAACGTCTCGTAGCCGAACCTCTTGCAGAGATCGATGATGCGCGCCTCGGCCACCCAGAGCGAGCTCAACTGGGCAAGGAAATCTCCGTGCCACTGCTGGGAGTAGCGGAAATTGTAAGCGATGAAGCGCACGAGGTCGTTTATCGGCTTGTGATCTCGACACAGGCGGACGCCAGGGAAATGGAAGCCTTCCTCGTAGATATCCTTGGCGAACGGATCCATACTTGTGGGAAGGTGCGCGCCGATATCGAGCAGATGGCACTTTGAACAAGCCCACGCTACGAGTTTGTCTTCGTAAAAGATGGGCGCAAACATTGTGAAGTCGCCGACGTGGGAATTACCTGCGTACGAAGCGTTGTTGAGGAAGACGTCGCCCTCGCGAATATCGTTCCCAAAGACGCGAATGATGAAGCGCAACGGCGGGCTCATTGTTCCCACGTGCACAGGAATGCAGTCCACCATTGAAAGGATGGATGCACCGCGCGTGTCGAGCAGGCAGCAAGTAAAATCCTTGGCGCCGTGCAAGATCGGATTGCGGGCGGTTGCAAGGATCGTTTGCGTCATCTCCGTCATGATGCCTTCCACGCGGGCATGCACGACCGAAAAGGTTACGGGGTCGACCTGTTCCAAACCGACATCCAGTGCGCCAGGTATCCCTGCTATTTCCTCGGAAGCGATGGGTGCGGCGAATAACTCTGTCTTGTACGGTGGGATGAGAATGTCGTCTCTTGCCATCGGGTTCTCCTTAGTGCGAATAAGCACAAGCTATCAGGCGCGCAAGCGCGCCTGATTTTGACGTTGTCTGACTACGGACACAGAAGTCACAGTTCGGTCATTTTGTACTTCTGAAGAACAGGCAGAGCGGCGGCCTTATTCTCATTCCACCATCCAAAGTCGTCGGTGACCCCGGAAAGGGCAAAAGTACCATTTTTTATGACGTACTTTGGTGTCGGCGTAAGCAGATGGTGGTCGACCGCGAAGATGTCCTTTCCTGACCATGCCGACTTCCCGTAGATCGGGTGGTCCATGCTCTTAATGGCATAGAGGGTCTCCATCACATCCTTCGGCTCGATGGTGGAACTCTCGGCAAAAGCCTGGTCCAAAGTGGCCATGGCAGAGTAAGTAAGGCCGGCAAATCCGATCCACTCACCAGCACCGAACTTCTCGACGTAGCTTTGGTACATCTTATGTGCCTTGGCGGAGTAACTCGCCTCCGAGGCGTCCACGCCAAATCCGCAAACAACTCTACCCTCGAGATCAGCCAAATTCACGCGCTGCGCGATCTGCGGCAAATCCCAGGAGTGGCACATCCAGATGCCCTTATAGTTGAGCGACTGCGCCGCTTCCAGGAGGATCGCTTGCTTGCCGGGAGGAAGGTCGGAAAAGAAAATCGCATCTGGCTTGGTCTTGAGGACTGCGCCCAACAATGGGAAGTAGTCGGTCGTATTGGGATCAAAAACATCGTTGTAGACGACCTCAATCTTCCCTTGGGCTTCAAAAGGCGCACATCCGGCTGCGCAGTAGCCTTGGCCAGCCAGCCCGAAGGAATTGTCTGTGAACATCAGCGCAACGCGCTTAACACCAGGGTTTTTCTCCACGACGTGAGACACAAGCCCGAGGAATGCGGTGGGGGAACCCGTGAGGCCGCCCATCAGGTAGGGGAAGTCGGGGCCGAGGAACCCGCCGCCGTAGGAATTGGTAAGAACCTGATTTTCTGTCGCGAATCGGGCGATCGCCTTTCGCGAAGCAGGCGTGTAGGTCTGGAACATGTACTTGCAGCCGTCCTGGAGGACGGCGCTTCGGAACGCCTTCAGTTCCTCGTTCGGAAGGAAGCAGACATTGGTATAAGCCGAGAAGTCGATCTTGTGCTTCTGCCCATCGCCGCAGAGAATGCCGCCATTGGCATTGTGCTCATCCGCCCACATTTGGCCTGCACGCTGAATGGGAATGCCCCACTGGGCGCATTCGCCTTCCAGAGGCATCGCCATGCCCATTTTGATCCTGTCCGGCTCGGAGGCAAAGCCTCTGGACGAGATAGTGCCAGGCAGAGTCAGGCCGATTGCAGCCGCGGCACTGCCGCGCAGAATACGGCGACGCGTAAAAGATCCTGTAATTTTCTGTGTCATCTTCTTCCCCTTTGTTGATGTTGTTGAAGCATCTTTTTATTTTTCTTGCGCCACGGCTTCCTCTATTGCGGCGATGGTAAGGTTTCTTCTCGATTCACTGAAACTCTCCGTTCGGCTCAGGAGACACCCAGGATTTCCCGTGCTTCGTCGGCAGTCGCAACCTCACATCCCAGATCACGGATTATCCGGCACGCCCGCTCGACCAGTTGCCCGTTCGTCGCGAACACGCCGCGCTCAAGATAGATGTTGTCCTCCAGGCCGACGCGACAGTGGCCGCCCAGGATCGTGGAAAGGGCAACCATTTCCATCTGCCAGCGGGAAATGCCGAAGGCGCTCCAGATTGCGTCCGCCGGCAGAAGGTCCCTCATGTAGAGCAGCGTCTTCGCATCGGCCGGAGCAGACCATTTGACGCCGAGGCAGATCTGAAAAAGCGGCGGCTCGTCGATATGTCCTTGTTCGATCAACTTGCGCGCCAACAGGATATCGCCCGGATTGAACACCTCGATTTCGGGCTTGACCTTGGCACTTCGGATCAGCTCGGCCATGTCCTTCAGTTTGCCGGGCGTGTTCATGAAAATGCAGTCCGGAGCACCGGCAATTCCGCCTTCGAGGTTCATCGTGGTCGCGTCGAGGGTGCACAACTGCGGCTTGAGGTCCCTCACGTGGCCAACGCGGTCTTCCGCCGTGGCGACATCGGTGGTCGGATGCGCAAGAGCTTCATCGCCGGGATCCGGAACAAACGTCGCTCCCATCCCGGTCGTAAGGTTGATCAGAACGCCGGGGTTCCGCTTCCGGACCAGGTCCACGATATCGCGAAAGACTTCTGGAGAACGGTCGCCAAGTCCGGTTGATGGATTACGGCCATGAATGTGAACCACGGACGCACCCGCTTGCGCCGCCTCAAGGCAAGCGTCGGCGATCTGCTGAGGGGTAACCGGGTAATTCGTATACCGCGGATGGATTGGACCATCGCCGGTCACTGCACAGGTCACTATAACTTTACGCTTCATCTTTGCTCCAAAGTGCCGTTTCCGAGCGCCAAAATTCGAGTTCCGGCTCAGGCAGCCGCTATTTCGCTATGCCCGGCATCGACCTTGTTGATGGCGCTCAGGAGCGCGACAAGCTTCGCATCGCGCTCTTTTCGCAGAGCGTCGTAGTCGCGCGAGCCAATCTCTTCCTTCAGTCCGTCGATCAGCTTGCCGATCGTCTCCTGGGTAAGCTCCGGCTTGCCCAGATCCTCCCACCAGAGCGCATAGCTTTCACGGAATTGTTCGCAATAGGCGCGGATGCCCGCCGGGCCGCCGCCCAGATTCAAAAGCATGTGCGGCCCCATCACCGCCCACCGCATGCCGGGTCCCGCGCTGATGGCGGTATCGACATCCCTGACGCTGACGACGTCCTCGGCCACGAGATGGATCGCCTCGCGCCATAGGGCCGCCTGAAGGCGATTGGCGACATGGCCCATGATCTCGCGCTTGAGCGTGATCGTCTTTTTCCCGGAACTCTCATACAGGGTGCGCGCGATACTCAATGCTTCCGGCATCGTCGCATCATTGCCGTAGAGCTCGACCAACGGGATGATGTGCGGCGGGTTGAACGGATGGGCGATGATCAGGTTGCGGGGATCCAGCCAGCCCGATTGCAGGTCCGAAAGCTTCAGGCCGGACGAACTCGTGGCGACAACCGTTCCGGGCTGCAGTGCCGGCTCGATCTCGGCATAGAGCTGGCGCTTCGCACCCAGCCTCTCGGGAATGCACTCCTGAACAAAATCGGCGCCGGCCACAGCGTCCGCCGCCGAATTGAAGACCAGCCATTCGGGCGCCGTCGTCGTTTTTTTCAGCCCGATCTCGCCCAGCGTATCCTTAACCGCTTCCCAAAACTCGGCGAACTTGGCCCCAGCATCTGTGTGGCTGTCGTAGAGATGTATCCGCCGCCCCGATGCCGCAAACATGGCGGCCCAGCTGCATCCAATCAGGCCGGCGCCCAAAATCGCCACAGTCTTTATAGGCGTTTCAATCTGCACGTTCGGGTCAGGCAAAAGGCACCTTTCAGCTAATATGATATCTGATCAGATCATGTTACTGATATCTGATCAAGAGTTGACTCGATGGAGGGAAGAAATTATTTTTTGGATCGGCGGCGGTCAGGCCGTGCCACAGAACGACTGACCTGGTCTTTAGGTCGCCTGGTTGTGGTGGCAGGCGGTATACAAACTCGGTGGTCAAGCGACATTGAAACTAGTGGCTACTCGCCGTTCGGGCGGCCAATAAAACTGACAGGAAATCAAATGGCCCCTACTAGCGCAGGCCTTCCAAGTTTCGTGGAAAGACGACCGGTTCAAGATGACGATTTCATCTACAAGGAACTCAAGCAATTATTTATGATTGGTGAATTCGTGCCTGGTCAGAAACTGACGTTGCCGACACTCGCGGCGGCATTCGGTACCAGTCAGATGCCGATCAGGGAGGCGACGAACAGACTGCTTTCCGCGCGCGCCTTGGAAGCACCGCCCCGCCGCACGCTCTGTGTGCCGGATGCGACAACTGAACGGATGGATGCACTTCTCCCCTTGCGGCTACTGCTTGAGGGGGAAGCCACGCGTTTGGCTGTAGAGGCAAAGGGAACCGAACTGGTAGCGGAGCTGGAAGCGATTAACGCAGAGATGGACGCGAAGGTGCCGCATGAAGACATCAAGGCTTACCTCCGCCTCAATCAAAAGTTTCATTTCCTCGTCTATCAAAGCTGCGGCAACGCGGAACTTATCGATCTCATAGAACTGCTCTGGATGCGTTACGGCCCGATGCTGAACATCGTCAGAAGTGGCGTTCTGTCAAAGTCAGGCCATACTCGCCATTTGGAAGTCGTCAGTGGGTTTAGAAAGCGAAACCCGGAAATTGCAGCTGCTGCCATGCAATCCGATATTCGAGATGCGGCCGGACCGATCCGGCAAGCGATTGAGGATGGTTTGACCGAAAGACGACGTGCCGAATGAGGCCTATGTCGAAGACTAGCGCTTGTCGCAAACTTTTCGTGTTAACTACGATTTGAGATTTGGATGATGAAAGGGCGCTCCGATTGTTGGGGTTCTGCGCCGTGATTCTTAATGCCATTGCCGAAAAGCTGAAGCGCGTAAACGCAGCCACGAATGACAGGCGTCACCTCGATCTTGATCTGTACACCGTCGGAGGGAGGCAATCAGCACCTTTGTGGCAGCGCCTTCACTGTGCAACGGCACAACCTGGGTGCGGCTACGCGGCACATTCTTCCCTATTCGAGCAGCAATGCGTCGTATCGCAGCGTCGATATTGGCGAGGGAAGTCGCGCGATCCTCGACCGGCAGATAGGCCAGATCGATATCAGACTGACAGGCGCGGAAGGTTTCTGACGAAGAGATTGATGGCCGTGCCACCCTTCAATGCAAAGACAGCTTCCTCAGCAATCAGTGGCAGGACCCGAACGAGGAGGCTGACTTGCGCGCGGTAAGAGCCTCAGACGCCGGCATCGAGTGTTTCCGGTACAGTGATCTGATACTTGCTGTCCAGCCGCCCCCGACCACGATCTGGCGCTTGCCACGACCAAGGTCGATACGTTTGAGATCGAGCCGGCCGAAGCACGGATGGGCGTGCCGCTCGGCGAACCAGAGAAACAGTCTCTTCACCTTCACGGAGCCGCATGCTTCCAGCACTGCCTGAACCCGCTTCAGGCTCAGAGTGCGAAACGACTCCGTTAGAACGTCCGCTTGATGGAAGGTCTCCCGGAATGGGAGAAGGTCAAGAAGCTCGCAGAGTGCTCGCTCCGGCGCGGAGACTTCGAGCTCCCATCCCCAGTGTAGAAGAGGGTAAGATAACTAAGTTCATCGGACTAAGGTCAAATGGTGAACGACATGCAGACGGTTAACATCCACGAGGCGTCGCTAGCCTTCCTGTTTACGGAATATTAGGCCTGTTTTCGCATCATCGATCCGGGCGGCTGAGTAGTGTGTTCCGCCCGCACCCCATTTCAGTCATGGGGCTGCCAAGCCGCCGGCTGGCTCGGTTTGCTGCTTCGCAGAAACGCCGTTTTTCGACCGATCTGTGACGCCAAAATCTTTCGGTGATCTCGGTCTCGAGCTGACCGGCAGCTACGGGCTCGCCGAACGATGGCCGCTGCTGGCGGTGCGGTCGCCTCGGCGGCGATAGGACAGCCGGGCAAATCATCGTACCGGCTGCTGCAATCGCCTCACGAGCGTCTTGACTCTCCTATGCCAGGAGCCTATCCCCCGCGCTGTTAGCACTCGCCATAGGTGAGTGCTAAGTTGGTCCGGCATCGCTGGGCAGCTATTGGTTTGTCCGGCGCCGCCGGACGGAGGAACTGTTCTCACCATTCTCATCGAGGAAGTAAAAATGGCAAAGTCGAAGTTCCGCCCGCTTCATGACCGCGTGGTCGTTCGTCGGGTCGAATCCGAATCCAAGACCGCCGGCGGGATCATCATCCCGGATACGGCAAAGGAAAAGCCGCAGGAAGGCGAGATCATCGCCGTCGGTTCCGGCGCCCGCGACGAAGCCGGCAAGCTGGTTCCGCTGGACGTCAGGAAAGGCGACCGCATCCTGTTCGGCAAGTGGTCGGGCACCGAAGTCAAGCTCAATGGCGAAGACCTTCTGATCATGAAGGAATCCGACATCATGGGCATCATCGGCTGACACGCCGCCGCCTTTCATCCGCACCATCCAATCTGAATTTCGGGCGAAACGCCCAGGAGTAAAACATGGCTGCCAAAGACGTAAAATTCTCCCGTGATGCCCGCGAGCGCATGCTGCGCGGCGTCAACATCCTCGCCGACGCGGTGAAGGTCACCCTCGGCCCCAAGGGCCGCAACGTCGTCATCGACAAGTCGTTCGGCGCCCCGCGCATCACCAAGGACGGCGTCACCGTCGCCAAGGAAATCGAGCTTGCTGACAAGTTCGAGAACATGGGCGCGCAGATGGTCCGCGAAGTTGCTTCGAAGACCAACGACATCGCCGGCGACGGCACCACGACCGCGACCGTTCTGGCGCAGTCGATCGTCCAGGAAGGCCACAAGGCGGTTGCCGCCGGCATGAACCCGATGGACCTGAAGCGCGGCATCGATCTGGCCGTCACCGAAGTCGTCGCCCACCTCACCAAGAACGCCAAGAAGATCAAGACCTCCGAAGAAGTCGCCCAGGTCGGCACCATCGCCGGCAATGGCGACGAGTCGGTCGGCAAGATGATCGCCGAAGCGATGAAGAAGGTCGGCAACGAGGGCGTCATCACGGTTGAGGAAGCCAAGACCGCCGAGACCGAACTCGAAGTCGTCGAAGGCATGCAGTTCGACCGCGGCTACCTCTCGCCCTACTTCGTCACCAACGCCGACAAGATGGTTGCCGAGCTCGAGGACGTCTACATCCTCCTGCACGAGAAGAAGCTCTCCAACCTCCAGGCCATGCTGCCGGTTCTCGAAGCCGTCGTGCAGACCTCGAAGCCGCTGCTCATCATCTCGGAAGACGTCGAAGGCGAGGCTCTGGCCACGCTGGTCGTCAACAAGCTGCGTGGTGGCCTGAAGATCGCCGCTGTCAAGGCGCCGGGCTTCGGCGATCGCCGCAAGGCCATGCTGGAAGACATCGCCATCCTGACCGGTGGTCAGGTCATCTCGGAAGACCTCGGCATCAAGCTCGAGAACGTCGGCCTCAACATGCTCGGCCGCGCCAAGAAGGTGTCGATCTCCAAGGAGAACACCACCATCGTCGACGGCGCCGGCAAGAAGGCCGAGATCCAGGGCCGCGTTGCCCAGATCAAGCAGCAGATCGAAGAGACCACGTCGGACTACGACAAGGAGAAGCTGCAGGAACGTCTGGCGAAGCTCGCCGGCGGCGTTGCCGTGATCCGCGTCGGCGGTGCGACGGAAGTCGAAGTCAAGGAAAAGAAGGACCGCGTTGATGACGCCCTGAACGCGACCCGCGCGGCCGTGGAAGAAGGCATCGTTGCCGGCGGCGGCGTCGCTCTGCTGCGCGCTTCGCTGAGCATCAAGGCGGTCGGCGCCAACTCCGACCAGACCGCTGGCATCGCCATCGTGCGCCGCGCGCTGCAGGCTCCGGCCCGTCAGATCGCGGCCAACGCCGGAGCTGAAGCCTCGATCGTTGCCGGCAGGATCCTCGAGAACAAGGACGCGACCTTCGGCTACAACGCCCAGACCGGTGAATACGGCGACATGATCGCCATGGGTATCGTCGATCCGATGAAGGTCGTGCGCACCGCTCTCCAGGACGCGGCCTCGGTCGCCGGCCTGCTGGTCACGACCGAAGCCATGATCGCGGAGGCTCCGAAGAAGGACTCTGGCGCCGGCGGCATGCCGGGCGGCATGGGCGGCGGCGGCATGGGTGGTATGGGTGGTATGGATTTCTAATCCAACCCATTCAGCCCTCAGATACGGAAAGGGCGGCATCGATGCCGCCCTTTCTTCGTGTCCATTGCGCCGGTTGTCGGCGACCCGCAAGCCGGGGTTTGCCCGCCAAGGGTTATGCTTATGTTTGGACGGATACTGCCTGTTTTCCTGGGGCTGGCCTTACTGTTGGGCAGCGGCTGTGCGCACAGCGATGATGGTACGGTGATTATTCCGAGATCGCTTGATGCCAGGCGATTCTTTGACAAAGAGCCGCTACGCCTGCGGCGGCAACAGATCGAAACCAGCGTGTTTCCGGTTGCACCACAGGAGCCGGAAGGGCTCAAACCGCGCCGTACGGCTAGTCTCAAGACATCAAACCGACGGGCATCGCCGGCCGCAAGTCCTCCGCTCTCTTCTTCCGAGCCACACAAGCCGCTTGTCTGCAAGAACATCAGCGAGCCCGGCAAGCGGTATCGTGTGGTTTGCGAATAGGACACTTGGTTTGGCCAGCATTCTCCCCCTGCGGTGCCTTCCTGATCAGGTTGTCCAGAGCGACGTCTCCCTTCTTTCCCATGATCCAGTCATTCTATCATTCCCAGCTTCACGAAACGGAACGAGTTTGCCGGCGGCTTCCGCGAAGCGCTTGGCTACCGATCAGAACAGTCTTTGAAAGAAAAGGCCGCGCTCGGCCGCGATCGCAACCGCATGGGCCAAGCTTTTGGCACCCAGCTTGGCCCGTGCCAGATCAAGATGAAATCGGACCGTGCGAGGGGATAGCGACAGTATCTCTGCGGTCCGTTTGACCTTCTCTCCCCTCGCGTACCATTTCAGGCACTCGATCTCTCTATCGGAGCAGACCGTCTGATGGAGTCGCCTTCCTTGGATTCGACCGATAGCGTTGTGAAATTCGCCGGCGAGATGCTGGAGGTCGCGAACCTCGGATTTGAGGAACGCCTGCCACGCCGCTGCGTTCTCGTTGCTCGTCACGCTCAGAATGCCGCGGTCGCCGTCGACACCCCTAACCGGGAACGTGACGCCATGCTTCCCGACACCATGTTCCCTCGCTTCACCAAAGAACGTGCGCACGGCTTTGTCCGATAGGTGGATCTCCTTCCAATCAACCAATGTCACAGCACGCAGCCCGTAGCGAAGCACGGGATCGATCTCGAAAAAATCCTTCTCGATGTAGCGTTTCACCCACTCAGGCGAATAGGTGGTCACATAGAACGGCTTACTCGGTTCCTCGTAAACCGGCCTGACGGTAAGAAAGGCCGCCGTCTCAAGGCCGTAACTCTCGACAATTGTGTTCAGAAGGTCCGCTGCGTCCGCAGGAGAGGCAACTGCGCGAATACCCTCCGTCATGTCGTGAAAATTTGAGTCAAATTGCGCCATATCCAGCTTACCTTCTTGCTATCGACGTGCCTCTCCAAGCCAATCGCGCGGCTATCCAACTAGGTTGCTCCTCGCTGGATTCCGGCGTCTCACGACCTGTCAAAAGTGACAGGCAAAACCGCCAGTATACATAGGTTGCAACCCGCATTATTCCAGATTGGATGACCACAACCCGGCGTGGAGGAAACGCCTTGGATACGATTGTACCTTCCTCAAACGATGTGGCTCGGCAGACTAACTCCACACGTGCCAACCGCCGTGCATCACATCAGCGTTCCGCAACGGACGACCACGAAATTTGGCGTCTCTGCTCGGAGCTAGAACAATTGGACGCTGACCGGGAAGCTCTATTTGCTTTCTTCCCTCCGCCTGCGCCGGGCAACCCTGCGCAGAGCAGGCAGTTTTTCACAAAGCTGAACTCGATCACGGCTCGCTATTTGGCGCTCGAACAGCGGCTTCGAAAGGCTCGCAGCGACATCAGGCAAGGCCGCCCACGAAGCCGCTGAGTTCGTCCAGCGGATGCCGCTGCGACCGCCGTGGCATAGCGCGCATTCAGAGTATCGATTGCCTGACGGCCCCGCGTCAACTCGACACAGAGGCCCTACCCGGCCCCTCGGGCGCGGATCCGGATACGGGCACCCTCTTCCCTCGCGGGATATGAGTCAGAGACACTTGCACAGCGATTTGCAAGATAGTTTACTGACTCAATGAATCTGAAGAGGAGTGACCCATGGGAACCAGCAATCAACTTTTGCTTCGTGCACCGCATTTGGGCCAGCACCTTCCAGATGCCTTGGCTCCGCCGGAAATCCTCACCTGCAAACCCATGACCTCCGAGCACGACATGCGTTCTTTTCGTCACATCCTCCACCTCGTCGCATCCGCGGCCTTGCTCGCCGGTTGCGCCGAGCGAGTGCCGGATGCTTCACATTCGGCCGGCCCCGTTTCGGTTACGGACTCCTATTGGAAGCCCGATCGGGTCAGTCGCGGCCGGCAAGAATATGCGCCCAACTGGGGCCGCTTCCCGCCGGTCATTACCCAGCGAACCGGCTACCCGACCGAAGCTCAGGCGAATAACGCCTTGCGCCGCTCGCATTGGAGTTCCGTGCCTGTGCGCACGCTCATCACCGAGGAAGGCATCAAGACGATCTCCGTCCCTGCGGAAGCCCCGGACACGATCGCTGCAGGCGTTCGTGTCTTTGCGTGCCGGCCCGGAGCGCTCAACGGCTATACCGGCCGCGTGCAACACTACGACGGCCCCGTCGTCGCCTGCGCTTCCGACCTCCTGTCTGCCGATGGTCGCGTGCTCGCCCGAGTACCCCTCAATTTCTACTACTGGCAGAAGGCTTGGCGCGTCCAAGACCCGAGGCCGTCCTACAAATCCGTCCCGTGGGCTTATCAGGAACCCTCGCCACCCAAGAGCAAGGGCTGGTTCGGCAACCGCTACTAAGCGGCGGCCGTCACACTGCCGCGTGTCGGCTGGCCAGACGCGCACAGAAGCCGACGGCCAAACCAACGGCAAGGCGCCGGCATCGGCAAGATTGTCCGCGGCGTATGAGAGGTACGCTGCGAGCGGCTTTTACGACGCTCCGGATGTGTCGTCACCCAGCCTGCCGATTCACCACCACGCCTCTTTTGTGCAGATCCCAGTTCGAAGATGGCGACGGCCGTCTTCGGCGACTTCGAGCGTATTGCGTGTGGTCGCGCCAGCAGTCATGGCGACCTTCAGCACGGAGGCCGCATCGCTCACCGGCCAAAATCATGCTTCCCGCACTTTTCTTTTAGGAAGAACAGGCCAGGCGAGCGACTATTTCAAAGGCACTCGCTATGCGAGATCGATCTGTCGTTCGGCCAAAGCGTTTCGCAAGGCTCTAGTTCAATCTCTTTCCTGGCGAAATCAGTGTTAGTGCTCGGCATTGCCGACGGTCGCCCACGAAGATTCTGCTGGTATCGTGCGTTCAGCATTCTGGGGGAGCGAGCGGCGGGCCGCACAGCCTCCCAACATCGCAGCCACTTCACGGTCGAGGTCATCTATCGGTTAGGCTCTGCTCTTCTGCAGGGGGCTCGTTTCGTACGAAAACGTCCAGCACTTGCGCGATATTGATCCCTGACGGCGATCCGTTGCGCACCATACCCCTCGATACCGCCGAGCGCATGGCTCCAATGACGCAGCATGCCGCGACGAGCGCTGCCACGGCATCGCCGTCGGTCTCGGTCAATAGCTGCTCCGCCAGCGCCCTCGCTCCTCGCGGAATCTGATTGACATCTTCACCACCAAGCGACCACTGACGATTTTCTTCCGTCACGGCGACACCTCCCGGACTGTTCGATTTGACCATCGGCGGCCAAGCTGGCGGAGCGGATCTCCGATCGCCGCTGTCAGTACATGAGACAGCCCGATCGCAATCGCGATCGAGAACGTTGCCGTCGCCGGAGCGCCCAGGAATTGGCCAAGGGACCAGTTGAACAGCGCCAGCACCGGCAGATGGAACAGATAGAGCGCATACGAAATGTCTCCCAGGCGGCGCAGAACCCGCCCTGGCCAGTTTACAGAACCATTCCGCAAGGTCGCCCTTGTCACGATCCACCCGCACGTCAGCGCCAGTGCGGCAGTCGCCACGCCATGTGTCGCCGGCGGCAAGATCGCCAGCATGAAGGCCCCGACCGTCATCCAGAACGCCGCTTCCATGTTACCGATCGCCTGCAGGTTTTCCGCCAGCCATGGCCATGCGCTTGTGCCCATGGTTGCTCCGATCGCCAGCCCGACCGCGATTGCATCGATGCGGAACGTCCAAAGCGTCCCGCCCCATGGCCGCAGCGTGAACGTCCCGACCACGAGAACGAGTCCGGCTAGCGCGACGAGCGCCCACCGCGGTAGCAAGAACACCAGGAGCGGAGCCAGTAGATAAAATTGCATTTCGGCGGCGATCGACCAGAATGGCCCAAACGCAAAGGCGTTCCCGCATCCTGTGGCGCCCCCGAAACAGGGCGCCCAATGCGCATTCGAGATGAAGGCGAATGCCGCCTTCGCGTCTGCAGGCTCAACGCCGCTTCCCGGCAGGATCAACCCGATCGAGAGGATGGCGCCGACGCACCAGGCCAGCGGCACGATGCGCATAGCACGCCTGACATAGAAGGCGAAGGCCGCCTCGAGCGCTCCCCGCTCGAGGCGCAGGCTTCGCAATGAGCGTTCCACCACCAGGCCGGAAATCACAAAGAACAGGTCGACCCCAACGCTCCATGCCGGCGCAAACAGCAGAGCCGCGGCCGTCCCGCCTTCTCCGAAGACCGGCCCGACATGCGACAGCACCACCAGCCCGATCGCCAGGCCTCGCAATTCATCCAGCCCCGATAGCCGGGCTTCTTGTCGCATCCAAATATCACGCTCGACAATCATCACAACATTGATTTAATCATAGGGCGTAAAAGCGAGGCAAGGAATGCATGGACGCCTGACATTTATCGCAGTCGCGGCTGCCCTTAAATTGGCGTCCGACGCTTCGGCTCAGTCGCTCACGCATGATCCGAACGCCTGGCGCGCCGTCGCCTACGCCGATCTCGAGCTCCCGAACTCGGAGGCTGTGCCCTACGCCTCCCTATGGGCCGACCGACTGAAGAAGAACAACGACGCCTACACGGCCAAAGGCGATACGCGCTTTGCGGTCGCCAACGCGCCGGCTTCCGAGAGTCACATCGTCGTTCGCAGCCCGACCAAAACCGTCGTCCTCTCGGTCCTGCACACGCTCACCGGCTGCTCGCCGATCCGCGCCGATCCTGTCGGCAACGCCACGCTGAAACGATGCCCCATGCGCTTGGCGATCTACCAGAACGGCCGATCAACGGTCGCTGATGCTGGCTCCGGCTGTTTCATCGAATATGGCGCGCAACCGAACAACGTGCGCCCCGACCTCGCTCGGAATGGTGCGATGGGTGCATATGATGTTCAGGCCAAAAGCATTCGCGCCGGCATCGTATTCCAAGGTGAAATCGCCCCGGAATGCCAATTCCGGGTCCCTGTCCCGCAACCCTAGGGGAAGTCGCGATGCCCGGCGTGTTTCCGGCAACCTCGATACTCGGAAGGAGCGCAACCATGATCGACATGGAAAACCTGACCTTAGTCAGTACACCAGCCTGCCACCGGCCATCGCCAGCGGATCAAGGCTTCCCTCACGACGCGCGATGCGCGGCCTTGACCGGGGCTCCTGGCGGCGGCCACGGCGGTGTCAGGAGGTTTACCATGTCCACGCTTGCCGCCCTCGCGATTATCCCAATGTCTGCCATCTCCGCACACGCATGGGAGCCTCTAGGCTACCAGTCGCTCACGACCACAGACGCGCAGCCGGCCATACAGACCGCATGGTCCGATATCATCGCCTCGAATGCCGCCTATTGGCGTGACGAGCTGCACAGAACCATTCCGGCCGGGCAGATACCGCCACTGGATATCCTGTCGAAGCCCATCAAAGTCGGATCGCATACCTTCATCGTCTCGATCGCCTCGACCCGCAAATGCGAGACCGGCGCAAACAACGCCGGCTCTTCCATAGAGCCTGACCTATGCGAGGCGCGCATCATTGATCCAGACAGCGGCAAAATCGTTGCACGCGCGGAAGCCTGCTACGTCGATCTGTCCGATGACGATCGACCCCAGGCCAACCGTAACGATCGAACCGAAATCGACGTCAAAGCGAACGCCAAAGAGATCCATTTTCGTTCCTTCGTCGGCGGCAAGGAGTGGTCTCGATGCACAACCAGCGCCAAGCTTCCATGAGGTGCATTCCTATGTATCGTCTCTACTCCAAACTCAGCAGCGTCCTTGCGGCCGGCCTTCTAGTCTGCAATTCGGTGACGGCAGCATATGCAGCCGGCGCACAATATTGCGAGCGCACCGACTACTCCGCACAGGACATCACAGATGCCGTCAAGAATTCGTCCCTGCACGACGAGCTGAAAACCACATCGTGCAGCCTTGGCGGCCTCGGTCGCTTCGAATCCGGCGGCAACAAAGGCGTCTACAATGGCTCTTGCTGCACCGGCATTTTCCAGCTGAACAACACCAACATCAAAAACTACGCAGGCATGTCGCGTTCCGAGTTTGGCTGCCAATCCCTCCAGTTTCAGGTCGAAACCTGGGCCAAGCTTACAAACGACGGCTATAACTCCGCGCCCGTCAAGCAGCTCATCCAGATGGGGACCTTCGACGGTCAGAAGGTCGATGGCTCATTTATTGCGGCCTGTATTCAATTGGGGACTGGCAATTGCCAGCAGATGGTTCGCTCAGGCCGCTGTAGCGGATTCTCCGATATCAACGGGACAACGATCTGCGATATGGCGAAGAACGCACGCTCCATGGCCGACGCCAGCTGCCAAGAAGGTGACACGGCCGCGTGCCTGGGGCCGGGGGATTTCAATACAGGAGGCGACACAAAACTCGCCTCTGCCGCTCCAGGCCCGACCGGCAACGATATCAATGTCGCCTCTGGTCAGGTGTAACCCCATCTTCTCGTTGAAGGCCACGCCGTCGGCCCGCCGCCTTCAATGGGAGAGATTTCGCGACGAGAGCTTTCCAAATCCCCGTTTCAGATGGCTCGCCAGCTCCTGGCGCACATCATCAGGCCATTGCTCCATCACAACGCAGTTCACTTCGGCCGCAACCAGCGACCAGTACAGCAGATCCGCGTATCGTCCTTCGAACAGAGCCGCCACGATGAACTGTCCGATCACCAACGTGATCGCCTCGGGCTTGCCTTTCTTCCGCAGAAATTCCGAAACCTCTTCCACCCATGGTTTCGGGTGGCAATCGACGAACGCTGCCGCCTCCCTATAAAGCGCGTCGTCTCCTACGACTTGCCAGATATTCGCTTGCATCGTGGACCCTTCAGCAAAATGATAACATTACATCGACGCTGGCGGATTTCCTGATGCGAGTCAAAGAAATATAAGATATATTTTCTGCCTATCGTAGCAAATGAATCTACGCTGGTAGTTTAGCAGCTTCTACTTTCTTATATGCTACTGGCTTGTCCTTCGTCCCTTTTTGGCCGGAGGCAGCCGCTTCTTCTCGGAGGTTGCCCCAGCGAGGCTGGCTGCCTCTTTCAAAGAAGGTACACCACTGAACTCCGTCATCGAGCGCTTCACAGCACGCGTGGCCTCGATATGCCGCGCAATCTCGTTGAAGTTGAAGCCGAACGTCTCGATGTCCCGCTTCACGCTGTCGTCGTCACCAGTCCGACCAATGAGCGTCCACACCGGGACCTTCAGATGCCGTGCCAGCCGCTCCAGGGTGACGAATGTCGGGTTCCCCTTCCCCGTCCGCAACTGGTAGAGCGTGCCGCGCGATAGCCCCGTAGCGTCGGCAAAACTCGCATAGTCCGGGTACTCGTTCTCGATTTGGCGAAGTCGCAGCGCGAGCAGGATCGAAAGCCAACCATCGCTGTCTTCTGTCTTGTTTTTAAATATCGGCACGGTTGCACTCCTGCTTATCGGTCGGAATATGACGGCCATTTTTTGTAAAATGTCTAGTGCTCAAGCTGTTAGCCGAAACGATGACTCATTAGCATATTAAAGTGTCGCGCATCGCCCCATACTCCCGTAAAGTGACGGCGTATAGCTTTTGGCCGCCGCTAAAATCATTCCAAACACGATAGCATTTCGATCTGCATGCCCCTGTTGAAAATGAATAATTAAATGATCATGCGGAGGGACAACCCTGTCTCTGCCCCCTCGGCAGGCAGGCCCTGCAATTGTTGCCCCATACCATTTCGAGTGACCTGGTTCAGGTCGACCAGAAGCGAAACCTCGACGCCGCTGTTTCAAGAGCGTGGATGATTTCCCGGCTATGTAACGATATTAGGCGGCTGCGCAGCTCACGATTTGCATTTGCCGATTACGCTCAAAACCAACGGCAAGGCTTGGCCCCGCGGAGCCGGCGAGGATCCAATCTCTATCCCTGTTCGAGCTGGAAAAGGCGACGGGTAATCCGCCGCAGTCTGAAGCCGGTACCGCCAAAAGCGGCACCATGACGCCCGCCGTCGAAAGACGCTTGATCCATGAGGGGCCATCCTATCTCTATTGATCATTATAATGACGCCTGATCTGTGATATTATAATGATCAACACCGAAATAGGAGGCTCTCTCTCTCATGTTCATGAGGTTCGCGTTCGCAATTTTCGCCGGCGGCGTGCTCGCTTTCTTCGCCCTGCCCGATCGGGAAGCCGGCCTTCGCATGCTCAGCTTTTCCACTGCTTTCTTGATCCTGTCCCTCACCGCCGTCTGTGTCATCGCGTTTCTGACGCGCAAACTCGGACGTTATCGTCTTCCCTCCTCGTTACAGCTGTCGCGCTGTGATGACGATCTTCCTTTACATGACGCTGCAAAGCCCGATCGCTCCCCTTGGTCGACATCCGGCGTCAACCCCAAGGATCCGAACCTCATCTGGCAGTACCGCCTCAACGATCGGCGCCTTGGCCGCTTCAAACTCTAACAGTCCCAACGCGCCAGCAACCGCTAAATCACGCGCACAGACCGTCCGCCGGTTTCATCAGGTCTGCGATCCGCCTGATACGGTAACGCAAATGATTAGACGCCTTTGCGCAAGGCGACGTCCCGAGTTCCAAAAGGCTTCGTGCGCCCAATACCACTGCCAGCTCATCGTCTACGACCACTGGCGCCTGGCAGTCGAGACGGCCGCTACTTCGTGCATCTTCGCCAAGAGGATTTGCAGACCGCCAACCTGTCGGCGATACGGCCCGACGGGTTGAGGGAGACCGGTAATTTACCGTCTGGGGAGCGCGGCAACCACCCCATCTCTGGGGTCGAATACGGGTTGTTAGGCCCGCGCAGTCCATGAGCGTCGCTTTGTTCGGAGCGAAAGCGAGGCGGTGGAATGGACGGTCCCTCTGACGCGGCGACGACCCCGCCTTAACCACGTCAATCCATGGGAAGCAGCGTTGATACCCAAGGGGTTGAATGAGACATCGGTTCAATGATTTAATCATAGGGTACACGATCTAAAGTCGGATGGCATCCTTATGAGTGACTTTGCTATTCTGGGTCGAACGGTTGGCCCACAGCATCCGGAAATTCAGACGCTCTTGCGTCAGGCGCGGGACAAGCAGGCCCGTGTCTTGTGTTTGTGTCGCCATCCCGGAGCGCCGATGTACATTGCCACCGTCAGCGAGGAATTGATCGTCAAGCGCATGCCGAACACCGGCAAGGACCATGCGATAGACTGTGATCGCTATGAACTGCCCCTTGTCCTGTCAGGAAAGGCGGAGATCCTGGGTCAAGCGATCATTGAGGATCCTGCATCGGAGACGGCGCGGCTGAAGCTGGCTTTCGCACTGACACAAGGCAAGGCGCGACAGGGACCATCCGGCGAGGGGACTGCGCGCCACACCGTGAAAGCCGATCCGAAGAAGCTCACGCTGCGAGGCTTGCTTGACTATCTCTGGGAAGAGGCGGAGCTGACATTAATGGCGCCTGGCTTTGTGGGAAAAAGAAATTGGGGGTTGGTCCGGAAATTTCTTTGGGGCGCGGCCGATGCAAAGTCGAGCCAGAAGTTCCAGTTGCGCGAGCTGCTGTTTATGCCGGCAATGTACTCGCCTGAACTCAAGGATCGCCTGGCAGCGGACCGGGAGCGGGCTTTCGCGGCGGCAGCTAGGGCGAAGCACAAGAAGATCGTGATCGGAATTGTGAAATCGCTGGATCCCGCCCGGTTTGGTGGCAAGCTGTCGATCAAGCATATGCCCGACGCGCCGCTCTTCCTGGATGAGAAAATGTTCAATGCAGTGCCGAAGCGCTTTGCAGCTGAATTAGACCTGTGGCGACTGCACGAAAATTCGCGCCTGATCACCATCGCAACGGTCATGCAGATGCCGTCCGGCATTCTGTCGATCGACGAAATCGGCTTTATGAACGTGACGGAGAATTGGATTCCGTTTCAGCACAACGACGAAAAGGAATTGATCGAGGTCCTGACCGGGGAGCATCGGCGGTTTGTGAAAACGTTGCGCTACAACGTGCAGCCGGCGGTGCCGATGGCTTTCGGTCTTCTGACCGACGTTGACCAACAGGGAACCGCGCTTTTTGTCGTACCGCACGATGCCAAGGAGGCGGTACGGGCGGAATTCGACCATCTGATTTCAAGCTGCGAGCTCGAGACCTGGCGCTGGGACGCAAGCGGCCCCCGGCCGGCGCTACCCGGCAAACAGCAGCGGCTTTCGCCTCCGACCGGCAGGCGGGCTTTGGAATATCGACCGAACAACTGAAAAGCCGAAGTGCGTGCGAGGCTGCCGCTGTAATCGGACCAAGCCAGGAAACAAAACTCGTGAACAAGCGAAAGACAAGATAACGGCAATCATTGGATGCGGTTGGCGAGGGTCCGTGAGAGCGACGAAGCGCGGGCGACGGCTGGCGCACCCGTAGGGCAGGCTTCGCCTGGGGGCTTGCGCCTGGCGCCGGCGTTTGCGCTGGAAGCGATCGTTGATCGGGGCCGTGACCAGGGAGTGCGAAAAGGAGAAAGCGATACTGAAGAAATTCGACATGGATCCGGGAACGGGCATTGTCATCGCAACAGTCCTCATTTTGGTGCTGTCCGGCGCCCGGCTTTTGAACCAGTGGGACAGTCTATCGTTTTGGCGAGAGCCGGGGCTGATCGCGGCTATTGGTCTCGGATTGATTTCGGCGATTGCGCTTGCCGTCGCGTTCGTGGTCCGGCGATGGCCTCCGCAGAATGTACAGTATGATCCAACGCGCCGGGGACCGGTTATCGATTTGCAGGCGGATTCGAAGACTGACCAGCCTGGTTAGATGCGTTTCGGATATCGCGGAGGATGATGGAATTCGGATCGGGCACGTCGTCAAACTGCCACAGACCAAGGTGCTGCTTTTTAGCGACCTCCTGCGCGACGATATAGGGAGCATGGACCGGAGCGCCGTTCGGAGTGACAGCCGCGAACGCCCAGCCGGTCGAGATCAGCGCCGTGCCGAGATCGATGCGAGAACCGGCCGCGGATCCTGAAGTAGGCTGCGCGACGCAAACGACGAAGCGCGTTTTGGTCGCGGCCTGCCAGGCGGCCGTGTAGCATTGAGGTTTGAGATCCCGGATGAGAGAGACGAGCATTGCAAGGCTTGCCTCCCCGCAATCGACATGCCCCCCTGCCCTATTTGTGAAATATGTGCCTCGCAGGCAGGCTTGAACGCCGTAGAGACGGTGGGTCTCACCGGCATAGGTCCAGCTGTCGCCGGTGCTGAACGATGCTGTGGCGGGGATCGGAAACCAGGGATTGGATTTGTCCTCGGCCAGTGCCGGAACACTGGCGAGGACGGCCGCGAGAATGCCGGCGGCGGCGAAGCCGGGTTTCATTATTGATACCTGCTCAGATTGAACCAGAACCGCTGTTTGCCGTCGGTCGTCGTGAGATCGAGATAGTTTGGCTCCGTCCTCTGCTCGCGCCGCGTCACGGCCGATGTTGGACGCGCACCGTAACCCGAACCTCTCGGGTTCGTGCCCCAAGAGGCATTCGTTGCATTCCGCGCAGCACAGAAAGCGCCGTTACTGTCGGGCTTGTAGACAGTTTGCGAGCGAGAGCTGTTGTCGCTCCCGCTTGATTCCGTCTCGGGCGAGACGGCGATCGTGCCGTCTGGGCAGGGTTTGAATTTCTCATATCCGATACGACCGGAACTGCCGGCCTCGGGGCACTGGGGCCAGGGCTCCCCATGCGCGACCATACGGAAAGCGCGCTCGACCGGAGGCACACATTCCCCGACGCTCGCCCAACCCTGCGGGTTGAGGATGCACAGCAAGACCTTGCAGCCAAAATCATCAGCATGGGCCGGCGCCGGCGACAGAGCCGCCAAGGTCGGCAAAAACGCCACGACGGGAAGAACCTTGCTCATTTTCATTGTGCCTGCCTCAATTTCGCGATTGCAGTTCATCGATTCATTGTATTAATTCAGCATAAGAGAATCGGCAACGGTGCAGGATTATTTTAATGATTCGATCCCGCAAAACGGCACTTGCAGCGGGTGCGATCCTGGCGACGTGCCAAGCGGCGTCTGCACAGGAAGCTTCGCAGAAATTCCAGGACCGAGTTACGGCACCTGCCACGCGCAGCGTTAATGCTGCCGTCGACGTGAATGGCCGGGTGATGCCGGCCTACCAGGTTGAAAGCCAGGCCGTGCAGCGGATCGGTGCGGCGGGAGGTGCTGACCGCGCGGCCGCTACGGTGACATCGACCTTGGCTGACAACCCATGCCCCGGCGTCGCTGCCCTGTCGAAGGAAGAAGGACAGCGGATCGTCGAAGCGGTCGCGCGCCAGCAAGGCTTTGCCCCGCCCCTCGTCCTCGCGGTTGCCCGGGCCGAAAGCCGCTTCAATTCCGGCGCGCTATCGCCCAAAGGGGCCTATGGCCTGATGCAACTTCTGCCGTCCACGGCGGTAAGCTACGGTGTCAATATCTGCGATCCAGCGGACAATGTTAAAGGTGGGATCGGCTTTCTGCGGGATCTGCATCGCAAATTTCCGAACCCGATATACATGCTCGCCGCCTACAATGCCGGCGAGATCGCGGTTCTCAAATATAAGGGCGTGCCGCCCTACCCCGAGACGGTTGGCTACGTCGCCAACGTCATCAACGATTTCTACCAATGGCCATCGGTCGGGTCTGAGGCAGTGATGCCCGCCGGGCCGGTGAGCCTTGACCTGGCCGGCGTTCAACCGGCTGCGGCCGCCGCGGCCGATCAACGAAATGATCCGACATCCCGCACCAACTCCCGCAATGGCAGCACAATGACGTCTCGCGAAGCGACGGCGCCGGCCTGGCAAGGCGGGATGGTGCAAAACTTTGACTGAGGAGAAGCTTTGATGACCTTGTGGAAGATGTTTGCTGCACGCAGCACTGGTGTGGCGATGCCGCTCATGCTCTTGGCAACGCAGGCGATGGCTGGGGGCGGAAATCTCCAGCCGGTGCAAAGCACGCTGCAGACGTTGGTGCAGACCTTGACCGGGCCGATCGCGACGGCTTTGGCGGTTCTGTTCTGCATTTTCATGGGCTTCATGGCCTGGGCGGCACGCCTGTCATGGTTTGTGGCCGGAAGCTGGGTCTTGGGTATCGTGCTGGTCTTCGGCTCGGCCCAGATCGTCGAATTCTTTCAATCCGCGGTCGGAAGGTGATCGGCATGGCAGACGGCCGGATCGATCCTGGCGAGCCCAGACTGTTGATCACTCCGCTGGTCAAGGGCTTGACCCGAGCGCCGACGGTGCTCGGCATCCCCTACGAGCTAGCGGGGTTCATCGGCGTGCTGACCGCTGTCGTGTTCCTTGCAACCCATAATCTGATCATGCTCTGTATCTGCGTGCCGCTCTATGCGGTTACCAGGATCGCGATCATGCGCGATCCCATGTTCATCGAGATCATGTTCATCCGTTCACGAAAGATGCCGCCCCGGAGCGCCAGCTTCTGGGGGGCGCGCAGTTACCGGGTGTGATGTGGCGATCGCACGGGCTCTTCGCGATGAACTGAGTTTCGGGGCCGTGTCTCGTCGGGAGAATCCGGTTTCGGCCCACATACCCTATTCGCGGCATATGTCCGACGAGGTGATCAAGACGCAGGACGGCATGTTGATGTCCTTCGTTCACATGAGCGGACTGTGCTTCGAGACGATCGATATCGCCGAGATCAATTCGCGCCTGCTCGGCCGCAACGATCTCATTCGGGGGTTGGCGAACTCCCGCTATGCGATCTACTCGCATATCCTGCGCCGCGAGGTGAAGCCGGCGATCGAGTCGAGCTTCGAGAATAAGTTCTGCCAAGAGCTGGACCAGCGCTACACGGCGGCCCTGCGCACCCAGCGCATGTTTGTGAACGACATCTACCTGACGATCGTGCGGCGCGAGCTGCAAGGCACGGTCGGGACCGCGGATCTCGTGATCCGCAAGCTTTCGGGACGAAGGGCTGCGGACGGTCGCTCTTCGAGCGAGGAGCGGGCGCTGATCGAACTCACGGACGTGATGAAAGCCGTCCGAGAGAGCCTGCAGGCGTATGGCGCGCGGGTTCTCACCGTCGTCAAGCGCAGTGACGTTTGGCATTCCGAACCGCTGGAATTCCTGGTGCAGCTCGTCAATGGCGGATTGCCGCGGCCGATGGCACTGCCGCGCATGAAACTCGCGGAGGCGCTAGCGACGAAGCGGCTGTTCTTTGGCCCGAATGCGCTGGAAATTCGCGGGGCGTTCCCTGGCGAAACGCGATACGGCGCCATCATTTCGGTCGGCGAGTACCCCTCCATTACGGGACCAGGGATGCTCAACCCCATGCTGAAGGTGCCGCACGAATTCATCGTGACGCAATCCTTCGCCATCATCGACAAGCCCCAGGCGCTGACCCAGATGGAGCGGGTCGGGCGCAAGATCGACATGTCGGATGAAGCCGGCTCGATCGTGGCCGATCAACTCGGTGAAGCGCGCGATGAGCTTCTGTCCTCGGACGCGCTCTATGGCTTGCATCATCTGACGGTGCTGTGCCTCGGGAAAACCATGGACGACGTGGCGCGCTGCGTGACCGATGTCGGCACGGCGCTGACGGAGGTGTCCGCCCTGTGGGTTCGCGAGGACCTGAATTGTGAACCTGCGTTCTGGGCCACCCTGCCTGGCAATTTCGCCTATGTGGCGCGCAAGTCGATGATCTCATCGAAGAACATGGCGGGCTTCTCGGCCTTCCATAACTATCCGAGCGGCCGGACTGGCGGGGTCCATTGGGGAACGCCGATAAGCGTCCTGGAGACGACGTCGCAAACGGCCTACTTCTTCAACTTCCATGTTCGAGACCTCGGCAACTTCACCCTGAACGGTCCCTCGGGCTCGGGCAAGACGGTGCTGCTCGGCTTTCTCGCGGCACAGGCGCAGCGCATTACGCCGCGCCCCAAGCTGGTGATGATCGACAAGGATCGTGGCCTGGATATCTTCGTGCGGTCGCTTGGCGGCCGCTATGAGGTTCTGAAGGCCGGGGAGCCTTCCGGCTTCAATCCGTTGCGCCTGCCCGATACGCCGCGCAATCGCGAATTCCTCTTCCAGCTTTTCAGCTTCATGCTGCGTCGATCCGACGGACACGCCCACTCGACGCGCGAGGAGCAAGTCATCCGCAACGCGATCGCCCAGGTGGCGAGCGCGCCGCCCGAAGGTCGAACCATGGAGGAGTTCGCCGAGCTGTTGCGCGGTGCGATGCGCGCCGGCGATGACGATCTCTATTCGCGCTTGCAGCCATGGATGAGGCCGGATCAGCGCGGTTGGTTGTTCAACAACGCGGAAGACTCGTTTTCGATGTCGTCCATTTTCGGCTTCGACATGACGAGCGTGTTGAGCGACGCAACGACCAGCACGGCGGCCTTGCTCTATATCTTCCATCGCATCGAGGAGCTGCTTGACGGGCAACCGGTCATGATCTTCCTCGATGAAGGCTGGAAGCTCCTGGACAATGATATTTTCAGCTACTTCATCAAGGACAAGCTGAAAACCATTCGTAAGCTGAATGGCATCATCGGCTTCGGCACGCAGTCTGCGGCGGATATTGTGAAGTCGTCGATTGCCAACACGCTGATCGAACAGACGCCGACCAATATTTTTTTCCCCAACCCGAAGGCCGACGAGGAATCGCACAGGGCGTTCGGGCTGTCTGAGCGCGAGATCAAATGGATCCGCGAAACCCCGCCCGAAGCACGCAAATTCCTGATCAAGCATGATCAGGACAGCGTCATTGCGCGCCTCAATCTGGGCGCGATGCCTGACGCGATCAAGATCCTCTCCGGTCGAATTGAGACGGTTCAGGAGCTCGACGCGCTGCGCGCGCGCGTCGGCGACGATCCGCAGGTTTGGTTGCCAATCTTTCTTGGGAGGGACCCGGAATGAAGACCATTAT
This sequence comes from Mesorhizobium kowhaii, assembly GCF_042431665.1. Lineage (NCBI taxonomy): Bacteria > Pseudomonadati > Pseudomonadota > Alphaproteobacteria > Hyphomicrobiales > Phyllobacteriaceae > Mesorhizobium > Mesorhizobium kowhaii. The sequence continues at coordinate 35,884 of NZ_JBHLYT010000252.1, forward strand.
GGGCGCGATGGCCGCCCTTGTGACGATTTTCCCGGGATCGACGGCGATGGCGGCCGTGCCGGTTTCTGACAGCCCGATCTTGTCGCAGCGGAGCGAGGACAAGGCCGACAAGGTTCAGATCAAGCTCATCCAGGAGGACACGAAGTCCGCCACGCAGGGCGTCAATTGCTCGGTGACGACGCCCAAAAAGGCGCAGAACGTGAAGAGCCCGAAGGCTTCGGTCGATCCGGCGAGTGGCCAGGCGTCCTTGGAACAGGCCAATCCGGACATCAAGGGCTTTTCGGCGTTCGCCTCGACCGGGTCGGGATCTGGCGCTGTCGGCGGCAATGCCGGTGAAAGGGGCCAGTTGGATATCACCAGTCAGATTCTAGGGGGCATGAATGGCAGCATGTCAACGGTGGCTCCCAATAAGCAGTCCTTCGAGACCATGGGTCAGGATATCGGGACTGACAAAACGGTCATGGAAGCCTTCGACAGCAACAGCGCAATCCGCGCCCAAGGCGGGCTGACCTTCAACGAGGTGATCCAGGCGACAGGGTTCTTCGCCCAAGCTTTCAACGTGCGGAACATCGGCACTGCCACACTGACAAGTCGGGGATCCTCCGGCCTGGTGGTGCCCACTCCCGCGTCCCCGCCGCCTGGCTCGGGCCCGCCGCCTGGCTCGGGTGGCTCGACAAGCTGTCCCGGGGCTACAAGCGGCGGCGGCACGGCCGGCAACCCATGCTGCCCGTCGACGGACGGCGCATGCACGGCGCCGCGCACGACCGACACGGTTGAAAACGTCTCGCCCGTGCTTTCGCAAATCCAAAGGGACGCCAACAGCGCCCCCGTCACAATGACGACCGACGAACTGATGTCGGCTGTCAAGCAATATCAGGCTCAATAGGAGAAAGCGCTATGCGTGGAATTCCGTTAACAGCGGCACTCTTGCTTGGCCTTGGCGGTATCGCCTTTGCGCAAGTGCCTACGATCGACGAGGCTAATCTGGAACAGGCTCGGCAGATTGCATCGGCCACGAGCGAGATCCTCAGCACCGACCGCAACATCATGAACTATACCCAAAAGACGCTGCAGGCCGTCACGGGCGACCGGTCGAGCCAGGCCGGCCAGCTCGCGCAGATGGCCTTGGGCAATGGCGGCTTCTCCATGGGGGACGCGCCTTCGCTTGGTAGCGTGATCTCGGGCGGCTCGTTGTCGTTCGCCGGCCTCGGCAATGGATCGCAGGGCATCGTTTCGAACATGATCAATGGCTTGCAGCTGGTGAAAACCATTTCGGGCCTGATCAATGGCCAGACGACGCAGATGGATAAGAACTACAGCGCCCTGGTGAACGTCGCGGCCACTGTTACCGGGCTGGTGGACTCCTCGCAAAATGGGGTGAAGACCCGTTCCAGCGCTTTTCAGTCGGGCGCTCAACGGATCGGCACGGCGCAGGACATCAAGGGCTCGATCGATCAGAACAGCCAGATCATGGTGCAAACGGGTCTGACCGTGAACGAACTGATCGGCGCGGTGAATACCGCTACGGCGGCCGCCAATCAGGAAAACATCGATCGTATGAACCTGATCACGCAGGCCTCGCGGGGGCTCGAATACAAGTCCGGCCGATGACGGTGCGCTTTCTTCTATCAACGGCCGCCATCATTGGCGCTGTCGCGACCTCGGGGTGTGGCCACAAGCCGCTCAAGGCTCCATGCTCGCGCGACGAGGGACCGATGCAGCCGATGGCGTTCGCGGCGCACGAACCAGGAACAGAAGCGAAGAAGCCATTCGAGTGCGGTCCGATGAAGGCACTCAATAGCGATCCATCTTTGTTTCCAGGTGGGACGTCGAAAAAATGAACTTCAATATCACCACGCTTCTGCAACAGGTCGACAAGTTCGGCAATAACTATGTATCGCAAGCCTACCAGAACCTGGCGTCGGCCCTGACCGGCGGCGGACAGGGGGGCGTCGCCGGCCTGATGCTGACGCTGTACGTGATAGTCTGGGCCATCAGCATCTGGCAGGGAACCTCGACGGGATCGGGAAAAGAGATGATCTGGCGCCTGTTCCGCGCCTTCGTCATCTACGCTCTGGCGACGAGCTGGGGGGACTTTCAAACATATGCCTATTCGTTCGCGAATGAGACACCTGCCGCGATTGGGAACAGCCTTCTCACGAGCGTTTCGGCCAATGTGACCGGGACATCGGCCGGGCTGAACTCCGTCAACTCCGTGCAGACGGCCCTGCAAAACATCTGGGATTCGCTCGCCAATTCCACCGCCGCCTTTATCAAGAGCCTTGGCGTGTTGAACTTCGGCGGCTACGTACTGGCGGCGATCATCCTTGTCGTCGGCGCGCTGCTCATCGGCTATGCGATCTTCCTCATCATCCTGTCGAAGATCTTTCTTTGGCTTTTGCTGGCACTCGCCCCAGTGTTCATCATTCTTATGCTGTTCGGCTACACGACCCGGTTCTTCGCCGGCTGGGTAACCGCGATCGTCCAGTACATGTGCGTGCAGATTCTGGTCTACGCCTTCTGTGCCTTCTTCATCTCGATCACCCAGACCTATTTCGACGCGGTCAACCGGTCGAATGGTGCTGCGACAACGACCTTGACCGAAGCCGCGCCGCTGATCCTGATCTGCCTCGTCGGTGTGCTGCTGCTGTCGCAGATCACCAACGTTGCCGCCTCGCTCGCGGGCGGAATTGGTATTGGAACACCTTCGTTTGGGCGCTTCTACGGCGGCGCCTTCGCAGCGATGGGCCAAGCCGGTCAGCGCAGGCTGATGGGACGCTTGGGCTGGAGCACGCGGCAGGAACGCCTGGCGGGTCGCGAGCGGGCGCGCGTGAGCCTCGCACAGAGAAGGTATGAGAATTCAGCGGAATATGCACGGCTTTCCCGAAAGCTGACGGATCCCGGATAGGTTTGGGGCACCAATGAGCGATGTGAAGGAAAGCGCTGGGCGACCGGCGAAGAAAACCGAGTCCCCCTTGCCCTACTACGTGGATGCGGCAATCTGGGAAAAAGATATCGCGCGACGCAATCGCTGGTCGCGATCTCTGGCGTGGTGCGTGGCAAGCGTCGCCTCGGTCATTGCCGTTGCAGCCGTGGGCGCGCTGATCCTTGCGCTGCCGCTCAAGACTTATGAGCCCTACATGGTGGTGGTCGACAAATCCACCGGGTTTGTCGAGGTCAAGCGGCCGCTGGCCGACGGTCCTTTGCAGCAGGACGAGTCGATGGGGATGTTCGATATCGTCCGTTATGTGAAGGCTCGCGAGACCTACGATCCGAAGGCGCTGAAGGACAACTTCGATCTCGCGCAATTGCTGAGCGCCGGCGATGCCTCGAGGGAGCTCGTCGAGCTTTTCAGCCCGGCGAACAAAGTGACGAACCCCGTCGTGCTCTACGGGCGAAACACCGTCGTGGCCGTGACCGTGAAGTCCGTGACATTTCCCAATCAAAGGACCGCCCTGGTCCGGTTCATGACGGAGGAAAAGAGCCAGGCGAACACCGTGCAGCGGCATTGGGTGTCGTTGATCCGGTTCCGCTACACCGGCGTGCCGGCAAAAAACGAGATCCGCTTTGAAAACCCGCTCGGCTTCCAGGTACTCGAATATCGGCGCGATCAGGAGACGGCGCCGGCACCCACCGCGGAGACACCGCAATGAAGGTCGCCGGCATCCTGATGGCAATCGGGCTCGGCATTTGCGCGGTTCAGTCGGCCCTTGCCGAACAGACCCCTCGGGCGGGATCTCGTGACAGTCGCATTCGCTTCGTCTGGTATCAGAAGGACGATGTGGTGTCGGTGCCGGCCAGCTATGGCGCCTCGACGATGATCGAATTCGGCGATGACGAGAAAATCGAAACCCTCGGCGCTGGCGACGTCCCGGCCTGGAGCATCGAACCCAACAAGAAGGGCAATGTGCTCTTTGTGAAGCCGATCGAGAAGAATGCGGGCGGGAATCTCAATGTCCTGACGAACAAGCGCAGCTATGTGTTCTTCCTCAACGGCGAGTTTCGGCCGGTTGCACAACAGGTCTATGTGATCAAGTTTCGCTATCCCGAAGAGGCGTCGGACGCGGCGCTGATGGACGAAGCCCGGGCTCGGGCGGCGCAGCCGAACCGGCAGGGTTTCAAGGCCGAAAACGCCAACTCGTCCTATGCCTATAAGGGGTCGTCGGCAAATAAGCCGCTCGTGATCTACGACGACGGTGTGAAGACCTGGTTCCGCTTCGATCCAGCAAGGGAAGTGCCGGCGATCCATGTCGTTGATAGCGAGCGCAATGAGACCCTTGTGAATTATCGCCGCGAGGGCCCGTACATCGTCGTCGACAAGGTCAATTACCAATGGACCCTGCGCAACGGCACCGAAGCAACCTGCGTCTTCAATCTGAGACTGAACAATGTGAACGAACCGACCGGGCTTGAACCTTACGAACCGCAGCGTGTCGGCGGTGGGACTGTTCGGAAAGTGAGGGGACCCGATGCCATCTCCCAATGAGTACAGAATGCTCGCTGAGGAAGGCACGGCGGTCGCCGCGCCAAAATTCGGGGCAAGCACATTCTTCAAGATCGCGGTTCCGCTGGGTGCGGTGGTCTTCGCCGGCTGGATGATCTATGCGGCGACGCGTGCGCCAGACAAGCCGCTGTTGACGGCGTCGGATGGCGAGGAGTTTCACACCACACAGTTTCCCGCACCGGGGCTCGATACGCCGCGCCCCCAGCTTGATAACGGCACCCTGAAAATTCCGACAGCTCCCGAAGAGCCGCCGGCGACGCCGGCACAGCCGCCGTCGACCGTCGAGGCTCCGCCTCCCCCTCCACCAGCCTTGCAACCGCCTGCAGCTCCACCACAGGTGCAGGATGATTCCGAGGCCCCTCGTCTGGCTGAGGAAGAACGGCGCAGGCAAGAAGAAGAGGAGCGCCGCAAATGGGAGCGCTTGCGCGCCAAGCAGCTCGTCGTCGATAGCGGCGATGCGCTTGGCAGTGCGTCAGCATTGGGCGGCAATGGTACGGATGCAGCGGCGGCCGGAAACGCAGGCGAGGGCGAGGAGGACCCCAATCGGCGTTTTTTGGCAAGGGCGAGCCAGAGCGGAGCGGATACATCGAAGGCCACGATGAACCCGCGCACGGACGCTCTGGTCGCCCAAGGGACGATGATCAAGGGCGTACTCGAGACCGCGATCCAGAGCGATCTTGCCGGTATGGTTCGGGCCGTCGTGTCGGAGGATGTGTGGTCCTTCGACGGTCGCAGGGTTTTGATCCCCGCTGGCTCCCGCCTTATCGGTGAATATCGCAGTGGCCTCGCAACCGGCCAAACGCGAGTGTTCATAGTGTGGACACGCCTGCTTCGATCGGACGGCATGTCGGTGCAGCTCGGTTCGACGGGCACCGACGAGCTCGGTCGCAGCGGCATGCCGGGCGAGGTCGACAACCATTATTTCGAGCGGTTCGGCTCGGCGATCCTTCTAAGTGTCGTGGGCGGTGCGACGCAATTCATCGCCAACCTCGGCAACGACCAGAATGGGTCGAACACCAACCAGACCTACACGGACCCGCAGACCGGACAGACGGTGACAAACCAGACGCAGCCCAACCAATACCTGCAGAGCGCCCGTCAGATCGGCGCGCAACAGGTCTCGCAAAGCCTCAACCGCATTGCCGAAGAGGCGCTTCGCAATTCGATCAATATCGCGCCCACGATCCATGTCGATCAGGGGTCGCGCATCATGGTGTTCGTCCGCCGGGACCTCGATTTTTCGGAGTTCTATCCGGACCCGGTACGCGAGGCGTTGACGGAGATACGACGTGAGCGGGCAGCAAAGAACCGTCTTCCTAAATAAGGCACTGGCGCCGGTGCGGCGCTGGCTCGACGACGATCGCGTGGTCGAAATCTGTGCAAACGGGCCTGGACTTGTGTGGGTCGAAATTGTTGGCTCGACACATATGGAGCCCTTCGACGTCCCCGAGCTCGACCGCGCCGCGATCACTTACCTCATGGAACGTATAGCGGCGTCATCCTCGCAATCGATCAGCGAGGAAAATCCCTTGCTTTCAGCCGCCCTCCCCGGCGGCGAACGCTTCCAGGGCGTGCTTGCGCCGGCGACGCCGACAGGAGGCGCCTTCGCGATCCGCAAGCAGGTCGTGAAGGATATGCGCCTTGATGATTACCGGAAGCGGGGGTCGTTCGATACGATCTCCGTCCAGGATCCCGGCGAATTGAGCGAGACCGACAGCGCCCTTTGCGAATATCTCGACGCCGGCAAGATCGAGGATTTCCTCCGCCTGGCCGTGCGGGAACGGTATTCGATCTTGCTTTCAGGAGGCACATCGTCGGGCAAAACGACGTTTCTGAACGCGATTTTGCACGAGGTGCCTTCGGATGAGCGGATCCTCACCATTGAGGATACGCGAGAGGTTAAACCACACCAGCCCAACTATCTGCCCCTCGTCGCATCAAAGGGCGACCAGGGCCTGGCGCACGTGACCGTTGAAACGCTGCTGCAAGCCGCCATGCGATTGCGGCCGGATCGAATCTTCCTGGGCGAGATCCGGGGAGCGGAAGCCTATTCGTTCTTGCGCGCCGTCAACACAGGTCATCCCGGATCGATCACGACGATCCATGCGGACAGCCCGACCGGTGCGTTTGAGCAGCTGGCATTGATGGTCATGCAGGCTGGGCTCGGGCTGAGCAAGGCAGAGATCATCGATTACGTGCGGTCGGTCCTGCCGATTGTGATCCAACAAACGCGCCGGGGCGGCTGGCGCGGAACTTCGGCGATCTGGTTCAACCGCATGACCGAATGGAGAGCCGCCAGAAAGGTTCCCCATGTCTCGCGTATTCGCTTATAGGCTTCTCCTCGGCCTCATCGGCCTTGCCGCCTTCTTTGCCCTTTGGAGCCTAGCCTACGAGATGGTGGCGACATGGCGGTGGAACCCCGCCCTCCCCTCTGAAGGCGCCTCGCGCTGGGGGCTTTTAAAATACCAGAACGCGCAACGCAGCCTAAGCGGCCTGTTCGTTGCCTGGCAGCATTTCAGCCAGCGCCTGGCCTATCATCCCACGCAGGGCGAGACGATCATTCGGGGCGCGATCGCGGTCGCGGCTGTCGTGGCGATCGGCGTCGGCCTGATCTTTGCAAGCTTGATCAACCGCAAGCCAAAGCACTACGGCGATGCGCGGTTCGGCACGATCATGGACGCCGAAAGGAAAAACCTGCTGGCAAAGCAAGGCTTGATCCTCGGCAAGATGGGTGGGGCGACGATCCGCTCGGACGATCCCGCGCACGTCTTGGTGGTCGGGCCGACCCGATCCGGCAAGGGCGTCAGCTTTGTCATTCCGAACGGTTATATGTGGCGAGGATCCTCGGTGTGGTTCGATCCGAAGCGGGAGAACTTCGAGGCGTTCGGTGCACACCGGCAGGCTCTCGGCGACAAGGTCTTTTTCTTTTCGCCCGGCGAGCAGGATTCGCATCGCTATAATCCGCTGGATTTCATCCGGCGCGATGCGCGCATGCCGACGGACTGCGCGGTGGTCTCCTCCTTCATCATCCCCGAGGCGACAGGAAGTTCCGAGATCTGGGCGCGCGCCGGCCGGCAGCTGCTTTCGGCCATGATCGGCTATGTGCTGACGTCACCACGCTATGAGGGGCAGCGTCATTTGCGCGCCGTCGCGATGCTTCTTTCGACCGGCGTGGATTTTCTCAGGGTGCTGACGAATATCCGCAATGACGAGGAAAAATATCTGCCTTCGTGGGTCGTGCACGGGCTCAACCAGTTCATTGCGCTGGAAAAGGAAACGCGAAACTCGGCCTACTTCAACATGACGGCGGCTCTCAGCCCCTGGACCAACGATCTCGTTGCAGCCGCTACGGCGTCGACCGATTTCGATATCTCGAAGTTTCGCAAGGACCCGACGGCTCTCTTCATCGGCTGCTCGGTGGCGCAGCTCGACGTGTTCCGGCCCATCATCAAACTCCTGGTTCAGCAAATCCATGATGTGCTGATGGCTTCCTCGCCAGGCCCGGACGAGCCCTATCAGGTCCTGGTGATGATCGACGAGTTTCGCCAGCTCGGCAAAATGGAGTCTATCGTTTCCAAGCTGGCGATCAACGCGGGCTATGGCTTTCGCATGGTCCTGATCCTGCAGGATCTTGCCCAGCTTGACGAAGTCTATGGAAAAGCGACGCGGCAGACCACGGTGTCCGCGTGTCAGGTGAAGCTTTTCATCCGCATGAACGACGTGGAGACCTCGGAACATGTCTCTGTAATGCTGGGACCGACCACGATCGAGGTGGCCACACCGATCATCAGGGCTGGTCAAGGTATATTTGGGGGCCGAGACAAGAGTTTAAGTTATCAGGAAAGGCCATTCCGGACGGCGGCGGAGCTGCGGCAAATGCCGGCGAATCAGGCCGTGGTTCTGGTCTCAAGCTCCCCTGGTTTCCTGGTGCGCAAGATCACCTATTATAAGGACGCTCCCTATAAGGCGACCTACCGGGAATTTCGGCACCGGCGCTTGAAGGTTCCCCCTCTCTCACGATGGCAGGATCTTCCGCTGCGCTCGATGGCGGACGTCGAAGCGGCGGCTAACACCGCGCCAGCGGCACCTTTCGAGTTGGGGGAACCCGATACCGTCGAAGCGCCGGTTTCAGGCGATACAGCCCATGCCGATGCGGTGCCGCCTGCGACTTGTGCGGCGGCTGAAAGGGTTGATCCCATCGCGTTAAAGCCGAAAGTAAAGAGCGACAGCGCGGACGCACCACAGGCGCTGCCAAGCTCAGGCCTTCCAACAGGCGGTGAGGCTGAAGCAAAGAGCGAGGTCGCCGCTGAAGTTCCGGAGTTGAAGCCGAAGCGGACCGATCAGACGGCCGATGATGCGCCGCGGCCGCTTCCCACCCTTGGCCGGCGATCGGCGCAGGCAGCATCAAAGACGTCCGACCCGAGTGCGTCTGAAGGCAAGGCGAGTGTCTTGCAATTCCAAGTCCGGCCGGGAAACAAGTCCACGTCGATCGCCGCGCTGCTCGCATCGCTCGATCAGGAAGTGGAGGCGGGCGCTCGTTCCCTGTCACCGTCAGTGGATAGCGAAGCTGTCGAAGGGGCACCGTCAGCCGCTGTTGAGGCGCTGCAGGATCAAATTAGACGGCACGGCGATCGCTAGGACGTGAAATTCGGTTGAATACAAATGAGCGATTTGTGCCTTCGGTGCCTATGTCGAGTGTGAGAACGAGACGAAGCGCCCCTAATCCGATGGCGGGCGCATCGAACCGTTTCGTTGCGCCTCCCGGTTCTTGGTGGGACGTGAGCTGATTGCTGGTCCGTAAAATGCGATTGATTTTCACTCTAGCCAACCTGTATCAAAACCGATACAGTGCACCTCGATGAAGGTGATTGAATGGCTTGGAAGCAGTAGGGCGGATGTTCGAGCGTTTCCTGACGATGCGCGGATAGAGGCCGGCTGGCAGCTCGAACTTGTCCAGCGCGGCGACGATCCCGACGACTGGAAGCCTATCCAGATCGTGGGGGCCGGCGTCAGGGAAATCAGAGTCCGGGAGGCATCGGAAGCGTTCCGCGTCATCTATCTGGCAACCCTGGAGGACCGCGTTTTGGTGCTTCATGCGTTCCACAAGAAGGCACAGGCCACATCCAAAAAAGACCTCGATCTGGCGGCTCAACGGCTAAAACGATGGAAGGCAGAACGATGAACGTAGAAATCTATGAGAACGTCTGGGACGCCCTGGCGGACACCGAACAAGAGGCAGCAAATCTCAAGGCGCGCTCGGCGCTGCTCTACGAAATCCGTAAGGCAGTCCAGCGTTGGGACATTCCTCAGGAGGAAGCCGCCAAGCGGCTCGGTCTGACGCGCCCTCG
>NZ_JBHLYT010000253.1:0-834 GCF_042431665.1 Mesorhizobium kowhaii
GGCATCGCGGCGCGCAGGCCCCACATCAGCCAGTAGGCGCCGGCATGCAGGAACAGCCGGAACTGGTTGGCCGTCGCTCTTGTGCAGGATGTGCGGTCGGCGGCCACGACTTGATGTGGTTCTCGGCAGCGCCGCGCCGGCAGTAGACATCCTCGTAGAGCGCCTTGGCCTTGCCACTTGCAAGGTTGGTGACGATGAAGCGGGTATCGGCACCTTGGGCGCCGACCTCGACGCGGGCGATGATGCGCTCTACGCGGCTCCAACTGTCGGCGCCGTCAAAAAACTCCTTGAAGCGGCGGACCTTGTTCGTCTTCGATGCTTCAAAACGCGCCATCGTGCTGCTCTCCAGGTCCGCGACATGCTTGCGCAGGGTCGTGGTGGGCGCCACGCCGAGGATGAAGTCGACATCGTTGGCGCGGCACCAGTCGATGACCTGCGGGCTGCAGTAATGCCCGTCGGCCCGGATAAGGATGCCGGTGTTCGGCCAGTTGCTCCGGATCGCCCGCACCAGGCGGCGCAGGTGGGGGCGGATTTCAGCCCCGCTCGGCCGCTTCGCTGGTCGCAGGACCGCACCGACGAACCGGCCGTCGCCATCGAACACAACAATCGGCTGGAAGCCGTATTCGTCGTAATGGGCATTGAACAGCCGCAATTGCTGGCCGCCATGCACGGCGTCAAAAGTGTCGTCAATGTCGAGCACGATCCGCTTCGGAACCTGCCGGAAGGAAGAGCAATAGAGGTCGACCATCGCACGGCCCATAACGACCAGTTCCCGCACGCCAGGCAGGTTCTCCAGCCGGCACATCGTCGATTGCGAGGCCAGATCCCGACCCG
>NZ_JBHLYT010000254.1:0-33040 GCF_042431665.1 Mesorhizobium kowhaii
GGCGCGAAATCGCACTGCTCCACATTGAATGGAAAAGCGTGTCGTAAGCATCATCATAGGCCCCTGTGATCACCGCCGTAAGACGGTACACAGAGTCTGGATAACGGTAGGATTTTCGACCACGAACTGGTCGAGGCCGTGCAAAAAATCGCTGGCAACGGCACCGGCGACAAGCAGTGGAAAGTTCCGGGTGTGCTCGACTGGTCGACGGGAATCTACAATCCCAATGTCGATATCTCGAAGGATACGACGACGCTTTATGCGTCTGATCGTGACATCTTCTTGTTTCTGGTCGACGACCTCAATCCGATTGAAGCCGGCAGGCCCGAACGGAGAACCGGATCTCTACTTCGGTGGTTTCTATTGCTGGAACTCCGAAGTTGGTGCCCGTTCGCTCGGCATCGCCACCAAATAGAATAGTTATTTCAATGGCCTATAAAGTTCCATAAGATAGGAATCCTCATTAACAGCCGGTGTGGCGTACCCGGGTCAGACCATATCGGCCTTCGCTCGCCTCCCTCTCGGCGCACTCACTTGTGCGGCATGCAATAGACTCCCTCGGATATCATCAGTACCGCGCCACCCTTCAACTCGCTCAGTGCGCCGACCCACGCTTGCGAATAAGTGCGGCTGGCATCCACGGCCGTCAGCCAAAGGACCCGATTGTCGGCCAGTTCGACTTTAACTTCTTGCTGCAAAGGGCTTGCCTGCACGGTCTGTTGATAGTGGCGTTTGATCCTGACATTGCTGGCCGGAAACTCAGCTTCGTTGCTGCCGTAGTTCAGCACAAATCCAGTGTGGTCCTCAGCCACCGAGCAACTGCCATCACGCTCACATACGATTTTGGCAGCGGTCTTGCAGTCCCATTTCAGTGAAGCGGGCCACATAGGATTGTCCACGTTTGATCGCGGCTTGTCGCTCTGACCAGCCGCCATCAACACAGCGCCTGTGTTCAAAATCACAGTGGACAGGAGAAGTACCTTAAACACTACAAACCTCCCAGAATTGTCACCCGCTAGTACCTCGTCCTGCGTGGTCGCCTGGCTCATGGCATGTTGAGATTGAACCAGCTTTTCTGGCGTATGCCGTTCGCATCGTCATACTCGATGAACCAGGGTTTTTCTCGCATCGGTCGAGAGATGGTGAAGTAGGTGGGACCATTTCCAGCGGAATGCCCGCTATCGTTGCCCGTGCTCTGGATTTCTGCCGTCACCAACTTACCGTTGATTTCGATTTGGACCGGACGTGATCCGTCTCCATGATGCCCGCCGAGGGCGTTGTTTTGGAAATCAACGGGCCAGGAGAGCCGATCGGCAGCGATGCGGCAGATATTCCGTTCTTGACCTAAGCCCGGCCGATCGGATTCGGAGCTGCCAACTGCTTGCCAGCCAGACGGACAATCCTCATACTTCTCAAATCTCGCCGCGCTGGAGTTGGCTTGCGGACAGGTCGGCCAATTAAAACCCGGGGCTTCCATCGCCGCAATCAACTTGTAAATTGGAGGGTGGCACGACGGGGTGCCTTGCCAGTCCCCGGAAAGACATAGGAGGACCTGGCAGCCCCATTCCGACGCTTTTGATTGGGATGGAAGAGCTGCGGCGCCCGCGATGGCGACGGCACCCCCTAGTAGGAATTTGAGTATGGTCATAGCCTTTCCTCGCTGCGGATTTGACAGTTTACTATGGATGATCCGCGCGAAAAAGGACAGGTCGAAAAGGCAGGTTTGTGCGACTACATCGATTTATGAAACGAGACGACGGAGGTGTGGTCAACAACCCGTTGCGCGCCAACATTGCACAGACGCTTGAGCGGGAGAGAGCCAGACGCGGCCTATCCCATATGCACATGGCCGAACTGTTTCGGACCGCCGAGGGCGAAAAACTGGCCTATCGAACCTACATCCAGACCGTACGTCAGAAAAACAATGTCACATTGACGACGCTGCAGATCATGGCAAACGGCTTGCAACTGTCTTTTGCAGCACTGCTCGCCGGTGGCAAGAAAGTTCCGGAGTGGGCGCATCGGTTGGACGACAATGCGATCCGCGAGCGGCTGGCGCACGTCATCAATTTTGAGCGACAGCGACGTACCGTGCACCGCTATGAGATGGCCGAACTCATCGGCGTGGCAGAGGCGACATTCACGAAACTGGAACGCGCGAGCGGCAATATCAGCGTGGACACGATTGCGGCGATCGCCAAGGCGTTGAAACTTGATCCAGCGACCTTCCTCTTTTCCGAAAAGATCCCGCCTGGCGGAGCCTACACCCAGCCGCCTGCCGAGTGTTCCTAAAGGGCCTGTAGTACGCCCCAGCCGGGCGACCGCTCCCATGCCCCAGCCCGTCAGGCCCGGCGGCCGACTAGACCAGCACCCCCGCCGCGGCTGTCGGGCCGCTGCTGTCATCGTCGGCTGCTAGCCCTGTTGCAGCGGCGGGGATGATAAGGGACTTTGACATGGAGGACTGTGCCGGCATCGGGAATTCTGCTGATGAAGAGCTTTCCCTTGAGGGTCGAAACCATATGAGAACAAGGTGTCAATCCTAGCCCGGTGTGATTGCCGGCGCGTATAGAGTAGAAGGGTGTCGTGACCTTTTCGACAACTGCCGGTGTCGCGCCTGCGCGGTTGTCGGCCAATTTCAGGCGTCGATTCCGGTAGGCGACCCAGATTCATCACTTTCGTGTCGTGATGCCCACCAGAGAGTTTGCTGGTGAACTGACCGGCCAACGCCAAACTCACGCTCGCCGGGCAGACTTGTCAGCACACGACAGAAACCGCTTCAAGCTCAAACCGGCCAACAAAATGTATGGCGGCATGGCGAGCGAATAATGACCACAGTTTAATTCCAAAATATTTGGCCTAGCTCGGGCGTCCTTCAGCCTCTGCATGAACCTCTCCGATAGCTCTGGCAACACCACTTTGTCTCTCTTAGCCAACACAACGTGAAGACCGAGATCAGGCCGTGCCAAACTATGTGCGTAATTCTCCAAGTTAAGTGGACCCCAGGCCCTTCTGAGATCGGTCAGCTTAATCTCAGGCTCGAGACTAGCACGTATCAATCGTGTCGCGCGACCCGTCCAAACCATATCCGCTAGACTCCCCGCCGCCAGAAACAACGAGGCTTTCGACACAGCCGAGTCGTGCGCCGCGAGAAGGCCCGCAACCCAGGAGCCTAAGCTCATACCGAGAACTGAAATCTCTCGATAGCCTTCGATCTTCAACCAACGTATGAGCTTTCGCCCATCCAACACTGCCTGCCTTACAGATTGAATCGTTCGACCGAGATTAGGGCTAAGCATATAGTCAGCGTGCACGGAGCCGGCACGGCTGCGCTCGAAGTGATAAGGCATAGCAATCTCGACAACCGTGATGCCACGTTGCGAGAAAAAGTTGGCGATCTGACGATTCCGGAAGCTTGCATTCCAATGGTGAAAAATCACCATCGCCTGATCGAACGACCCGCTTTCTGTGATTTTCGCCGAGACGACATTGTTCTGTTCGATATCAGTAGAAATGTCCGATGGAAATTTGAGCCACCCATCCAGCCTTTCAAACCCCTGATCACTCACATTCGGGTCATCGAAAAAGGCTGGATCAGCCACGGCTTGGTCCGCAAGGGCACAGAATTCCTCGATACTTGTTATCTTATTCGCACCTGGAAAGGCGCGTTCCGCGTCAAGGGCGAAATCGGTTGATTTCTTCCCTTCCTCACCGCGTCGCGCCCGCCGTTCATCCCAATGATCAAGCCAACTATGATACACTCTGATTGTTTCCCAACTTAATCGCTTGCCGTCGCCCCAGCCCTGGATCAAACAGGCCATATATTGCGAACAGCACTCCAACGCCCAGAAGGACCGAAAAGCCAGCAAATGCATCGATCAGCAAGTAGCTAGCCACGAGTAACGCTACGATCGCTGACATCTTCCACAAAGACATACGAAAGCGAAGTTCGACACCTAAACGGATGGAACCGTACAGAAATACAGCAAAGGTCGAAATAGCGACAAGAAGGCTACTGTAATGGGTCGGCCTACGGTAGCTGATCACGGCGCTCACATCATTTCGCCCATAGAAGGCGGAAGACATATCGCCGACCAACCAAGCCACAATATTCTCCCCACGCGATGTCAGGTAAGCACTCTGGAGCTTCATGACTATGGCGATCAGAAGCCCCAAAACAGTACACCGAAAAATCGCCCGCATAACCCTGAGGCTGGCTTCATGGAGCTGGTATTGATAATCCACCTCCGGCTGATTACTCGCTGCTCTTCCAATTTTCCAAAGATCATGGATCACTGTATAAAGCAAAATAAGGCCTACGAAGAACAGATAAAAACATAGGCACATGTATAGGTAAGCGATCCCCGTGAATACGATCGCTTCCGGCACCGATATAACTTCAGGGCGCACAATCGCTAACGAGCCCCAGTCCGTCGCATAGCTGCCACCACCTTTGAGCAACGGGATTAAAGACACGCCGATCCACTGAAAAAGACCGGCGAATACCACACAAATCAAAAAAACCGCCCAATATGAATACGAAGAAGCTTGTACGCTGCGCGCCCAGGCATCGTCGCTTTCCATCTTGTCGCCCTGCGCTACGAGCTTTGGGCGGCCTTCATCTTTCCAAAAGGTCACCAGCTCGGTCACGAAGGCAAAAAACAGTGGCAAAAATGCCATGAAGACGAATGTCCAATTCGCTGTCCAAAGAAACCCAACCTGCTTGACGACGCCATCCGCCCGGCCATATGTCACGCTGTGAATCCCCGTAAGATACGACAAAAACCCAAGAGCGGTGACACCCGCAAACACCGACGCCGGTAAATTCAGGGGAGATCCGCGACTAAAAAACGCCTCCGATTTCCTCGCCAAACTAAAACGCCGGCTCGGCCCCTTGGGGTCAGTATCCCGTGTCAGCACTGCTGGGGAGTCTGTCTCGTCGTCGAAGGTCGCAGTCAGTGCCGTATCTGGAATCTCCTGTGCAACGCTGCTTCCGGCTCTCTTCCATCCTCGTCTCTTGATCGATAGCCGCGATTGCGCCGCACTAAGCTCCATCTGCCATTCGCTAGTTGCGACCGGATCATCGCATCCAAAAATTCTCGCCAGCCAACGAATGTTGGCAGTGCTAATTCCCTTCTCGTTCTCTTGAAACCAAAGCTGCACCGTTCGTAGATCGACCCCAACCCGGTTGGAATCAATCTGTGAAATCGCCTCTGCAAGGAGCTCGGGCGTCCATGGGCCAGCAGGAAACCCGTCTTTGCCCAACAGTCGACCCGCGCCCGCCGCCGCCAATCGTTTGAATAATTCTTTGAAATCACTCCCGTCTCTGGGCGGAGGGAGAAATAACTTTCCGTTCTTAAACAACAACTTATAGGCTCTAGTTTCGTTCCGCTTCGCTAGGCTTCGTATCTTATCGTGCCTTCGTGCTCAATCAACGCTTTTATCAGCTGGATTTGGCCGGCACGGGAGACGATCGAATGACTGGTGACCCGCTGGAGAGGCTGAACACGGTTGTTGCGGGGGAGATGTTTCGCAAACCGCCGGCCAAGGCACTGAGCTGCCCGGATCGGTCGCAATTCTGGTGTTACATCTTTTGCGGACTGTCGGATGAGCAGGCCGAGTTCAGATCATGGACCGGCGCACCTTCGAGCGGTTCCTTGTGGTGGATGCCGGCGACAGGGTCGACGCGTTGCTGGCCAGCACCAACACTGGCAACCGGGCATGCTTGCGAACCCGTCTCCTTGTCGAGCATCCTTTCGCGGACGCGGGGGACTGTTCATCCGCACCATCGGCCGGTCGCGCCCGCGGCAAGGTCAAAATCGGCGTGGGCAATTTCGCCTACAATCTGAAACGTTTGCCTGGTGGCAGGGTAGTGTGACCGCATGAGCGACAAGTAGGGGAAGCCAGGGCTTCGGGAGCCTGAGAAGCAGAGGGATGAACCCATCCCTATTTTTCTCGCCTCCCCAGGTATCATTTACGAATTGTCATGAGCGTGGAGCCAATCGATGCCCATTCAAGTGGTCTGTAACAACGGAGTGATGGAAGAGGCCGATGGGGTCCCGAATCTGATCGCGGCGCATCGTCAAGCAGTCGCCATGGTTGAACGTCTCGGCAAGCGATGGATGGGGGCCGAAGGGCCGGACGCGATCCTGATCGGTCGGCGATTGGATACGGTCATGGCGGAAGAGGTTATCGCGCGTCGGCGCGCAGCCGCTGCGCCGGTGGCCGATGTCGTTGAGATGAAAATGAAGGCAGCTTATTTCTGTCGGTTGTTGGGGAACGACTGGTGCGAGTTTGACGTCGACGATTTTCGCGCGTTGCTCGGTTCTTTCGCGAAACTGCAGTCCTAGGAGAAGAGTGCCGAAATCCATGAGGCCACGGTATTCCAGGCCGCATAGAGCCCTGCAGGCACCAAGATGATCGCCAAGAACGCCGCGGCTCCGCCAACAGCGCCGTCACTGCGTCCTTCCACGGGATAGTAATATTTGTGCGCCTCATCGTCGTGCTTCATTGTTGTCTCTCCGACCGCTTATTTAGCAGCAGCTGAACAGGATGCTGAAACGTCGTGCGCCACAAACCTGTGCGTTTCATCTTAGCGTCGATTTCCGCGACGAGGTAGTTCTCATTGACGGCTCTGCCCTTTGCTGTCGTTGCGGCAAACGCGTATCCGGTTGCTATGAGCGCGGTGCCAACGTCAATTGTTTCGCCATTCAGCTGCGCACCGCAAACGACAAAAACCGCCTTGTCCAGGGCGTATCCGATCGGCTGGCATGTCACCGCGGCGCTATCGAACAGGGCAGCAAGGTGCGCCAGCGAGGCATTCCCGCAATCGACTTTCTTACCATTTGACTCTTCGGCTGATGTGCCGCGAAGACATGACTGGACGCCATAAAGCCGGAAAGTGAGATCTCCGTCGCGCCAGGTATCTCCGGTCAGCAGTTGAGCCGATTTCGATACCGTGAAGGGCGTTGGTGGGGCAGCATCGGTGGCATCCTGCGCGTGGACCTGGGACCATCCGCACACCGAAAATGCCGCCAGCACTGCGAAGCTCGCCCGTCTCATTCCTGGAACTGTCCACCGAGGTCGGCAGAGTGCTCCAGATCCGGGCGCAGCGACTTGCCGTCCTTGTTGCGTCCGATTGCGGCCATGTCGAAGAAAACCATTTCGTCATCGTCGTAGGCGACGCTATACGGGTCGTTTGCGTTGCCCGCACCCACGAGGGAGAAACACGACACAGCGTCGGGTTCCCCCTTCCTGCTCTGCAGCACAAGCGTTTTGCAAAGCACGACAGAAGCACGATGGTTGTAGATTCCTTCTTCATAGTCCTGCGCGGCCTTCGTGCAGTCCCACTCCTGCGTCTTGTAGGTAATCTTTGGTTTTGGGCAGGCCGCGAGGCCGCGCAGTCGATAGGCCACGCCGTTGATGACGCGCTCGGTCGCCGACGGCACCTTAACCGGCGAACTGAGGGTCGCCGCGTCGCGCTGAAATAGCGCGCCTTTCGCATCGTAGCGCTCATAGACGAACACCTTCTCGCCCGGCTTCGCAAACTGAAGCAGGTAGTGTTTCGACGGCTGCGCGAAAGCGCTCGGGGCATCGATGCCGGCAGCATAAGCCACGGCGCCTTGGAGCAGCAAAACCGCGCAAAGGGCAATCTGTTTCATCAAAATCCGTCCTCGCGGCGCATAATATGTTGACACTTTACTAGGGCTGCGTGTAGCCATAGTAAAGTGTTAAATTTTGGCGACAGTATGAACACTCGAATCGCTCTCCTGCTCACCGTTTGTGGCGCCATGATGCCGTTGAAGGCGCACGGCCAGGACCTGGCATCAGAGCGCGTAGCGGTTGCCTTTGCAACGCCGGCAGAAGCGGTTGCCGCAATCGGGGCGCAAAGGCAGGGAGAATGTAAGACCGGAAATCGTGCTCAGGTCTCCCGACTTGTGCGTTCAATCGCGCAAGACGAAGGGTTCGACGCCAATCTGGTCGAGGCGATTGCGTGGGCCGAAAGCGATCTCGGCGCCAACCAGGGTCCGTCGAAGACCGGAGCCCTGGGGATCATGCAGCTGATGCCGGGCACGGCGGCTGATCTCGGCGTGAGCGACCGTTGCGATACCGAGGCAAATGTCCGGGCTGGTATCCGCTATCTGAAGTCACTCTATGACGAGTTCCAGGATCCGCTGCTGATGCTAGCGGCTTACAACGCCGGGCCAAACAACGTCTACAAGGCGCAGGGCATTCCGGTGAATCCGGAGACGGCAGAATACATCGTGAAAATACTGAACCGCTGGAAGTTCGGCGGTGTCGTGAAGAAATCCGCCCTGACCAAATCCGAAACGCTTACGGCCGCATCGCCAGCAAGCGAGGGCGCCTGGCAGGATGGTCATGTCATGGATTTCGACAAGTGAAAGGAGCGAAGGGTGAACTATAGGAAAGCAGGCAAATTTGCTCTGAAACTGGCCTTGGCGTCAGCGGTCGGAATGGCCCTCGCACCGGCTACTGCATATGCACAGTCTGCGGCACCAGTCGAAAACGTGCTCGAATGGTTCGTCGGAGTTCTGCAGGGCAGCATAGCGCGCTCATTTGCCATCATCGCTGTCTGTTTCCTTGGCTTCC
Source organism: Mesorhizobium kowhaii (assembly GCF_042431665.1). Lineage (NCBI taxonomy): Bacteria > Pseudomonadati > Pseudomonadota > Alphaproteobacteria > Hyphomicrobiales > Phyllobacteriaceae > Mesorhizobium > Mesorhizobium kowhaii. Next base: position 8,608 of record NZ_JBHLYT010000254.1, read on the forward strand.
TCGCCATGACGGGCCGGCTGGCGTGGATGATGGCTTTCTCCATCATCATCGGCATCGCTCTGATCTTCGGCGCTGCCCAGCTGGTGGACGCGGTTCGCGCGACGGCGGGAGGCAGCTGAGACATGGACGACGAGGAAGTCTATGTCGAGCCGGTCAGCCTGCCCCTGACACGCCCCCCGATGAAATGGGGGGTGCGATATGAAGTTTTTGCACTGAACGGCATCCTGGCGGTGATCGGCTTTATCGCCACGAGCAGCTTCATGCTCGGTCTTGGCGTGTTCGGCGTGGTGCATCTGGTCAGCGCATATCTGTGCCAGCGCGATCCCTACATCTTTCATATTTTCGAGCGGCGCGTCTCCAAACGCGGAGCGGTGGCGAACCTCACTTTCTGGGGGGCGAGGAGCTATTCGCCATGAGCCTCGATGCCGACCTGAAATTTGGCCGTGAGCGCCGCCGCGAAAAGCCGGCTGCGATGCACATCCCCTACCTTCGCCATGTCGATGACAATCTGATCGTGACGAAGAGCGGCTTTCTGGTCGGCGCCATCCAGCTCAGCGGCCTGCCGTTCCAGACGATGGACCAGGCTGAGTTGAACAGCCGACTGTTCAACCGAAACACGACGTTCCGCAATCTCTCGACCTCTCGCTTTGCGGTGTACACAACGATCATCCGCCGTCACGTGACCCCGGAAATCGAAGGCGACTTTGACAATCCTTTCGTGGCCGAGCTCGACGCCCGCTACATGGACGAGCTTGGGGCGAAAAACCTTTTCGTCAACGAGGCGTATCTGACGGTCATACGCCGCCCGATGGTCGGCCGTGTCGGCTGGGTAGACAAGGCGCTCAATGCATTCCGCATCAGCACCGCTGGCGAAGAAACCCGCGAAGAGGCAATAGCCGAACTGCACGATATTCTCGACGGCATGGTCAAGGATTTCAGCGCATATGGGGGACGTCTTCTCGGGGTCGTGAAGCGCCGCGACAGCTTCTTTTCCGAGGGCGCCGAATTTCTGGCGAAAATCCTCGCTGGCGGCGGCGACGTGGAAATGCCTCTGCCGCGCATGTCCCTTGGCGATGTACTGGCGACACGGCAGCTGTTTTTCGGCAAGTCCGCACTGGAACTTCGCGGGCCGGACCAAGCCAAGCTCGGCGCCATGGTGTCAATCAAGGAATACCCACCGTTCACCGCTCCGGGCTCATTGGACGGTCTGTTGCGCCTGCCCCATGAGTTTATTCTGACGCAGAGTTTCGCGATCGAAGACCGTGTAACGGCGATGCGCAGGATCAGCACCATCGCCAACCAGGTTGAGGGTTCCGACGAGGCGGGCACGACGGTCGAGGAGTCCGTCCACGACGGCGCAGATAAACTGGCCGGCGGCGAAGTCGTCTTCGGACAACATCACATGAGCGTCATGGCTTTGGCGCCGGACATAAATGGCCTCAACCGTGCGCTATCCGACATCACAGCCGAGCTTTCGCGCATGTCGATCGTTCCGGTACGCGAGACGCTGAACACGGAACTGGCCTTCTGGGCGCAGTTACCGGGAAATTTCAGCTACATCGCGCGACGTGCCTTGATCTCGTCGCTAAATTTCGCCGGCCTTTTTTCAGGACACAATTTCCCCTCCGGCCAACGTGTGCGGCTGCATTGGAAACGGCCCATCGCCTTGCTCGAAACGACCAGCCAGACGGCCTACTATTTCAACTTCCACGTCCACGATGTCGGGCACTTCACGGTGTTCGGCCCGACTGGCTCGGGCAAGACCGTGGTGCTGTCATTCCTGATGGCGCAGGCCATGCGCATCCTGCCCCGGCCACGATGCATTTATTTCGATTACATGCGCGGCGCTGAAATTTTCGTTCGGGCGCTCGGCGGTCGTTACGAGGTGATGGAACCCTCTCAGCCGACTGGGTTCGCCCCATTGCAGCTTGAGGATACGGCAGAAAACCGTTCTTTCCTGGAAGATTTGCTCCTCTATATTCTGACGCCGGAAGGCGGCGCGCTGGACGTGGCGGAGATGCGCGTCATCAACGCCGCCGTCGACATGATCTACAAGATTCCGCGCGAACAGCGGACCTTCGACCTGCTGCCTGAAGTGCTGCGGGGCTCGCTCATGCCTGGCATGAATGATCTGGCCGCGCGGATACAACCCTGGCTCGACCCGAAGGACAAAGGCTGGCTTTTCAACAATCCCGTCGATCTGGTTGATTTCTCGAAACCCGTTGTCGGGTTCGACATGACGAAAATCCTGGGCGACAGAAAGCTGCGCTCGGCGGCGTTGCTCTACATCTTCCACCGTCTTGAAGCCGTCATCGACGGCTCGCCGATCATGCTCTTCCTCGATGAAGGTTGGAAGCTGTTGGACGACGAGGTTTTCGCCGCCTTCATCAATGAGACGCTGAAGACCATTCGTCGCCGGAACGGCGTGGTCGGCTTTGGCACTCAGACAGCCGAAGACGTCGTCAATTCCTCCATCTCGTCGTCACTGATCGAGCAAACGAAGACCAACATTTTCTTCCCCAACCCGAAGGCGAGCAAAGAATCCTACATGGAGCGCTTCTCGCTGACGGCGAAGGAATTCGAGTTCGTGCGCCGAACCGCGAAGGAAACACGCACCTTCCTCGTCAAGCACGACAGCGACTCGATCGTCGCTAAGCTCGATTTGTCGGCGATGCCCGATCTCATCAAGGTCTTGTCCTCGAGCGAAGCCAACAGCAAGGAATGCGCACGGCTCCGGGAAACCTTCGGCGACGAGCCGGAGATGTGGTTGCCGTACTTCTGCGGATGGGAGGACGAGCATGACGAAGCGGCCTAGCAGCTTGTGTCTGGCCGTGGCTCTCGCGACAGCGGCAAGCACGACCATGGCAGTCGCTCAGATCGCAGTCATCGACGGGCCGAACCTCGACAAGCGGCAAGAGGACGAGCAGCAGAGCACAAAGTCGGAGGGAGCCAAGAGGGACGAAACCGACAAGAAGAAAAGCGTCGTCTGCACCTATTCGAACAAATACCGCTCACAGATGTTTCGCCGGTCGCCTGCCGACGCGTTACAGCGCGACGCGGGCAACGTGAAGATGATCCGTTATTATGCGCAAAAATACGGCGTGCCCGAAGGCCTGGCTCTGTCCGTTGCCTATCAGGAATCGCGCTTCGACACATGTGCCGGGAGCCACACCGGTGTCAAAGGCGTCATGCAGCTGACCAAGGGCACTGGCAAGTCAATGGGACTTGACCGCGACGTGAACGAACAGAACGTCGAAGGCGGTGTCAAATATCTCGGAATGGGCGTCAAGCAATGCGGGGCGACGAATTACAGCTGTCTCGCCTCCTTCTACAACGGATCGAACGCTGCCGAGCAAGACCAATGGGCCGGCGGTGTCGGCCGTTGGAACAGCTACTTCAATGACTATGTATCGAGCGGCAAGGCTCCGGCCGCCGCACCGCCACCATTCTCGATCGTAACGGCCGACGGCTCGGGCGGCTCGGCCCAGGACGACGCTATGGGCGCGGTGAGTAAGGCGGCTGGCGGTCTTGATGCAAGTGCATCGCGGATGGGCGCCAACAACGCGGCAATCGACGCGCTGTCGGGCTCCGTTGGCCAGGTGACCGAATACAAGGACGCTTGGGAGCTGAACTCGTCGGCTCGTGGGATCAACGCTGACGTCACCAACCAGTACCTCGCCCAGTCGGGAGATTTTACGGCGTTGCTGGCCCAACTTCTATCGTTGCAGAATGTTCAGGCATCGCAGTCCGCAAAGATGGTGCAACAGCCGAAAAGCGGCTCTCCAAACCCGTTCTCTTGTGATCCCGCGCAACTGGAGCGACTGAAGATCGATCGCGGCCGATGGTTACCATGCGCGGTTGAGAACGCGGAGGCAAGCTCGGCCGACAGCCGCTCGATGATCATCACCAGTGATCCTGCCGGCGCTGCCAACGTGATCGATTCCCTACAGCAATAGGAGGCTGACATGAAGAAATTCGCGATTGCTGCCGGCATGGCGCTTTGGACGAGCACGAGCTTTGCACAGATTGCCGTCATCGATGGCGCCAATCTCGATGTCGCCCGCAAGAATGCGGAGAACACCAACTCGATCATGGGCTCGAACAAGGATATCTTGAAAAAGAGCGAAGAGATCCTGCAGGCTCTCAGCGGCAGTCGTGACGGTTCGCTCGGGATCGGACAAATGGGCCTCGCCGGCAACATGTCGATTGCTCAGGCTCCGTCGTTCGGATCGATCCTGAACGGCGGCGCGCTTTCTTTTGGTGGCCTGTCGCCGGAAATCCAGAAAATCGCCGGCGCCGTCATCAATGGGCTGCAGCTGGTGAAGCAACTCCAGCAGATTGCTGGCAAGGAGACAAGCGCCGTCAACACAGCCTATGGCGGCAGCGTCAACGTGGCCTCGCTGCTAAGCGCGCTGACTTCGCAGGCCTCGCAGGGCGTCACCCAGCGCCAACAGTCCCTCCAGTCCGCAAGTGGGCAGATCGGGCAGTCGCAGGACGTGAAGGGATCGGTGGACCAGAACACCCGAATGCAGCTGGAAAATGCGCGCGCGGTCAACGAATTGATCGGTGTCCAGAACGGCGCGGTCGCGGCCCTGAATGAGAAGCTGAAGGGGGACCTTCTTCGTCAGAGCCAGGTGCAGAAGATGATGACGCCGCGCAACGTCAATCCGTTCGCGGAATTTGGCAAGAGCGGAGGCTAGCGCTTGTCGAGGCGAGTGCTGGGCATATGCGCTGTAATTGGGCTCGGCGCAGTGCTGTTTGGATGCGCAAATCGCGAACGGAAAGCGCCGTGCGGGCCTTTGGCGTATGCCCACACCGACGAATGCGGCGCGCTAAAACCGGTCAATTCAACGCCGTTCGCCAGCATCATTGACGAGGATCCATGAACGGTCTCGCCGCAAGCATCCTGGGTGGCATTGACAACATCGGTGAGGACTTCGTCCGCACCGTCTATATGCAGTTGGGCAATGCGATGGGCAACGTCTTCACCCTCATGCTGACCCTCTATATCGTGTGGTGGGGCTATTCGATCCTGAGCGGGCGGGAGTCGATTTCGCCGCTCGAAGCGGCCTATCGCCTCGGCCGCGCCGTCATCATCTATCTGCTGCTGACCGGATGGGGCACGTTTTCCGCGACGATCTACCAGCTTGTTCAAAGCATTCCAGATGAGGTCGGCAAGGTCATCGTCGGCGCCGTGTCGCGAGCCACTGGGAATCAGCTCAACGACCAGGCGGCAATTCCAGCGCTTATCGACAACCTCTATCAAGGGGCGCAGGACGTCGCCAATCAGGTCTATAGCGGATCCTTCTACGACATTTTTGGCGCGCTCTTGTCGCTGCTCGTCCTGCTGTCGGCCATCATCTTCGCAGCGCTTGCCATTGCCGCGATCATCGCCGCCAAAGTGATGTTGTTCATCACGCTCGCCCTGGCGCCGATATGGATCATTCTTTGGCTTTACCGCTGGTCCTCGCGCATGAGCGAAGGCTTCCTTTCGCTCACCACCTTTCTCATGATCCAGCAAATCCTGATCTACGGCTTTCTCGGTTTCTACTTCTCGCTCGTCAATGCGGCGCTGAACACCGCCACGTCCGGTGGAGCGACCATGGACAGCAAGATGTCGCTGGTGCTGCCCCTGGTGCTGGTGACGATCATCGGGATCTACGTTCTCATGCAGATACCCTCGATTGCTTCCATCCTGAATGGCGGCGGGTATCTCAGCACCGTGGGCGCATACAACCCTTATAGAAACTTCGGCGGAAACGCCGTGCGCTACTCCGGTGCACGATGGGCCGCCGGCCGCGCCGCTCGGGCCGCCCGGCAGCTCGCCGCAAACAGCTTCCGATCCCCGCGAGCAGCAAGGGCGGACGACGCAGCCCGGTCATCCATCCAGCAAGGTGCGCGCGATAACGCCAGGCCTCTGGCCTAGAACACACGAACGATCATCGATCGCGGCCCTGGATCAGGATGGGTCACGCAAACGAGGCAATGGTAAGTGTCAACTCCATCGGAAACAGCTGCTAACGGCGGCAGCGAGCTCGTCGACAGACGCTATTACAGGGCGGGCGCGACCTGGGAAGACGACACGCACAGGTCAATGCGGCGATCGCGTACATTGGCATGGATCGTCAGCGGCGTTTCCGGACTGGTGGCGGTGCTTTCGCTGCTGGCGCTCGTGCTGATCCTGCCGCTCCGGCAGTTCGAACCGTATGTTGTCGAGGTCGATAAATCGACGGGATACCTCGAGATCGTGCGAGCGCTCAAGCCTGGAGACTTGTCACAGAACGAAGCCGTCACGGCGGCCAATCTCGTCCGCTATATTCGTGCTCGCGAAACATACGATTCCCGTGAGCTGAAACAGAATTACGACCTGGCGCAGCTCTACTCCACCGACGCGGCGTCCAAGGATTTGACATGGCTGTACACGCCAGCAAATCCGCAATCGCTCGACAAGATCTATGGCCGCAATGTCACTGTCGCGGTCGAGATCAAGTCGGTTTCCCTGCTCAATCGCAACACGGCCTCGGTGCGCTTTGCCACGACGACGCGGCGGGACAATTCATCCACCGCCGACAATTGGGTGGCGGTGATAAAATTCCGCTACACCTCAACACCGCTCAAGAACGAATGGCGTTTCGACAACCCGTTGGGATTTCAGGTTACGGATTACCGCCGCGACCAGGAATCGGCGCCGGCCGCGGGGAGCCTGCAATGAGACGGCGCGTGAAGCTAGCGCTGTGTGCCGCCCTTCTCTTCTGCGCGACCCATAGCGCGGCGGCGCGCGATGGCCGTATCCGATATGTCACCTTCAACAATGACGACGTGACGTCGGTGCGCGCCGCTCTCGGTATTTCGACGATGGTCGAACTCAGTCCTACCGAAGTCATCGAAACCGTCTCCGCCGGCGACACGAAGGGCTGGTCGATCATCCCCAAACGCGGATCGCGATTTCTCTTCGTCAAGCCGCTGGAGCGCGATGCTTGGACCAACGTCAACGTGGTCACCAACCGGCGCGTCTATTCCCTGCTGCTGCAGGCAACTGACAATAGCCGCGACCGGGCATCCTTCCAAGTCCGGTTCAAATACCCGAACGAGGATATCAACGCGCGCCTGCTCTCGCAGGCCAAGGAAAGCGCCGCCGATCCGGATTTGAAGGACCTGAACTATGCCGATCTCAATTACGACTATGCGTACAAAGGCGATGACAGCTTGAAGCCGCGCACCGTATTCGACGACGGCACCAAGGTGTTTCTGGAGTTCAAGGGTGACATTCCTGCGATTTTCGTGGTCGACGACAAGCGCCATGAGTCGCTGGTCAACGTTCGCACTCAGGGCAAATACACCGTCGTCGACAAGGTGGCACGGCAATTCACCCTGCGAGCCGATGGCAAGACGCTCTGCCTTTACAACCGGGCTCGACCCAACGCCATCGATCCAGTCGAGCAGGTCTACGGTCCAACGAAACTGACAGGTGGTTCCACCCTGTTCGGGTCCAGCGGAGGGCGGTAATGACGCAGATAGACTATAACCAACTGGACGGCAGCCCGACGGTCGCGCGCCGCGGTGCGGGTGTGGGTACCAAAATCGCCCTGGTCGGCCTCGGCGTGGTGCTGGTGGGCGCGCTGATATGGCTGAACTGGCCTCGGGAGCAGGTATCGCGCGATCTTCGCAGCGATGGCGAGGAAAACTTCAACCCGCCGGAGTTTCGCCCGCCGGCGTTGAACGAGCCGCCTCAACCTGCCGACGGCACGATCGACCAGATCGTGGTGCCGCCACCGGCTGACGACCAGAAGGCCACGCAACAAGCCGACAACGTCGATCAGACCGTGCAGGAGGGCGCGGATCTCGATGCGCAGCGGCGGGCGCTGGAAGCACAAATGGCGGCCGAGGAAGCTCGCCGCAAGGCCGAGGCGGAAGAAGCCCGCCGCAAGGCCGAGGCTGATGACGAGGCTCGCCGCAAGGCTGAGGCCGCTGAGCATGAAAAGGCCGTGTGGGAACGCCTACGATCCAACCAGATGGTGACAAATGGTGAAACCGGCTCGACGGATACCGGCGCCCAGGCGGCACAGGCCGAAATCGCGCCCGACGGTCAGATCATTCCGGTCCCCGGCGCCGACAGCGATCCCAACAAGGCATTCCTGGCGCAGTCTGAGGCAAGTTCCTCCGGCATCGTCAAAGCCAGGGTTTTTCGACGCACCGATGCGTTGATCCCTGAAGGCACGATCCTTCGCGGCTATTTGGAAACCGCTGTTAACACCGACCTTCCCGGTGCGGTACGCGCTGTCGTGCGGGAGGATGTCTTCTCGCTCGACGGCAGGCGGATCCTCATTCCAAAAGGCTCGCGCCTGACCGGAGAATATCGTTCGGGGCTTGCGCGCGGTCAGAAGCGTGTTTTCATCGTCTGGAACAGGGTCATCCGCGCGGACGGCATTTCCGTCGATATCAAGTCACCCGGTGCAGACGCGCTCGGCCGCGGCGGCATGGGCGGCCGTGTCGATACGCATTGGGTTGAGCGGTACGGCAACGCCATCATGCTTTCGGTCGTTGGCGGCGTCTCTGAGTATCTGTCCTCGCTTGGCGACAGCAGCCAGGATGGACAACAGCGCCAGGTGTCGACGATCGATCCCGTAACCGGTGAGACCACGACCGTAACTTATGGTAGCAATGGCTCGCAGCGCGACGCCCGCGGCATCGCGTTCGATAAGTCATCGACCGCCCTGCAGCAACTCGCGCAAGAGGCGTTTCGCGACACCCAGAACATTGGCCCGACAGTCTACGTGGACCAGGGCACATCGGTCGTCGTGCTGGTGCGGCGAGATCTCGATTTCTCGGATTTGTACGCCGATCCCGTTCAGGAAGAAGTTGCACGAATGAAGGCAGGTGGGCGGCCGAAGACCGCGATCGATCCGACGCCTCTTTACGCGACGCCAAAGGATCATTTTTATCCCGGCTATGGGAGCCCGGTGAAATGAACGCCGTGCATCCCCTCCCCGACCCTTGGGTAAGAGCCCCGGTTCTTCGCGCGCATCTGGAACCGATATGGTCCTATTTGAACGAAGACTCGGTTTCCGAGATTGCGATCAACAGGCCAGGTGAATTGTTCATCGAACGCCTCGGCGCGAAGGAAATGGAGCACATCGTCAAGCGCGAGGTCACGCCCGGCTGGATCCGCAACATCTCGACGGGCGTCGCCTCGGCGACAAATCAGGTCATCAACGAAGAAAAACCGGTCCTGTCGGCCGCGCTACCCTCGGGTGAGCGTATCCAATGCATCTTGCCGCCGGCGGCTCCCGAAGGCGGGGCGATCTCAATCCGCAAACAGGTCATCATGGACATGAGCCTTGATGCCTACAGGGATCTTGGCGCATTCGAGGACACGGCGATGAGTGCCGGCCTGGCGCTTTCAACCGAAGAAAAGCGACTCGTCGAAATGCTGCGCGACACGTCGCCGATGGACTTCCTGCAATATGCGGTGCGCAACCGCGTCTCGATCGTCGTTTCAGGCGGTACGTCGACCGGCAAGACGACGTTTTTAAACGCACTATTGAAGGAAATCCCGCCCCATGAACGGATCATCACGATCGAAGACACTCGCGAACTGAGGCTGCCGGCTCCCAACAACGTCACCCTGATAGCTTCGAAGGGCGACCAGGGCCTTGCCAAAGTCTCCGCGCAACAGCTTCTCGAGGCCTCCCTTCGCATGCGGCCCGACCGTCTCCTGTTGGGCGAGTTGCGCGGCGCTGAAACCTTCGCGTTCCTCCAGGCGATCAACACCGGCCATCCTGGTTCACTCACGACGGTTCATGCCAATTCCGCCCGGTCCGCCTACGAGCGGCTGGCGCTCATGGTCATGCAGGGCAGTACGGGACTCTCACGAAGCGAAATCCTCGACTATCTGCGCGAGGTCATTCCGGTGGTCGTCCAGATGGTCCGCACCGAAGGCGGACGACGCGGCATCAGCGAGATCAAGTTCACCAAGGCGGACACGATCTAGCGAGGCCCACCCATGCAGAAAATCGCAACAGCAATTTTCATGGTGCTCATGGCGATGGCCATGGGCGCCCTGCTTTTCACTGTCGCCTATGCCGCGACTGATTGGTATCGGACTGGCTCCCACGTCCTGTTTGACCAGTTGAACGCCAATCCCTTGCCGGTCGTTCGTCAGGCCTGGGCGGACACAATAGTGAGGAATTTTGGCCGGGTACAATACGCCGTTGCAGCAGGAGCATTAGGGTTTCTCTTGCCACTGGTCAGCTTGTTTCTCATGCGTCCGAGAAAGCGCAATGACTCTCGCTTCATGACCATGAGCGACGTATCAAAAACCGGCCTGACGAAAGTGGGCGGCGTCTTCGTCGGTCGAGCTGGCGGCAGGCTTGCCGAAATTTTGTCGCCCCGCCGCGATCAGCGCTCAGGCAAGATCCGCTTGACGCAGCGCAAGCTGATCGGTGGCAAGAAATTGTGGTTTGATGGCGATGATGTCGGCGGCTTCGTCATAGGGCCTCCGCGCTCCGGTAAGGGCACGTCCCTCATCATCCCGAACGCCTTGACCTGGCCGCATTCGCTCGTGGTTCTCGACCTGCGGGGCGAGACCTATGCGGCGACTGCTGGTTACCGTTCGACCATGAGCCGCGTGGTGCGTTTCGCGCCGGCTGATCCGGACGGGAATACCGCATGCTACAATCCGATGGACTTCATCTCGCTGGACTCAGCCCAGCGCGACATCGACCTTCGCAACATCGCTGCGGCACTGTTTCCGCGCCCCCCTTCGAACGCGGATCCCTATTGGGTCAACGATGCCCGCCTCCTCTTTACCGGCATCGCGTCCTTCGTCATGGAATCCCATGCGATCCCGAACGAGAGGAAGACCTTCGCCACAATCCTCGAGATCATGAATGGTACCGAGCAACCGCTCCTGGAATTTATCGGCTCTCTACGCGAGGAACGCCGCCGCGAATGTTCACATTTCACGCTGCAAACCCTGTTGCCATATTTCGAAATGTCTGAGCGGCAGTTTTCCGGGATCTACGCCGGCGTGCGCACCGGCATGGCCCCTTTTCTCAACGAGCGACTGATGCGAGCTACCTCGCGCAGCACGTTCGATATTCGCAAGCTCAAGCGCGAGCGGATCTCTCTTTATCTCGACGTACGGCGCGAGCAGATCACGTCGCTTGGACCGTTGTTCAACGTCCTGATCACGCAGATGATGAACTTCATGTCGGAAACCATGCCGCGTCCGGACGAGCATCCAGTGCTTGTGCTGCTCGACGAGTTTCAGAACCTCGGCAAGCTCGAGAACGTGACCGAAATGGCGAGCGTGCTTGGCGGCAACGGCGTTTCCATGTGGTTTTTCGTGCAGTCGCTGAAGGCGGTAGACGAAATCTATCGCCAGGAAGGGCGCAAGACGCTCATCAACGCCGCTCGCGTGCAGATCTTTTTCGGTGCGCAGGACGCGGACGATCTGCGCTACGTTTCTGAGCAGCTCGGCGAAACGTCGGACGTGCAAAAGGACGTGACGCGCACCAAGGCAACGCTGTTCGACACTTATTACACGCGCTCGGAGCACCGCAAGGAAGTGCGGCGGCCACTGATGCGGCCGGACGAAATCCGTACGCTCGACAAGAACAAGGTCATCATACTGCCGCGTGGAGAACTGCCGATCCTCGGCACGCGCAATTTCTATTTCGCCGACGGCCAGCTCGCCAAACGCGCGTTCATGCCCCTGCCCGCCTCTACGGACGCTTCGCGCACGAAAAGCCCTGCATTGGACGCTTCCGCGGCGGTTCCATCTCCTGCGCTCCCGACGATTGTGCCGAAAGCACCCACGTACCGCTCAGGCCTTGTGCAGACCCGGCTGCGGCGCGGCGCGACATTTGCCGCAAAGGCAGGCCGTATAGCTCCGCCGCCGGGCCGGCGCGCAACCGTAAAAGACCGGCCGAAAGCAACAGATGCTGCAGCCGTATCGGCTTATGCCGCCATAGATTTTACCGCTTTGGCGGCCAGAGCGGTGACAACACGCATAGCGCCCGACAAAGAAGCGGCGGTTGCCGCCATCCTGAACAAGGTGCGTTCTCTGCGCGCCAACGCATGCGACACCGAGACTTTCGATCGAAATCTGAGCATCGTCGAAGAAGCTTTGCCTGATCTAGTCGATGGGTAGGCTCGCATTCCGATGCGGCGGAGAGGTCATTGTCTACAGTGACCTTGTCGCACACGTCATGGCGACGGAGGATATTGCCGCGCGTTTCGGCAGTGCCGAGGTCTCAATCGAGTTCAAGCGCAATTCCCGCATCGACCGCGTTTCGCGCAATGAGATCGCCAAGTTCCCAGTCCGAGAGTTCGCAAAAGGGGCAGCATTCTCCTCACTGGCTAACCTCGGATATCGAAATAATCGGGCTGCCGATGTTGTCGATCAGATGACGGACAATCGCTTGGCGAACCCCGATAAGGGAGGCATCTGCGCGAACGCGGGCATCGCCAGCCTTACGTCAGGCAGCGATGAGCTGATCGAAAAGCCGATATGAGTTTCTCCGCCTGCGGTCTCAATCACGATGCCTAAAGGCGCAACCACGATTGTTAGTGGCCCGATTGCAATTTCGGCTAACAGGAAGCGGTAGAGTTTATCTCACATGCGTTGCCGCGTGGCGGCTTTGGGCCGACACCAGACTGTCCGGTTCTGTGGAACGCCCAGCGGTTAGCTATCGTTCAGTTTCCGACCCCATTGTGGGCGTTCAGACCTAGCCAGCCGATTTCCTAAGCGGGCACCCGAGTCAGTACTTTAGCTCCGGAACTCGGATAGGCTGTTTACGATCGTGCTTGCCGCGTGTAATCCCGGCTTGGATATTAGTGTGTTTGGCCCATCGTGTGATTGCAAATGGTCGATTTCAAGAAAAAGCTTGGCGGCAAAGTCGTCGAGAAACAGACGGACCCCGTCAAGCTCTACGACACCTTGGATCGCGAGGCAGACAAGGGGCCTTTGCGTCCGGCCCAGATTGCGGTGCTCACCAAATGGTTCGAGTCCGACACTGCCAAACGCGACACGATCGTCAAGCTGCATACAGGTCAGGGCAAGACGCTCATCGGCCTCCTCATGCTGCAATCCCGTCTGAACGCTGGCCATGGACCTGTGGTCTATATTTGCCCAAATAACTTCCTGGTCGACCAGACATGCGAGCACGCGCGCCAGTTCGGAATACGGACGTGTACTTCAGAAGGCGATCTGCCGGAAGATTTCATCGATGGCCGGGCTATCTTCGTCACGTCAGTGCAGAAGGTCTTCAATGGTCTGACTAAGTTCGGACTCAACAAGCAGTCGGTACCGGTCGACACGATGTTGATGGACGACGCGCATGCCTGTTCGGACACGATCCGCAACCAGTGCCGAATCCATATCCCCCGCCAGGAGGAAACCTATAGTCTATTGAAGGCGCTGTTTTCTGCCGATCTCGAACAGCAGGGTATGGGCACTTACGCCGACATTGAGAACGAGAAACGAGATGCGTTCCTACCGGTGCCGTACTGGGCGTGGATTTCCCGGGAGGCCGAGGTGGCAGGAGTCCTTTCGAAGAATTCCGACCGCAAGTCGATCAAGTTTGCCTGGCCTCTACTCAAAAATCTCCTGCCACATTGCCAATGCATCATCTCAGGGACTGCGGTCGAGATCGAGCCGCATATCGCGCCGCTTGACGCCTTCGGTTCCTTCGATAAGGCCAAGCATCGCATCTTCATGTCTGCCACCGTCACCGACGACGCGTTCCTCGTCAAAGGCTTACGGCTTTCGCCGGAATCGATTGCCAAACCTCTGACATACGACGGGGAAAAGTGGTCGGGTGAAAAGATGGTGTTGTTGCCTTCGCTCATCCACGAGGATCTGGACCATGGCTTGATCGTACAGAAGTTTTCGAAGAGCAGCAAAAAGCGAAACTTCGGACTGGTGGCACTCGTGCCCAGCTTTGAAAAAGCAAAGCCCTGGGAAAGTAATGGAGCGATCGTCCCAAAGACAGAGACAATCGGTACGGTGATCGACGCTCTTTCTGGGGGCGAATTCGACGACGCCGTCGTCCTCGTAAACCGTTATGACGGGATCGACCTGCCTGATAAAACATGCCGCGTCCTCGTCTTCGACTCGAAACCTTACGCCGAGAGCCTCACGGACCTCTACGAAGAGCAATGCCGTCCGCATAGCGCCGCCACCCTAATGCGTGCAGTGCGCACCGTGGAGCAGGGAATGGGTAGGAGCGTGCGCGGGGAGAAGGACTTTTCGGTCGTCGTCGTCATTGGTTCCGACCTCGTCCGACTGCTTCGGGACAAGTCTTCGCGTCGGTTTCTGTCGTCGCAAATGGCCACGCAGATCGAGATCGGCCTGGAAATCACCGATATGGCCAAGCAGGATATCGAGGATGGCATAGAGCCTATGCAGGCCTTCGTCGATCTGGCCAACAAATGCCTCAAGCGCGACGATGACTGGAAGGCGTTCTATGCCGAGCAAATGGAGAAGGTTTCCGCTGCCGGCTCCGATCAGGCGGCCTCGAAGCTCTATAAATCTGAATTGGACGCTGAACTGGCATATATGAAGGGCGACTACGCCGGGGCCGTCAAGCTAGTTCAGGCCATCGTCGACAAGGGCGCTCTGGACGACGACGAGAAGGGTTGGCACCTGCAAAATCAGGCACGTTACAACTTCGTGGCCAATCGCGCCGAAGCCGATGTCCTACAGATCGCTGCCCACAAGCGCAACCGGCTCCTTCTGAAACCAGCGTCGGGTGTCACTGTCACCAAACTTACCGTGGTGAGCCAGGGCCGTGCCGAACGCGTCAAGAAATGGATCGGAAATCACAACGATTATGCAGACCTCAATGTCGGGGTCACAGAAATGCTGGGCAGACTGGTTTTCGGAACGAAGGCGGACAAGTTTGAGGCCGCGCTCAACGAGTTGAGCTTCGCTCTCGGCTTCGTCGGGGAACGGCCGGACACGGAATGGAAAGAGGGCCCCGATAACCTCTGGGCATTGGACGACAGCCAGTACATTTTGTTCGAATGCAAAAGTGAAGTCGGCGTGACCCGCGCCGAGATAAACAAGACGGAAGCCGAGCAGATGAACCGGTCGAGCGCGTGGTTCGACAAGCACTACAAGGAAATGAAGGTCAAACGTCTCATTGTCCATCCGGCCGGGAAGATCGAAAGCGCTGCGGCGTTCACGCATTACGTGGAAGGCGTCCGAGAGTGGGACCTCAAGAACTTGATCAAAGCCACGCGCGAGTTCTTCAAATCGTTCGAGAACCAAAACCTTGAAGATCTCACCGCGACCCATATCCAAAAGCTTCTCGACGCCCATGGATTGTCGGTTCCCGACCTACTCTCGAAATACTCCCGCAAGCTCAAAGACATGAAATGAGCCTACACAGTGTCCGATCGTCGCGTCGGTGCCACTCTGCGACGAGTGATCGAATTGTCCACGGTCGTGGCTGTCTGCTTTCAGCGATTGATCAGTCAGGGTCGGCGCACTTAGACGGTGAACCGAGCGGACTATGCCCAAGCCGGCCTCGGCAAGACCGCACTCATATCGCGAGCAACCTCACGTCCGGGTCGGCATCCGGAATGCGTTTCATTCGGCCATCGGCGGTCACGAAGATCAGGTCGCGCTCCTTGGCCTGCGCGCACATCCAAAGGTCGTTCTCGTCAATCCCCAGCTTCTGGCCGGTGGCTTTGTCGACCCATTCCTCGATATACTTTGGGCGATCCTTGCGCAGCACCTTGGCCAGATATTTCTGCGCGATGCGTGCCTTCACATCGGCGTAAACCGACGCGGTATGATGCGTGATGTCGATGACCGCGTGTGAGCGCGCTTGGACAAGCATCGCCTCCAGCGCCGGCAGATTGCCCTTGCCGATCGCGGCGGCGAGTCTGGTGCCGAACCCGAGCTCGGCCAGCGCGACCGCAGAGATGAATAGCGGGCTGTCGGCAGGCAGCGCCGCCAGCAACTGACTCTTTTCGGCGTGGTGGGGATGCGTCGGATCCAGATAAATGGACAGGATCGTCGTATCGAGGAGATAGGCGTCCATTCTCCTTCAGGCCACATACTCGCGGAGCAACAAAAGCTGGTCCTCGGGCAAGGGCCGGAAGATCTTGCGGACCCAGTCTCCGCCGGGGTTGAAGCGGCCCGACGCGCGTTCGGAAAGGCTCAGTCCGGGCATCGGATACATGCTGTCCCAATGCTGCCAGGGATGAGAAACAGGGCGCTCGGACCCGTCGAAAAAGGCCAGCAACTGCCGCTCGAGTCGCAACGGAAGGTCATAGGCTTCCAGCAATGTGGCATCGATCTGGGCGAGCAGTCGGGGCAGCTGATCCTCCGCGCCCGTAAGAATGTCGGCACTGCCGAGCAGCGCAATGTAGGCCTCAACCAGCGCGCCCAGCTTCGCCGGCAGCGAAACCGGGATCGGAATCGCGTCGATGACCGAGGCCCTGAAGCGGTCCTTGGGGGAATTCACCGCTAGAAAGGCGTTCGCCACTGGACCGTTCAGCACAGCCGTCAATGCGAGCAACGCGTTCGGCGTCACCGCGCTCGTCGGTCGCATGGCGAAGTATTGCTGCGAACACAGCAGACCTTCGAGGTCGGGGAACGCGCCGATGCACCACGCGCCACGGCTCAGCCGCGTGGCGCTGGCGATCAGCTTCGGAGTCGACCAATCATGCATCGCCCCGCAGCGGAGCTCGTCGGACCTGAAATCCAGCCAGACGGAAGGGGGGGAGCGATACTGCCGCAGGTTGCGGGCATTGGCATAGCCGAGCCGATAGCCGGGTTTTTCCACATCGCTCGCCGCCTGATCCTGTTGGTATTTCCATTCCAGCCCGCGTCGCGATTCCAGCGCCGAGGCCAGCCGCGGGTTGCGCTGCAGATAGTCCCACAGGTCGTGAAGCGGCGGTATCCACAACTGCCCCTGCGGGTCGTCGTCGACGGCGCGATTCACATTGCGCTGCACCGTCGTCCGCCCGGTCTTCAGGAAGGAAGATCGATCGCGCTCGGCGACTTCGGTCGAGAGCAGCGTGACCGTTTTGGTCGTCGGCACGCGCCGGTCGCGCGCGATGACCGCCGACGATTCGACGTCCGACGCGCCGAAGATCCCGTCGGGGAGCTTTAGGATTTCGACCGAGCCGTACAGGCTCTCCATGCGACGGCGCTGTTCTGCGAATTGCTGTTCGAGGATGAACGATCGCGGCAGCACGAAGCCCAGTGCGAGCGGTTTGGCGTCGAGCGCTGCACTGAGCGCGGCGATCGCCTTCGAATGCGTGTCGGCGGCGATCGCATAGCGGGCCCGATCAGCCTTGGTGAACGCTTCGAACGGCGGATTGCAGACGATGACGTTACTCGACCCGATCCGCTGCGCTAGCGCGCCGTCGGCGAACAGATCCGCCTCCTCGACATGCCAGCCATTGTGATTGGGGTAGTCGGCAAGGATTAGCGACAGCGTTGCTACTTCGCAGGCGAAGGGATCGACCTCGTCGCCCGAGATATGCTTGATGAGGAAATCGTGGCGCTGCTGGTCCGACCATTCCACCGGCAGCAGATCGCGCAGGTGTCGCAGCGCCGACACCAGAAACACCCCGGCGCCCGCGAACGGCTCGTAGATCCTGATATCCTCGGGCTTGTGCTTCTGCAGCTCGAGGCGCTGAACAACATATTCCGCCACCTGTCGCGGCGTGCTGTGCGTCCCGAACAGCTTGCGCGTTTCCGGCGTGACCAGCGTGTTCTCATAGACGAAAGCGAGATCGTCGGAGGAGATGTTGGAGAAGCTGATCCCGGCGCGCAGATGCCGCCACGCTGCATCGAACATCGCTGGCAGCGCGGCGTTCGCCGACCCGTTGATCGCGCCGAGCATGTAATAGGTCTCGATCCCAGACAGGACCGACGCTAGATCTTCGGGATTCCAGCCGTCGGCATAAGGGTGGCGGCGATCCTGCAGCACCTTGGCGGCCAGCAGCCGAAACACCACACGGAACAACGTGCGCGGGTCAAGGCGGTCTCCGCCGGGCGCCTTGCGGGCCAAATCGAGCGTCTCGACCAGCAGGCGGTCCAGCTTGATGTGAATCTCGCCTTCGATCGCGGGCAGCAGCCCGAGATCGACGAAGTCGAGCTGGTAGCTCCCACCGGCCGTGCCGACCGACTTGGCGCGGTGGATGGCATCGGGATGCCAGCTCGCCTGATTGCGCGCGAACAAAGCGGTCAGATCGGCGAGCTTGATCTTTTCGAGCGCCCGGGGCGGGTCAACGCTTCGGACCTGCCAGACGGTCACGTCGTCAGAATCGATGACGAATAGCAGCGGCGCACCCAATGCTCGATGCTCATTCACCAGGTCGACCGCATGCCGGCCGTCGCCATTCACGACCGCGAGCGCTGCTGAGCGATATGATGGCGGCGTGCGCGTAAAAGCGACGAGCGGCACTGTCCGGGTCGTATTGGCGTCGACCAATACGTCGGCAAAGGCATAATCACGCACCACAGCCTCCGAGCGATAGCCGGCGTCGTGGACCGCCTGGGCGATGCTATCGACAGCGTTCACGGCCGGCCTCCCCGCGCGGACGCCGCAGCATTGATGGGGATCGGCGGAAAGAGAAGCGACGCCTGCTCGCTGCTGTCGCTCGCCGCCAGCAACTGCTCGCGAAGACGCGCCACCATCGGCGCCAGCGGGATCGTGATCAACGGCTGATCGCTGACAACTTCGGCCAGCTCAGGGCGAAGCTGCAATTGCGCGCCTGCCACGTCGATGACCAACTTGGCGCGCTCCAGCGCTGCCCAGGGCGACAGGTTACACAATTCGAACAGCATTTCGGCGATCGGCGCCAGAGCGCCGACGCGGACCGCCATGTCCGTCGCGAGCGCTCGAATGACCGACACGGCAACGAGATCGCCCGCGCTGAAGCACGGACTGTGTCCGCGGCCCCGGCGAAGCGGCGCCAGTGCCTTCTTCCAATGGCGATAGGTCTCCGGGGCGATCGAGATCGCGCTGCGGAGCTGGCCAGGCGTATAAAGGACCGTCACCTATTTACTCACGATCTTGTTGTTTACAACAAGATACCATACGCCTGGAATCATCGCAAGAATTTGCTTCTAAGCAGGCTGACCTCTCAGTGAGGATTGCGATCGCGTGGGCAAAATTGCCGCGTGCGATCGCCGTGCGTAGACCGCTTTCGGGATTCTCGAAATCTCTGTTGACGACCGAAATGAGGGCGCATTACTGCCATACAGCCTGATCGTCCTGTGACGATTGCGTCCTTTTGGTTGGTAGACCACCGCGCGAGGACGCTAGGTTGGCCCTTGCTCAACGCTCGTAGTCGTTCTCGTTTGAGCGCTGGGTCTTGCGGTCCTGCTCTTCAGCCTGCTGAGTCTTCTGCTTGTTCGCGTCCTTCTGCTTGGCTTTCATCTCCTGCTCGGTGCCGGTGCGCGGCTGCTCCGGCTGGCGGGAATCGTCCCGGGTTGGAAGGTCTCGCCCCCGCGCCTCGCGCTCAGGAATCGGTTCGCCACTGCCACCACCGCGACGCTGTTGCTGCCGCTCGAATTGCAGCCGCGCGAGACGGTCGTGCATCTTGTCGTTGACCTCTTCACGATACTGTTCGAACTGTCCTTGATGCGCCGGCGGCAGCGTCTCGCGCATGTTGTCCAGAGCTTGATTGACGCGGGCCATCTGACGCCGCATTTCCAAGGGGGTTTGCGCCATGTTCAAATCTCCTATCAGTGCATTCAATTCTCTCATACCGGGATGGGACAGGAAAGACTTCTGCCCCGATTGATCAGCCCCGCGACCCACGCCAGGACCTGGCTGCGCCTCCCCTGTCCGATAGCGACGGAACTGCAGAAAATTGTTGCCGATCGACTCCGCCGCCGTGAGAGCCTGACCGACCACGCCCGCGATCCGCATCGTCGTCACGGTCTTTTGCCATGCGGCAGCGATTGCATCGCCGTTCACGACAAGGGATTGTCCATCCAAACGGCGTTGCCGCTTGGCCTCCACCCGCTCGATCGTCCTGGCGCTAACCTGGTAGCGCGGATCGCTCTGGGCGCGGCTGTAGGCTCCGGCATGCTCCTTCGTGAAGGGCCGCGTCATCGCATGATCCATGCGCCGTGTCGCCACCATCGCAATTCCGTTCTCGCGGGCCTTTTCGGCAAAGGTCTCGCGCCAGGCGAACAGATCTGGCTTGTAGAATTTCAGGCGTTCGCCGTCGGCAGAGCGCGCCTGCACCATCGCGTGGATATGGACGTGCTTGGTGTCCTTGTGATGCGCCAGGACGAATTTGTATCCTGGCGCGCGCTCCTCTAGCACGGCGCGCGCCGCGGCCATGACGGCGGTGGCATCGGTGCCGGCTTTTGCCGAGAAAAGCAGGTGATAGGCATTGCGGCGCTCACGCCCCGAAAACTGCGGGCGCCATTGTTCGTAGGCCGAAGCCGCCGCCTTGGTGGAATTCTTCGCCCCAGGCACAGGCTCGCCATTTGCGTTGCGGACCTGGTTGTGGGTGCGGATGAACTTTTGCAGGAAATATTTCGCTTTGGGTTCACGGCTGACGGCCGCCATCACCTCTGCCTTGGCTACCACCCCCGCCGCGCCCATGGCCTCGGACAAGCGTGCCTCGATCTTATCGAGCGCCTTGCTGCGCGAATTTTCCCGCCCGCCGGCCAGAACTCTGGCAAGCGGCCCGGCACGCTCATCGGTGTGGGCGTATACCTCCACCGCCTGACCATCCTGTGCATAGATGAATGGTTTTGCGCCGAAGGCCTTGTTCAACGCCTCGCTCAAGGCGGCATCGGCGACCTCGCCGGCGAGCTCGAAACGAACCTCGATAAAATTGGTGTTTTCCAGGGGCGGTTCGAACGTCTCGCAGAACGTTTCCAGGAACGCCTTTCGTGCGCCTCCTGTCGCAATAACCTGTCCATCTTCGTCGAAGATATCGATGTCGTTTTTCTCGCCCTTTTCGTCCTCGCGCTTCCCGATGTAATTGAGCAGCCGAGCAGCCGCTTCCCTGGTCGATGGCGGATTGGGCATCACCTTGAACACAGCAGGCTGCGCACCCGCCGCATAGCCTGCCCGCGCCGCCACGGCGCGCGCCTGATAGGCGACCCGCGCCGCTCGTCCAGTACCGCTCGCGCGACCCGCACCGCGGCCGCCGCGCCGCTTCCAGTCTTCCTCCTCCTCTTCCGGCCGGAAACCGGCGAGCGTGGCGCCATAGACCATAATCGGCGCGCTAGCGGCCGTGGGTGAGCGCGCAGCCGCGGCGGACTTCGGAGTCTTGCTGGAGACGGAGCTCCCCGCCACTCCTCTCCCTCCCGGCGAAGAACGAGCGGCGTTTCTGCCGCCACCCAGCGTCGACCCGGCTTGTCCTTGCCGGAGGCGCCCGCCGTCACCCGTCCACTCATAACTCTTCGTCGCCTGGAATTCACTGGCCTCGCGTGGGGCGCCCGTCAGTGACTTGTCGTCGTTCAGCTCCTCGCGCTTCACGCCGGTAGCGCCCCGCAGACAGCGTTCGATTTCGGCCCCGTAGCCAGCAAGACGACCACTCATGGCCGGGCCTCCCTCGCCTTGCGGGACCCGACGGTCATCGCCTTCAGTTCCTCACGAAACTGCCGCACGAGGTCGCCCACGGCAATCAGCGCCTGCTCAAGATCCTCATCATGGGCAACTCGGCCGTCGTTCATGGCGCGCACGGCCTGATTGAAATTGATGCCGACACGCCGCAGCTGATCGGTCATCTCCACGATCAACGGCCGCAACGCCTCTGACGCGACAGGCAGATGCCCCGCCTCTGCCTGCACAAGACGCCGGACGACCTCGCTGACGGTTACGCCGTCCCGCCCCGCAATGGCTTTGAGGCTGGCCAGTTCGTCAGCCGAAAACCGGATGTGCGTCACCTCGCCATAGCGTCGCGACGCTTTCTTCACCGCTGTTTTCTGGGCCTCTTCATCCATCTCTCAAGCCCGCTTGCGGGCGCTAAGGCCCGCCAGGGCCGCGCCGCCTATTTTATGTGTATCACAAAATAGGCTATCCTGCCACCAAAAAAGAGGGAAGGGCGTGAAAACGGCAGCGGATGTCCCCCTCGCAACTAGCCCAGTTTTCAACACCAGACGCGCGCAACGTCGTGATGTTTCCATCGTGATTTGATTGTGATGTGTCAATGTTGCGTTGAAGACTTGTCTCCATGTTAACATGGAGACAACCGAGCGGTTCGCAGGCGGATCGTCAGACCGAACCCCTTCCCCACTCAAGATAGCCGCTGCGTCATGGTTGCACCCTGCGCACCCTGCGGGCCTTACTGGTGTGTGCCTGGGTTGCCAAACCTGTCTGCCGCGTTGACTATGTCACCATGTTCCGACCGTGATATTAATCCATGTGTCCGTGATGACTTGTCTCCATGTTAACATGGAGACAAGGAGACAAGGAGACAACGCCCGGAAGGAGGCCCCATGATCATCTCCGCTGCGATCCCTAAGGGGGGCACTGGCAAATCAACGCTGCTGCGCACTCTCGCATCCGTCGCGCTGCATCGGGGTTATTCGGTCACTCTTATCGATGGCGACCGGCGGCAGAACATGAACCGCTGGTTCCAGATGCTGGGTGACGCTGGCAACCGTCCTGACAGGCTCCAACTGGTGAGCGCGATGACCCCGCAGGAAATCCTCGACGCTGCAGCCATTCACAACGGTGAGCGCTCTGTCGTCTTGATCGATACGGAAGGCACCACGAATGACAACCTCATGGCCGGGCTCTTCGCGGCCGATATTGTCGTCGTGCCGGTCTATTTTGCCCTCGACGATGTGACCGCCGCCATCCAGATCACCGACCACTACATTCCGCTGGCGGTCGAGAGCCGAGGCAGACCGCTGCCTGCGATATTCGTGCTGACCAAGCAGACCATCATCGATGGCAGGGCACGAGCCCTGACCGAACTGCGCTCCATTATCCAGGCCAACGGCACGCCGATTGCAGAACACGTCCTGCACAATCGTGTTGCCTACCGCGACCTACAGACCGGGCAGACCCTTTACAGCCCCGCCGTGCCCGATGCGAAGGCGGTTGCCGAGAGCGAAGGGGTCTTTGACGACCTTCTGCAAACCTTCATCGAAGCCACAAGGAATGCGGCATGAGTGAAGAACCCGACAAGAAAGCCCGCATGATGAAGGCGATTTCCACGCAGCCGCCGGCGCTGCCGAGCCTGTTTATCACACCGAAGGTCGAGACATCAGGGACCAAGGAGCAAGCTACGTCACAAATGAAGGAACCGGCAAAGCCGTCCTCGGCAGTCGGGCCCGATTTTCGCAAGCTGCTGCGACAGGGTCAGAAAAAGGATCCCATCGCCGGCAAGAAGATTCGCGAGGAGGAGATGGTCCGCTGCGGCTACTATCTGACGGCCGTGGAGCAGCGTCAGTTCAAATTGCTGGCGATCAGCAACGGGCACAGCATGACTGAGCTGCTGCGAAAGGCTGTGCAGGATTATATCCGCATTCATAAGCACAAACTGCCGAAGGAATAATTGGCGGCTTGGAGTCGCTATCGCATGTTGGGATGGATGATGTTCCTGGCTCTTTTGCAACGCGCAAAAAAAGGGCCCGCGACGGAGCACTCCGTCGCGGGCCCTGAGATATGTGTTGCCCTACTTGGGTTGGTTGAGGTGTTTCAGCAGTTCCCCGAGGATTGCGTCCCGCTCCGGACGCCCGCTGGATGCCGCTTTGTCGTCGACCAGCTTCGCGGCCAATTCGGGCGGCAGCGGCATGACATCGTAGCCCTGTGAGATGGCTGCATGGCGAAGATCCTCAAGCGCTTCGAACGCTCTATCGGCGGTGCCAAGCCAGAGCGCGGGCTCGTCGGTTTCTTCGTGGGGGAACGCTTGAAGGAAGTAAGTCCGAAGCGGTGGGTCGTAGCCGATGACAGCGTCTGGATCCGAGCGGACTTTTCCGGTGACGGTGCCAGTGACAGTGATGGTGTAGCGGCTCATTGCAACCTCCTTTTGCCGGTGGCGAAGCCGGCCCCTTGCGGGGCCGGCCACCTATGCCTCACTGGGGGTTGTTCCAGAGGATGACCTTCTTGTTCTCTTCGCCACCCGGAGCGGGCGCGAGGTTGCCGAAGATCACGCCGATCTCGGGGGCTTCCAGCTTGACCGAGAGGTACTCCTCGCCCGAACGCTGGGAGATGCGGTGCCAGCCGGCTCCGATCTCGAAGCCCGTGCGCTTGTTGACGATCCGGTAGTCGGGCGCGTCCTCGCGCGACTTGTTGGTGTTCGGGATAAGGGTGATCGGGGCGTTGACCCGGAGCGTGGCAAAGACGCCTTCCATCGAGCCGTCGGCCTTGGTGGTGAGGTTTGCGATCGTGGTGGCCATGGTAGTTCTCCTTCGGTTGCATCGGGACCATTCCCGATGGCGCCAAAGGAGAGGGCCGTCCTGCTGCGGTCATCTCGGCGA
>NZ_JBHLYT010000254.1:33050-35025 GCF_042431665.1 Mesorhizobium kowhaii
GAAAAATAGCGGGCAGGCCCTTCGCCTGCCCGCAGACAAAAAACCGAAATCGAATTTTCCTGAATATTCGCCGAGTGTACCCCCAACGGGGGTTGACCGCACAAAGCAGGCGGTCGTCTACAAAGGCGACATGAAACGGGAATGGCCC
This sequence comes from Mesorhizobium kowhaii, assembly GCF_042431665.1. Lineage (NCBI taxonomy): Bacteria > Pseudomonadati > Pseudomonadota > Alphaproteobacteria > Hyphomicrobiales > Phyllobacteriaceae > Mesorhizobium > Mesorhizobium kowhaii. The sequence continues at coordinate 33,199 of NZ_JBHLYT010000254.1, forward strand.
CGGATGCGGCAGATGGACAAGAACCCAGGCCGCCATCGCTTGACCGCCGACGCAACGCTGCCGGATCGTCGGGATGCTTGCCGCGCACCTCCCGGGTCATGTCGCATGCGTCGTCAATACCTCGAACAGCAGCATGGCGCGTGAACCGCCTTGCGTCTTCGGTATGGCGGCAGAGCGGTTTCGAGATCGGAGCCGGCTGGCAACGAATTTCACGCCCTCGATAGGCGGTGCCTCGAAGCCAAGTTGGATGACCGTCCAAGACAGGATGTTCGGCACGCTTGCCCCCGCTTTCAGATGCGAGACGGGGTCAAGATGATCACCCTCGACAGACGCCCCGCCGTGCGCGTGTGGGCCGGCTTCGAATTGGGGCCGGCGCCGGCCGTTCATACAGCGGAGGTGGGGGCGCAGGGGCGGGGTCAAGCATATCGGATCGAGCCTGCCGGACAGCCGGTGGACCGCGCGTACATCATCCTGGCAACGCCAGACGCTCCTCTGGCGTCATGCGGGCTTCCACCTGCCGGCGGACGTCCGGACCAGCATGGCGGAGCATGGCGCACCAGTCTTCCACATTGTACGTGGTCGCCATGCTGCCCCTGGCCAGATCATAAATGACGCACGGCTTGTTCGCCAAGGCGAGCCGAAGCACGTTGACGGCCGTGCCGGGTGATGCGCCGTTCCAGACCATCATGCCAAAGTCAGCGCGCCGCGCCATCTCCCGGTCTTTGGCGGCGTGGACCCAGTATCCTGTGGCTTCGTCAGGAGAAGGAACATGGTAGGCGGCCCAGTCGCCCAGATTGTTTTGGGGTTCCTTGCCGGCATGGAAGACGCCGACATGCTCGTACTTGTAGCCCGCGAGCAGGCCCTGCGCCTCGGCATCGGCTCCCGACGCGTCGCCAATCAGCACGCCGTGCTCGGCAGCAACGATTGCGCCGATGCGAGTGATGGCAGGTTCCGGCAGCTCGAATATCTCGCTTGATCCACCTATGAATATCATCGACATCGTGACTTCCCTTCTCTCCAGCGTCCCGCCCCCGCGCCGGCCGCCCTCTCCCACTGGCCCTGCGCGAGGGATCGTCACCCGAAGGCCGAGACGGCGAAGCCGGCGCGGGGAGGGGCGGACGCCGCGACTAGAGCCCGGCCGGCCGCAGGCCGGCGCGCCTAGGCCCTGCCGCTGCCGGAGGCGCTACGCGCGTGGACTAGCTGCCTTCGGCCAGCCAGAGGCTCACGTCCTGAATCGAGCGCATCAGGATAGACGGGTTGTCTCGCGACGGGACAAAACCCCAGCTCTGCCAGTAGCCCTCGGCCTCGGCGTCGATCGCCCGCACCACCACCGCGCGGCCGGCGACGATTTCGGCGCCGGCGACCCAGCGACGAAGCGCGTCCTTGACCAGGCCGCTGCCGATGCCTTGTCCGGCATAGCGATGATCGACGGCGAGTTGGCCGATCAGCAGGCAGGGGATCGGATCGGGCGGGCGTCCGGTGCGGATGGCGCGCGGTGCGCTGTTTGGCTGGATCACGCCCGGCGCAAGGCCGTAATAGCCGACGACTGTTCCCTCGTCGTGAACGATCAGAACGCGGGTAAACCCGCGGGCCTGGTTCGTTCGCGCGAAGCCGGCCAGCCAAGCGTTAAGCGCCGGCTTGCCGCAATCGAAGCTTTCGAGGCGGTGCGCGTCGTCGAGGAGTTCGATGCCTGAAAGCGCCACCTAGCGATCCCAGGGCGGGAACCGACGCAGCCGCTCCGCCGCCTTCGGCGGGGGGGCGGCGGCAGGGGCTGAGATCGCCTGCATGAAAGCGTCATAGGCTTCCGGGGACACGCGGATGACGGTT
>NZ_JBHLYT010000255.1:0-932 GCF_042431665.1 Mesorhizobium kowhaii
GGCGTGAGAGCACCCGGACCGGCAGGAAGAAGCCGGGCTTGCAGGCGATCCATCGCGTGCCGTCCGGCGAGAACCCGCCGCCTGGGACGACGCAGTGCAGGTGGGGATGGTGCAGCAAGTTCTGGCCCCAGGTGTGCAGCACGGCGAAGAAGCCGATCTCGGCACCCAGGTGTTTGGGATCGGCGGCAATGGTGCGCAGTGTCTCGGCGGTGGCGCGGAAGAGCAGACCGTAGACGAGCGCCTTGTTCTGATAGGCGATGGCGGCAATGTCACCCGGCAGCGTGAAGACGACGTGGAAGTACTGGGTGTCGAGAAGCTCGGCGCGACGGTCCTCCAGCCATTGCGCGCGGGCCAGCGATTGGCAGCGGGGACAATGTCTGTCGCGGCAGCTGTTGAAGGCGATGCGCTGGTGGCCGCATTGATCGCACTGCTCGACATGCCCGCCGAGCGCGGCGGTGCGGCAGAGTTCAATCGCCGTCATGACGCGACGCTGCGCAGTCGACAGCGACGCGTCATGCTGCACGCGATAGGCTTCGCCGTAGCGGCGGAATATATCCGCCACCTCCGGCCCCGAGCGGGCCATCGGCTCGAGCTCAGAAGTACTGAGGCTTGGCCGGTGGCAGCGGGGTGGGGGCCGGACGCGGCAAGAGCTCGAACGGGCTCGACGTGGCGCAGACCTTGTTGGTGGCGATCCGCAGGTAATGGGCGGTGGTCGCGAGGCTGCGGTGACCGAGCAGCAGTTGAATGGTGCGCACGTCGGCGCCGGCCTCCAATAGATGGACGGCGAAGGCGTGCCGCAGGCTGTGCGGCGTGACCGGTTTGGGCAAGCGGGAGAGGTCGCGCGCTTTCGCGCAGGCTTGTCCCACCGCATCCCTGGTGATCGGCTGGCCGGCACGATCGCCGGGGAAGAGCCACGCCTCTGGCCGGCGCAC
>NZ_JBHLYT010000256.1:0-8492 GCF_042431665.1 Mesorhizobium kowhaii
CATCCTCCACACTCGGCGGCCTGCAAAGGCCGCCTTTTTGTTCCGTCCACAAGCACCAAACGCTTGTCGTCGTTTAGACGCGCTTTTGAAAAGCCATCAACACCTGTTCTGCCACATCACGCAGAACTGGCGCGGCCGGCCACTCACGGATCGCATAGCAGTGGTCGAACTGATCGGCGCCACCTCGACAAAGGCCGGTCTCAAAGTCGAGAGCGCACTCAACACGCGCAGCTACCAGAAGGGTGTCAAGGTCAGCAATGCCGAGATGAAGCGCCTCGACATCACAAGCGATCAGTTCCATCCTGAATGGAACTACTCAGGCCAGCTTCAGCACCTTCGCCTGACGCACCACAGGCAGAGTGTGGTCGCGGTCGATCATCGCTTTGCGCTCAGCAGGCCGGCCTTGCTGAGCGCGCCGGACAAAGAATCATTCTCCAGCGCCAGCTCACCGATCTTGGCGTGCAACGCCTTCAAATCGACCGGCGCCTCGCTCGAACCCGCCTTGTCCTGCCCGAACACGCCCGCGGCGCCTTCGAGCAATTGGGTCTTCCAGGTCGTAATCTGGTTCGGGTGAACGTCGAACTGCTGCGCCAGCTCCGAAAGCGTCTTCTCCCCCTTTACCGCGGCCAACGCCACCTTCGCCTTGAATGCCGGTGATGCGTCCGGCGGCTTCTCTTCGTCATCTCAACTCCGGATTCCCGGCGAGAATCCTCGCCAATCTCAGGCAGAAAATCCACTTATGCCACTGTCCGATTTTGCGGAGCCAGCTCTGTCCCCACGGCCCCGGCCATCGAACTCGTCGCGATGATGATGCGCTGGGGTCGGCATCTCAAGCAGTGGAAGGCCACGACGCTGGCCGACTTCGCGCGCGTGTCCCTGTCCACATTCGAACGTGTCGAACGCGGTGACAAGGTCAGCGACGAGGCGCTCGATCGGATTGCGCAGGCGATCGGATCGCGGGCGGCGCGATCTCTACAACGACATTCTGAAGTGCGTGGCCGAGCTCGAGCGTCGCGGGCTCCGTATTGTCGGTCGTCATGCAGGCGCCGCAGCCGGGACTGTCGGGCTGGAAGGTGGCCATTATCTCGGCGACGCCGCGGCTCACCGATCCCGGCGCGCCCAAGCGCCGCCATGTCCTAGTCGACCGCTGCTGCGTCGCGCTGCCGGCAACCGCGCTGGACGGCTAGGCAATGAGGGCCGCGCGTTCGGCGATGAACTGGGCGATCTGGGCGGGCGAAAAGCGGCGCGCATCGACATAGCCGTCGGTGCGGAACACGCCGTCGACGGCGCCGTCGTCGACGCGCACGAACATGACGCGCTGATCCTCGCGCGCCATGATGATCTCGCGGATGGCCCTGAACTCGACGCCGCACCAATCCTTGCGCTGATAGTCCTCACCGAGGAAGACGACGATCAGTTTGGACCGGTTGCGGTAGATGTCCTGGAGCAGGGTGTCGAGCGAGGGCCGCGCGAGCTGGGACACGTAATTGTTGTCGTAGAAATAGGCGTTGGGGCCGATGCGCGCCTCAAGCTCGCGGGCGACCTCTTCGACCAGCCGACGCGCCTCACCGGGGAAGGAGAGGCCGACATCGAAATTGTGCCGGGTAATGTCCACGGCCCGCCCTGCCTGCCGGGTCCATGACGGCAGCATGATGCCGCGTGCGGCGTGCAGTTCCTTGGGCAGGTTCACGTCCTTGACTGCCCAATGGGTGCGGTTCATTTCCCAGTTGCCGATGTCCAGCTCAAAACTAAGGGAATCGAAATCGGCCGCCGCGAGGAACGGATCGACCGGGATGATCTCGTATTCGATCCGCACCTGGCCGCGGCGCACGGTGACCTCGCGAATGAGGCCAAATTTCGGGTCGAGCTTACAGCCAGCCTCGTAGGCGAAGATAGAGGGCAGGCGCTTCAGCTCCTTCAGCGCCACTTGGTCGAGCGAGCCATACTGATCGGCGATCTGCTCGTCCGTATATTCATGGTGGCGGACGCAGCGGCTGGCATCAAGCACACAGGGATCGCCTTTCCACTGGTCTGACCATCCCGAGACAAAAAGATTGTACATAGCTTGCTTTCCAGGTGATGTCTTCGAGTCAGGGCAGAAGCCTCGTGAGGAAGGCCGCGAGCGCAGATTCCACGCTAGCAGGATCTTCGTCTTCGGTTTTCCATATTGCGGCTAACAGGCGACGCTCCAGGCCTGATGAGCTCGTTGGCAGCGATGATCGTGTCGGCTGAATGGTTTCTCGCGCACAGTCAGTTTGGAGTTCTCGGCAAATCGTGCGCCTACCTGTTGATGGTCCCCTGGAATTTCTCAATTCTGGAAAGAATGTCGTCGAATGACGGCGAGGTGTCATCGAACATCATCGGCGCCATTGCCCGATAATCCGCTCTGAGACGGTTGATCCGGGCTTCGCTTGGCATCAGCCGCAAAGTGCCTGGGCGCGCCGTATCGTAATTGGCCCAGCCCGAGCGAAAGAATGTCGCCTTCTGCTTTGCCACGGTTGCCAGCAGCTCGAGATCAGCGGCGGCAGCCTTGCCCTCGTCGGAGTCGAGCATCATGGCGAGGTCATAGTAGTGGCGCGAGAAATATTGCGGGGTCGCCCACTCTGCCGGACGATGGGCTTCCGCGTGCAAGGCAGTGGCTTTTTCCCAGAAGGTGCGCCATCCAGACAGGACCGTGACGGTCGTATCCGGATGTTCGAAGAAATCGGGAAAATCGTCGGCCGCGTAGGGGCGAATGACCTTCTTCTCGGCGGGCCATGGATCGCCGCGGGCGCCGAGCTCAAGCTTAACCCGTGGCGTGATGTACGCCATGCCTTGATACTCGGCCGTCGGAAGCACTACTGGGTAGTGGAAGTTCAGTGTCTGCGCGTCGGCTTCATCGATCGCTAACGACCACTCGTCGTGCTGCGGTTCGCCGAGTTCTTGGACGATCGCGGAACGAAGGGCAAGAAGCAGCTTGTCGGCTATATGCTTCTCAACATCTCCCACCAGGTCGTCGATGAGTTGACCTGATTTCTTCCGGCTGATGCCCTCCTTTTCTGGATCGCGATCACCTGTGTAGCCGAGATCGGCCCGGTCGAAGGACAAATCGATGTCCTCGGAGAAACGGCGGATGATGCCAAAGGCCTTGGACAGGGACGTTCCGCCTTTGAAGACTAGGCTGGCTGCGGCGTCCTCCGGAAGACCGAACAATCGTTTCAAGGTCCAGCAGACCCAGAAGTCCTTCTCGATGATCGTGTTGGCGACGCCGCGCCCGGCACCAGTTTCGCCAAAAAGCGCTGCCCGATCACTCGGCGGTAGAAGGGCGACCTTATCCATTCGCTGCGTTCGACGCTGTGTTGCCGATCGAGATCAGTGTCGGACGCATCCAGGCGGGAGCCTGAACTGCGTTGGACGCGAGTAGCCTCTTGTCGCTGGCCGACAGCCGGCGCGCGGCGAGCTGAGCCACATCGGCGGCCCGCACCGGCCCGACGTGGCGAAGTGCTTGGACGACTGTTCCGGCAGGACTGCCCGGTGCGATCAGATGCTTGGGCGAAGCGTGACGCAAATCGACCACGCGCTTACCCAGCACGATCCGGCGCGAGGGCCCGTCCGTCAAATAAAGGCTCTTTGCGGGAACCTGCGTCGAGAGGCCGAGCGCATTGGCGGCGTGCGCGCCGGCGATCTGCGCCTTTGAACCAGTCTCCCGCGCGAGCGCACGCGCGACATCGTCGGGAGCCGGTGAAAGCTGGCCCAGCTTCGGATGGACCTTCGGATAGTCATAGAGGCCACGCGCCAGGCGGCGCAGCTTTCCACTCTTGACCAAGCGGGAGAGGGCCTGATCGAGAGCAGCGCGCCCCGCGACGTCGAGGAAGTCGCTGGGCGTGAAAACACCGCCACGCCCGCCGGCGCGGGCGCGGCGCATGACCCGATCGGGAACTGATGTCATGGCCGTTTTCATGCGTCAGAAAATAGGCTATCTTTTTCTGACATTCAAGATGCAAAACGTGCGAAAGGGGCAGAAAGGGTGTCCCGACAACCCCCACGTGGCTTGCGAATGCCGTCGCGGACCTCATCCTCCGTGAGAACTTGTCCATCGCCCTGAGCTTGCACTGAATTCCAACATGATGCGACGGATCGCCATAGCGTACGCCAAACAGATCAACACCATTCCGCCGCTGGCCGCGCCTGCCGTTCCTCGGAACGTTGGGATCGCCGAGCAAGCTTCGCCATAGCGCGACAGAGGTAAAATTGATTGTAATTATGGTCGTCATTCACTCCCCTGATAGGTTCAGACGGGTTTCAGGGCCTAGATCCAGGGCCCGGACTCATAACCAAGGCCGACGATCGCAGCGGTGCAGACCGCCGCTGGGTAATTTGACGGCAAGAGGCTCGCATCGTATCGCAATGAGCCGGCAGAACATGCGTTCGACGGCGTTTCGGTCGTGGTAGAGGACAGGCGAGAGGCAGTTCTGCCATCGCCGGCCGCCTTTGGCGCGATGGCCGCGGGGCTTCGATCAGGCGGCGGGTCGCGTCCAAATCATAACGCTTGTCGGCCTGCAGGATCCGGGTGTGTGGCAGACGTTTCAGTGGCTGGGCTCCCCTCCAATCAGCGACCTGGCCGCCGATGAGCTTTAAGGCGGTGGAACGACAGGCCGGTCGCGTCAATAGGTCGTCTCCGTCTTTGCTGGATCGCATCATGTTCAAAGGTCGGCATTTCCTCCTCCAGATGCGTTTTGCCCTGGTGGTTTGAATATTGCGCCTTTATGCCTACCGTTGATGGGTCGAAAATACGAACCTCCGAACTTGCCTGGCGGTTTGGACTCGTGTTATTTTCCCCTACCAATGATAGGTCGAAAAAACGAAAAAATAAACCAGCTTCATCGCCTGCTCCCCGAGGGGCTAGTGGTCGATACTGCTTGGCTGGATGAATACGGCTACCGTCGGCAGTGGCGTGAAAAATACGTGGCGCAGGGTTGGCTCGAAGGTGTCGTCCGCGGCGTCTATCAGCGACCGATCGGCAACGTCGAGCAGACCATGGCCTGGCAGCGCGTGATGATCTCGCTCCAGCGACTTCTCGACAAAGCCGTGCATGTCGGCGGCCGCAGCGCCCTCGAACTGCAGGGCCTGACCCACTACCACCGCTTTTCGGGCAAGCCTAAAATCCACCTCTATGCCTATGGCAGCCTGCCTGGCTGGGTCCAGCGGATACAGACCGACGCTCAGTTCGTCGAACACAAGGCAGACAAGCTCTTCGATGCCGACGCACCTGGAAGGACGCGCATTGTATGGGGACATTGGGGATGGGAGCTCGATGTCTCCGCGCCGGAGCGAGCACTTTGCGAGCTTCTTGACCTTCTCCCATTCCGGGAGACCTTCCATCAAGCGGACGTTCTAATGGAGTCGGTTCGCACTCTGAGCCCGAAGCGGGTTCAGGCAGTGCTGGAAGCATGCGGCTCCGTGAAGGTGAAGAGACTGTTTCTCTGGTTCGCCGAGCGGCACGCCCATCCGTGGTTCGGCCGGCTCGATCTCAAACGTATCGACCTTGGTCGTGGCAAGCGCCAGATCGTGGTCGGGGGTCGGCTGGACAGCAAGTATCAGATCACTGTGCCGGAGACACTCGATGCCGGCGTCTGAGGCTTACCGCGCGCAAGTCAGCCTCCTCGTTCGGGTCCTGCCACTCGTTGCTGAGGAGGCTGTCTTTGCATTGAAGGGTGGCACGGCCATTAATCTCTTCGTCAGAAACCTTCCGCGCCTGTCGGTCGATATCGATCTGGCCTATCTGCCGGTCGAGGATCGCGCGACTTCCCTCGCCAATATCGACGCTGCGATACGACGCATTGCTGGTCGAATAGGGAAGAATGTGCCGCGTAGCCGCACCCAGGTAGTGCCGCTGCACAGTGATGGCGCTGCCACAAAGGTGCTGATTGCCTCCGACAGTGTACAGATCAAGATCGAGGTGACGCCTGTCATTCGTGGCTGCGTTTACGCGCCCGAAACGCGGGCGGTTTGCGACCGAGTTGAAGAGCTCTTCGGCTATGCCGAGGTGCCTGTTGTGTCCTTCCCGGACCTCTATGCCGGCAAGATAGTCGCGGCCTTGGATCGGCAGCATCCGCGAGATCTGTTTGACGTCAGGGATCTGCTCGCGAATGAGGGCGTGTCCGATGAGCTGCGGCGCGCCTTCATTGTGTACATGCTGAGCCACAACAGGCCGCTGGCGGAGGTTTTGGCGCCGACGCGCAAAGACCTGCGCCGGGAGTTTGACGCTGGATTTGCTGGCATGACGGAAGAGCCCGTGACCCTGGAAGCGTTGTACGATGCTCGTGAAGCTCTAATCGCCGAGGTCGTTGGCAAGATGCCTGCCGAGCACCGGCGTCTTCTCCTATCCTTCAAGGCCGGCGAACCTGACTGGAGCTTGTTTGGTGTGCCCGGAGCCGCGGAACTGCCGGCAGTGCGCTGGAAGGTCGACAACTTGGCCAAACTTTCCAAGGGCCGGCGCGAAAAGCTGCTATCAGATCTCGAGCGGGCGCTCGCGAAATGACAGAAGTGGGATGCGTAGGGACGTCGAAGTGAACGGAGCGGGGCGAGGGCGACGACATGGAATTGTGCTCCGCAGTGGTTGGTTCGCAGACTGCGGAGCTGGCCATGTGGAGTGCCAGGGGTCGGCGCTTCAGAACAGGGCGGAGCTGAGAGGTTAGGCCATGGCCCGTCTCTTCGTCGGTGTTACGGACAAGGCCTGGTTCGATCAGTTGAGGCGCCTTGGAGCGCGGTCGCGTGGGCAGAAATCCTGCATGAAGGAAATCCGCTCTCGGTTTCGTCATTCACGGCGTGTTCGGCGCATTTCGTCACGCTTCGGTGCCAGCTGGCGCTGGCTGACAGGGGCGCTCGACGCAAGCATCGCGCGGCATGGGCCTTGCAGAACGAAAAAGGGCGGCATCGCTGCCGCCCTTTTTCGTATCTGAAGGCTGAATGGGTTCGATTAGAAATCCAGGCTGCCCCTCAAACCCGCTTGCGGGTTGAGCATTGTCAGTTGATGGCGTGCTTTATGGAGTTCTCATTGCGAATGATCTTATCCGAAAAGTCTGCAACTTTTCGGGAACATTCGTCAATTAGAAGTCCATGCCACCCATGCCACCCATGCCGCCCATGCCGCCGCCGCCCATGCCGCCAGGCATGCCGCCGCCAGCCGACTCCTTCTTCGGAGCCTCCGCGATCATGGCTTCGGTGGTGACGAGCAGGCCGGCGACCGAGGCCGCGTCCTGGAGAGCGGTGCGCACGACCTTCATCGGATCGACGATACCCATGGCGATCATGTCGCCGTATTCGCCGGTCTGGGCGTTGTAGCCGAAGGTCGCGTCCTTGTTCTCGAGGATCTTGCCGGCAACGATCGAGGCTTCAGCTCCGGCGTTGGCCGCGATCTGGCGGGCCGGAGCCTGCAGCGCACGGCGCACGATGGCGATGCCAGCGGTCTGGTCGGAGTTGGCGCCGACCGCCTTGATGCTCAGCGAAGCGCGCAGCAGGGCGACGCCGCCGCCAGCAACGATGCCTTCTTCCACGGCCGCGCGGGTCGCGTTGAGGGCGTCATCGACGCGGTCCTTCTTTTCCTTGACTTCGACTTCCGTCGCGCCGCCGACGCGGATCACCGCAACGCCGCCCGCGAGCTTCGCGAGACGCTCCTGCAGCTTTTCCTTGTCGTAGTCCGAGGTGGTCTCTTCGATCTGCTGCTTGATCTGGGCGACACGGCCCTGGATCTCGGCCTTCTTGCCGGCGCCGTCGACGATGGTGGTGTTCTCCTTGGAGATCGACACCTTCTTGGCGCGGCCGAGCATGTTGAGGCCGACGTTCTCGAGCTTGATGCCGAGGTCTTCCGAAATGACCTGGCCACCGGTGAGGATGGCGATGTCTTCCAGCATGGCCTTGCGGCGATCACCGAAGCCCGGCGCCTTGACGGCGGCGATCTTCAGGCCGCCACGCAGCTTGTTGACGACCAGCGTGGCCAGGGCCTCGCCTTCGACGTCTTCCGAAATGATGACCAGCGGCTTCGAGGTCTGCACGACGGCTTCGAGAACCGGCAGCATGGCCTGAAGGTTGGACAGCTTCTTCTCGTGCAGCAGGATGTAGGCGTCTTCCAGATCCGCAACCATCTTTTCGGCGTTGGTGACGAAGTAGGGCGAGAGATAGCCGCGGTCGAACTGCATGCCTTCGACGACTTCGAGTTCGGTCTCGGCGGTCTTAGCTTCCTCGACGGTGATGACGCCCTCGTTGCCGACCTTCTGCATCGCTTCGGCGATCATCTTGCCGACCGACTCGTCGCCATTGCCGGCGATGGTGCCGACCTGGGCAACTTCCTCGGAGGTCTTGATCTTCTTGGCGTTCTTGGTGAGGTGGGCGACGACTTCGGTGACGGCGAGATCGATGCCGCGCTTCAGGTCCATCGGGTTCATGCCGGCGGCAACCGCCTTGTGGCCTTCCTGGACGATCGACTGCGCCAGAACGGTCGCGGTCGTGGTGCC
>NZ_JBHLYT010000256.1:8502-14121 GCF_042431665.1 Mesorhizobium kowhaii
AATGTCGTTGGTCTTCGAAGCAACTTCGCGGACCATCTGCGCGCCCATGTTTTCGAACTTGTCCTCGAGCTCGATTTCCTTGGCGACGGTGACGCCGTCCTTGGTGATGCGCGGGGCGCCGAACGACTTGTCGATGACGACGTTGCGGCCCTTGGGGCCGAGCGTGACCTTCACCGCGTCGGCGAGGATGTTGACGCCGCGCAGCATGCGCTCGCGGGCATCACGGGAGAATTTTACGTCCTTGGCAGCCATGTTTAGCTCCTGGCAGGGGCTCGCAGAGAGCCCGAAGATGAAGATTCAGGTGAAAGAGAGGCCGATATTCAGCCGATGATGCCCATGATGTCGGATTCCTTCATGATCAGAAGGTCTTCGCCATTGAGCTTGACTTCAGTGCCCGACCACTTGCCGAACAGGATGCGGTCGCCAGCCTTGACGTCCAGCGGAACCAGTTTGCCGGCTTCGTCACGAGCGCCGGAGCCGACAGCGATGATCTCGCCTTCCTGCGGCTTTTCCTTTGCCGTGTCGGGGATGATGATCCCGCCGGCGGTCTTGGATTCGGATTCGACCCGGCGAACGACCACGCGGTCATGAAGCGGGCGGAACTTCGACTTTGCCATTTTTTCTTCCTCGATGAGAACGGTGAGAACTGTCCCTCTATCCGGCGAAGCCGGACAAACCAGTACGCCCGGCGGTTCCGGACATTAGTTAGCACTCATCAATGGCGAGTGCTAACACCGCGGGGGATAGGCTCCTGGCATAGGAGAGTCAAGACGCTCGTGAGGCGATTGCAGACAGCCGGTATGATGATTTGGCCGGCTGTCCTATTGCCGCCGAGGCGACCGCAGCGCCCAGCAGTGGCCATCGTTCGGCGAGCCCGTAGCTGCCGGTCAGCTCGAGACCGAGATCACTGAGATCACTGAAAGGTCTTGGCGTCACAGATCGGTCGAAAAACGGCGCTTCTGCGAAGCAGTAAACCGCCCCGGCGGCTTGGCAGCCCCATGACTGAAATGGGGTGCGGGCGGAACGCACTACTCAGCCGCCCGGATCGATGATGCGAAAACAGGCCTAATATTCCGTAAACAGGAAGGCTGGCGACGCACCGATTGCAATTGCGCTGACGTGGGGTAAGCTTGGCCCGTCCTGGATCGTCAATCCCATTGCAGATTCGGGCACTCCCGATCTTGCCGCCTTCGGGCGGCCCTTTTGTTTCATGTAAGCTATTGCCGCCGCGATCCGAACCGCGACAGCGGGTGCGGCCCGATGGGTTCGCCGCCAACCGCGTCGATCAATCATATTCAGGGACCGGCTCGGCCGTAGCAGTCCCCGCAATCGGCGAGCGGCTGGGTAGCGCCGACATGGCGGGACGCCATCAGACAGGCCCCGTCTTGATGGGCGCCAATTGTAATGCTGGTCCGCACGATGGAACACCAGCTTCGCTGTCGCGTGTAGCTAACCGCTGGCGCTGATATTACTCTAGTGAAGTGGAGATGTTGCTTCCGTTGGATCCGGAGACGTTTCGGACCGTATTGGCCGAACGGCGAGCCGCGCGAATCACCTGATTGGTAGATTACCCTGGGGAAATGCAGCGACGCTTGCCGGTGTTCCGAAAGTCCCGTCGGCAAATCCACTATGTGGAATCCTGCAGTCACCGCTGACGCGTTGAGTTACGGATGAACATGCTATTCTCCCGTTGATTGTGTTTGGAAGTTAGAAAGATGAATGTTTCGAAAGGAGAACCTGCTTTGGCTGAGGACATGACTAACATGCTCGGGCTGAAACAACTGACATTGTTTCCGCTTACGTCAGCAAGAACGCGCCGCCGATTTCCTCTCTGCCGGATCTTATTCACAGCGTGAATCAATCGCTGTCGAAACTCGGACAGCCCGCCGAACCCGAGAAGCCGGCGCAGGCTCCCGCAGTCAACCCGAAGCGGTCGGTGTTCCCGGACCACATCATTTGCCTGGAAGACGGGAAGAAGTTCAAATCGCTGAAGCGCCATCTAAACGTCCATTATGGGCTGACACCGGACGAATACCGATCCAAATGGGGCCTGCCCGCCGACTATCCGATGGTCGCCCCGAACTCTTCGGCCTCGCGATCGCAATTGGCGAAAGCGAGCGGTCTCGGCCGCAAGGTTGCTGCGAAGGCGCCTGACAAGCGAAAGGCACGAGCTTAGAAGAAGGCAACTGTCGCCTTTCAATATCGGGCGATGGCCCGGCACGATGCTCAGGCTCCATCGCCAACTTGTGCTTGCGGCGTTGTCGCTACTGCTTGCGCAGCCGGCGCTCGCGAAAACTTGGTGCCATCCGATTGACAACACCGCCCGGATCCTTGCGTCGCCAAGCCCGAATGACATTCACAGGGATTGGCGGGACGAAAATCACATAGGCATGTCGTTGGCATTGGCGCCGCGCCGCAAAGTGACGGCAGAGCGCGTTGTTTATATCGAGGGAGATCTTTTTTACCACGAAGCGGCCTTGTGAATAAAAAAGTCAATGTCCTCCAAAAGGAATGGCAATGTGATTGGCGGCTCTCGCCGGGCGCTCCGCATTCGCGGATATACACACCGGGCAATAGGGTCGCGGCACCTGAGCCACCGGACCTTGCTGGGTATGTCTCCTGAGCACTTCCCAATGCCCGGCACAGTTGCCTTTGCCGATAAGCGAAGTATCGTTGCGCCGCGAATCGGCTGGAGGATCAATGCGCAAGCAGACAAAACCGTTCATCATCGAGGTCAAACCCTCACGGAAGCCGAAATCCGGCCCACGGAAGACGTCGATCTGGGGGCAGTTGGACTTGAGGACCGAGGACGATCCGCCGGCTGGAGCGGCGCCACAAAAGGTGCCAGCCGCCATCGAGGATAGTGCTGCGGCCGGGGGCCGCTGACCCAAACGAGCTGCTGCGCGCCTATGTGGAATCAATGACAAGGAGCCGTCGGCAGCAGACTGCTGGCGACGGCCGACGGTGTGAGTGTCAGCCTGTAGGCGCTGTGCGAGTCTCGGTGGCGCGGGGCCAGATAGCTGCGGGCCGCCTCTCCGAACTTTTCGCCGGTATTCTCACCACGGGCATCAGCTTGTCGGCGTGTGGGATAAACCACCAGGCTTTGGATGAGGCAGGTGGCGAACGGCGGCTTCAGACGCACCTTCCGGCCGGTATTTTGAGAAAGGCGGGAAACACCCCGCCTTTCCTTGCAAATTGTCTGGCTTGGCCTGTAATTCGTGAAGGCTGAGAAAAAGCTGCCTTGGCCTCTGGCTCCGTCACGTTTGCCCGGCGCGCAAGACAGTCAGCCTGCCTTGCTCAGACTGCCAGCTGAAGACTTGCCGGTGCGGCGGTCCTGCTCGATTTCATATTTGATCTTCTGACCATCGACGAGGGTCGAAAGACCGGCACGCTCGACAGCCGAAATGTGGACGAACACGTCCTGACCGCCGCCATCGGGCTGGATGAAGCCGAAGCCCTTGGTGCTGTTGAACCACTTCACGGTTCCAGTCGCCATCTTCTTATTCCTTCATAACAACTGCAGAATGGCCTGGCCAAAAAGCCAGGCCGGTTTACATTGCGCCAGGAGATAACGCAGCAAAATCGCCAAATCGCAAGGCCTTTGACCACTTGGCCGAAGAAGAAACAGGGCTCGGACTCTCTTGGGCACAGACAAGATCCACCTTGTCCCTGGTCTACGCTCTGGGACGGCCGTTCGGCGCCGCCTCGACAAGGAGCTGGTGTGCCGACCAGGTCGTCGATGTGGGTCACGGTCGACGAGGCCGCGGCCTTGCCACCCGATCCGGCCACGAGCGGACCTCGGGCGCTTGATGACCGTCGCGACTGTTTCGGTGTCCCGCCGGCAGATGAGCACATCGCGCGGTCGAGTTCCGGCGCTGGACGTTGCCGGTCCAGGCGAGCGACTGTTTGGCAAGTCCCGGTTGCGGGGGGAGTGGTCGACCATGATGGACCACCATTCCAAATCGGGCTCCGGCCAGAAACCCGCGTTGCACGACAGGCCCCTGACCGGCAAATGACGGGTAGCCTGAAATCGAGGAGTGCTCCCGCATTGATTGGATCATCTAGAAAACTAGGCGGCCTCGAGGCCCTTCAGGGCCTTCGCGAAGGCGTCCTTGACCGGCTTGGAAACGTCGGCCGCCGCCCTGGCGGTGAGCGCCTGGATGTCCTTGACTTGCTCGACACCCATTTCAACGCGCTTGCGCAGAAAGATCCTTTGCAACTCAAAAACTTCGGACAGCGACTTCACACGGACCAGAGCCTCAAGGTGCGAGAAGTCAGCTTCGGCGTTCGCGCGCAATGCCGCGATCATCTTCAGCGACAACTCGTTGCCGGCCGACTTCGCGGTTTCGGCGCTCGACTCGAGCGCCTTCTGGGTCTCTTCAGCGCCTTTGAATTTTTGAAGCACCTCGTTCGTTTGCTCCATGCCCTTGTCAGCGACGGCGCGAAGTTGATCGGTAGCCTTGTCGGGATTGAATGCCGCAAATTCGGTGGCTTCGGTTGCGCTGGACTTGTCAGTGGGTTTGGACATTTCTTGAACCTCCGCTTGAAGATGGTTTCCCGCCCGCGACAGCACATTGGGGCTGATGTGTGACAGTGGTATGTGCACTGCACCAATCTGGTGCGGCGTGCCGGCTCGTGCAGATCGGCTTCGCGCGGACGTGCCAGTGATCGAATGGGTTACGGGTAATGACGTGCCGTCATGGCGCGTGCCGACCTTCCCTTTGCCGAGAACGGTTTCAGATCGGACCGGCGCCGGCCTCGAATTTCTCGGGCGCTCTCCGGGCCTCCGCTCGATCCATGATAGAGATTGCTAGACAAGCAGGCCTTCCTCTCTGGCGGCTGCCTTGAAGGCGATGCGGGCATCGTCAGGCGTCAGTTCTCCGGCCAAGGCGGACAAACAGACGCGTACGGCCTCGTTCCATCTGGGACCGTGCTTAGTCCACTGGAGCAGCTGATCGGCTGCATCTTCGACGCTGCTGCACTCGTAGCGAATACCTGGGGTGCTGATATTTATCACGACAGGTGGCGAAAACCTATGAAGGGACACCGGGGGCGTCATTCATGTAGATCGAAAATAACGAACGCGGCGAGAAACATGGGTCTCCAAGACGATGCGTTCGGTAAGCTCACAGTCCGTTCCGCTCAGGTCCGGACCGCGGTTGCGATCTGCCGCGACGGTTGCCTTGATGGAGATCTTATCGCCAAGCTCGGCGGTTTGGAGCGGCAATCGAACGAGTTCTTTGGCGATGACAGCGGCCTCCTGGTCGACCATTAGCCGCACTCCAGGCCGGAATCGAACTACCCCCACGTTGGAGCAATGTCCAAAAAAATCAACGTGCAATTCTTACCGATATGGGGCTGTTGGATTTTCTCATCCCCTGCATGTTGGCGCGGCTTTCTTCCGGCCACGCCGTCGCGGCCAACCACACAGGAGCGCATGACGGCACCCCCGGTATGAGCATGATCCGCATCCCCCAGAACCCTCTCCTGACAATGCAGTTTCAGGCAATTTTGCGCTAGGCCGCAGACTCATAATGCCGCAACCAGATGCGAACTGAAGCGAGTTTGATTGCTGCGAGAAAGTTGAGCGGGTCTCGGTCGTATCGTGTGGCGATTCCC
>NZ_JBHLYT010000257.1:0-11101 GCF_042431665.1 Mesorhizobium kowhaii
ACGAGAACAATCTGCAGTTCACCGTCAACTATGTGGCCACCGACCATGACGGCGACACGGCGACCGGCTCGCTGTCGATCGACGTCGACGACGACACCCCGACGATCACCGGCATTCAGGACGCGATCATGCCGAACGTCAACAATACCGACGTTCATGGCACTTGGCAGCCGTCTTTCGGAGCGGATGGGCCAAGCCTCACTTCGGCAATCGGCATCGCGATGGGAGCCGCACCGAGCGGGCTGACCTATGCGTTTACCAGCCAGGGGAACAATGCCAATGGCGATGCGGTGACCCAGGTCGATGTGAAGAGCGGAACAACGACCCTCTACACGTTCTACGAATACACCCACTATGACACCGCCACGCATTCGTCCGAGATGTTCGCATACACGACGCTCGGCAGCGCGTTGGCCGCGTCAGGTGCCAACGAGTACTTCACGCTGACTGCTTCGGCGGCAGGCACTTACGATTTCCACCTCGTGACGAACAGCCTGCAGTCGAGCAGCACTTTCGATGTGGTATCGGGAATTCCCAACGGTAATGGTAACTTCGTCAAAATCACCGGTGGCACCGCCAGCTTCACCAACGATCCGGCTCCAGCCACCGGCTATGATGTTCTTATCGACGGCTTCAAGTCGTCAGACACCGATCCGACGCATAACAACGTGTTCAAGAACGCCAACGGCATGGGTATCGGCAACGGCAACCTGGATACGAACGAAACCCTGACCTTCAAGTTTGCTCTCGACCAGAGCCAGGTCACCATCGGCATCGGAAAGGGCGGGAACGACACGACCGAACATTTCCAGGTGACCATCTGGAATGCCGCGCATACCACGTCAGCAAGCTGGAACGTAACGCAGGCTGACGGCACCCCGTTGGTTGTTGACGCAGCCCACTGGGGTACCGGCGGAACAACGACCGGCGCCTTCTTCAATTTCGGCGAGGTGGACGTAACGAACGTTGCGAGCGCCGCCGGCGACGATACCAAAGTCGTCCTGCTGTCGCTTACCTACAACTCCCAGGTAGTCGTCAGTGACACCACGCTAAACTTCGCGCTCGGCATCACCGATCATGATGGCGACACCGTCACCAGTTCCGACAATCTGTCTGTTTCTCTGGTCGGATCACACATCGGCTCCGAGACAGGCACCGACACGACCGCAGAAGTCATCGCCGCGAGTTCCGTAGCCGACACGCTCAACGGTGGTACCGGCCCAGGCGATACAGTCGACTACAGCAATGCGTTGGACTCGGTCACGATCAACCTGCTAACTCAGCTCGTGGGCGGAGCGGGGGCAGCGGGCGACCACATCAGTAACTTCGAAAACGCCATCGGCTCGAATTTCGCAGATACATTGACCGCCAGCAACACCGGGAGTGCACTGTGGGGTGGCGCCGGCAATGACACCCTCATTGGCGGAGCAGGCAATGACACGCTCTATGGCGGCTCGGGACTAAACGCCATGACCGGCGGCGGCGGCAACGATACCTTTGTCATCGACCCGTCCAAACTTGCAGCGGTCGCCATGGTCGATGTCATCGCGGATTATGCTCCGGGCCACGACGTTATCGACCTGTCAGATCTGCTCCGCTCCCTTGGAGGCAACGCGCCGACTACGGATGCCCAGGCAGGTGCTTCGATCGACGTCACTTTCTCAAGCGGCGCCGCTCACGTGATGGCTGACAACAATGGCACTGCTGCCGGCGGCACCATGGTCGAAGTGGCATCGCTGACGGGAGTTGCTAGCGGTTCTGCGATTACCATACTTTATGATCACAACCTGCCGACTCATACCGAAACCGTGGCTTGACGATGTTGATCTACGCACCGAGGGCCACAAACTGGTAGCCCAACAACATAGTGCGCAGTTGCACAACCATGCTATGTATCAGTGAACCATGAATTAGGGATATCGAGGGGAGCTCACTATGAAACGTTCTGCAAGACTGCTGGTTTCCGCTGCGACGCTGTTGCTGGCAGTCGGGTCGACGGGCTACGCCGCCGACATCATCGAAGGCCCTTCGGCCGACTATTGTCGCGTCGTGGGGACGTCCAACCTGGTGCTGACCGACAACATCGTCGACCTCAAGGAGCAGGTGGTCAAGCTGATGGACGAATCGGTCGCCGCCGCCAACAGCTCGGAGTGGATCAACTCGTCCCGGCCGGTTTTCGTCTGGGCATCGGAAGCCAAGGTCGCTTGCGGCATGGCTTACGGCTACCTGAAAACGAACTATCGCGACGAAGATACCCTCAACAAATGCGAGTGTTTTCACGATCGCATGGTCGAGTACATGCACTGAGGGGATAAGCGAACCGACGCCTGTTGGCCATCATGATAGCCGACGGATCATTTTTGAGAGCGATCGCCACAGCGATCGCGTTGGTCGGTTTTGGTCAAACTGTCACGCCGGCCCGCGCCAACTGGCTGGAACGACCTTCCGTGGAACAACAGCAGTCGTCCGACTCGACGCGGCCGACGCACTGTGACGCGGCCACGGAGTGGACCCGGCAGACTTTCAAGGCGTTTGCGAGCTGTCAGGCATCGATCTATGGCCTGGAGCCGGTGCTGGCGCATGCCGTGATGGAGATCGAAAGCGGCTTCGATCCTGACCTGCAGGGCGCCGACGGCGAAGTCGGCCTGATGCAGGTGATGCCGGCGACGGCGCGAATGCTTGGCTTTCGAGGCTCCCTCGACGATCTGGGCGCGCCGGCGACCAACATCGCGCTTGGGGTCAAATATCTGGCCCAGGCCAACAAGCTGGCCGCGGGCGATCTGTGTACCACCGTGATGAAGTATCGCGCCGGGCACAATGAAAGCCGGTTCTCGGCACTTTCGGTCCGCTACTGCCAGCGCGCGCGGGCAATCCTGGCCAAGCAGGGGATTGAAGTGACCGGGCCATTGCCGGTGGCGACATTCGGCTTTGCCGCATTTTCGTCGGGAGGAGAGGATGGGGCTCCGGCCCAGGGAAAAGGCGTTTGCGTGCGCCGTGTGTTCGTGCCCGGGCCACGATACATGAAATGCGCCGACTATCGGACTGCCGGGCAAGCGAGACAGATCAAGGCGCTCAGAGCCAGGCTTTTCGACGGCTAAAACACTACAGACGGCACAGCAACTCCGCCGTAACATGAGTTGAGACCAGACCGGGAAGAATACTCGGCGGCATAGAGGGTGGAGCAATCATGGAAGCTGGCCGACAGGGCCGCGGTCCGCGGACATGGGCAATCGCGTTTGCGCTCGCCATGACATTGTCAGGCTGCCAGTCGAAAGGCGGCGTTTCAGAAGTGCTCGATCCGGCTGCGATTACCGCGCCTGCCGGGCAGAAAGGCGACGCTGGTGCCGGTCCGGCCCAGGCGACCCAGTCGCTGGGCACCGGTTCGACAAAAACCACCATGCTGCTGCCATTGTCCGCTTCCGGAACGGCGGGGGAAAACGGCAGGAAGATGCTCGATGCCGCCAAGCTGGCGATGACGGACATTGGCAATGGATTGCTTACGCTGACGGTAGAGGACACGAAAGGCGACAGCGCACAGGCCAGCAAATTGGCGGTAAGTGCGATAACGACGGGGTCGAAAGTGGTCATCGGCCCAACCGAACTGTCGGCAGCCCAGCATATTGCCACGCTGTCGGGATCGAAGCGGCCACCGGTTCTGGCGCTTGCCGACAATTTCGCCGGCGGCGCCGGGGTTTATGCCGTGCTCCTCAGTGAAGCCGACAGTGCCGCGGCAGGCGCCGCGGGACTCGCTGCCAAAGGTAGCAAGAAGTTCGTGTTGCTTGTCGCGGAAGGCTCAAACGCCAGCGCCGTGGAGAAGCGGGTCGCGAACAGCCTCAGCATCTATGGTGCGACGCTCGCGGTCACCGTTCCGTATTCGGCCAGCGACGGTGGCGCGAAGGCAGTCGACGAAATGGGCTCGCTCGTGGACGCTCCCGACGCCGTGATCGTCGCCAATGGCGATGGCAGCCCATCGCCTATCCTTGCCGCCCTCAAATCAAAGGGCATTCCGGGAAAGGCAATTTCCGTCGTCGGAACCAACCGTTGGCTGGAGCACCCCATGGATCCGCTGTTTGAGGGGGCATATATCGCCACGCTCGATTCGCGCGAGACCGGACCGATCGCAGACCGCTTCAGGACGACATACAATTATCCGGCCGACGTCAATGTGGCCTATGCTTATGATATGGTTGCCCTGACAGCAGGGATTGCTAGTGCGGTCGGGCCCGATGGCTTCAGCAAAAAGGTTCTCGAAAATCCAAGCGGGTTTCGTGGATCGACGGGCCTGTTTCGGTTTCGGGCTGACGGATCCAGTGAACGATCGATGCCGTTTTACCAGATTCAAAAGGGTGCTCTCAAACAGGTTGCGAAATCGACGTCGGGTTTCTGATCGGCTTTGGGAACCGGTCAATCTGATGGGTAGACTGGCTGATGGGTAGGCTGGGCCGCAGCCGCTTGGCCATCGCGCTCGGAAGCCTCCTGCTTCTGGCCGGGGTTCTGCTGATCATTCAGGCCGGGGTTTTGCTTTCGGTCGACCAGCCGGTCCTTGCCCCTTCGCGAAATAGCGGCACGCAGCCAACCCGACTGGCTATGCCCATCGTCGAAGCACACCGACGAGAACCCGCACGCAAGATTGCTCAGAACCTCATCGCTCCGCCACAGCTTGATCCTATGGAGCTCGAACGGGTGGAGCCCCGCCCGCCGCTCACCGATCTTGGTCTGGCCGTACCCCCGAAGGCACCGATGCCGGAAGATTGGCGGGAGATCCTGCTCTTCCGCCCGGTTGCCGCATCGTCCGCGATCTTCGAATCCATGGGCCGGACAGTGATCATCAGCGGGGTGCAAGGCATCGACCTCGACAGAACCTGTTCGTTTCACCACGTCACCTGGCCTTGCGGGCAGCACGCACGTGCCGCCTTCAATTCCTGGTTAAGGGGACGCGCGCTGAGCTGTTTGGTGCCGCCGGACGTCGAGCGTTTTGCCATCGCCGCGCCATGCAGGCTGGGCAGGCAGGATGTCGGCGCCTGGCTTGTCTCCAACGGCTGGGCCACCGCGCTGCCGAGTAGCATCTATGGCAAGGCGCAAGTGACTGCCCAGGGCGCGGAGATGGGCATTTTCGGTCCGCCGCGATAGGCTGCGAGGCTCAAGAACCGGAACAGTCCGGTTGCCGAAGCCGTGCTGGAATGATGGATAAGTCCGTAAGCGACCGTTCAGCGGCCGCTGGCATTCCATTGATTAACCTTTACGGCGCAGATTTCCTGGGCAAGCCGGTTGCGCGAATAATCATTGGGTCCCATTGATCAAATTGTATGGTTTGCGGAAACCGAAAATGCTGTACGCCGGCTCTATGCTGGCTGATCTGACAGGAGATTAGCCAATGGCACAAACCGAAGCGACCGCCTCTGCGCGGGCATGGAGAGGCGTCGCATGGCTGACCTTTCTGGGGACGGCCGTGAGCCTTGGTCTTTCCCTGGGCCTCAACTACCTGCTTCTGTTCAGCGACGCGCTCACGCCGTTCGGGCGCAGCATGATGACCGCTGTGCTGGTGCCCGTGATCATTGGTCTGCCGCTTTTCGCGCTGATCGGCTGGCAGCAGCTTCAAATCCGCGGCTACCGGCAGGAACTCAACAGGTCTGGAACTTATGACAGGTTAACAGGCTGCCTGAATGGGCCGGTCTTCACGTCGATGGTCGAAAGAAGAACAATAAGGCCATCGGCGCCGGGGCCACGCTCGGGCGCCTTCCTGGTCATTCATTCGGAACATATACGGTCCATCAACCTGCGCTTTGGTCTTGAATGGGGCGACGAGGCCTTGCGGCTCATAGCCACAACCATACAATCATCGGTGCGCGCGGAGGACCTGATTGGACGCATAGGGACTTCGATGTTCGGGGTTTTCCTCTCAGGCGCGACCGAAGCAGAAGCCAAGGAAATTGGCGAGCGTATCCGCGCGCGTGTCGCGCAAGTCTATTTCGCACCAAGAGGAACCGAGGATGCCTTGACCATCAAAGTCGGCGGCGTGGTGTTTGAAAAAGAGGTGGATTTCGCGGATATGTTCCAGTCCGCCGAACAGCGCATATCCGACGCACAGGATGACGCCGGGTTTGAATTGAAGCATCTCCACAGCTGACACGCTTCGGGCAGCCTGCGGCTATTTTTCCCGCATCGCTCGGCGGAAGTTCTGCGTGATCGGCTCGGCGAGGTAAGAAAGCACGGTGCGAGCACCCGTCCGGATCATCGCCTCGCTCGACATGCCGGGCAGCAGCTTACGGCCCTCCAGCTTGGCAAGTTCGCTCTTGTCGATCAACACGGTCGCGGCGAAATACGGTGCCCCGCTGCGCTCCTCCACCATTCGGTCAGCCGATACGATCTCCACGACGCCGTCGAGTGGTGGCAGGTTGTAGCGGGCAAAGGCCGGGAAGCTGACGCGCGCGGGCTGTCCGGGGGCGATCGTCTCGACATCCTCTGGTTTGACCATAGCCTCGACCACGAGTTGTTGTCCGAGCGGCACGACTGTCATCAATGTCTCACCAGGTTTCACGACACCGCCCGCCGTGTGGACCTTCAGGTCCATGACGATGCCGTCAACTGGTGCGACGACATTGGTACGGGTAAGAACGTCCTTGGCGGAACGCTCCTGCTGCCCGAGGTCAAATAACTCCGCCTCGACCTTGCTCAACTCGTCGACGGCCTCGTTCAGCCGCACTGTGTTGAGGTTCAGGGTTTGCATGTCGATTTCGGCCATGGCGCTCCTGGCACGGGCGATTGCCGCCACGTTGGTCGCGCGCTCCCCTTCGATCTGGCGCTGTTGGCGTCTGAGCAACAGGTTCCGCTCGCGGGTGGTCAGCCCCTTCTTGAGCAGACCCTCAAGGTCTTTGGATTCACCCTCGATCGCTTCAATCTGCTGGTCCTCGGTGCCGATAAGTTGCTCCAGGCCCGTTATCTCTTCCTCGGTCTGTTGGCGGCGCTGGGTGAGGATTTCCCGCTCGTCTGTCAGGTTGTGGTGCTTCGCCGCGAACACGTCGCGCTGCGCGGCCACCGCGTCCTTTGCGGCGGTGGCCGGGTTTGCGAGCAACGCCGGATCGAACTCGATCTCGGCCTTGCCGTCCCGCTCGGCCCTGAGACGCGCGGCCAGCGCGTCGCGCGTGGCGATCCGGTTCTGGATCAGGCCAAGCTGCGCCTTTGCCTGTGTGTCGTCGAGCCGGACGAGAACCTTGCCCGCCTTGACGATATCGCCGTTGGCGGCGTTCAACTCCGCGATGATGCCGCCCTCGAGGTGCTGGATGAGCTTGCGGTCGCCGGCGACCTTGATAACGCCCGGTGCCACCGCGGCACTGTCCAACGGCGCCAGCGCCGCCCAACCCCCGGCCACGCCGAAGAACAGGAACATGATCGCGAACCCGGTGCACGTCACGCCGGTGAGACGCAGGGGTACCGGTTCCGGCAGGGAGGGTGGCGGCGGGACGGGTAACGGCACGACGTTCAATTCCGGGGAACGGCTCATGCTTCTTTGACCTCTTTGACTTCCTTGACCACTTCGAGGGTTGGCAGTTGGGCTGCCATTGGCATCTGGGTCACCTTGCGGGCGCGGTTGGCGAGTTCGTTGAAGACATAGTCGCGCGGGCCGAAGAGGTCTTGCTGGCCCCGGTTGAGGACCAGCACCTTGTCGACCTTCTCCAGGAGGTTCGGTCGGTGCGCGATCAGGACGATGGTCGTGCCCGCCACCTTGACCGCGCTGAGGGCTGCGATCAATGCGTTCTCGCCATCGCGGTCGAGGTTGGAATTGGGCTCGTCCAGGATAAGGAGTGGCGGGTCGCCGTAGAGTGCCCGCGCCAAGCCGATGCGTTGGCGCTGCCCGCCTGACAGCACCGCGCCGGACTCGCCGATCTCGGTGGCGTAACCCTTTGGCAGCCCCTTGATCAGTTCGTGGACTCCCGCCAACTGCGCGGCCTTGACCACGTTGTTGAAGACCGGCGGGTTGAGCTGCGCGAAGCGGCAGATGTTTTCGGCGACGGTACCGGCGAAGAGCTCGATGTCCTGCGGCAGGTAACCGACATGATGACCACGGTCCTCCGCCGCCCATTGGGCAACGTCCATGCCGTCCAGCAACGCACGCCCCCCGGATGGACGCCAGGCACCGGCCAGTATTCGCGCCAGGCTCGTCTTGCCGGCCGCGCTCGGGCCGATCAACGCCATTGCTTCACCCGGATTGAGCCGGAAGCTGATCCCTTTCAGAATCGGCTCGCCACCCTGTCGCGCAAGCACGAGGTCGTCGGCCTCAAACCGACCCTTCGGTCGTGGTAGTGGCAGAACCGGTGTGGCCTCCGGGTGCTGTCCGGCGACTGCGGTGAGACGCCGGTAAGCGGCACGCGCTCCGACCGTGGCCTTCCATGTGGCGATCGCTTGCTCGACCGGGGACAAGGCGCGGCCCATGAGGATCGAGGCGGAGATCATGATGCCGGCTGAGGCCTCGTTGCGAACTACCAGATAAGCACCAAGGCCCAGTATGGCCATTTGCAGGGCCAGCCGGTGACAACGCGCGATGGCGGCGATGACGCCGCCACGGTTGGCGGCAAGGACTTGTCCTTTGTTCGCCTCGTCCTGCTGCGCCTTCCAGCTCTCCAGCAGTGGCTTTAACATGCCCATCGCCTGCACGACCTCGGCGTTTCGGATCGCAGCCTCAGCCTGCGTGTATGCCCGCGACTGTGCGCTTGCGGCCTCGGTCAACGGCTTGCGCGTGAGGTATTCGTTGAGCACCGCCAGGGCGAAGAGTACGATCCCGCCGACCAGCGCCAACCAACCCAGCCAAGGGTGCATGAGGAATATGGCGGCGAAAAACAGAGGTGCCCAAGGCGCGTCGAGGATAGGGAAGATGCTCGGGCTGGTGAAGAAATTCCGCACTTGATCCAGGTCGCGCAGCGGACGGGCGTTGGCATGCCCGGGCGCCGAGGCGGCATATTCCACCGATGCGGTCAGCAGAACTGGTGCCAACCGCGCGTTCATCCACGATCCGACCTTAGCCAGAAGGCGCCCGCGCACCACTTCCAGCCCCGCCATTGCGGCGAGTGCCCCTGCCGCCATCAGCGATAGCATCACCAGCGTCTCCAGGCTGTGGCTGGACAACACCCGGTGGTAGACCTGGAGCATGTAAAGCGCCCCGGTCAGCATCAGCACGTTGATGCCGCCGCTGAACCAGATAAGCGGCCGGATGGCACGTCTGGCCTCTTTCATCACCACTTGCAGGGCAGGGGGCTGTTGGTTGGTTTTCATCATTTATATCTCTGGTGCAGCAGAATCATCCCGTTATGCAGGATCCGCCTCGTGCGCAGACGGGTGGTGGTGACTACGGGGAGGCAACTTTAGCTACCTCCCCGTAGCTCAGTGATTAGGCGACGACGTCAACGGGTATGTGCTGCGTCCCCGTCGTATCGGCGTCCGCGTCCGCGATCTGGAACGCGAAGTCGAGGTTGGCATTCAACGTCCCGGAGGTCGTCTGCACGAAGCCGATGTCCACGATCTTGAGGACATCGTTATCCTGCGCCTCCCAGGCTTGCGTACCACTGCTTGCACCTTCGACCGGGATGGTGTTGGGGTTGTCGGTGATCCCGTTCAGGTTAATCGCAGAACCTGACAGCCCGTTGCCGGACTGCATGATCTGCATCCCCTGAATTTTGAAGTTCTCACCGGCGGCAAGATTGTAGTCGTTGCTCTCGATAATGAGGAGGGCGTCGTTGTTGTCGAGCGTGAACTCGCTGTTGTACGGGGACGGCACACCACCGGTCGAAAGCTTGAAGAAGTCTTGGTTCTCGACGAAGATCGACCTCGTGGTTTTGACGTCGTCGGCGGTGGATGCTGTGCCTTTGTCATCGATCAGGTCGAGGACCACGATAAGGTCCTCGGAGGTCCCGATACCGTCGAACTTGATGGCGACGCTGGACACGGAGTCTGTCGGGGTGGTTTTCTCTGTACCACCACCGGGGGCACCGGGGTTCACGTCCCCGAGAATGTCCTCGTTGAAGAACCGCAGCGTCAGCAGTTCGTTCTTCTGGATCGTGTCACCCGCGACACCGTTCGTGGATTGGGTTGCCGACACCCAGTCCTCGAAGCTACTGGTGACGAACTGCCCGTTGTTATAGGCAGTGTCGAGAGGCGGTCCGTCCGGTGCGCCGTCACCCGTGCCGTTGAAGCCGAAAGGAGAGCCGGCAGGATTCGTGTTCGCTGTGAACTGCACATAGAACCCGTTGGTGTCGGTCGTACCGTTGTTGAGGTCAAGTTCCGTCACCACGAGTTCCGGGTGTCCGGAGTTACCGGGAGGTGCCTTCCGCAACAGTTCGGAGGTGTGCAGCACGTTGAAGCTGAACCCGTCGATCGGGTCCGTCAGGGTGAAGCTGTAGGTATCGGCGGCCTTGTCGAAGGTCAGGGTGCCGCCCGCCGTAGCATCCTGCACGCCAGCCGTGATCGGGTCCTTGTCATAGTGGAACGAGAAGGTGAACGTTGCACTGGCGGCGTCCTCCGACGTCAGTGTCGCCACGGCTTGGGTAATGCCGGGGGTGCCGGGGTTATCGACCGTGCCGGTCAAGCTGATCTGGACACCGGCGAGGCCTGCGTTGGTGTCGACAAAGTCGGAACCACCGCCCGTGTAGAATGCAGCGTTGTGACTGTCTCGGCCGATGTCGTACCCGAAGGCTCCGGTAGCCGTTGCGTTCAGCACGTTGTGCAGAGTCTCGTGCTCGATCGCTGGGGTAGTGGGGTCACCGTCGAACGGCACCGTGATCGTCGGGCCGTCGTCCTGGAACTGCACGGCATCGCCGATACCGGTCGAACTGGTCGCCGTGTCGCCGTCACCGTCGGTGACCGTCACCACCGCCAGCAAGGCGCTGTCGGTGATGTTCACCGACTCGTCGTGGCTGGCCCCCGGGGTCGGATGAAGGATCGAGGCATACTGCGCCACGCTGACGACGCCGGTCGTGCTGTTGATGGCGACGGCGAACGCCGCCGCGCCAGCGGCCCCGCCGATGCGGCCGACCACCAGGTCGCCTTCCTTGAACAGGAAGATGCTGGTGCCGGCGGTCGTGTCGAGGCCGGAATCCACGCCGGCGGCGGA
>NZ_JBHLYT010000257.1:11111-27206 GCF_042431665.1 Mesorhizobium kowhaii
TTCCTGGTCGGCGCCGAACGAGCTTCCGGTGGAGCTCACCACCGCGCCTGGGTCCTGCGCGTAGCCGGTCGGGCTCAGATTGGAGCTGACATTGCTGACGCCCGCGAACAGGGCGACAACCGCTGGTGCCGTGGTGTCGTCGGCATCGGCCTGGATGCCCGCGGTCTCGTCATGCGCCACCTTGGGAGCGCCCTGGACGATGCCCGCCGTCGGGCCGTCGTCCTGGAACTGCACAGCATCGCCGATACCGGTCGAACTGGTCGCCGTGTCGCCGTCACCGTCGGTGACCGTCACCACCGCCAGCAAGGCGCTGTCGGTGATGTTCACCGACTCGTCGTGGCTGGCCCCCGGGGTCGGATGATGGATCGAGGCATACTGCGCCACGCTGACGACGCCGGTCGTGCTGTTGATCGCGACGGCGAATGCCGCCGCCCCAGCGGCCCCGCCGATGCGGCCGACCACCAGGTCGCCTTCCTTGAACAGGAAGATGCTGGTGCCGGCGGTCGTGTCGAGGCCGGAATCCACGCCGGCGGCGGACACTGCCAGCGAGAATGCCGTCGTGCCGCCTTCCTGGTCGGCGCCGAACGAGCTTCCGGTGGAGCTCACCACCGCGCCTGGGTCCTGCGCGTAGCCGGTCGGGCTCAGATCGGAGCTGACATTGCTGACGCCCGCGAACAGGGCGACAACCGCTGGTGCCGTGGTGTCGTCGGCATCGGCCTGGATGCCCGCGGTCTCGTCATGCGCCACCTTGGGAGCGCCCTGGACGATGCCCGCCGTCGGGCCGTCGTCCTGGAACTGCACGGCATCGCCGATACCGGTCGAACTGGTCGCTGTGTCGCCGTCACCGTCGGTGACCGTCACCACCGCCAGCAAGGCGCTGTCGGTGATGTTCACCGACTCGTCGTGGCTGGCTCCAGGGGTCGGATGATGGATCGAGGCATACTGCGCCACGCTGACGACGCCGGTCGTGCTGTTGATCGCGACGGCGAACGCCGCCGCCCCGCCGGCCCCGCCGATGCGGCCGACCACCAGGTCGCCTTCCTTGAACAGGAAGATGCTGGTGCCGGCGGTCGTGTCGAGGCCGGAATCCACGCCGGCGGCGGACACCGCCAGCGAGAATGCCGTCGTGCCGCCCGCCTGATCGGTGCCGAACGAGCTTCCGGTGGAGCTCACCACCGCGCTTGCATCCTGCGCGTAGCCGGTCGGGCTCAGATCGGAGCTGACATTGCTGACGCCCGCGAACAACGCGACAACCGCTGGTGCCGTGGTGTCGTCGGCATCTGCCTGGATGCCCGCGGTCTCGTCATGCGCCACCTTGGGAGCGCCCTGGACGATGCCCGCCGTCGGGCCGTCGTCTTCGATCACGATCTGCTGGCCGACGAACTCCGAGGCGGAGTTGGATGTCACGATGCCGAAGCCGCCGATGTCGAAAGTGTTGTTGTCGTTGCCGGGATCGTTATCCGCGTTGCTGATGTTTTCGATCAGGACGCGGTCGTGGGTTCCACTCGTCGTCCACTGCACCTTGTCGCCGGTGGTAAGCCCGGTGATTGTCAAGGTGCCGTCGGCGTTGACGGTGGCGACCGGAGTTGATTCACCACTGACGACGAAGTTGACGACCGAGCCCGACGTGATGTTGACCTGGGTATCGTTGGTAAGTCCGTCGACGAAACCCGCCCCCGGTTCCGCGGCGGTGCTGAAGGCCGTGATCTTGACGGTGACGGGTCCTTTGCCGGGATTGGTCTGGTTGACGGTGAAGGACGCCGCGGTCGCACTGACGACGTTCTGGAAGTCGATGTTGGCTTCGACATCGGCCTCGTTCTGGTCCAGATTGGGCACGAGGAAGTTCGTGTTCGCGCCCGAGACGTAGGTGATGAACGCCCCCTCAGTGGGGTTGATCGCGTTGCCGTTGACGCCGAACGAGGTGGTGCTGCCGGCCTGGCTGATATTGAGCACGTCCTTTGTATTGAAGTTCCCACCCTCGGACTGATTCAAGGGGTCCTTCCCGATCACCACGATCTGGGTGGAGGCCGGACTGCCGAACATCATGAACAGGTTGCTGCCGGAGGGCGCTCCGGCAAAGCCGAAGTTGAGCGTCTCGCTCGCCGCGAGCTTGAGGGTGTTGCCGAGATCGACCGCGTCATCCGGGTTGGGGTTGCCGCCATGGAAGATCGGAACATAAGTGACGATGTTGAAGGTCACCTGGTCGCTGGTCGCGCCGGCGTTTATCACGTCCTGTTTGAAGACGACGAAGGCGATCGCGTCTGAATTGTTGACAATGCCGTTGCCATCGCTGTCATAGCGACCGATCACGGTGTTGTTCCCATCGGCGAAGAGCAGGATATCCTTGCCGTCGAGGGTGTTGAGCCCGCTATCATCGCCGTTGAGGGTGCCACCGTTGATGTCGGTGAATGTAGTGCCGACGAGCTGGGAGCCGGCGGTGGCGTTGACAGTGACCGAGTTCGTCTTGGTCGCGACGCCGATGCTGGTCGGGAACGCGGAATTCAGCCCGAGAGTCGACTCGAGATAGGTCCGGAACGTGGCCGGCAAACTCAAGTACGCAACATCGGTGTCCGTAAAGGCGTCGTCGATGTTGTCGCCGGTTTGCAGCCCGGTGGTCTGGTCGTTGACGGCCTCGTCGTTGAGAATAAAGCTGATGGTCATTGCTGTGCTCCCCTATCGCGTGATGGGCCGCTGAAATACCCCACCTTCTGGTGAGGTCAGCACGCCCGAACCGTGGACGACGATGTCTTGAGCTACGATGTCGAATGCCATGGAGATTCTCCCCTGTTCAAAACGCATCAAGAAAAGGGGATTCACCCCCCAGATGCCGGATGCCCCTACCCAAGTGCATCCGCTGGCGCGCTGAATTGCGGCCCTCAATCCTCCATTGTGCCGCCGAGGCAGAGGGCGCGTCCATTCGCGTTTCGATAGTATTGGGGTGAATGCCCATACCTGATCGAACGATATATATCCTTCGATAGATCAGGCCGGCGCAGGCGTCGCGGGCGGTCGCGCCGGCATCGAGGCCGACGCCGTCAGGCGCCTTTCCGTTCTGTTTGCGGCATCATGTCGATGCTAATGCATGTCGCTCAAAAGTGGCCCCGGTTTTGAGGCAACGACATGCATGGAAACAAAGACATAAAGCGCGTCGCATGAATCCGTTTCGACGCGACGCGCTTTAGCGGAAAGCGATGGTCAGAGCGGGCCGGCTTCTGGACGCTCGGCGCCTTTGCCATTCGCCACCCAGGCCAGTTCCGCCCGGTTGCCGAGGTGCAGCTTCTCATAGA
Source organism: Mesorhizobium kowhaii (assembly GCF_042431665.1). Lineage (NCBI taxonomy): Bacteria > Pseudomonadati > Pseudomonadota > Alphaproteobacteria > Hyphomicrobiales > Phyllobacteriaceae > Mesorhizobium > Mesorhizobium kowhaii. Next base: position 14,399 of record NZ_JBHLYT010000257.1, read on the forward strand.
CGTGATGCAGGTGCATCTTCACCGTGCCTTCGGATACATGCAGCCGCTGCGCGATGGTCTTGTTGCGCAACCCGCGCGAGACGAGATCGGCGACTTCAGTCTCCCGCCCGGTCAGCCTGGACATCGGCTGGTGCTGCGTTTCTGGCATCAGCAGTTGCTGGACGATCTTGTTGTCGATCCACTTCTTGCCTGCCGCCACCGCATTCACGCATTCGATGAGATAGCGGTGGCTGATGCCGTCCAGAAGCAGGCCATCGCCGTCGAGCGCCTGTATTTCCTTGATGTCGAGCCTGCCGTTTGGCTGCACGATGAAGATGATGCCGAGAGCGCTGTCGCAGGCCCTCAGCCGGGAGGAAAGACCGGCCATCCGCGGGTCCGCTATATCCAGGCCGACGATGACAATATCAGGCCGATGGCGCTGCACATGAGGGACAATGTCGACAGGGCGGCGGCACTGGGCGACAACATCGTGCCCAGCCTTCCGCAGAACCCATTCCAGACCGGCGAGATACACCCCCCGCGGGTCCGCGACAACCAAGGTCGACATGCGAACACCGTCCGGAAAAACGCAATGAACTCGTTTAAATACCCGTCAAATCAGGAAACCAGAGCTTAGGCATATTGTCAAGTAACAACTAATATAACTGCGGCTATGATAGCAACCCGAGGCTCTCAAGCCGACCGGTGCGAACACTTAGCACGTGAGCAGGTTCGGCTGACGCCGACGGATGGTGTGGCAGCGCCCATTCGCCGGGCTGCGATCCCTTTCGATTTCCGACGACGATGGTGTCTACCACGACATGTCCGAGATCGTGGAAGCTATGCTCGCAACCCCTGCTACAACGACCCATGAGTTCGCAGCGCAGTTCATGGTCGTTTGCAGCGGCGACGACGGTAGCGGTTTGTAACATGGCACGACACGAAGGGAGCAGGTTTCCTGCCCCTCAGGTTGCGTAACATCACAACTACTTAGCTGTATTTTTCGGTTAGGTTAAGTTCGGTTAGCCAAGTCATGACTAGCGAACCTCTGTGCATCGCGTTGATGTTGTTGATTTATGGTGGGCTCCCGAGGACTGGCGTGAGAGGATCGAACTCAGGTTCACTGCAGGGAGACGCGCTTACGAGAGGCGCTCCCAGCAGTCCTGTCACAATACCGAGCGCAGGAAGTCTGCCGTTTCGGGTGTTTGAGGGCTGTCGAAAATCTGCGCGGGCGTGCCGAGTTCATGAATTTGCCCTTGGCAGAAGAAGGCGACACGATCCGACACCTCTCGTGCGAAGCGCATTTCGTGCGTCACCACGATCATGGTCATCCCTTCTTTCGAGAGCATGCGCAGGGTGTCCAGAACCTCCCCGACCAATTGCGGATCGAGAGCGGAGGTCACCTCGTCGAACAACATGTAGTCAGGCGACATGGCAAGCGCGCGTGCGATTGCCATTCTCTGCTGCTGTCCGCCAGAAAGACGCGAGGGAAACGCCGTAAGCTTTTCACTGAGCCCGACATGGCCAAGCTGCTTGACGGCGATGGCCTCTGCTTCCTGCTTCGACTTGCCCAGCACCTTTCGGGGGGCAAGCATGACATTTTCCAGGACGGTGAGGTGTGGGAAAGCGTTCCACTGCTGGAAGACGATGCCGATCCTGCGGCGGAGCTTATTGAGATCTGTGGTCTTCGCATGGACGTCTATGCCGTCAACGCTTATGCGTCCCTTCTGGATGCCCTCGAGACCGTTGATACACATCAGCATGGTCGATTTGCCGGAGCCTGATCCGCCAATCATCGATAGAACTTCGCCCTTGTTCACATTTAGGCTGACACCCTTGAGAACGTGCAGAGTGCCGAAGTGCTTGTGTACGTTTTCGATCTCTATCATTGTATCTGCCATCTCTTCTCAAGCTGGGCTCCGAGCCTCGCGATTGGGAAGCTCATCAGGAAATAGATCACACCGGCGATGGACAGGATCAGGAGCGGCTCCTGCACTCTGGTCGTGACAATCTGCGAGCTTCGCAGGAGCTCGACGATGCCGATCCAGAGCACGAGGGCGGTGTCCTTCATGACCCCCAGCGCCAGACCAATCCAACTCGGAAACACGATTCTGGTTGCCATGGGCAGGGTGATCGCCACGACCTCCTGAAGCCAGGTCAAACCAAGGGATCGTGCGGCTCGCCTGGTCGTGGTCGGCACTGCCGTCACCCCACTTCTGACGATCTCGGTGCAAAACGCCGCAGTATAGATGCCCAGGCAAAGGCAGGCCACCAGGTAGGTCGGCCAGTGAAGACGAAACATGCTGTTGAACGAGTTGAACAGCACCAGCTGGATGAGCAACGGAATGGACCGGAAGATGTCCAGAATTCCGCCAATTGGCCAACTGACCCACCAGGGTGAACCGGCCCTGGCAAGGCCGAACAAAACGCCAAGGCCAGTGCCAATGGCCACGGAGGCCAGGGTGATGGCGATTGTGGTAACAGCGCCATTCAACATAAAGAGAATGTCGCTCCATGATAATGAGGCGCCAAAAAACATTTGTGGATCCTCAGTAACGGAACAGGCGAGACGCAAGCAGTCGTGCGCCTACGGTGAATGTTTTGGATATTAGATAGTACAGGCAAGCCGCGACAAAGAAATATTCGAATGTTCGGTATGTCACGACGTTCAATTGTTGCGTAACCCCGGTCAGGTCACTTGTCAGGCCGACTACCACCCCAAGCGATGTCATCAGGATCGACCAGACCATCTGGTTCGTCATGGCGTGGAACACTGCGCGCAGCATTTGCGGCAGGACGACGTGCCACATGGTCCGAATTTGACCCAAACCCAATGAGCGGGCTGCGCGTGTCTGGGTCTCAGGGACAGCGGAAAACCCGCCGCGGAAGGTTTCCGCGAGATAGCCGGCATTGTTGAAGGTGATGCCCAGCAGGAGCGCGGAGTAGGAGTCGACACGAAGCCCAAAGGATCCCAGGCCGAAATAGATCAGGTAGATTTGAAACAGGGCAGGGGTGTTTCGCGCGGTCTCGATCCATATGTCGGCCAAAGCCGCGAGCGTTTTTCCGCCCGATCGTTTTGCGAGCGCCATCAGAACGGCGAAGACCGTGCCAATTGCCATCGCCAGGGTGGCGATTTCGAGGGTCACCAACGCTCCCCACAGCATCTCTGGCAGTGAGTGGAGCACGGGACGCCACTGGAAGGTGTATGCCATGCGAGGACCCCTTCGTGCGACGGATACTGTTCTTCGGATCAGCAACGACATGTCGTCGTCGCCGGGCATCCCGGACGCAATCACACGACTGCGTCCGGGACGTCGTGGACTGCTACCGATAGACGCCTGCTACCGTGAGATCAGGAGCTGGGCCGCCTTCTGTCCCAACCCATTTCTTGTAGAGTTCGGCATAGCGACCGGAGCGAACCTGCCGGTTCAGGAACAGGTTCACGTAGTTGAGCAGTCCCTGCTCGTGGCGCTGCACGAGGATGGCGCAATAGTCGGCATCGACGGGAGCGTCACCGACAATCTTCAGGCCGGGATACTTGCCCGACTGGATGATGGCCGTCGCGATCGTGGATGTCGTGTAGGTCGCATCGATCTGCTTCTGGCTTAACGCCAGGAACGTGTCCGACTGGGACTGGAAGGTCAGCATCTTGCCGTTTGCGTCATTGAACCCTTTGACGGACGATTCAAGAGCAAGCGTCTCATAGGCGCCTGCCGGTCCACCTACCGTGTGCCCCTTGATGTCAGCAGGGCTTTTGATGCCGGAGTCTTCGCGCGCCAGAACGATGGTCTTGAAAACGAAATAGGGGATCGAGAAGCCGATCGTTTTCGCCCGCTCAAGCGTGTCGGATGCAACCGCGATGCCGACATCGGCTCGTCCTGAGAGAATTGCGGGAATTCGATCGGGATCGGGCGTGTCGACGATCTCGGCTTCCACGCCAAGCGCCTTCGCCAAATCATAGCAGTAGTCGACGTCAAAGCCGATCGGCTTGTTGTCTTTGTCGCGCGCCCCGTTTGGCGGGAAGTCGAGTTCGATCGCGCATCGCAGCTTGCCGGCCGAGATGATGTCGTCCAGCTGGTCGGCGTGCGCTGCAGTTGCGAGTCCGGACGCTAGGGCGGCGGCGAAAATGAATGGAGAAATGCGCATTTCAGTTCCTCTCTTTTGTTTTGAGTTGTAAGTTCGCGGATTTAATATCGTATCTAGAATATCGTATACGATACTACTGTACAAGAAACCCGTAGGTGAGCGGATCGGACTCATCGATGACCCAGTTCGCGAAACCGCAGATGGAGGCTCGCCCGCTCACTTCGGAGATGACAGCGTCGAATTCTCCGACCTTTGTTTCGCTGAGAACACGTCCTTTGAAGATTGTCCCGATGATCGACTCGTTCACCAGGGTTTCTTCTGCGGATAACTCCCCACGTAGATACAATTGCGCAACTCGGCCGGCTGTTCCCGATCCTGTCGGAGATCGGTCGATCGCCCGATCGGCGTAGACGCAGCAATTTGCCTGCGTCGATCCCTGATGACGAGGTGCGCCGTAGACCATGACGCCGTACACATCATTGAATTCTGGGATTTCGGGATGAACAACGGACATCTCGGCATTCACGGCAGTCTTGATCTCATAGCCAAGCTGCATGATTTTCTGCAGATCCCCCTCGCGAATAGAGACATCGTGCCGGCGCCCGTCGACGTAGAAATACGTCGCGCCGCCGTAGGCAATATCGCCGGTGACCTGCCCGAATGTCGGCGTCACAACCGTCACGTCCTGCCTGAAGACGAATGAGGGCACGTTGACAAACCGAACAGACCCAACCCTCTCGCCGTCCCATTCGACAAAGGCTTCGATGAAACCACAAGGAGCGTCGATGCCGACGCGGGTCTCCGGTGACACCCGCTCGATCCAGCCCAACTCAACCGCGGCGGTTGCGAGCGCGATGACACCGTGGCCGCAATGTGGGCTGTAGCCCATATTGTTAAGGAAGATGACGCCGAAATCTGCTCCTGGGCTGACAGGCGAAGTCAGGTAACCGCCATATAGGTCCTTGTGGCCACGCGGCTCGAGCATCACGGCGCGCCTGTACTGATCCGCGTTTTGCTTCAACCAGGCGCTGCGTTCCACAATGGTCTTGCCGGGGATTTTCGGAAGCCCCTGCGTTACAAGCCGGAACGTCTCACCGCACGTGTGCAACTCGACAGTGTTCAAAAACCTCTCGTACTTCATGTCACTCCCCGAAGCGGTATCTCTCGCCAGTCCGTCGTGGAGCAGCGGGCAGGCAACATCGTCCAGCATCACCGGAGGGCGCTGACCTCAAGTGAAGTATCCGTCGGACAAAAAACGAACCCTGCATGGAATATCGTATACGATAAACGATAGGCGTCAAGGGCAAAAGTTGTGCTTGCAAGCCGTCGCAGGCTTTTCGGCTGCGGAGGCGAGTTTTTCGCCCGAAAGTGCCTATTTGTGAATATTTGCCAGCAGGGATGCGCATGCCTTGGAAATGTGGTCATGCAACAACTGTGCCGCTCGATCGGCATCGCCGTCGCGACAGGCCGCCAGAATCTGGCGATGTTCCCTGTCGTCAACGCCAGTTCCGCCCGAAAGCGTGAGCTGGATGCGCAGATAGCGCTCGATCCGATCGTTGACAGACCGAATGAGGTTCATGAGGAAGGTTCGGTTGGCGTCCTCGTACAGGCATGAGTGAAACTGCCAGTTGAGCTCGGCCCATCGAGCCACATTCGTCTCGCGTGCGAACGCGTCGCAATATTCTTCAGCCCGCCGGAACGTCTTTGCCGTCATGTGCGGCACGGACAATTTCAGTGCGCTCGACTCCAGCATGGCTCTTACTTCGAATATCTGCGCGATCTCAGGCTCCGAAACGCTTTTGACAACGGCGCCGCGGTTGCGCTGGAATTCCACCAGGCCTTCGGCCTCGAGGCGCTTGAGCGCCTCCCGTACCGGTATTTTGCTGACATCGAAGAGTCTCGCGACGTCGTCTTGGCGGATGGGCTCTCCCTCATCGAACTCGCCGGTGATGATGGCTTCCCGTATGTGCTTGGCGATGAGGTCAGAGGCCGTCGGCGCTGAGCCGAGAGATGGCAGACCCGCGGGGTTCAGGGGCAATGGTGTCTCCAGGTCCGCAAGGGATAGCGGTCGCAGAACATGTTTTCAGCATTGGTGTTTGCCTTCCACATAACCGGCAACGGTTCACCGGTTTCTGGAGTGCAAAACGTATACAATATTCGGCATAGTGCTGGGTTCATTGGATGTCCAGTGCTGTAGCCTGTTTCCAACCGGGGTGAGCGTTGGGCTAGCAAAACTCCTGTTGACAAAACGGAGTATCGTATACGATATTCGATCTAGCGTGTTATTTAGAGCATGCGCCTCATCATTGCAAGCTGTTGTCCGCGTCTTCGCCGAACACTGAGCTTGGTGTCTCTCGCAAGGTACGACATGCTCAATACCGAACATCCTTTGCCAGCGGCAATCGGCTACGTGACGCCCCTCAGCGCGAAAGCGGGGGAAATTCTCCAGTTCAAGATCTCGTCGGCGGGTAACCGGGATGTCGCGGCAAGCGTCTTCAGGCTGGACTGTTGCGATCCGAATCCGGCCGGCCCCGGGCCAAAGAGCGAGAGGGTCGATTTTGGATTGGAGCGGCGGTATCGGGCAGCTGAGCAAAGTGCTCATTTGGGCTCCTGCGCCATCGGACCCATCCCAGAACGTCCGGAAATTCAGGGCCTGGTCGTCCGCCTTATCGTCCAGCCAAAGCTCTCAGGCGCCTTCAGCCAGACAATTTTCTCGCTGCAGAATTCTGATGGCTCAAAGGGCTTTGCTCTGGTTCTGGTCGACGGAACTCTCTTTCTGAAGACGTTGCGGCAGCCTCAAACGATCATCGATCTGAAGCTCGATCTGCGATTGAACGAATGGACCGAACTCGATGTCGCCTTCGGCGAGGAAGGTATTTCCGTCCATAGCTCTGCCATTCGCGGCCGCGACAATTCAGAGGTGGCCGTGGCGGCGAACGATGTTTTGAATGTGCTTCGCGATGTCGACCATATTTGCTTCGCGGCTACCTGGGTCGGGCATCCCGAGGATTGCTTCAACGGCTCGATCGAAGCACCTGTTGTAAGCGACGCCTGCGGCGACGTTCTGGCCAGTTGGAGCTTCGCGACTGCCATCGGCGACGAATGGATCGAGGACGACATCGATCGGTCGCGGCGCCTTGCATTGATCAACATGCCGATGCGCGCTGTGCGGTCGTCAAGCTGGACCGGGCGTAACATGGATTGGAAGGTTGCGCCGCAGGACTATGCCGCGATCACCTTCCATTCCGACGATCTGAGCGACTGCAAGTGGGACACAACGATAGCGGTTGAGGTGCCGGCCGGCATGCCGTCAGGCGTCTACGGTCTCTCAATCGACAATGGCATCGGCGCCGACATCATTCCGTTTTATGTCCTTCGCAGCCCGGAATTGCCCAGGCAAAGAATCTTGTTTCTGGCGCCAACGTTCACCTACATGGCCTACGCGAACCACGCTCGCGGCAATTTTGCCGGCGTGCTCGAAGCGCGGGTCAAGGAGTGGAACGCTTACCCCCACAATCCAGATGTCGTCGGTGCCTATGGCTATTCCACTTACAATCGTCATCCAGACGGATCGGGCGTAACCCTGTCATCGCGGCTGCGGCCGATCATGACGATGCGCCCGCAATATCTCACATACTTCGACGCAAATGGCTCGGGCATGCGCCATTTCTCTGCGGATTCCCACCTGACGGACTGGCTGAGGGCCAAAGGCTTCGGGTTCGATGTCTTGACTGACGAAGACCTGGATCGTGACGGGGCCAGCGCCCTGTCCGCATATGATGTGGTCCTGACGGGAACGCATCCCGAGTACCACACGCGTGAGACTCTTGAAGCACTCATCTCCTACAGGGAGGGAGGCGGCAAACTGATGTATCTCGGCGGCAACGGCTTCTACTGGAAGATCGGTCGCAATCCGGATGTGCCCCACATGATTGAGATTCGCCGCGCGGAGGGCGGCATGAGAGTTTGGGCCAGCCAGGTTGGGGAATATTACAATCAGCTTGACGGCGAATATGGCGGGTTGTGGCGGCGCAACGGCATAGCACCACAGAAGGTCGCTGGTGTCGGCTTCACCGCCGAAGGCGCCTTTGAAGGAACCTACTATGTCCGCACCAAAGAGTCGTTCGAAGCCGACCTGGCATTCTTGTTCGATGGCATCCCGAACGACGAGAAAATAGGCGACTTCGGTCTGTCAGGTGGTGGCGCTGCCGGATTTGAAATCGACCAGACCGCCGCGGATCTTGGGACGCCGGATTTTGTGCGCGTTGTTGCCGCGTCCGAAGGCCATGGGCCAACTTTCGAAACGACATTCGAAGAACTGCTGCTGCCCGGCGTCTTCGACGGAGACCCACGACCCTATGGCGGCATCCGCTCGAACATTGTTTACGGGATGGCGGCCAATGGCGGAGGTCTGTTCGCCGCGGGTTCGATCACCTTTTGCGGCAGTCTTTCGCACAATGGCTACGACAACAACGTTTCACGCCTTCTCGAAAATTGCCTGCGGAATTTTCTCGAGGCTCCGCGATGACGACCGAACAAGCAGACGTCCGCATCAACTTCGACGATCTCCGGTCTCTCCTTCGGGACATCTTTCTCAACAACGGAACATCGAACATCGCTGCCGACATCCTGGCCACAAACTGCGCAGGCTGCGAGCGAGACGGCGCCATCAGCCATGGCATATTCCGCATTCCCGGATATCTGGCATCACTCAAGACCGGCTGGGTTGACGGCAAGGCAAAGCCTGACGTCATTCCTGTAAGCGCCTCCTTCATTCGCATTGATGCGCGGAATGGCTTCGCTCAACCAGCTCTGGCCGCAGGCGCGGAGGCGATCAAGATCGCGGTTGAAAGCACCGGCATAGCCGTCGTTGCAACCCGAAACTCTCACCATTTCAGCGCGCTCTGGCCCGATGTCGAGCCGTTTGCCCGCGAGGGCCTGCTGGCGCTCACCTTCGTCAACGGTTTGGCAAACGTTGTGCCGCACGGCGGCCACGCCCCGGTTTACGGCACGAATCCCATTGCCTTCGCAACGCCTGTGGCAGACGCGGAACCACTCGTTGTCGATCAGGCGACGAGCGTGATGGCCAATGGGGAGGTCAGACTGCATGCGCTTGCGAACAGCCCGCTGCCGCCAGGGACTGGGATCGATAGTGCCGGAAGACCCTCCACCGATCCTCATGCGATTCTGGCGGGCGGAGCGCTTAACACCTTCGGCGGCTACAAGGGGTCGTCCATTGCGCTCATGGTTGAGCTCATGGCCGGCGCGTTGACGGGCGGTCAACTGTCCTTCGAAAACGACTTTGGCGATTGCATTGGAGCCCAGACACCGAAGGCTGGTCAGCTGCTTCTGGCCATAGACCCAACGCGTGGCGGCAACGCCGGATTTGCCAAGCGCGTTTCACATCTATGCTCACGACTGATCGATGCCGGCCAGGATCGGCTGCCAGGTCAACGACGCTACGCAAGCCGCCTCAACGCAGAACGCTTCGGCATTCCAATCTCAGAGGACAACCTTGTTCAACTAAAAGCCTTGGCTGCCTGACGAGACGATTTTCTCACGGAAAGAAACGCAGGATCGGAATTCATAACCAATGTCACTGGAAACAGCATGACCTACCTTGTTCAAGACAAAAACCGGCTCGCCCTCAAACGGTCGCTTACATCCTCACAGATCGACCAGCTGGTGGCTCTCTTTCAGACCGAATGGTGGACAAAGGGCCGAACCCGGTCGGACACCGAAAGAGCCTTGCAAATGGGTGGGCCGATGTTTGCGTTCGTGGATCCGGAGGGCGACGATCTCGTCGCATTCGCTCGCACCATCACAGATGGCGTCTACAAGGCGATGATCTTCGACATCATCGTCAAGGCCGCCTGGCGAGGCACAGGATTAGGCGCCTTGTTGATGGAGACAGTGTTGAACGACCCGGCGCTCGTCAACGTCAAGCACCGAGAACTTTACTGCCTGGAGGACATGGTGCCGTTCTATGAAAAATGGGGATTCACGGACAACCTGCCGGGCCTCTATTTCATGAGGAAGTCTACTTAGGCTAGCCCAGCGCGTGACGCCTATCGATCAGCACGATCTGTAAGGGTGCGGTCAGCGCAGGCGCCAAAGCTCCATAAGATGCAGACTGGAATTCAGCCTAATATCCATTGTTTTCAAATCTTACATTCAGTCACGGTCGGCTTTTGACCCAACGGCGACATTTGTCTGGACCGTCGGTAGTTCTCGTCAGGTGGAAACTGGAAGTTCGACGCGAACCCAACAGAGAGCTCGCCGGCTGTTCACGGCTGCTCTACGCGCTCAGTCCTCGGACAAGCCGACCAGACAACTATCCGTCCAGAAGCGACGCGGGATCAAGGGACGTCGCCTGGCCGGACGTGACGCGCAGGAGAGGGCATCTTTGCAACCGCGACGATCACTCCGGCACGCCGGAGATGCCCAGCGCCTCGACGTAACGCTCGGCGAACACCTTGTCCAGCCACGGGTTGATCTGTCTCTGCAGTGTGAGCGTGTAGGTCGGGAACGCTTCCATCAGCCGCCGCGCCGCCGCCTGCGCCTCGTCCAGCCGGTTGAGTTTGACCAGCGCCATGATCACCACCCGGTGCGAGGAGCCGTAGTTCGGCATCTCGTGCAGCGCGCGTTCTCCCCATGCCAGCGCTTCCTCGTAGCGCTCGAGCATCAGGTAGCTCATCCCGATGCCGGAGAGCGCGATGCCCTTCTCGGGGTCGACCGGGCTCAGCCGCATTGCCCTGTGAAAGTGCTCGATCGCGACGAGCGGGCGACTGGAATGTGCGTTCACCCAGCCGCTGCCCGTATGGCCCTGCGCCGAATTGGGGTTGAGCAGCAGGGATCGTTCGATCGTGCCCAGTGCCATCTCGTAGTCCTTCGCGCTGTAGGCGATCACCTGCGCGGCGAAGCGTAGGCTCGTGGGGTCGTCGCGCGCTTCCGCCAGTACCTCGCGCGCCATGCGTCCGGCGACTCGGATATCGTCGGGCTCGTGCCAGCACTGGCTCACGGATAGGCTGCGGATATAGGCGCCGAGTGCCTTCGCCAAGTTGAAGCCAGGGTCGATGCTGAGCGCCTCGTTGGTGAGCCGGCGCACGTCGGCAAAGCCTTCGCGCGTCATGCTGTAGAAGCGCGGCAGCGCGCGAAGGTAGAGGTCGTAGGCGCTGATGTAGTCGGTCGGCTTCATGCGCGCTTGCTTGATCTCCTCCAGCCGGATGCTCGGCTCGACAGCGCCGACAACGCTCTCGGTCACCTTGTCCTGCAGGTCGAAGATGTCGCTCACGTCGCCCTCGAAGCGATCGACCCAGACATGGTGTCCGCTGATCGCGTCCACTAACTGCCCACTGATGCGCACCCGCGATCCTGCTCTGCGGATGCTGCCTTCGAGCACGTAGCGGACGCCCAGCTCGCGCCCGACCTGGCGCAGGTCCACCGCCCGGCCCTTGTAGGTGAAGGACGAGTTGCGGGCGATCACGAAGAAGGAGTTCACCCGGCTCAATCCCGTGATGATGTCCTCCACCAGCCCGTCGGCGAAGTATTCCTGGTCGGGATCGCCGCTCATGTTGGTGAAAGGCAGAACCGCGATCGAGGGTTTCTCAGGCAGGGGAGGCGGTGCAGCCACCGAGGCGCTGGCGTCGGTCTCGACGCGGTAGGCGCGCACAGGCCGCTCGATGTTCTTGAGGCGCAGCTCGCCGAGCGGCGTGAAGCCGCAGTCGAGCTTGCCCTGAAGGTGGTCGTAGGCGGTGCCCGAGACGACCACGGTGCCGGGATCGGCGATGCTTTCGAGGCGGGCGGCGATGTTGACCCCGTCGCCGTAGAGGTCGCCGTCCTCCTCGCAGACCACGTCGCCGAGATTGACGCCGATGCGGAAGCGAATCCGCTCTTCCTTGGGCGTCTCCGCCTCGTGTTCTGCCAGGGCCTGCTGGATCGCCATCGCCGAGGTCACCGCGTTAACGACGCTCCCGAACTCGCACAGCATGCCGTCGCCGGTGAGCTTGACGATCCGACCCTGGTGCTCGGAGACCAGCGGTTCGAGGAGGTCCTTGCGGTAGATCTTCAGCCGCTCGAGCGTGCCGCGCTCGTCGCGCTCCGTCAGGCGCGAATAGCCGACCACGTCGCAAGCCATGATCGCTGCGAGGTGGCGCTGCGTGGTCATTGCACCGCTCGGCCAAGCGCCTGCACGCGGGCCGCCCCGCGTCCATGTCCTGCCAACTTCCAGACGACCCACGTGCATGGTATCCATCTCTCCCAGTCTCCGCCCGTCGCCGATACAGAACGGAGAACGCGGCTTGACCTTGCCTTCACGAGATTTCGCTATCCCGCTTGCGGGGCGTGGAGCGTTCCACTCGCCGCTCTAACAGCCAACCGACGACACGCCCACGCAGCCTCTGGGACGCTGACACGCCACTCCCAGAAGGCCGGAGATATTTCCTGCCCTGTGTAACCGGTTGACGCCACCGTAGCGGTGCTTTTGTATCGGGCATCACACCAGACGTTCGCGCTTAGAGCTGCTGAGGTCGGTAAGTGGCGCGTTCCTGACATTCAGTCAGCCAAAGAGATACTGAAAAGGCGGCTTCTGACCCCAAGCAGATTTTCACAGGTGAAGGCGCGCACGACTGCTTTGCGCCGCATGCACGAACCCGCTCCGCGGGAGGAGCGCCTCGGCCTGAGATGGCGCGACAGGCATTTGACTTGAGCGGGTAGAGGCGTCGATCTGACCATGGAGTTCCCT